>NZ_JBMRFS010000004.1:0-540736 GCF_049384825.1 Stenotrophomonas sp. CASM106
AAAGCCTCCCTGGTGAAATTAGCGCTGTGGAACCACCCGATCCCATCCCGAACTCGGAAGTGAAACGCAGCTGCGCCGATGGTAGTGTGGCTCAAGCCATGCGAGAGTAGGTCATCGCCAGGGTTTATACCCAAAACCCCGCTGCTTGCGCAGCGGGGTTTTTCTTTGTGCGCAGAACATGCGGGTAGTGCCGGCCGCCGGCCGGCACCGCCATAGCTGCACACCGGCCGGTAGATGCACGCCATGCGTGGATATTCTCCGCGGGCAGCCCCAGCGCCAACCAAGGTTGGCGACTACCGAGGGCATGCGGGCGCACAGTAGATCCACGCCGTGTGTGGATGCGGCGCCAGCCAGGGTTGGCCGCTCCTCACGGCAGGTCCGGAAGCGGACTTTCCTGACCCATCACGCAAAAGCAGGCAAAAAAAACGGCGCCCTGCGGGCGCCGTCTTGACCGGGATGGAACTGCAGGCCCGGATCAGGCGGCCCGCGAGACCTCGTGCGGTTCCTGCTGGCGGAACACCGATACCGCCTCGGTAAGCGTACCCGCCTGCAATTGCAGCTCGCGTGCGGCCGCGGTGGCTTCCTCCACAAGCGCGGCATTCTGCTGCGTCGCCTGGTCCATCTGCACCACGGTCTGGTTGATCTGCTCGATGCCGACCGACTGCTCCTGCGAGGCCGCCGAGATCTCGTGCATCAGGTGGCTGACATTCTCAACGCCCCCGACAATGCCCTGCATCCGCTGGCCCGCATCGGCCACCAGCTGGGCGCCTTCGCCCACCTGGCGACCTGCCTCATCGATCAGCTTCTTGATTTCTTGAGCCGCAGCGGCGGAGCGCTGCGCCAGCACGCGCACCTCGCTGGCCACCACCGCGAAGCCACGGCCCTGCTCGCCGGCACGGGCGGCCTCCACTGCCGCGTTGAGCGCGAGGATATTGGTCTGGAAGGCGATGCCATCGATCACGCCAGTGATGTCGCCGATCCGCTTCGAGGCTCCCTCGATCGCCTGCATGGTGTCGACGACCCGCTGCATGGCGACGTTGCCGTCGCTGGCGGCGCTCTGGGTGGTGATCGCCAGCTGGCTCGCCTCGCGCGCATGGGCAGCGTTCTGGCGCACGGTGGCAGTCAGCTCTTCCATCGAAGCGGCGGTTTCCTGCAGGTGCGCTGCCTGGCGCTCGCTGCGCTCGGACAGCGCGCCATTGCCCGCAGCGATTTCGCTGGCAGCGGTGCTGATCGAGGACGCGCACTGCTGGATACGGCCCACCATGCGCGCCAGCTGGCCGGCGGTGGCGTTGGCATCGCGCTGGATCGCGGCAAAGGCGCCGTGATACTCGCCATGCATGCGTCGATCGAGATCGCCGCTGGCCAGCGCCGAGAGCATCTGCCGCACCTCGTCAACCGTACTGCCCAACGTATCCAGCAGCTGGTTGATGCCACCGGTGAGGCCATCGAGGAAGCTGGCACCTTCGGTTGCCTGCAGGCGCTGGTCGAGGTCGCCGGCGGCGGCGGCCGCGACGATGCCGGCGACGGCGTTCTCCAAGGCGAGCTCATGGGTACGGTCATGCCACTCCACGGCAAAGCCCAGGCGCACGCCCTGTGCGTCGAAGACCGGAGTAACCACCTGTGCGAAGTGCACCGGGCCGATCTGTACCTTGCCGTTGTGGCTGACCTGCAGGCCATTGAGGATGGCGCGGATCCGGTCCGGGTTGGCGTGGAAGCGATGAATGCTGCTACCGACCAGGCGCTCGGCATCGAAATCGGGGAAGGCCTGGCGCAACGTTGCCTGCTGGTTGCGCAGCAGGGCCACCACCGAGCGGTTCACGTAGCGGATCACGTGATCGTTGTCGGCAATCATCATCGCGGTGCGCGAGGCATCGAGGGCCTGGCGGATCTGCGCGTTCTCGGCGTGTGCCTCCGCTTCGCGTCCACGCTGGGCCTGCACATGGCGTGCGGTGTCGGCCAGCGCATGGGCCAGCGAACCCGGTGCGTAGGCGGTGGTGTCAGCATGTGCACCAAGATCGGCGCCGGTGGCGATGTCGCGCGCCAGCGCGGCCAGCCGGCGGGGACCGTGGCCGAGTGCTTCGGTCTGCTGGCGGAGCCGCAGTGCGACCTGGCCAAGGAACAGGGTCAGGCCGGCCAGCATCGCGGCCTGCAGCAGCGCCGGCCCCACCGCAGCACCGGCCGGCAGCGGGGCCAGCAGTGCAAGCGTGCCGATGCTACCGGCCAGCCACACCGGCAGACGATCGCGATGGTCCAGCAGCACGCCCAGCAGCAGGGCGATCGGCAACGCCGGCGACAGGCCGGTGATCGCGGACAACAGGGCCAGCTGCAGCGCCACCAGGATTGCCAGGGCGTTGCGGGCGATGCCGCGGCCTGCCAGCGGACCGGCCAGCCACAAGGCGGGCAGCACAGCGCCCGCGGCCAACGCGGCGGCCACACCGTGCGGACCGCGCAGGGCCAGCACCAGCCCGGTCACGGCCAGTGCCGCGCTGCCGGTCAGCAGGCGGCGGTCAGCACCGCGGGCGAGCTGTTGCAGGTGCGACAGGCGGGCGGTATCGGGGGGACGGGCGGATGCAATGGACATCGGAGGCTCCTGGGTCAGCAGACGACAACGAGCACGCCGCAACGCACGCAGCAGGGCGTGACGAGGGCGGGTGCCGGGAATTCGAGGGATGCGGCGCGATCAGCGACGCGGAGACGGGACACCGCGGCCACATCCTGTGGGTGACGGTGCAGCAGAGCGGGCATGCGGACTTCCTTGCAGAACCAGACACATGCCGCAGGACCGACCGGGCCCGCGTGCAGCGGGCGCAGGGGCCCACAACTGATGTATCGGCCGCAAACGCGCGGAGTGAAGCGCGCGGACGCCTGCGCTCAGCCGGCGTTGTCGTTGCTGAAGAAGTGCAGGATCACGCCTGCGATCTGTTCCGGATCTTCCATGTGCAGGTGATGGTTGCCGGGAAACACTGCCAGCCGGCCATCCCGCAGGTGCTGCAGGCGATCGCTGCGCATCGGCTCGGGATAATACGACTGCGCCGGCGTGGCATAGATCACCTGTGTCGGGCAGGCGATGGCCTGCAGCAGGTTGTCGATCTGGCCCTCGCTGAGGCGGATCGCGGTGGGCAGCATCAGGCGCGGATCGCTGCACCAGCGATACCCGCCTTCGACCGGTTCCACGCCGCGCTCGACCAGCAGTCGTGCGCACGGTTCGCTGAGCTGGTTGGTCATCATCCGTGCGCGGATCGGCGCGGCCAGGTCGGGGAACACGCGCAGCTGCTTGCGCGCCAACGCACGGGTTGCGTTCACGTGCTCGCGCAGGCGATGGGCGGTCTCTTCTTCGGGGCCGCGCAGGCCGCCGAGAGCTTCGATCGCCACCAGGCGCTCGACGCGGTCGCTGACCGAGGCGGTGAGGCTGGCGATGCCGGCGCCCATCGAATGGCCGAGCAGGCTGAAGCGGTCCCAGCCCAGGGCGTCGGCCACATCAAGCACGTGGCAGATCGCGGCCGCCGTGGTGTAGCTGGCACCGGCCGGCAGGTGCGCGCTGTGGCCATGGCCGGGCAGGTCGATCGCCACCAGCTGCAGCGACGCCAGGTGCGGCGCCAGCGGCACGAAGCTGGCGGCATTGTCGAGCCAGCCATGCAGGGCCAGCACGCGCGGGCCGTCGCCGCTGTTGCGCAGGCCGGCGACGCGGGTGCCGCCCACCTCGAGTTCAAAGGGTTGCAGACTCATGCCAGCGAGGCCACGGCCAGTCGTGCCAGGGCGCGCGCGTGTTCCGGTTCGGCATTGAGGCAGGGGATGTAGCGCATCGTCGCGCCACGTTCGGCCAGCGTTTCGGTGAAGCCCATCGCGACTTCTTCCAGCGTTTCCAGGCAATCGGTGGCGAAGCCGGGGCAGACCACGTCGATCTGCTTCACACCGGATTCGGCCAACGCCCACAGGCTCGGCTCAGCGTAAGGCTGCAGCCAGCGCTCGCGGCCGAAGCGCGACTGGTAACCCATCTGCCAGTCGTCCTTGCCCAGGCCCAGCGCGTTGGCGATGGCCTGCGCGCTGGCCTCGCAGCGCTGCGGATACGGATCACCCGCGTCGGCCAGGCGCTGCGGGATGCCGTGGAAGGAGAACATCAGTTTCTGGCTGCGGCCGTGCTGTTCCCAGTAGCGGCGGATCGAGCCGGCAACGGCCTCGACCCAGCCCGGGTCGACCGAGTAGTCGCGTACCAGACTGACGGTCACGCCCGGGTTGCGCCGCTGCCAGGCGTCGACGCGGTCCTCGACCGAGGCGGTGGTGGTGGTGGAGTACTGCGGGTACAGCGGCAGCACCACGATGCGGCGTGCGCCTTCGGCGGCGAGGCGGTCGAGCTCGTGGGCCAGGGCCGGTTCGCCATAGCGCATTGCGTGGCGCACTTTCAGGGTTGGCAGCAGGGCCTGCATCGCCTGCGCCAGCTGCCGGGTATGGACCATCAGCGGTGAGCCATCCGGCAGCCAGACCTGGGCGTACTTGGCCGCCGAACGACTGCTGCGCAGCGGCAGGATCAGTCCGCGCAGCAGCGGCTGCCACAGCAGTGGCGGGATCGCGACCACGCGGCGGTCGGACAGGAATTCGGCCAGGTAACGGCGTACGGCGGGGGCCGTCGGCGTATCGGGCGTGCCTAGGTTGACCGCCAGCACGGCGGTATCGGGTGCGTCGAGCATGGGGTGCATTGTCGCCGATCCGGTGCCGCGCCGGGATGCAGGGTTCGGATTGCTGGCATAGCGCGCATCTATGTGAGCAGGGAACGCTCATTGGGGATTCATGACAACACTACTAATTTCAGTCACTTGCTATATCTTCCTATGGACTGACTTCTGGAGCCTGCCATGCGTCGCCCGATCCAAGCCCTGCTGATCGCCGCCAGCCTGCTGTCCAGCCAGGCCATGGCCGGACCGCAGGAAGACCAGCGCGCCCGCAATGCCGTGCGGGTGCTGGCGGAGATCCAGGAAATCCCTGAACAGGGAATTCCGGACAAGTTGCTCGACGAAGGCCGCGCGGTCATCGTCATTCCCGACACGATCAAGGCCGGCCTGGTCATTGGCGGTCGTCGCGGCCACGGGCTGATGTCGGTGCGCATGCCCAATGGCGCCTGGTCCAGCCCGGTATTCGTCAAGCTGACCGGTGGCAGCATCGGCTTCCAGGCCGGCGTCCAGTCTTCCGACGTAGTGCTGGTGTTCCGCAACGACCGCAGCCTGGACAACCTGGTCAATGGCAAGTTCACGCTTGGCGCCGATGCCGGCGTTGCCGCCGGTCCGGTCGGCCGCAATGCCGCCGCCGCCACCGACGGCCAGCTGAAGGCCGAGATCTGGTCGTGGTCGCGCGCGCGCGGCCTGTTCGCCGGTGTTGCGCTGGATGGCGCGGTGCTGCAGATCGACGATGCCGCCAACCTTGACGCCTACGGCAGCAACACCACGCCGCGCATGATCTTCGAAGGTCGCGCCGTCGGTTCGCCGTCGATGGACGTGGTCGCCTTCCGTGATCGTCTGGAAGAGGCCACCTACGCCGCCCGCAACAACCGCAACGGCAACGGTGGCAATGCGCCGCGCCCGGCGCCGGCCCCGGCTGCCGCCCCTGTGCCTGCGCCTGTTCAGGCAGCACCGGCGGCCCCGGCCGAAGCCACCACCGCGCCGCTGCAGAACGTTCCGCAGAACCCGCCGCCGCAGCAGCAGGGCTTCCAGCCGGTCAACGACGGCGAAATCCGCACGGAAACGCTGGGCGGAAACTGACTTTCGTCACGCGCGCCGGCTAACAGCCGGTGCGCTATGCTCGACAGCCTGATCACTAACGTAACGAGCGTCTTTATGGGCAGTTTCAGCATCTGGCATTGGTTGGTCGTGCTGGCCATCGTCCTGCTGGTGTTCGGCACCAAGCGCCTGACCAGTGGCGCCAAGGACCTCGGTTCGGCGGTCAAGGAATTCAAGAAGGGCATGCGCGACGACGACAAGCCGAACGCGCAGCTGGGCGACGAGTCGCGCAGCCAGGACGCCTCGCGCACCGCGCAGGACGAGCACGACCGCACCCCTCGCTGATCCGGAGCGGTCGCGGTGTTTGATATCGGCTTCAGCGAACTGCTGGTGATCGCCGTGGTCGCCCTGGTGGTGCTCGGTCCCGAGCGCCTGCCCAAGGCGGCCCGCTTTGCCGGCCTGTGGGTGCGTCGCGCCCGCAATCAATGGGATTCGGTGAAACAGGAACTGGAGCGCGAACTGCAGGCCGAGGAGATCAAGCGGCAGATGCAGGACGTTCGCCAGGGCATGCAGGACACCGAGAACCAGCTGCGTGCCAGCGGCGAAGCGATCCGTCGCGAAGCGCAGGAGGCGCAGCAGCAGGGCGATACGCTGGCGCAGGAGGTACGCGCACCGGCGCCTGCGGATCTGCCGCCGCATATGAGCGGCCTGACCCGTGCCGATGCACCGGTACAGGAGGGCGTCGCTCCCGAGCCGACGCCGGCGACACCCCCTGAAGCCGGTGCGCCGCCGCCGCCGCGCACGGAGCGCCAGCCATGAGTGAACAGGATTTCGGCGAGAGCTCGCTGGTCGAACATCTGGTGGAACTGCGCGGCCGCCTGGTGCGCGCATTGCTGGGCCTGGGCGTGGTGCTGCTGGCGCTGCTGCCGTTCACCCAGAAGCTGTACAACGCGTTGGCCGAGCCGCTGGTCTCGCAGCTGCCGAACGGGCAGACGATGATTGCCACCAATCCGGCCGGCGCCTTCTTCGCGCCGTTGAAGCTGACCTTCTTCGTTGCCCTGTTCGTGGCGGTGCCGTGGCTGCTGTACCAGCTGTGGGCCTTCGTCGCGCCCGGCCTGTATGCGCGCGAGAAGCGCCTGGCGGTGCCGCTGCTGGTGTCCTCGGTGCTGCTGTTCTACACCGGCTGTGCCTTTGCCTACTTCCTGGTGCTGCCGGCGGTGTTCCACTTCCTCACCACCTTCAGCCCGGACGTGATTGCGATCACCCCGGATGCAAATGCCTACCTGGATTTCGTGCTGGCGATCTTCTTCGCCTTCGGCGGCAGCTTCGAACTGCCGGTGGCGATGGTGATCCTGGTGCTGCTGGGCTGGGTGACGCCGCAGCAGTTCAAGGAAGGCCGCGGCTACGCGATCGTCGGCATCTTCGTGCTGGCGGCGGTGCTGACCCCGCCGGACGTGGTTTCGCAGCTGATGCTGGCGATCCCGATGTGCCTGCTCTATGAGCTGGGCATCCACGCCGCACGCTGGCTGGTGCCGTCGTCGGCAGTCAAGAAGCCCGCCGCCTGAAAGAAAAAAGGGGACGGAGGGGATTAAGTCGTTTATGCCCAGTGTGTGCAGCTAACGACTTAATCCCCTCCGTCCCCTTTTTTCATCAGGCGTGGAAGATGTCGCTCGAGGTCGGCGTGGTCGGGATCGGCGGTGCGGCGCGGCTGCCACGGTGCACGAACATCTGCTTCCACGCGGCGTAGACCGCGCCGACATACAGCGGCATCAGCACCGTGGTCAGCACCAGCTGGGCGATGAAGGCGGCGGCCAGCGGGCCGCCGATCAGCATCGCGATCTGGATCACGATCACGAACAGGATGTAGATGCAGAACGCGGCGATCAGGCCGAGCACGGCGAACACGATCATCGCGCCGATGTTCTCGATGCAGCCCTGCAGGCTCAGGCGCAGCGCGTGCATGCCGCTCTGCTTGTCGAACACCACCAGCGCCGGCTGGGTGAACATTGCCAGCGACAGTGCGACCGCGCTCAGGAACACCAGCAGCATCCACAGTGCGATGCGCTTGGCCGGCAGGTTGGCCACCAGCGCCGCGGCATCGTCCGGCTTGATCTGCTGGCCACTGCGGCTGATCTCTTCCATCTTGGTCATGACCTCGCTGAAGGCGGTGAAGCCTTCGCGGCCGATCATCAGGAAGAGCAGCGCGCCCAGCAGCAGCACCGCCAGCACCTGGATCGCCAGCGGCACCAGCAGGTGGCTGACGCGGTGGTCGCGGATCGGCTGCAGCAGGTGCGAGGCCAGGCCCGGGCGACCTTCGTCGATCTCACCCACGGCGTACAGCATGCCGCCGAACATGATCGGCGAG
The DNA here is from genome assembly GCF_049384825.1 of Stenotrophomonas sp. CASM106. Lineage (NCBI taxonomy): Bacteria > Pseudomonadati > Pseudomonadota > Gammaproteobacteria > Lysobacterales > Lysobacteraceae > Stenotrophomonas > Stenotrophomonas sp. CASM106. The sequence goes on from NZ_JBMRFS010000004.1 coordinate 8,074, forward strand.
ATGGCCAGGGTCATCAGCTGCACGGCCATGCCGGCAGCGCCGGGAATCAGCGTCGACAACAGGGTGACCACCCAGCTCACCAGCAGCCAGGTCAGACCGATCCGGGCCAGCTGCAGCGGCGCACGCCGATACAGCGAGAACGTATCCAGCAACCACTGGGCGCCCGCCGAGGCCGGCAGCTTGCGAATCTCTTTCATGGACATCCGGGAAGGACAGGAGGGGGCCGGGCGCTTGCCCGTGCCGCCGATTATCCCTGTTTTGCCGCCGGCTGGGCTGAAGACAGCCGCGCCTGGCGAACGAAGCGGCGCAGCAGCTGGCGCGCCAGCGGTGCGGCGCTGACCGCGCGCTCGATGCTGCGGGCACAGCCGCCATGGCGGCCGATGCAGTCGGCACGGGCACGCACGTAGCCGCGCATGTGGTGGGTGGCGAACTCGGGGTGGAACTGCACGCCCCAGGCCTGGCGCCCCCAGCGGAAGGCATGGCAGCCATCCAGCGGCGAGCGTGCCAGTACTTCGGCACCGTCAGGCGCGCGCAACACGGTCTGCAGGTGGGTGGCGTGGGCGGCGAAGTGCTGCGGCAGGCCCTGGAACAGCGGGTCCTGCGCGGCCTGCGGCTGCAGCTCCAGTTCGATCGTGCCCGACTCGCGCCCGGCCGGGTTGTAGGCCACCTCGCCACCCAGCGCGTGCGCCAGCAGCTGGTGCCCGTAGCAGATACCGAACACGGGCAAGTCGTCGTGGGCGGCCTGGCGCAGCCATGCGGCACTGCGCTCACTCCATTCGGCGTGGTCGGTGACGAAGGCGGCCGAGCCGGTCACCAGCACGCCGGCGAAGGCATGCGGGTCGGGCAGGGCATCCCCGTGTTCGACATCGACCACCACCGTCTCGTGCTCTTCCAGCCCGGCGGCCACCCGGATCCAGTGCGGGAAGCGCCCGTAGCGGCGCAGCGACGGCACCGGGCGGCCGGTTTCAAGGATCAGGAACGGGGCTGGGTTCATCCGGGGGCGGCAGGACTGACAGGACTTCCTCGATTGTAGTCAGCCCCTGCGCCACCTTTTCAAGCCCGGCCTGGCGCAGGGTTCGCAGCCCTTCAGCCCGCGCGGCACGGGTGAAACCGGCCAGATCCATGTCGGCGCGGATCTGCCCACGCAGCCGCGAGCCCAATGGCAGCAACTCATACAGGCCGATGCGGCCGAGGAATCCGGTGCGCCGGCACTCCAGGCAACCAACCGGCCGACAGGGCGTGGCGGCATCTGGATATGCAGCTTGGCTATCAGCCAGCACCGCCCAGTCGGCAGCACCAAGGGTGTGCGGCTGCTTGCAGTGCGGGCACAGGGTGCGCACCAGGCGCTGGGCGAGGATGCCGTTGAGGGTGCTGGCCAGCAGGTAGTGCGGCACGCCCAGGTCGAGCAGGCGGGTGACCGCCGACGGCGCGTCGTTGGTATGTAGCGTGGACAGCACCAGATGGCCGGTCAGCGAGGCCTGCACCGCCATCTGCGCGGTTTCCAGATCGCGGATCTCGCCGATCATGATGATGTCCGGGTCCTGCCGCAGCAGGGTGCGCACGCCGCTGGCGAAGTCCAGGTCGATGTTGGCCTGCACCTGCATCTGGTTGAACTCGGGCGCGATCATCTCGATCGGGTCCTCCACGGTGCACACGTTCACGTCCGGCGTGGCCAGCCGCTTCAGCGTGGAATACAGGGTGGTGGTCTTGCCTGAGCCGGTCGGGCCGGTGACCAGCACGATGCCGTGCGGGCGTTCGACCAGTGCATTCCAGCCGGCGGCCTCCTGCGGACTGAAACCCAGCTGGTCGATGCTCTTGAAGGCGGCATCCGGGTCGAAGATGCGCATCACGCACTTCTCGCCGAAGGCGGTGGGCATGGTCGACAGGCGCATCTCGACCTCGCGGCCGCCCGGCGAGCGGGTCTTGATGCGGCCGTCCTGCGGGCGCCGGCGTTCGGCCAGGTCCATGCGGCCGAGCACCTTGATGCGGCTGACCACGGCGGTCATCACCGCCGGTGGCACCTCGAAGACCTTGTGCAGCACGCCATCGATGCGGAAGCGCATGCGCCCCATCTCGCGGCGCGGTTCCAGGTGGATGTCCGAGGCGCGCTGTTCGTAGGCATATTGCAGCAGCCAGTCGACGATGTGCACGATGTGCTGGTCGTCGGCATTGACGTCGCCGGTACGGCCCAGCTCGACCAGCTGCTCGAAGCTGGGCAGGGTGGTGCTGGCTTCGCCGCGGACATCGCCGCGCGCGCCACGCACCGAGCGGGTCACCCCGTAGAACTCCATGGTGTAGCGGTGCAGGTCGAGCGGATTGACCACCGCCAGCTCGATGCTGCGGCGGGTCAGGTGCTGCAGGTCGCGGCGCCACTCCTGCACCAGCGGCTCGCTGGTGGCCACCAGCACCCGTTCGGCATCCACCGCCAGCGGCAGGAAGCGGTGGCGGCGGGCGTAGGCATGGGAGACCAGCGCGGTAACCGCAGCGACGTCGACCCGGGTCGGATCGATGCGCAGGTAGCGGCTGCCGGTGCGCCGGGCCAGCCATTCGGTCAGGCGTTCCAGGGTCAGTTCGCCACCGTCGCGGGCGGCCAGCTTGAGGTTGGACAGCAACACCAGCGGGTGCACTTCACTGGCGTTGCGCGCGCCCTGTGCGGAAAACCGCATGCGCTCGACGTCGTGCTCGGCCACCAGGCCATCGGCCAGCAGCGCTGCGCAGACCTGTTCGAAATGCAGGCGGCCCCACGGCAGCGGGATGTCGCCTGGCTCGCCGGGCGTGCCCACCGGCAGCCGATGTTCCATCTGCCTGCTCCTCCCGGGTACGGAATGCCCCGCAGGTCGGCCGTTATACTAACGCACCCCCTTGCCGGCCAAGACTCGTACGCATGTCCGCGACCCCGACCGTTCCGATCACCTTCCAGGGCCTGATCCAGACCCTGAACCAGTTCTGGGCCCAGCAGGGCTGCGTGCTCATCCAGCCGCTCGACCTGGAGGTGGGCGCCGGTACCTTCCACCCGGCCACCTTCCTGCGTGCGATCGGTCCGGAACGCTGGAACGCGGCCTACGTGCAGCCGTCGCGCCGCCCGACCGACGGCCGCTACGGCGAGAACCCGAACCGCCTGCAGCGCTACTACCAGTACCAGGTGGCGATGAAGCCGGCGCCGGACAACATCCAGCAGCTGTACCTGGATTCGCTGAAGGCGCTGGGCATCGACCCGCTGGTGCACGACCTGCGTTTCGTCGAGGACAACTGGGAATCGCCGACGCTGGGCGCCTGGGGCCTGGGCTGGGAAGTCTGGCTCAACGGCATGGAAGTGACCCAGTTCACCTACTTCCAGCAGGCCGGTGGCCTGGAGTGCCGCCCGGTGCTGGGCGAGATCACCTACGGTCTCGAACGCCTGTGCATGTACCTGCAGAACTGCGACAACGTCTACGACCTGGTCTGGACCTACGGCCCGGACGGGCAACCGGTGACCTATGGCGACGTCTACCACCAGAACGAAGTCGAGCAGAGCACCTACAACTTCGAATACGCCGACGTGGACGAAATGTTCCACCGCTTCGATGCCTGCGAGCGTGAAGCGCAGAAGCTGGTCGAGGTGGGCCTGCCGCTGCCGGCCTACGAGCAGGTGATGAAGGCCAGCCACACCTTCAACCTGCTCGATGCACGCCGCGCGATCAGCGTGACCGAGCGCCAGCGCTACATCCTGCGCGTGCGCGCGCTGGCCCAGGCGGTGGCCAAGGCGTACTACGAGCAGCGCGAGAAGCTGGGCTTCCCGGGCGCGAAGAAGGCCTGACGGGCCGTCCGCACCCACCCGCTTTTCATCAACTACCCGGGGCGCCGGACGCGTCGCGCGCTGCGCCCCCACCACAGGATCGAACCGATGAGCCAACTGTCCCCCCTGCTGATCGAACTGGGCACCGAGGAGCTGCCGGTCAAGGCGCTGCCGGGCCTGGCCCAGGCGTTCTTCGACGGTGTTGTCGAAGGCCTGCGCACGCGCGGCATCGCGCTGGAACTGGGTGATGCACGCCCGCTGTCGACCCCGCGCCGCCTGGCCGTGCTGCTGCCGGGTGTGGGCCTGGAACAGCCGGAACAGCACAGCGAAGTGCTGGGCCCGTACCTGAACATCGCACTGGACGCCGAAGGGCAGCCGACCAAGGCGTTGCAGGGCTTCGCCGCCAAGGCCGGGATCGACTGGACCGCGCTGGAGAAGACCACCGACAACAAGGGTGAGCGCTTCGTGCACCGCGCGGTGACCCCGGGCGCGAGCACTGCCAGCCTGCTGCCGGAGATTCTGCGCGAGGCAATCGTGGCAATGCCGATTCCCAAGCCGATGCGCTGGGGCGACCACGCCTGGGGCTTCGCGCGCCCGGCGCACTGGCTGGTGCTGTTGCACGGCGCCAACGTGGTCGAGGCCGAACTGTTCGGCCTGCAGGCCGGCCGCGTCAGCCGTGGCCACCGCTTCCACCACGACCAGACCGTGTCGCTGGCGCAGCCGCAGGACTACGTTGAAGCCCTGCGCGCTGCGTTCGTGCTGGTCGACCCGCGCGAGCGCCGTGCGCGCATCGTCGCCGAGGTCGAGGCCGCCGCGGCCAGGGCCGGTGGCAGCGCCCGCATCACCGACGACAACCTGGAGCAGGTGGTGAACCTGGTCGAGTGGCCGTCGGCGGTGCTGTGCAGCTTCGAACGCGCGTTCCTGGCAGTGCCGCAGGAAGCGCTGATCGAAACGATGGAGATCAACCAGAAGTTCTTCCCGGTGCTGGATGCCGCAGGCACGCTGACCGAGAAGTTCATCGGCATCGCCAACATCGAATCGAAGGACGTGGCCGAAGTGGCCAAGGGCTACGAGCGGGTGATCCGCCCGCGCTTTGCCGACGCCAAGTTCTTCTTCGACGAGGACCTGAAGCAGGGCCTGGCGTCGATGGGCGACGGCCTGAAGACGGTGACCTACCAGGCCAAGCTGGGCAGCGTGGCCGACAAGGTGGCGCGCGTGGCCGCCCTGGCCGAAGTGATCGCACCCCAGGTGGGTGCCGATGCCGTGCAGGCCAGGCGGGCTGCCGAATTGGCCAAGAACGACCTGCAGTCGCGCATGGTCAACGAGTTCCCGGAGCTGCAGGGCATCGCCGGCCGCCACTACGCCGTGGCCGGTGGCGAATCGACCGAGGTGGCGCTGGCCATCGACGAGGCCTACCAGCCGCGCTTCGGCGGTGATGACATCGCGCTGTCGCCGCTGGGCAAGGTGCTGGCCATCGCCGAACGCGTCGACACGCTGGCCGGTGGTTTCGCCGCGGGCCTGAAGCCGACCGGCAACAAGGACCCGTTCGCGCTGCGCCGCAATGCGCTGGGCCTGGCCCGCACGATCATCGAAAGCGGCTTCGAGCTGGACCTGCGCGCGCTGCTGGCCAGCGCCAACGCCGGCCTGGCCGCGCGCAACGTGCAGGCCGATGTCGGCGAGCTGTACGACTTCATTCTCGACCGCCTGAAGGGCTATTACGGCGACAAGGGCGTGCCGGCCACGCACTTCAACGCGGTGGCCGAACTGAAGCCGGCCTCGCTGTACGACTTCGACCGCCGCCTGGATGCGATCGGCACCTTCGCCGCACTGCCGGAAGCCGAAGCACTGGCTGCGGCCAACAAGCGCATCCGCAACATCCTGCGCAAGGCCGAGGGCGACATTCCGGCGCAGATCGACCCGGCGCTGCTGCAGGAAGACGCCGAGCGCGCGCTGGCCGAAGCGGTCACCGCCGCCATCGACGACACCGGCGCCAGCCTGCACCAGAAGGACTACGTGGCCGTGCTGGCACGCCTGGCGCGCCTGCGCCCGCAGGTCGACGCGTTCTTCGACGGGGTGATGGTCAATGCGGACGATCTGGCGCTGCGAGGCAACCGCCTGGCGCTGCTGACGATGCTGGGCGAGCGCCTGGGCAAGGTCGCGGCGATCGAGCATCTGTCGAGCTGATGCCCGTATCGGTAGTGCCGGCCGCTGGCCGGCATTACCCCGCGCACCGCATCGCCGGTGGATGTCCATCGGGGTCATTGCCGGCATCGCGCACGATGCCGGCATCCTCGCCTGCATTCACGATGATCGCCACAAAGGTGCGTATTTTGACCGCCACTTAACAACCGATCCCGAATGACGTGATGCATTTCGCATCGTCACCTTCGGTCGGTATGCTGTCCCGCATGCAGCCAAAGAAATACGCCCTGCCGCTGATGGTCCTGTCGTTGGCCGCCACTTCCGTGGTCCACGCGCGCGGCACCATCGACAAGGTGGACATCAAGGGATTGGACAAGGGCGACGACGCCGCAATCATCGAGAACATCCAGGAATCGCTGTCGCTGTACGACACGATCGGCAAGGAACAGGGCGAATCGCGCCTGGAATACCTGCTGTCACAGGCCGAGCGGCAGACCCGCCAGGCACTGGAACCGTTCGGGTACTACAACCCGGTGATCAAGGTCGAGGCACCGCGCGAGGACGAACACGTGCGTGTGCTGATCCATGTCGACAAGGGCACTCCGGTGACCGTGCGCCGCGAGCACATCGACATCACCGGCCCGGCGATGTACGACCAGTACCTGCAGGATGACCTGGCCGCGTTCAAGCCGCGCAAGGGCCAGCGCTTCGAGCACACCCAGTACGAAGCCAGCAAGATCACCATCACCCGGCGCCTGGCCGAGCGCGGCTACTTCGACGCCGACTACACCCAGCGCCAGGTGCAGATCACCCGCGCCGACAACGCCGCCGACATCGACCTGACCTGGGACAGCGGCCGCCGCTACAACATGGGCCCGGTGCGCTTCCAGCAGGACTACTTCGTCGACAAGCTGTTCGATCCACTGGTCTACTGGGACCAGGGCAGCTACTACCACGAGGGCAAGCTGGACCGGCTGCGCGAGTCGCTGACCAAGCTGGACTACTTCAGCGTGATCGACATCCAGCCGCGCCCGGACCAGGCCGACGAGAACGGCGAAGTGCCGGTGGACGTGAAGCTGACGCGCGCCAAGCGCACCATCTATACCGCCGGCCTGAGCTACGGCAGCGAGAGCGGCCCGGGTGTACGCGGTGGCATCGAGCGGCGCTTCCTGAACAACCGCGGCCACAAGATGAACACGCAGCTGGACTATGCGCAGAAGCGCAAGAGTCTGGTGACCAGTTACCGCATCCCCGCCTTCAACTGGCTTGACGGCTGGTACACCTTCGCCGCCAGTGCGTATGACGAGCAGACCGATTACATCGACCTGCGCAACTTCAAGCTGATCGCCAGCCGCAGCGGCGAGATCAACGAACACTGGACCGCGATCGCCTCGATCAACGCACTGCGCGAGCGTTGGCGCTATGCCTCCGGCACTGAATTCACCGATGCCGTCTACAACACCTCGACGCTGGTGTACCCGCAGATGGTTGCCGACTACGTCAACGTCGACGACGAGATGTTCCCGCGCAAGGGCATCAGCGGTACTGCGACAATGCGCGCCGGCGTTGAAGGTGCCGGCTCGGACACCAGCTTCGTGCAGGCCAACGCCGTGCTGCGCTGGTACATCCCGGTGGGTGAAAGCAACCGCCTGATCCTGCGCGGTGAGGGGGGTACCACCTGGACCAGCGATCTGGTGGCGATGCCGCCGAGCCTGCGCTACTTCGCGGGCGGTGACCGCAGCATCCGCGGTTACGCCTACCGCGAAGTCGGCCCGCGCACACCCAAACCCGACAAATACGCGCTGGGCGCCAAGAACCTGGTGATCGGCTCGGCCGAGTACGAGCACTACTTCAATGGCGGCCCGTGGGGCGCGGCGGTGTTCGTCGATACCGGCAGCGCCTTCGACAACACCATTGACCTGCACACCGGCGTCGGCTTCGGCGTGCGCTGGAAATCGCCGGTGGGCCCGGTGCGCGTGGATATCGCGCATGGCCTGAACAACCCGGATTCGCAGTTCCAGCTTTACCTCAACATCGGAGCGGACCTGTGAGCACGCCCGCACCCACCCCGAACACGCCGCCGCCGCGCGTGCGCTTCTACCGACGCCGCCGCTTCTGGGCCTGGTCCGGCGTCGGCGTGATCGGCGTGGTGCTGCTGGCCCTGCTGGCGGTGTACTGGCTGCTGCAGACCGTGGCCGGCCGCGATGTGCTGCTGGCCCAGGTGGTGGCGCGGCTGCCGGTGGGCGCCAGCTTCACCTGGGACAAGGTGGAAGGCCCGGTAGCCGGTCCGCTGACCCTGTACAACGTCGACTTCCGCTACGACGACATCCACTTCCACGCCGAGCGTGCGCACCTGGAGCCGGACCTGCGCCCGCTGCTGGGCCGCAAGCTGCTGCTGGACAAGCTGGAGCTGACCAACGCGACGTTGAACCTGGCCAAGAGTGACGAGCCGTTCAAGCTGCCGTCGTGGCCCGATTCGCTGCCGCAGATCGAAATGCCGCTGGCGATCCAGGCCGATGCCATCGCCATCGACGGCTTCCGCATCAGCCAGGCCAACGAACCGGTGATCGACATCAGCCGGGTGCGCGGCGGCATCGAGATCGCCAATGGCGAGTTCCAGGCGCACAAACTGGTGGTGGACAGCGACATGGGCAATTTCACCGCCCAGGGCCGTTACATTCCGGCCGAGGACTACGACACCGATGTGACGGTGACGGCGGTGCTGCCAGCACCGCGTGGGCGCACCGCCGCTACGGTGGGCCTGGTCGCACGTGGCGACCTGTCGCACATGGAAGTGGCCGTAGCCGGGCGCGCGCCGAAGCCGCTGCACGCGATGCTGGTGTTCGATGGCCGCACCGACCCGAGCTGGAGCGCCCGCATCCGCAGCGACGAGCTGGATCTGGCGCTGTTGTCGCCAGCATTGGCGAGCTCGGCGATTGCGCCGTTGTCGCTGGACTTCACCGCCGCCGGCAAGGGCGGCAATGCCAACCTGCGCGGCAGGGTGAAGCAGGGCGACCAGGAGCTGGAACTGGCACCGTCGGTGGTGTCGCTGCAGGACCAGGTGCTGAAGGTCTCACCGCTGCTGGTGAAGGGCCTCGGTGGCGAAGCGCGGCTGGAAGGCACCGCCGACTTCAGCCAGGACGATCAGCAGAAACTCAATTTCTCGGTGGTCGCACGCGATCTGACCTACGTGCCGGCACCCGACCCGAACACGGCTGGCAGCGCACCGGTGCCGGTCACCCTGAAGGAAGCACGCTTCGGCCTGGCCGGTACCCTGAAGGCCTGGGCGGCTATCGGCCGTGCCGAGATCGAACGCGAGGCGCAGAAGGCGCAGCTGCAGTTCGACGTACGCGGCAATGACCAGGCCGCGTCGATCCACCAGCTGCAGGCGCAGACGCCGGGTGGGCAGCTGCAGGTGGAAGGCCAGGTGGCCTGGGCGCCGCAGCTGGACTGGGACGCCAAGGCCACGCTGAAGGACTTCGACCCCGGCTATTTCGTGCCGGGCTGGAACGGCCGCCTGTCCGGCAACCTGGCCTCCAAGGGCCGTCAGCTGCCGCCGCCGGCCAATGCCGCACCGGGCACGGCCGGCACGCTGGAAGCCACCGTCGACCTGCCGTCGCTGAAGGGCATCCTGCGCCAGCGCAACCTTGATGCACAGGGCAAGTTCGCGCTGCAGGGCGCGCAGGGCCAGGGTGACCTGAAGCTGTCGCTGGGCAGCAGCCGGGTGACCGCGTCGGGCAAGGTCGGCGACCGCCTCGACATCGATGCACGTTTCGAACCGCTGCAGCTGAGTGACCTGCTGCCGGGCGCCGACGGCGGCCTGCGCGGCCAGGTGCAGGTGAAGGGGCCGCGCGATGCGCCGGACATCACCGCCGACCTGGTCGGCAACAATCTCAACTGGGAGGGCTACGGCGCCGAGAGCGTGAGCATCAAGGGCCACCTGCCGTGGCGCGGCGACAGCGGCACGCTGGCGGTGCAGGGCCAGCAGGTCAACGCCGGCATGCTGCTGGAGCGCTTGAACGTGGATGCGCAGGGCAGTGTGTCCAACCTGCGCCTGGCTGCGCAGACCCGCAATGAGATGGGCGCGATCGAGCTGCAGGGCAGCGTGCGCCAGCAGGGGGCGCAGTGGCGTGGCGAGCTGGCCTCGCTGCGCATCGCACCGGTGAAGGGTGATGCGTGGTCGCTGCGTGCACCGGCGGCGTTCGCGATCAACGGCAGCACCTACACCCTGTCCGAAGCCTGCCTGGCCGCCGCCAGCAGCGGCGCGCTGTGCGCACAGGCCAACTGGCCGCGAGAAGGCCTGGTGGTGCGCAGTGACGCGCTGCCGCTGGCGCTGGTGCAGCCGTGGCTGCCGCCGCAGTCCGGCCGCCGCATCTACCTGCGCGGCGACGTCAGCCTGGACGCGCAGATCCGCCCGCGCGGCGCGGCCTGGGAAGGCCATGTGGAAGTGCGCTCGAAGGAAGGCGGCGTGCGCCTGGGCGAGAACCGCAACACCGTGGGCGATACCACCCGCGGCGAGCTGGTGCGCTATGACCAGTTCTCGCTGAAGCTCGACATGACCCCAGCCAGCATCAAGGGCTACCTGGGCATGGGCTTCCAGGGCAATGGCTTCGTCGACGCGAAGATGCAGACCGGCTGGGAAGCCAGTGCACCGCTGAACGGTGAGCTCTACCTCAACATGTCGCGGCTGTACTGGCTGGAGCTGTTCTCGCCGGACATCGTGCGCCCGACCGGCCTGATCGAAGGCCACGTCAGCCTGCGCGGTACGCGCGGGCAGCCGTCGCTGGGCGGCGACGCGCAGCTGAGCAACTTCAAGGGCGAATTCCCCGCGCTTGGCCTGACCTTCGACCAGGGCAAGGGCAGCTTCGTGGCCCAGCCCGACGGCTCGGCCAAGATCACCGCGCAGGCCAACTCGGGCCAGGGCACGCTGTATGTCGACGGCGGCCTGTCGTGGTTCGGTGATGCACAGCCGCTGCAGCTGAAGATCCACGGCGAGAACGTGCTGCTGTCCAACACCAGCGAGCTGCGCATCGTCGCCAACCCCAACCTCGACTTCACGTTGGCCAAGGCGGCGATGGAGCTGCGTGGCACCGTGCACGTGCCCGAGGCCGACATCGACCTGGAGCGCCTGGACCGTGGCACCTCGGTGTCCGAAGACGTGGTGGTGCTGGACCCGGCCGATCCGGAAGAGTCGCGCACCTCGCCGCTGGACATGGACCTGACGGTCAGCCTCGGCGACAAGGTGAAGATGACCGGGTTCGGCCTGAAGGGCGCGCTGACCGGCAAGATGCAGGTCTGGGCCAAGCCCGGCCGTGAAATGACCGCCAATGGCGGCCTGGAAGTGAGCGGCCGCTACAAGGCGTATGGGCAGGACCTGACCATCACCCGCGGCAACCTCACCTGGAACTACAACGCGGTGTCCGACCCGCGCATCAACATCCGCGCCGAGCGCCGGATCGGTGATGTCACCGCCGGCATCGACGTGACCGGGCGTGCGCAGCAGCCGCGCGCGGACGTGTGGTCCGATCCGGCAATGTCGCAGTCCGAGGCACTGGCCTATCTGGTGCTGGGACGCAGCCTGACCGGTGCCAGCAGCGACCAGGCGCAGCAGGTCAACGCGGCCTCGGCGGCGCTCTCGGCGGGCAGCGGCCTGCTGGCTTCGCAGCTGGGCGCCAAGCTGGGCCTGGACGACGCCGGCGTGAGCCAGTCGCGCGCGCTGGGCGGCTCGGTGATCGGTGTCGGCAAGTACATCTCGCCCAAGCTGTACGTCGGCTACGGCGTGTCGCTGGTCGGTGCCGGTTCGGTGATCACGCTGAAGTACCTGCTGCGCCGCGGGTTCGACGTGGAAGTGGAGTCGAGCACCGTGGAAAACCGCGGGTCGATCAACTGGCGGCGGGAGAAGTAACCCGCTGCCCCTCAACCACCCTCTGTGTCGGGATCGGTCTGGCTGACAACGGCGAAGCAGGGGGCTGGCCTGCGCGGACGAGGCCCGTGCGTGAGCATGCCGTGCCCATCAAGCGCCGACGGTGGCTCGACGGGCGCTGGCGCGGACGCCGTCCGCGATGGGGTGCCTCCAACGAAAGGCGTCAGCATGAGGACGCCAGACACGATGACCACCGAGGCATGGATTGCCACGTGTTTCATGCTGGACGTGCTGATCGCGATAGGGCGAGCGGCATCACCGAGCAATGCCAGCGCCGCCAGAACGGCCAGCACGACGAGAGCGCCCAGCAGGCAGCGGACAATGGCCACCTGCATCTTCATGAGATTGAAGTGCCCGGGTTGGGATACCGCCATCCAGAAGGCGACCTGATCCGTGTCCAGTGGCGCCAGCGTGTCACGGACACCATGCACTCCCAGACGCTGCATCGTTTGCCGCATGATGCCAGCACGCCCGGGCACGCTGGCCGACAGCAGCGATTGCAGCCAGTGCCACGGTCGGGTCAAGCGTTCCATGCGGGCATGGGCCTCGGTTACGGACACCCGGTCATGCGGTTGGTCCAGGGCTGCGGTGAGGGCCGTGTGGTTGCGCGGCTGCAGCTGCCAGCGGCGATGCAGCAGGTTGCGCCGTGCGCGGACCCGGTAGGGATCGATATCAGCCCGGATCTCATCCCAGCAGAAGTATCGACCCAGCAGATCGAAGTTGGACTCGCACAGCGGCTGGCCCTGGTGCAGCAGCTGCTGCAGTACCACGTCACCGATACGCGGCCTGTCGGCCAATGACCACAGCTCCGGGCGATGGGCCAGCCAGTGCTCGAAGCTGGCCGGGTCGGCGTCGCCGGCGGTGTTGATCAGCAGGCGCGCAAACCGGGGCAGGTTCAATGATGGCTCCACCACATCGTCCGGCATGTCGATGTCGGGCGTGCATGGATGATGCAGCACCGGCATGTGGTCCATCGGCGAATGGCTGTCGTACGGCGCCGGTGGGCCGGGTGGGCTGTTGTCTGCAGGTGGCGTCGACAGCGCTTCTGCACTGCTTTCCTCCTGCCATTGCGTGCGGCTGCGTGCCCACAGCAGGGCCTGCTGGTAAGCCTCGTGCAGCGCCTGGAATGCCACCGGGTCTTCGTCCGGGCGTGCCGCGCGCAGTCTCTGCGCGTAGGCGCGCTTGATCGCCTTTTCGTCGGCGCTGGCGTCGAGCCCGAGAGCGTCCAGTGCCCGGTTCACACGGTGTTTCCAGAAGCAGGTGGAGGCAGGTCGATCGACAGGCGACGGCACCTGTCACGCAGGAACCAGGTGGTCCATAGCAGCAGGACCAGGGCGCAGCCCACTTCGGGGACGAACATGCCGATGCCCGGTCCAATCAGGTTGCGCGGCCGGAATCCCCGGCCATCCTCGCGCCGGATCCAGCGTGCCGTCGCCAGAGCAAGGCCAGGGAACAGCAGCAACGTACCTTCCAGCCGCAGATCCAGGCCATGGACCAGGATCAGGCTGGCGAGGGCGATCAGCGGCGCTGGCAACGCCAGCAGCCATCCCCAGCGCGAAGGGGGCAGATCCAGCGTCAGCTGGCGCAGCGCCCAACGGACATGGACCCACAGAGCGCCGGCCAGGGCGAGCAGGACCCCGAGCAGCACGCCGCCTATGCCGAGCGCGGCGGCGGTGCGCAGGTCACGCTGGGCAAGACTCATGAGAGTCGAGCCACCGGCAATCGCGAGCGTCAGGGCAGCCAACAGGCCGCCCCGCAGCGCATTGACCTGGCAACGCCAGCGGTTGGGACGGGAAACGTCGGCAAGGCTGCGCCAGAACTGCACCTGCTGCCGATCCCAGGCGGCGGGCAATGGCTCCTGGCCGCCGCGTTCCAGCGCATCCAGCAGCGCGTTGACCTCAATGATGTGCTCGGGCAGCTGCGCCTGCCAGAGGGATCGTCGCGCGTGCCATGGCTGCGACAGGTAGCGCAGGCAACGCGCAAGGGTGACCCTCCCCAGCCGCAGGCTGCCCTCCTCCTCCAGCAGCGCCGACAGCTCCGCCGCATTGCCGGATTCGGCAGCCCAGCGCCGATGACCGCGCGACTGGATCGATGCCAGCCTGTCCGGATCCACGCCATCGTGTACATCATCCCAGCCAAAGCAGCGTGCCAGCAGACCCATGTTGGCTGCGCTGACGCTGTTGTGACTGCGTGCCAGTTCATCCAGCAGCGCGTCGCCCACCAATGGCTTGTAGCGCAGCGACCACAGCACCGGCGTGGCCTCCAGCCAGGGGCCGAAGTCTTCAGGGGAAGACAGATGGGCCATGCGCAGGATCGTGTGCGCATGGCCCGATACGTGGACCGCTCCCTCCAGTTCCGCCACTGGTGCCGTGCGCAGCAGCACAGGCGTGCCGCGAGGTGGCCATGGAGGCGAGTACGAACGCGTTTCGGGCGGCGCCCATGCCACGTCTGCGTCGGGCGGCCAGGGTGCGATGTCGGTTGCATGCTCCGCCGGTTCGTCTTCGTCCGCGATATCGGCCAGCGCTTCCTGGCGGACCCAGTCCAATGCCGCCTGATAGGCCTCATGCAGGTGCTGGAAGGCGACCGGATCCTCGTCGGGTCGCGTCACCCGCAGGCGCTTTGCATAGGCGCGCTTGACCGCGCGCTCGTCAGCCGTTTGGTCCAGCTCCAGGACGTGCAGTGCCCAGCTCATGCATCGCGCTCGAGGGCGTCGAGTGCCTCGTCCAGCTGACGGCGATGACGCTCGACGGCAACGGCATCCTGGCTCTCCAGCACATGGCGGAAGCTGCTCAGCCACGACTGCAACTGTTCACGGTGATGGATGCGTTCCTCGTACAGGCGCTCGGTGCGGGCGATCACCGCGAGGTTGGGCTGGGCGTCGCGCGGGTGGATCTTCAGCGCTTCCAGCGCGCGCAGGCGCTGCTGGATCTCTTCGGGTGACAGCAGCCCGGGATTCTGTTCCAGGATGAGCTCGTGGCGCCTGCCGGTGGCATCCTCGGTGACTTCGACCTGCAGCAGCCCGTTCACGTCGTAGGTGAAGCGGGCGGTGACGCTGCGTTCCTGCATCGGGACAGAATGGGTCAGCGGCACGGTCAGCTCACCGAGCTTGATGTTGCGATCCACCGTCGGGCTCTCGCCCTGGAACACGTCGATGCGGATGGCACTTTGCCGCTCGTGCAGCGGGTAGAAGCGATCCTCGCGGCTGACCGGCACCACGCTGTTGCGCTGGATGATCGGGTGGAAATAGCCGCTGCGCTCGCCACCGGCAGCATCCTGGCGGGACACCTGCGTGCCAAGCGTGTAGGGGCAGACATCGGTCAGCACGACTTCGCGCAGCGATTCGTCGCGCGCCTTCAATCCCGCTGCAACGGCGGCACCCAAGGCAATCGCCTGGTCCGGATGGACATGGCGCAGCGGCAGCCGGCCGAACATGCGGGTCGCAAGCCTGCTGACCATCGGCATGCGTACCGCACCGCCGACCAGGATGATGTCGTCCAGCGCCTCGGGCTTGAGCCGGGCGTCGCGGATCGCGCGCTCGATGGGCGCGCGCATGCGCAGCAGCAGTGGCTCGCAGAGCTGGGCGTAGCGGGCTTCATCCAGCTGCCACTGGCGTTCGCTGCCGGCCAGGGGCAACTGCAGGCTGGCAGTGCCGCTCTGGCTGAGTTCGCGCTTGAACAGTTCCAGCCGACGCAGCAGCTGCGCCTGCTCGGCAGCGGACAGGTCGCTGGCGGACGTGCCCTGGTCGGCGTGGAAGGCCTGCACGAGTACCTGCAGGAAATCCTCGCCGCCCAGGAAATTGTCGCCGGCGCTGGCATGCACTTCGACCACGCCATCGAACAGTTCCAGGATGGAGACGTCGAAGGTGCCGCCGCCCAGGTCCAGCACCAGCACGCGGCCTTCGCCGTCACGCTCCTGCAGACCATAGGCCAGCGCAGCGGCCGTGGGTTCATTGATCAGGCGCTCGACGCGGATGCCGGCCAGTTCGCCGGCGGCCCGGGTGGCCTTGCGCTGGGCGTCGGAGAAGTAGGCCGGCACGCTGATCACCGCTTCCTCCACCTTGTGGCCCAGGGCGGCTTCGGCGTCGGCCAGCAGCGAGCGCAGCACCATGGCCGAGAGCTCCTCGGGACGGAAACTGCGCTCACCCAGCCGGGTCTCACGGTCGCTGCCCATCCAGCGCTTGAAATGGGCCACGGTCTGCTGCGGATGGCTGACCAGGCGGTCACGGGCCGGCTGGCCGACCAGTACGGCACCATCGACGAGGCTGACCACCGAAGGGGTCAACAGCTCGCCATGGGCATTGGGGAACAGCTGCGGCCCTGCTGCCGTGTGCCTGCCGATGAGGGAATGGGTGGTGCCAAGATCGATGCCGACGATCATCTGCGAACGTCCGATGTGCAGAAAACGGCAATTCTAGGAGCGCGGCGCAGGCCTGACTATCGGGCGTTGCCCGACAGCGCCCCACGGGCTATGGTCCCGGGCTGTTCTGTCGTACCGGATTGCCTCATGTCACCACGCAAAGCCCTCCCCACCGCCCTGGCCCTGGGCCTGACCCTCGCCACCGGCGCCCACGCCGATGAAGGCATGTGGATGCCGACGCAGCTGCCGGACCTGGCCCAACCGCTGCAGGCCGCTGGCTTCAAGGGCAATCCGGCCGACCTGGCCAACGTCACCGCGCCGCCGCTGAGCGCCGTGGTGCGCGCCGGTGGTGGCACCGGTTCGTTCGTGTCCGCCGACGGCCTGCTGCTGACCAACCACCACGTGGCGATGGGCGTGATCCAGTACAACAGCTCGCCCGAGCACGACCTGATCGCTGGTGGCTTCATCGCCAGGGACCGTGCCGACGAGCGCCCGGCCAACCCGGACTTCCGCGTGCTGGTCACCGTCGGCTTCGACAAGGTGACCGACCAGGTGCTGGCGCAGGCCCGTGGCAAGACCGGCTGTGCCTACTTCGATGCCGTGGATGCAGCCAGCAAGCAGATCGTGGCCGAGTGCGAGAAGGACGGCAGCGTGCGCTGCTCGGTGGCCAACATGTACTACGGCACCGATTTCTACCGCATTGCCCAGCTGGAACTGAGCGACGTGCGCCTGGTGTATGCGCCGCCGCGTGCGATCGGCAACTACGGCGATGAGATCGACAACTTCATGTGGCCCCGCCACACCGGCGACTTCACCCTGCTGCGCGCCTACGTGGGCAAGGACGGCAAGCCGGCCGCCTACAGCAAGGACAACGTACCCTACCAGGCGCCGGCACACCTGCAGATGTCGGTGGAAGGCCCGAAGGAAGGCGATTACGCGATGCTGGCCGGTTACCCGGGCATCACCTACCGCCACCGCACCGCGGCCGAATTCGCCGGCCAGATCGATACCGTGCTGCCGCGCCGCGTATCGGTGTTCCAGCAGATGATCGACACCATCGAGGCCGCCAGCGCCAAGGACGCGCAGGCGCGTACCCGCTACGCCTCGCAGCTGCAGTCGCTGAAGAACAACCGCAAGCGCGCCGCCGGCGAACTGGAAGGCCTGCTGCGCAGCGATGCGAAGGCCCAGCGTGCCGCCGACGAGACGGCCATGCTGGCTGCCACCGACCGCAGGTACCAGGGTGACATCAAGGCGCTGCTGGCCAACCTGTCGCAGGGTGCGGCGGTGGGCGAGCGTGACCTGCTGCTGGAGCAGATGGCCGCGCAGAGCCAGCTGCTGCGCTCGGCGCTGCTGCTGGAGCGCCTGCGCATCGAATCGGCCAAGCCGGACGCGCAGCGCGAGAGCGGCTACCAGCAGCGCGACCAGGCGATGATCGAAGGGGTGCTCAAGCAGGTCCAGCGCCGTTACGCGCCGGAGGTCGAGAAGGCCCTGCTGACCACCCTGCTGACCCGCTACCAGCAGCTGCCGGACGCGCAGCGCGTGGCCGAGTTCGACGCGGCCTTTGGTCGTACCCCACAGCAGCTGGCCAAGGCGCTGGACACCCTGTATGCCGGTACCCAGCTGGGTGAGGAAGCGCAGCGCCTGTCGCGCTTTGCCGCCGCACGCGAAGGCAAGGCACTGGCCGCCGATCCGCTGATCAGCGTGGCCGGTCCGCTGGTGGCCGCGCAGCTGCGCATCGAGAACGAGAGCAAGACCCGCGAAGGCGAGCAGCTGCGCCTGCGCCCGGCGTACATGCAGGCGCTGTTCGCCTGGCGTGCCAAGCAGGGCCGCGCGGTGTATCCGGATGCCAACCGCACCCTGCGCATCAGCTACGGCAAGGTCGAGGCGCTGCACCCGCGCGATGGCGTGACCTACTCGCCGGTGACCACCGTGGCCGGCATCGTCGAGAAGAACACCAACGCCTACCCGTTCGATGCACCCAAGCCGTTGCTGGCAGCGATCGCCAAGGGTGACTTCGGCAGCACCGCCGATCCGACACTGAAGACCCAGACGGTCAACTTCCTGACCAACCTGGACACCACGGGCGGCAACTCCGGCTCGCCGGTGCTCAACGCCAGGGGCGAACTGATCGGCCTGAACTTCGACAGCAACTGGGAGTCGGTCAGCGCCAGCTGGTGGTTCGACCCGCGCTACAAGCGCGCCGTGCACGTGGACATGCGCTACCTGCGCTGGCTGCTGGCCAAGGTCTACCCGGCGCCCGAGCTGCTGAAGGAAATGGGCGTGCCGGCCCAATAACGCCGGTACCTGGCAGGCGCCCACCGCTTCCTGGTGGGTGCCCATTGATTCCCGGTAGGTGCCCACTGTTAGTGGGCACGGATGTCCCCGTCACGACCAACGGTCGTGACCCACCAGACGGATCAACGATCGTGACCTACTGCCATGCCCCACCCTTGCGGTCCTTCCTCGTGACCTACCCGCACGACCAGCGGTCGTGATCTACTGACCCCTGTCCTGACGGAAACGCACGCGTGGTCTCCAGCTGGATCCTGCTGCTGGTCTCGGTTGCCTATGCCGCGCTGCTGTTCGGCGTGGCGTGGTGGGGCGACCGTCGGCCGATGTACCCCGACCGGCCGTGGCTGCGGCCGGTGGTCTACAGCCTGGCACTGGCCGTGTACTGCTCGTCGTGGACCTTCTACGGCGCGGTCGGCACCGCCGTGCGCAACGGCGTGGGCTACCTGCCCATCTACATCGGCCCACTGCTGCTGCTGCTGTTCGGCTGGCGCATCATCGAGCGCCTGGCGCTGATCGCGCGCAGCCAGAACGTGGTCTCCATCGCCGATTTCATCTCCTCGCGCTTCGGCCGTTCCCGGCGGCTGGCGGCGCTGGTGGCGATCATCGCGCTGATCGGCATCATTCCGTACCTGGCGCTGCAGTACAAAGCGGTGGCGATGAGCCTGCAGGTGCTGACCGGCAACACCGGCCCGACCGGCTTCTTCACCGATCCCGCGCTGTACGTGGCGCTGCTGATGGCGCTGTTCGCCACCCTGTTCGGTACCCGCCAGGTCGATGCCACCGAACACCACCACGGCATGATGCTGGCCATCGCCTTCGAATCGGTGATCAAGCTGCTGGCAATGCTGGCCGTGGGCGTGTTCGCCTACCTGTGGCTGAGCAACCGCACCGACGCGGTGGTCGAGTCGGTGCATACGCTGTTCACCGGCCTGCCGCCGGTGGGCTTCATCTCGCAGACGCTGCTCAGTTTCCTGGCCATCATCTGCCTGCCGCGCCAGTTCCACGTGGCCGTGGTCGAGTGCGGCGATGTGCGCGACGTGCGCCGCGCGCGCTGGATGTTCGGCGGCTACCTGGTGCTGATCTCGGGCATGGTGCTGCCGATCGCCACCGCCGGCGTGACCCTGTTCGGCACCGGCGGCAGCGTCGCCGACGACTCGATGGTGCTGGCCCTGCCGCTGGCCGAAGGCCGCAATGCGCTGGCGCTGATCGCCTACGTGGGCGGCTTTTCGGCGGCCACCGGCATGGTCATCGTGTCGTCCATCGCACTGGCCACCATGGTCAGCAACGACCTGGTGATGCCGGTGCTGCTGCGTCGGAGCGGTGACCACCAGGAGGCCGCCGACGTCGCCTCGCGCGTGCTGTGGATCCGCCGCCTGGCGATCCTGCTGCTGGCGTTGATGGCCTACAGCTACTACCGCACCAGCAGCAACGACAGCACCCTGGCCTCGTACGGCCTGATGGCGTTCGCAGCGGTGGCGCAGTTCGCGCCCGGCCTGATCGGCGGCCTGTACTGGCGCGGTGCCAGCCGGCGTGGCGTCGAGGTGGGCATGCTGCTCGGCTTCGCCACCTGGCTGTACACCCTGCTGTTGCCGGCGATGACCATGGCCGGCTGGGTCGATGCCGCCTGGGTGCAGCACGGCCCGTTCGGCATCGAGTGGCTGCGCCCGCAGCAGCTGTTCGGCATGACCGGCTGGGATCCGCTGACCCATGGCACGTTCTGGTCGCTGCTGGTCAATGCGGCGACGATGATGCTGGTGTCCGCACGCTGGCGGCCCGGTGTGGACGAGCGGCTGCGCGCCGCGCCGTTCCTCGACCCGTATGCCGAGCGCCCGTCGGTGGCCGGTGGCTGGCCCGGTCATGTGCACGTGGGCGACCTGCTGGCACTCGCCTCGCGCGTGGTCGGCGAGCGCCATGCGCGGCGTTCGTTCTTCGAGCAGGCACAGTCGCTGGGCCGCGAGCTGCAATCCTCGGCGCCGGCCGACCGGCCGTGGGTGCAGTTCACCGAACGCCTGCTGGCCGCGTCGATTGGTGCGGCCTCGGCGCGCCTGCTGCTGACCAGCCTGCTGCGTGGCTCGGGCATGGACCTGGGCGAAGTGGTGGCGGTGCTGGACGAAGCCGGGCAGGAACTGCGCTTCAACCGCGAGATCCTGTCGACCACGCTGGAGAACATCAGCGCCGGGGTCAGCGTGGTCGATCCGGACATGCGCCTGACCGCATGGAATCGTCGTTACCAGGACATGTTCGGCTACCCCGACGGCATGCTCTACGTGGGCCGCCCGGTGGCCGACCTGATCCGCTACAACGCCGAGCGCGGCGAGCTGGGCGAGGGCGATATCGAAGTGCAGATCAACCGCCGCATCGGCTACATGCGCGCCGGCTCACCGCACGTGTTCGAGCGCACCCGCAGCGACGGCAAGGTGATCGAGATGCGCGGCCAGGCGCTGCCCGGCGGCGGTTACGTGACCAGCTACAACGACATCACCGACTACAAGCACGCGGAGAAGGCACTGCTGGAAGCCAACGAGACGCTGGAACAGCGCGTGGCCGAGCGCTCGCACGAGGCCGAGGTCGCGCAGCAGTCGAAGACCCGCTTCCTGGCGGCGATCAGCCATGACGTGCTGCAGCCGCTGAATGCCGCGCGGCTGTTTGCTTCGGCGCTGCGCGACAGCGACCATGTGAGCGACGAGCAGAAGCATCTGGCCGAACGCGTGGATGCGTCGCTGCGCGCCGCCGAAGAACTGCTCGATGGCCTGCTGGACGTGTCGCGGCTGGATGCCGGTGGCCTGCACCCGGTGATCGGCGAGTTCGACGTGAGCGCGCTGATGCGCGAACTGGCCGCGCAGTACACGCCGGTCGCCGCCGGCCGTGGCCTGCGCCTGGACCTGTTCACGCGTCCGGCCTGGGTGCGCAGTGATCGCCGCCTGCTGCGCCGCGTGCTGCAGAACTTCCTGGCCAATGCGCTGCGCTACACCCGTCAGGGCCGCATCGTGCTGGCGGTGCGCCAGCGTGGCAACGAAGTGGAGCTGCAGGTATGGGATACCGGCCCGGGCATTCCCGAGCACCACATGCGGCAGATCTTCGACGAGTTCCACCGCTACCAGCAGCCGTTCGATTGGGGCGAACAGGGGTTGGGCCTGGGCCTGTCGATCTGCCAGCGCATCTCGCGCCTGCTTGACCATCGCCTCAATGCGCGCAGCCGGGTTGGCAAGGGCTCGATGTTCTCGATCATCCTGCCGCGGGTGGCGCCGCTGCCGGGCTATACCGAACTGGCCGCGCCGGTACAGGCCGCAGCCGCGCCGCTGCGCAGCGATTCGCTGGCCGGCCTGCGCGTGCTGTGCGTGGACAACGACGAAGAGATCCTCGACGGCATGCGCGCGCTGCTCGGTCGCTGGCAGGTGCAGGTGATTACGGCATCGACGGTGGATCAGGCGCTGGAGAAAGTGGCCGAGCGGCCGCAGGTGATGCTGGTGGACTACCACCTGCACGACCGCATGGACGGCCTGGATGCGCTGGTGGCGCTGCGTGAAGCCGCCGGTTACCCGCTGCCGGGTGCGTTGTTGACCGCCGATGGCCGCGACGAACTGAAGCGGATGGCACGCGAACGCGGCTACCGCGTGCTGACCAAGCCGATCAAGCCGGCCTCGCTGCGCGCCT
Organism: Stenotrophomonas sp. CASM106; assembly: GCF_049384825.1. Lineage (NCBI taxonomy): Bacteria > Pseudomonadati > Pseudomonadota > Gammaproteobacteria > Lysobacterales > Lysobacteraceae > Stenotrophomonas > Stenotrophomonas sp. CASM106. The sequence goes on from NZ_JBMRFS010000004.1 coordinate 30,216, forward strand.
TCCTGGGCGCGCTGCGCGATGCGCAGTAGTGCCGGCCGCTGGCCGGCAACCACGTAATCGCGGAAGCGTTACCCCACGCCGTGCAGGTGCTCGTACAGGATCATCGCGCCGATGATCACCAGGATCACGCCACCGATGATCTCGGCACGCTTGCCGACCATGCTGCCCAGCACACGGCCGAGCATGATGCCGACGGTGACCATGGAGAGCGTGCACAGGCCAATGACCGCGGCCATCACGCCGATATGGACGTCCATGAAGGCCAGGCCGATACCCACCGCCATCGCGTCGATGCTGGTGGCGAAACCGGTCAGCGCCAGCTTCCAGAAGCCGTGGTGATGCGAGGGGTCCTCGTCGTCCTCGGTACTATCCGGGCGCAGGCCGTTGTAGATCATGTGGATGCCCAGCGCACCGAGCAGGCCGAACGCGATCCAGTGGTCGAAAGCTTCCACGTACTGCAGGGCGGCGCGACCGAGCAGCCAGCCGATGATGGGCGTGATCGCCTCGATGACGCCGAAGATGATGCCGGCACGCAGTGCATCGCGGAACACCGGCTTGCGCATGGCCGCACCCTTGCCGATCGCCGCAGCGAAGGCATCGGTGGACATGGCAAAGCCGATCAGGAGGATCGAAATGGGGGACATGGACAGTTGCTGAGGTCGGGCAAGGACGGACGCACGGCTCGCGCTCGCGCCCAACCTGACGTTGCGCGCGCGGGCCGCTGGTCTCGCCAACCATCATGGTTGTCCACGCCACGGCGCACTGGCCGAGTATGTTGACGTGGACGATTCCTGCGAAGGAATCCGGCTACTCCCCAAGGGGACGCGAAGCTTAGCACCGCGATTCGCGCGTGGCGCGTTTCCAGCGAAACGCGCAGGCAGGGCTGGTTTGTATAGCGATGGCTATATCGCGAGCGCAGCGGTGCCTGGTAGTGCCGGCCGCTGGCCGGCATGCGCAACGGCGAGAGCGTGCCAAGCAAGCTTGGCACCTACCAGAGCGGTTTAAGGCGTTTCAGCTGACTGCCGGCCAGCGGCCGGCACTACCTCAATCTTCTTCCGGCGGCAGCACGATGGCGTCGTCGTCGATGGCCAGCTTGCCGGCCATCAGCACGGCCTGGGTGCGGTTGGTCACGCCCAGCTTGCGCAGGATGGCGGTGACGTGGGCCTTGATCGTCGCTTCGGAGACGTTGAGGTCGTAGGCGATCTGCTTGTTCAAGCGCCCGGCGCCCAGCATCTGCAGCACGCGGAACTGCTGCGGGGTCAGCTCACGCAGGCGCTGGCCGACTTCGCGTTCTTCGCTGCCGGTCGGCGGCACGTTGTGCGCTTCCGGCGGCGCCCAGGTCTCGCCATCGAGGATGGTGCCCAGTGCGTGGCCGATGGTGTCCGAATCCGCAGACTTCGGAATGAAGCCCAGCGCGCCGTGGTCGAGCGCGCGGCGCATCACCGTGGCTTCTTCGCGCGCGGACACCACCACCACCGGCAGGTGCGGGTGCAGCGAGCGCATGTGCACCAGCGCGTTGAAACCCTGCGCACCGGGCATGTTGAGGTCCATCAGGACCAGGTCGGCGTCGTTGTGCTGGTCGGCCAGTGCATACAGCGCTTCCACGCTGTCGGCCTCGAACAGCTGCACGCCGGGGATGACCCGCTGCACGGCCCCACGCAGGGCTTCGCGGAACAGCGGGTGGTCATCGGCAATCAGGAGGGTGGTCATGGTCGGGGGGAACCGTGGGGGAAAGCAGATGGGGTCAGAGCCCTTTCCTTGCGGAAAGGGATCCGACCCCGGTCGTACGTCAGCGCACCTTGCGCTCGTCCACCAGCGAGGCCACCACCGATGGGTCGGCCAGGGTCGAGGTATCGCCGAGCTGGTCCGGCGCGTTCTCGGCGATCTTGCGCAGGATGCGGCGCATGATCTTGCCCGAGCGGGTCTTCGGCAGGCCCGGCGCCCACTGCAGGTGGTCCGGCGTGGCGATCGGGCCGATCTCCTTGCGCACCCAGGCGACCAGTTCCTTCTGCAGCTCGTCGCTCGGCGCCTCTTCGGCCACCAGCGTCACGTAGGCGTAGATGCCCTGGCCCTTCACGTCGTGCGGGAAGCCGACCACGGCCGCTTCGGCCACCTTGGGGTGCGAGACCAGCGCGCTTTCCACTTCAGCGGTGCCGATGCGGTGGCCGGACACGTTGATCACGTCGTCGACGCGACCAGTGATCCAGTAGTAGCCGTCCTCGTCGCGGCGGCAACCGTCGCCGGTGAAGTAGCTGCCCGGGTAGGTGCGGAAATAGGTGTCGATGAAGCGCTGGTGGTCGCCGTACACCGTGCGCATCTGGCCCGGCCAAGAATCACGGATGATCAGGTTGCCTTCGGTCGGGCCGTCCTGGATCTCGCCATCGGCATTGACCAGCGCCGGCTGCACGCCGAAGAAGGGCAGGGTGGCCGACCCCGGCTTGAGGTCCATCGCGCCGGCCAGCGGCGAGATCAGGATGCCGCCGGTCTCGGTCTGCCACCAGGTATCGACGATCGGGCAGCGGCTGTCGCCGACCACTTCGTAGTACCAGCGCCAGGCTTCCGGATTGATCGGCTCGCCGACGCTGCCGAGCAGGCGCAGCGACGCGCGCGAGGTCTTCTTCACCGGCTCCTCGCCTTCGCGCATCAGCGCACGGATCGCGGTCGGGGCGGTGTAGAAGATGGTCACCTTGTGCTTGTCGATGACGTTCCAGAAACGCGAGGTGTCCGGGTAGTTCGGCACGCCTTCGAACATCAGCGAGGTCGCGCCGTTGGCCAGCGGCCCGTACACGATGTAGCTGTGGCCGGTGACCCAGCCGACATCGGCGGTGCACCAGTAGATATCGTCTTCGCGCAGGTCGAACACCGCTTCATGGGTGTAGGCCGCGTACAGCAGGTAACCGCCGGTGGTGTGCAGCACGCCCTTGGGCTTGCCGGTGGAACCGGAGGTGTAGAGGATGAACAGCGGGTCTTCCGCGTTCATGCGTTCCGGTTCGCAGGTGGACGGCTGGCTGTCCACCACATCGTGGAACCAGCGGTCGCGCGGGGCCTGCATGTCCACCGCGCCGCCGGTGTGGCGCACCACCAGCACGGTTTCAACCGTATTCGTGCCCGGCAGCTTCAGCGCGGCATCAACGTTGGCCTTCAGCGGAATCCTGCGGCCACCGCGCAGGCCCTCGTCGGCGGTGATGATCAGCTTGCTCTGGCAGTCGCTGACGCGGTCGGCGATCGAATTCGGCGCGAAGCCACCGAACACCACCGAGTGGATCGCACCGATGCGCGCACAGGCCAGCATGGCCACCGCGGCGTCGACGATCATCGGCAGGTAGATGGTGACCCGGTCGCCCTTCTTGACGCCGAGGTTGCGCAGCGCGTTGCCGAGGCGGCAGGTGCGCTCGTACAGCTCGCGATAGGTCACGTGCTGGGCCGGTGCATCCGGGCCGTCCGGCTCGAACAGCAGGGCGGTCTTGTCGCCGCGCGTTTCCAGCTGGCGATCCAGGCAGTTCACGCTGGCATTGAGCTCGCCATCTTCGAACCACTTGATGTGGAAGTCGGACAGGTCATAGCTGACGTTCTTGATCTTCGTCGGCTTGCGCATCCATTGCAGGCGCTCGGCGGCCTTGCCCCAGAAACCATCCGGGTCGGTCACCGAGGCCTGGTACTGCTGTTCGTACGACGTCTTGTCGATGCGTGCCTTGGCGGCGAACTGCGGATCGACGGGGTAGATATCAGCCATGGCACCCTCACTTGCACGTTGACTTTGTATGTGCGGTCGCAGCATCGCAACGACCGATCCCCCTCAGTTTGCCCCATTCACCCCCGGCCGCGTCACCACCCTGGTTAGACCATGGTCGAAAGTGAGCGCCCAGCAGGGCCGGGTTCGACCAATGGCCAATAGCCGCTGTGCGCGAACGCCCCGCAGTCTCGGCTCGACCGTGCCCCACGCGCGGCATCACCTTGCCACTTGGGAGAGAGGGCAACATGAGCCACCGTACGTTGAAAGCCGTGCGCACACCTTTGGCGGCCTGCCTGTTGGTCGCCCTGGTCGCACCGGGCATGGCGTTCGCAGAGACCGCCAAAGAGAAGGCACTGGAAGCACGCGTTGCCGAACTGGAACGCCAGGTCCAGCTGCTGCTGTCTTCGCAGCAACAACAACAGACCCAGATCAGCCAGACCCAGCAGGCGGTGACCGAAGTGCGCACGGTGCAGGCCGGGCAGAAGCCGGTCGCCTCGGTGCCGGCGGGCAAGCAGCCGATCCAGGTCACCACCATCACCCCGGGCGCCGCGCCGGGTACCACGGTCAAGATCGGCGGCTTCATCAAGGCCGACTTCCTGGCCACCCAGACCAGCGATGGCCAGCTGGCCGACGACGCCACCGGCCGTTCGCTGTACCTGCCGGGCCAGACCCCGGTGGAAGGCGCCGGCGGCAGCGGCAAGCGTTCGGGCACCGACTTCAACGCCCACGCCAAGTTCTCGCGCTTCAACCTGGGCATCGACAACGTGAGCGAATCGGGCAACAAGGCCGGTGCGTTCTTCGAGATGGACTTCTTCGGCAACTCGCTGGGCAACCAGACCGCCACCAATACCTATGGCGTGACCCTGCGCCACGCCTACATGTACTGGAACAACTGGCTGGCCGGCCAGACCTGGTCCAACTTCATGGACGCGGCCGCGCTGCCGGAGGCGGTCGACTTCGTCGGCCCCACCGACGGCGTGATCTTCGTGCGCCAGGCCCAGGTGCGCTACACCCAGGGCGGCTTCAGCGTCGCACTGGAAAACCCGGAAACCACCACCCTCACCGGTACCCGCAACCCGGTCACCGGGGCCTGGACCAACGCCAGCGCCAACTCCGACCGTGGCAGCCTGCCCGACCTGACCATGCGTTATGGCTGGAAGGGCGACTGGGGAACCTTCGGTGTCGGCGGCATCGTCCGCCAGTTGAAGGTCGACAACCAGGCCACCGGCGCGAAGGCCGACAAGGTGGCCGGCGGCCTGACCCTGGGCGGCAAGTGGGTGATGGGTGACAGCGACTCGCTGCACTACCAGCTGACCGGTGGCGAAGGCATCGCCCGCTACATCGGCCTGGGCATCACCGCCGACAGTGCCTATGACGTGGCCCGCGACGAGCTCAACCCGACCGGCGTGCTGGCCGGCTACGTGGGCTGGCGGCATGCGTTCTCGCCGAAGCTGCGCACCAACCTGATCTACGCGCGCAGCGACTACGACAACGACAGCATCCTCGGCCCGCTGGTGACCAAGAGCGTGCAGAGCATCCGCGGCAACATCTTCTATTCGCCGCTGCCCAAGGTCGATATCGGCGCCGAGCTGATGTATGGCCGTCGCGAAGTGGAAAACGGCAACAAGGGTGACATCACCCGGTTGCAGTTCACCACGAAGTACAGCTTCTAAGAGCGTGCCGGCCAGCGGCCGGCACCTACCGAGATGGGGTGCCGGCCAAGGTCGGCATCTACCGAGATGGGGTGCCGACCAAGGTTGGTACCTACCGAATTGAATGCCGGCCAACGGTCGGCACCCACCCACAACGATTGCTTCGGAGGGGAAGCGTCTTATGTCCAGCACTGCACCAGGCCCGCACCATGCGGCGGGCACCCTGACCAAGGGCCACAAGAAAGTCATCTTCGCCTCGAGCCTCGGCACGGTCTTCGAGTGGTATGACTTCTTCCTGTACGGCTCGCTCGCGGCCATCATCGCCAAGCAGTTCTTCAGTGGCGTCAATGAAACCACGGGCATGATCTTCGCCCTGCTGGCGTTCGCTGCCGGCTTCTTCGTGCGTCCGTTCGGCGCGGCCTTCTTCGGCAGCCTCGGCGACCGCATCGGCCGCAAGTACACCTTCCTGGTCACCATCCTGATCATGGGCATCTCGACCTTCCTGGTCGGCGTGCTGCCCAACTACGCCTCGATCGGTTTCGCCGCACCGGTGATCCTGATCATCCTGCGCCTGGCCCAGGGCCTGGCGATGGGCGGCGAGTACGGCGGTGCCGCCACCTACGTGGCCGAGCACGCGCCGGACGACAAGCGCGGCCTGTACACCAGCTTCATCCAGTGCACCGCCACGCTCGGCCTGTTCCTGTCGCTGCTGATCATCCTGGCCTGCCGCATGACGCTGGGCAACGAGGCCTTCGAAGCCTGGGGCTGGCGCATCCCGTTCCTGGTCTCGATCCTGCTGCTGGGCATTTCGGTATGGATCCGCCTGCAGCTGAGCGAATCGCCGCTGTTCCAGCAGATGAAGGCTGAAGGCAAGGGCTCCAAGACCCCGTTCCGCGACAGCCTGAAGGGTGGCAACCTGAAGCTGATGCTGCTGGTCCTGCTCGGTGCGGCGGCTGGCCAGGCGGTGGTCTGGTACGGCGGCCAGTTCTACGCGCTGTTCTTCCTCAGCAGCATGCTGAAGGTCGATGCCACCACCTCCTACCTGCTGATCGCCGCTGCGCTGGCACTGGGCACGCCGTTCTTCATCTTCTTCGGCTGGCTGTCCGACCGCATCGGTCGCAAGAAGATCATCCTGGCCGGCTGCCTGCTGGCGGCCATCACCTACATCCCGATCTTCAAGGGCCTGACCCACTTCGCCAATCCGGCCATCGAAGAAGCCCGCAGCAGCTCGCCGGCCCTGGTCGTGGCCGATCCGGCTACCTGCTCGTTCCAGTTCGATCCGGTCGGCCTGCGCAAGTTCACCAGCTCCTGCGACGTGGCCACCGCCGCGCTGACCAAGGCCGGTGTGCCGTACGACGTGCAGCCCGCCGCCGCCGGTTCGCTGGCGATGGTGAACGTGGGCAGCGCCAGCGTCACCTCGTATGAGGCCGCCGGCCTGACCAAGGAAGAAGGCAAGGCCAAGGCCGATGCGTTCGGTGCGGAACTGAAGACCGCCCTGACCACCGCCGGCTACCCGGCCAAGGCCGATGGCGCCCGCATCAACATCGCCGGCACCATCTTCATGCTGTGGCTGCTGGTGCTGTACGTGACCATGGTCTATGGCCCGATCGCCGCCTACCTGGTCGAACTGTTCCCGACCCGCATCCGCTACACCTCGATGTCGCTGCCGTACCACATCGGCAACGGCTGGTTCGGTGGCTTCCTGCCGGCGATCTCGTTCGCGCTGGTGGCCGGTACCGGCAACCTGTACTACGGCCTGTGGTACCCGATTGCGATCGCACTGATGTCGGTGGTGATCGGCGGCCTGTTCCTGCGCGAAACCAAGAACGTGGATATCACCAAGTAACCGGTGGGTTCCATGCAGTGAAGGAAAGGCCGCGGTGCAGACCGCGGCCTTTCTGCTTGTGGGCCGTGCCCACTCGGCCCGCATCCGGTAGTGCCGGCCGCTGGCCGGCAACCTCCTGAATCGCCGCGGACATGAAGCCCTTGCCGGCCAGCGGCCGGCACTACCATTGCGTTGCGCAGCACCCCGTATAGTCGGCCCATGACCACCACCACGCCGGCAGACCTTCCCGCCCTCCTGCACACCCTGCGCAGCGCCTGGCAGGCCCAGCGCCCGACGCTCGACCAGCGCGAAGCCGACCTGCGCCGCCTGCGCGAGGCATTGAAGCCGCGCCTGGACGAAATGGCCCAGGCCATCGCCGAGGACTTCGGGCATCGCGCCCACGTTGAATCGAAACTGGCCGATGGCATGAGTGTGCTGTCGGCCATCGACCACCTGCGGCGCCACCTGCGGCGCTGGTCGAAGCCGCAGCGCGTATCGGCCGGCTGGAAGCTGTGGCCGGCGCGCGCGCAGCTGCGGCCGACACCGCTCGGCGTGGTCGGGGTGATCTCACCGTGGAACTACCCGGTCACGCTGGCATTGGTGCCTTTGGCCACCGCCATCGCTGCGGGCAACCACGTGCTGCTGAAGCCGTCTGAGCACACGCCGCGCACCAGCGCGTTCCTGGCCGATCTGCTGGCCAGCGTGTTCCCGCCCGATCGGGTGGCGGTGGTGCAGGGCGGGGCGGATGTGGCCGCAGCGGTGTCGTCGCTGCCGCTGGACCATCTGCTGTTCACCGGCTCGACGGCGGTTGGCCGCAAGGTGATGGCCGCCGCCGCTGAGCATCTGGTACCGGTCACACTGGAGCTGGGCGGCAAGTCGCCGGCGATTGTCTGTCGCGATTTCCCGCTGGACAAAGCCGCTGCGCGGCTGGCCACCGGCAAGTGGTTCAACGCGGGCCAGACCTGCATCGCGCCGGATTACGTGCTGATCGATACCGTTCGCCAGCGCGAATTCGTACAGGCGCTGCAGCAGCAGGTGCGCGAGCGCTATGGCGACTTCAGCGATGCCGACGACTACACCCGCATCATCAATGAAGGTCAGTACCGGCGCCTGCAGGGCTATCTGGCACAGGCGCGGCAACGCGGGGTGCCGGTGATTCCGTTGGCGCAGGTGGATGACGCGCGCGCCGACCGCGAGCGCCTGCTGGTGCCGACCGTGGTGCTGGACCCGCCGGACGACCTGGACCTGATGCGCGAGGAGATCTTCGGCCCGATCCTTCCGGTGCGGGCCTACCCGGATCTGGACGCCGCGCTGGGCGACGTGCTGTCCCGCGACCGGCCGCTGGCGCTGTATCCCTTCAGCCACGACACGGCGACGGTGGAGCGCATCCTTGGCCAGGTGGTGTCCGGCGGGGTGACGGTGAATGACACGCTGCTGCACTTCGCCGCCGATGGCCTGCCGTTTGGCGGTGTAGGGGCCAGCGGCATGGGCGCGTACCACGGCCGCGCCGGGTTCGATGCGATGAGCAAGCGGCTGCCGGTGCTGTGGCAGTCGCGCTGGGCGGCCAGCGACCGGCTGCGGCCGCCGTATTCGAAGATTGCGGGGTTGTTGAAGCTGCTGCTTCGGTAGTGCCGGCCGCTGGCCGGCAACTGCAGGGTCTTGCCGACGGTTCATGGGGTTGCCGGCCAGCGGCCGGCACTACCGGTGGGTGCCAACCCACGCGGCCCATTCTGGTAGCTGCCAACCTTGGTTGGCACAGGGTGATTGCCTGCGCCAACCAAGGTTGGCGTCTACCAAAGCTGGCCCGGGTAGAATGCCCGCATGAAAATCGCCTCGTGGAACGTCAATTCGCTCAATGTCCGCCTGCCGCACCTGGAGCAGTGGCTCAGGGAGTTCGGCCCGGACATCGTCGGCATCCAGGAAACCAAGCTGGAGGACCACAAGTTCCCCGATTCGGCGCTGATCGCCGCAGGCTATCGCAGCGTGTTCGCCGGCCAGAAGACCTACAACGGCGTGGCGCTGCTGTCGCGTGAGCCGGCGCAGGACGTGCAGATCGGCATTCCCGGTTTCGAGGACGAGCAGAAGCGCGTCATCGCCGGCACCTTCGGCGACCTGCGGGTGATCAACCTGTACGTGGTCAACGGCCAGGACATCGGTACCGACAAGTACGACTACAAGCTGCGCTGGCTGGAAGCGGTGCATGCCTGGATCGCCGGAGAACTGCAGCGCCACCCGAAGCTGATCGTGATGGGCGACTTCAACATCGCCCCGGACGCGCGCGACGTGCACGACCCGGCGGTGTGGAACGACAACCACATCCTGACCTCCACCGCCGAGCGCGGCGCACTCAACAAGCTGCTGCAGCTGGGCCTGCACGATGGCTTCCGCCTGCACAATGACGAGGCGGGCACCTTCAGCTGGTGGGATTACCGTGCCGCCGGCTTCCGCCGCAACCTGGGCCTGCGCATCGACCTGACCCTGGTCTCAGACGCGCTGAAGGGCAGTGCGGTGGCCTCGGGCATCGACCGCGAGCCGCGCACCTGGGAACGCCCGAGTGACCATGCGCCGGCCTGGGTGCAGATCGGTTGAACGAACGGGGCCCGACGATTGCCGGGCCCGTTCTGGAACATCTGCCGGCCAGTGGCCGGCACTACCCTCAGATCACCGTATGCTCTTGCGGGTGAACAGGTTGACGATCGCCAGCAGGATCACCGCGCCGATCAGCGAGAACAGGAAGGTGCGGAGGGTGATCGCTTCGTTGATGCCGCCGCCGAACAGCCAGCCGGAAATCAGCGCGCCGACGATGCCGACCACGATGTTGAGGATGATGCCCTGCTGGGCATCGCGCTTCATGATGATGCTGGCCAGCCAGCCTACGATGCCGCCGACGATCAGCCAGATGATGATGCCCATGATCGAACCTCCGGTGGGGAACTGTGACCAGTTGACGCGCAGGGCTGTGAACCCGTCGTGGAATTGCGTGATGGGCGTGTGCGGATGAGCCTGCCAGCCACCCTCGATGGCCCGTGGCGCTTCGGTCCGGTGACGGTCTGGCGGCGCCCGCATGTGCCGGGCCAGCGTGGTGAACCGCAGGCGCGGCAGGTGCTGGCGCAGGCATTGGGCGCCGACCCGCAGACGCTGCCGCTGGTCCGTGATGACAAGGGCCGGCCGGAACTGAGCGGCCCGTTGGCCCACTACGGCACCGGCTGGAGCCACAGCGGCGAGGTGCTGCTGGTGGCGCTGGGCGAAGGCGTGCGGCTGGGCGTGGACCTGGAGCTGCTGCGGCCGCGACCGCGCCTGCTGGAAATCGTGCGGCGCTTCTTCCACCCGCAGGAGGTGGCCTGGCTGGAACGCCTGGATGAGGCCGGGCGCGAGCACTGGTTCTTCCGCGTATGGTGCGTCAAGGAGGCCATCCTCAAGGCGCATGGGCAGGGCATCTCGTTCGGCCTGCACCGCCTGCAGCTGGCGCCCGGGCCCGATGGCGCCCTGCACCTGCGCTGGTGCGACCCGGAACTGGGCGAGGCCGCGCGCTGGCACCTGCACGAGTGGCAGGCCAGCGGCCAGTTCCGCGCCGCATTGGCCTGGTATCCACACTGAAGCGGGGAATCGGCGCGCAAAACCGGCGATAATGCCGGCATGAGCGAACACCCACTTCCCGCCAGCGTGTCTGCCACGCTGGAACAGGGCCTGGCCAGCATGGGCCTGGACGCCGCGCTGGCGCCGCCGTTGCTGCGCTACCTGGCCCTGCTGCACCGCTGGAACGGCACCTACAACCTCACCGCCATCCGCGACCCGCAGGAGATGGTCACCCGCCACCTGCTCGACTCGCTGGCGATGCAGCCGTTCGTGGCCGACGGCAGCCTGGCCGACCTTGGCACCGGCCCCGGGCTGCCCGGCATCCCGCTGGCGATCGCCTGCCCGGGCCTGCAGGTCACCCTGGTCGAGAGCAACGGCAAGAAGGCGCGCTTCATGCGCGAAGCCGTGCGCCAGCTCGGCCTGGGCAACGCCCGCGTGGCCGAGTCGCGCGCCGAGGCGCTGGACGAGGCCGGCCGCTACGACCAGTTGACCGCGCGCGCGATGGACACCCTGGCCGGCATCGTCCGCGTCGGTGGCCACCTGCTGCGCCCCGGCGGCGTGTTGCTGGCCATGAAGGGCGTCCACCCGCATGAGGAGATCGCGGACCTGCCGGCGGGCTGGCAGGTGCGTGAGGTGACCCCGTTGAGCGTGCCCGGCCTGGCCGGCGAACGCCACCTGGTCACTGTTACAGGCCCCTGATTCCCGCCGCCAGCCCCTTGTGGAACAACGGGTTGGCGATCCACGATTTCCGCAAGGGGCCGGTTGTACGCATAATGACCGGTCCCAGCACACGTCGACGAGGCACACCCGCATGGCCCGCATCATCGCCATCGCCAACCAGAAGGGTGGCGTCGGCAAGACCACGACCGCCGTCAACCTGGCCGCTTCCCTGGCCAACGCACCCAAGCGCGTGCTGTTGGTCGACCTGGATTCGCAGGGCAACGCGACCATGGGCAGTGGCGTGGACAAACGCGAGCTGGCCGCCTCCACCTGTGACCTGCTGCTCGGCGAGAACAGCGCTGCCGATGTACGCGTGCAGACTGCCGAGGGTTACGACCTGCTGCCCGGCAATATCGACCTGACCGCCGCCGAGATCCAGCTGATGGGCCAGAGCGAGCGCGAGCAGCGCCTGAAGCGCGCGCTGGCGCCGATCCGCGACGAGTACGACTACATCCTGATCGACTGCCCGCCGGCGCTGTCGCTGCTGACGCTCAACGCGCTGGCCGCTGCCGACTCGGTGATCGTGCCGATGCAGTGCGAGTACTACGCGCTGGAAGGCCTGAGCGCGCTGGTGGAAACCATCGAAGCGCTGCGCACCAGCCTGAACCCGGCGCTGGAGATCGAAGGCGTGCTGCGCACCATGTTCGACGTGCGCAACAACCTGGCCAACGCAGTGTCGGCCGAGCTCACCGAGCACTTCGGCGACCGCGTGTTCCGCACCATCGTGCCGCGCAACGTGCGCCTGGCCGAGGCACCCAGCCATGGCCAGAGCATCGTCGGCTACGACCGCGCCTCGCGCGGTGGCGTGGCCTACCTGGGCCTGGCCGGCGAGATCATCCGCCGCAACAACGAACGCAACAAGGCCGGCAAGGCCGTGGAGATCGTCTGATGACCAGCAGCAAGCCGGCAGCCAAGAAGCGAGGCCTCGGCCGTGGCCTGGATGCGCTGTTGGGCCCGAAAGGCGCGGTCAGCCAGGTGCAGGCCACCACCGCGGTGATCGAGCCGCTGCCGGGTGAAGTGCTGCGCAAGTTGCCGGTCGGCCAGCTGCAGCCGGGCAAGTACCAGCCGCGCCGCGAGATGGACGAGGGCAAGCTGTCCGAGCTGGCCGACTCGATCAAGTCGCAGGGCGTGATCCAGCCGATCCTGGTGCGCCAGCTGCCGGCAGGCAACTACGAAATCGTCGCCGGTGAACGCCGTTGGCGCGCATCGCAGCTGGCCGGCCTGGACGAAGTGCCGGTGGTGGTGCGCGAGCTGGAAGACCGCACCGTCATCGCGATGGCGCTGATCGAGAACATCCAGCGCGAAGACCTCAATCCGCTGGAAGAAGCCGAGGCGCTGCAGCGCCTGATCAGCGAGTTCACCCTGACCCATGCCGAGGCCGCCGAGGCCGTCGGCCGCTCGCGCGCGGCGGTGTCCAACCTGCTGCGCCTGCTGGAGCTGCCGGTGGCGATCCGCCTGCTGCTGGAAACCCGCCGCCTGGAAATGGGCCACGCCCGCGCGCTGCTGACCCTGGCTCCCGAGCTGGCCGGCAAGCTGGCCCAGGAAGCAGCCGATGAAGGCTGGTCGGTGCGCGAGGTCGAGCGCCGTGCGCAGGCCTTCGCCGCCGGCAAGGTGCCGAGCAACCGCCCGGCGGCCACGCCGAAGGTGCAGCAGGCCGACATCGCCTCGCTGGAAACCGAACTGTCCGAAGCATTGGGCGCCAAGGTGGCGATCAATCATGGCCGTGGCGGCAAGGGCAAGCTGATCATCCACTACACCGACCTGGATACCCTGGACGGCGTGCTGGAAAAGCTGCGCACGCGCCAGGGCTGAGCCCGGCGCAGTGACAGGGGGCGCGGCCCGTTCCTGCCGTGTCCCGCCAATGACAGGGAACGTACCGCCGCGCGCGCCGTGGGAATGCACTGCCTTCCGGTCCGTGGCCTCATCCAGGGAGCAGGATATGAGCAACGAATACGAGGACGTCAGCCCGGACGGCACCCAGATACTGGTACATCGCCGCGAAAAGGACTTCGTGCTCGCCACCGGCGAAGAACGCCACATCGAGGCGATCAGCGCCCACCTCGAACGCCATCTGGGCCCGGTGTCCGGTGTCTTCCACGAGATCATCTCCGACCTGGTGCACATCGACGTGCACGTGGTGCCGGCCAATGACCACTGCCCTTACCTGCGCCTGGTCACCTCCGGCATGAGCGACCTGCCGATGACCGTGCCCGCCGAGGTGGACGCGGACGTGCCGCGCTACATGGAACTGATGGTGACCCTGCCGGCGGACTGGCCCATCTCCCAGGACGCCTTCGAGGACGAGCGCAATTACTGGCCGGTGCGCCTGCTGAAGGGCATGGCGCGGTTGCCGCACGAGTACGACACCTGGCTGGGCTTCGGCCACACCATTCCCAACGGCCATCCCAGCGAGCCCTATGCGCCGGGCGTGGGCTTCGACGGCGCCATCGTGCTGCCGCCGGTAACCACCCCGGAGGACTTTGCCACGCTGGAACTGGACGACGGCAAGACCATCAGCTTCATGAGCCTGGTCCCGCTGTACCCCGAAGAGATGGACCTGAAGCTGAGGAAGGGCGCCGAGGCGCTGCTCGACCGCTTCGACGCGAAGAAGATCCAGGATGTAATCGAACCCGGCCGCACCAACGTGGCGAAGAAGCGTTTCGGTTTGTTCTGAGACCGGTAACATCAGGGGCCTGAACTTCGTTTCCAGGCCCCTGCCATGACCATCCTGCTCACCGGCGCTGCCGGCTTCATCGGTGCCTACACCGCCCGCGCACTGCTGGAGGCCGGCCAGGCCGTGGTCGGCCTGGACAACTTCAACAATTACTACGACCCGCAGATCAAGCGCGACCGCGTGGCCGCGCTGTGCCCGTCGCTGGACCTGCGCGCGCTGGACCTGACCGACCGCGAGGGCCTGGCTGCGCTGTTCGATGAAGTGCAGCCGACGGCGGTGATCCATCTGGCCGCCCAGGCCGGCGTGCGCTATTCGCTGGAAAACCCGCACGCCTACGTCGACAGCAACCTGGTCGGCTTCGTCAACATGCTCGAACTGTGCCGCCACCGCGGCGTGCAGCACCTGGTGTATGCCTCCAGCAGCTCGGTCTACGGCGATTCGGCCACGCCGCCGTTCTCCGAGGACCAGCGCGTGGACCAGCCGCGTTCGCTGTACGCGGCGACCAAGGCGGCCAATGAGCTGATGGCTTACACCTACGCGCAGCTGTACGGCCTGCATGCCACCGGCCTGCGCTTCTTCACCGTGTATGGCCCGTGGGGCCGGCCGGACATGGCACCGCTGCTGTTCTCCCGCGCGGTGCTGGCCGGGCGGCCGATCGACGTGTTCAACGAAGGCCGCATGCAGCGCGATTTCACACATGTCTCCGACATTGTGTCCGGTATCCTCGGCGCCCTCGCGCATCCGGCCGACGGCCCGGTGCCGCACCGGGTGTTCAACCTCGGCAACCATACGCCGGTCGAGCTGGAGCGCTTCATCAGCGTGATCGAGCAGGCCGCCGGCCGCCCCGCGCAGAAGGTGTACAAGCCCATGCAGCCCGGCGACATGGTGCGCACGATGGCCGATACCCGGCGCGCACATGACGCTTTCGGCTTCGATGCGGTGACCCCGATCGAAGAAGGCCTGCCGCCTGTGGTGCAGTGGTGCCGCGAGTATTTTGGCGATCGCGCCTGAGGATGGATCCTCACGCCGCGGGGTTCATCTTCGGATAACCTCGGCAGCGGAGAATGCGCGGTCTTTGTCCCCCCTTTGGCCGAGTGCCTTATGAGCCAACCCGAGCTTTCCGTTGTCGTCCCGGTATTCAACGAGCGCGACAATGTCGCCCCGCTGGTCGCCGAAATCACCGCCGCGCTGCGTGGCCGGCTGCCGTTCGAAATCGTCTACATCGACGATCACTCGCGCGATGACACCCTGGCGGTGCTGCAGGGACTGAAGGCGACCACCCCGGAACTGCGCGTGCTGCACCATGTGAACCAGAGCGGGCAGAGCACCGCGGTGCGCACCGGCGTCAAGCACGCGCGCGCGCCGTGGATCGCGACCCTGGATGGCGATGGCCAGAACGATCCGGCCGATATCCCCAAGCTGCTCGCCGCACGCGACGCCGCCGAGGCGCAGGTGAAGCTGTTCGCCGGCTGGCGCGTCAACCGCCAGGACAGCGGCAGCAAGCGCTGGGCCAGCAAATGGGCCAACGCCATCCGTGCACGCATGCTGCGCGACGATACGCCCGATACCGGCTGCGGCATCAAGCTGTTCGAACGCAGCGCGTTCCTCGACCTGCCGTACTTCGACCACATGCACCGCTACCTGCCGGCGCTGATGCAGCGCGCCGGCTGGAAGACCACCAGCGTGCCGGTCAACCACCGCCACCGTACCGCTGGCGTGTCCAAGTACAACAACCTCGGCCGCGCGCTGGTCGGCATCCGCGACCTGCGTGGCGTGGCCTGGCTGATCACCCGCAGCAAGCGCACCGCGGTGGAGGAGCGCTGATGGATCTGGAGCTGCATTGGCTCGACCAGCCGCTGACCTGGCTGTACTGGACCGGCCTGCACGTGACCGGCTGGAAGCTGATCGGCTATACCGGCGCGCTGATGTTCGGCGGCCGCTGGCTGGTCCAGTTCGTCGCGTCCAAGCGCGCCGGCAAGCCGGTGATCCCGCGCCTGTTCTGGTACATGAGCGTGCTCGGCAGCCTGATGACGCTGAGCTACTTCCTGTTCTCGGCCAAGCAGGACTCGGTGGGCGTGCTGCAGAACCTGTTCCCGGCGTTCACCGCGCTGTACAGCCTGCACCTGGACATCAAGCACCGCGGCTGGAAGCGAGACAAGGCCAGCCACTGAGGCCCCGGGGTCGGATCCCTTTTCATGGGAAAGGGCTCTGACCCCGTCCGGATCACCCCGTCCGGATCCGCGGCGCATCCACGCATGACGTGGGTCTACTGCGTACCTGGCTACCGGGGCCCCGGTCTGCTGCGCAGGCAGGACCTTCGTCCCATGCCACGGGCGATGGGCGGTGCCATGATCGGGGTCTGCCTTCCCGGGAACCTGTGCTCGTGAAAACCCGTCTTGCCGTTGCCCTGCTGATCGCCCTGTCCGCCCCCGCCGTGGCCCTGGCCGCGCCGCCCGCCCCCGCCGCACCGTCCGGCGTGGCTACTGAATCGCCCGCCGACGCCGCCTTCCGCGCGCTGTACGAGAAGGAATGGAAGTGGCGCCAGCAGGGCGGTGGCGAGGCCAGCGAGGACGAGGACGCCCCGGCCAACGCCACCCGCATGCCCGACGTCGGCCCGGCCGCGCAGCAGGCGCGCCTGAAGGTGTGGGATGAGACCCTGGCCGCGCTGAAGAAGATCGACCCGAAGACCCTGTCGGCCGACAACCAGGTCAACTACGCGATCTACCACGACCAGGTGTTCAACCTGGCCGAAGAGACGCGCCTGCGCGGCTACGAGATGCCGTTCAACGCCGATTCCTCGTTCTGGTCCAACCTGTCCTTCATGGCCCGGCGCGAGATGAAGACCGTGCAGGACTACCAGAACTACATCGCACGCCTGAATGATGTACCGCGCTACTTCGGCCAGCAGACCGAGAACATGCGCGCCGGCCTGAAGCGTGGTTTCAGCGTGCCGCGCGCGGTGCTCGATGGCCGCGAAGTGTCCATCGCCACCGTCGCCGAGCTGAAGGACCCGACCGAATCGCCGCTGTACGCGCCGTTCAAGAAGCTGCCCACCACCATCCCGACCGCCGAGCAGGCCAGGCTGCAGGCGCAGGCGCGCGCGGCGATCAGCGGCAAGGTGGTGCCGGCGTTCCAGCAGCTGCGCACCTTCTTCGTCAACGAGTACGTGCCACAGGCGCGCACCACCCTGGCCGCCGAAGCGATGCCCGATGGCAAGGCGTACTACCGGCAGCAGATCCACGAATACACCACGCTGGACCTGTCGCCGGACGAGATCCACCGCATCGGCCTGGGCGAGGTCGAGCGCATCCAGAAGGAAATGAACGACATCATCAAGCAGGTGAAGTTCAAGGGCAGCTTCGCCGAGTTCCTGGCCTTCCTGCGTACCGATCCGCAGTTCTATGCAAAGACGCCGGAAGAGCTGCTGTCGCGTGCCGCGTGGATCTCCAAGCGGGCGGACGGCCAGCTGGGCAAGTACATGACGTTGCCGCGCGCGCGCTTCACCATCGTGCCGGTGCCGCCGGACATCGCACCGTTCTGGACGGCCGGCCGCGGTGGCATGGGCACCTACTGGCTCAACACCTACAACCTGCCGTCGCGCCCGCTGTACAACCTGCCGGCGCTGACCCTGCATGAATCCGATCCGGGCCACTCGCTGCAGGGCGCGATCGCCGCCGAGCAGAAGAACCTGCCGGAGTTCCGCCGCAACGCCTACATCTCCGCCTATGGCGAAGGCTGGGCGCTTTACTGCGAGAAACTGGGCGTGGAGATGGGCATCTACGAAACCCCGTACGAGGATTTCGGCCGCCTGACCTACGAGATGTGGCGTGCCGCGCGCCTGGTGATCGACACCGGCGTGCACAGCAAGGGCTGGACCCGCGAGCAGGCGTTGGCCTACCTGCGTGACCACACCGCGCTGAGCGAGCATGAAGTGACCACCGAGGTGGACCGCTACATCTCCTGGCCTGGCCAGGCGCTGAGCTACAAGCTGGGCGAGATCGCCATCGTGCGCCTGCGTGCGCAGGCCGAGAAGGAGCTGGGCGACAAGTTCGACATCAAGGGCTTCCACGACACCCTGCTCAAGCAGGGCTCGGTGCCGCTGCCGGTGTTGGAACAGCAGATCCAGGCCTACATCGCCGAGCGCAAGAAGGCCTGACCGTGCAAGGGTAGTGCCGGCCGCTGGCCGGCAACCCGACCCGGTCACGGGGTCGGATCCCTTTCCTGTGGAAAGGGCTCCGACCCCCTCTCGCCTCACCCCACCGGCCGCGGCTTGGCCACCCGTGCTGCGAAGGTCGGCAGCACCAGCAGGGTCAGCACGGTGGCGGTGATCAGGCCACCGATCACCACCGTGGCCAGCGGCTTCTGCACCTCCGCACCGGAACCGCTGGCAATCGCCATCGGGATGAAGCCGACGATCGCCACCAGCGCCGTGGTCAGCACCGCGCGGATGCGGCTCGAGGCACCGTTGATCGCCGCCTGCAGCGGCAGGTCGCCGGCATCCAGGCGTTCGCGGATCGCCTGCATCAGCACCAGGCCGTTCAACGTGGCCACGCCGGAGACGGCGATGAAGCCAACTGCCGCCGATACCGAGAACGGCATGCCTCGCAGCAGCAGCGCGAGGATGCCACCGACCAGCGCCAACGGCACGCAGCTGAACACCAGAATGGCTTCCTTGCCGCTGCGCAGGGCCATGAACAGCAGGCTGCCGATCAGCAGGAACACCACCGGCACCACGGTTGCCAACCGCTTCTCCGCGCGCTGCAGGTTCTCGAACTGACCGCCCCAGGTCAGGTAGGCGCCCGGCGGCAGCGCCACGTCGGCCACCGCAGCCTGCGCCTCGCCGACGAAGCCGCCCAGATCGCGACCGCGCACGTTGGCCTGCACTACCACGCGGCGGCTGCCGTTGTTGCGGCTGATCTGGTTCGGCCCTTCGCTCACGGTAATGCGCGCCACCGACGACAACGGAATCACGAGCCCCGATGGCGTGGCGATCGGCAGCGAGGCCAGCTGGTCCGGATCGTTGCGCGAGGCATCGTCCAGGCGCACCACCACGTTGAAGCGGCGGTCGCCTTCGAAGATCTTGCCGGCCGTGGTACCGCCGATGCCGGTGGACAGCGCATCACTCACATCTGCAGCGCTCAACCCGTACTGTGCCGCCGCCACGTGGTCGATCGCCACGTTGAGCGTGGGCAGGCCGGAGATCTGTTCCACCCGCACGTCGGCCGCGCCATCCACCGCACGCAGCTTCAACGCCACCTGGTCGGCCACCTTCTGCAGCTGGCTGAAGTCATCACCGAAGATCATTACGGCCAGGTCGGTACGCACGCCGGAAATCAGTTCGTTGAAGCGCAGCTCGATCGGCTGGCTGAACTCGAAGCTGTTGCCCAGCTGCTGCCCGGCCAGTTTCTCGAAGCGCGCCACCAGTGCGTCCTTGGCCAGCGTCGGATCGGGCCAGTCCTTGCGTGGCTTCAACACGATCACGCTGTCGGAAATGTTGGTCGGCATCGGGTCGATCGCCGCCTCGGCGGTACCGGTGCGCGAGAACACGGTTTCCACTTCCGGCTGCTTGGCAATCGCCTTTTCCAGCGCCAGCTGCATTGCCAGTGACTGCTCCAGCGAGGTCGATGGCACGCGCAGGGCCTGCATCGCCACGTTGCCTTCATCCAGGGTCGGCATGAACTCGCGGCCCAGCAGCGAGAACGCGCCGATGCCCACCACCACCATCATCACCGCACCGGCCAGCACCGTGCGCGGGTGCGCCACGGCCTTGCGCACCACCGGTTCGATGCGCGCACGCAGCACGCGGATCAGCCTGGTTTCGTGCTCGCCGTCGTCCGCGTGCGCATCGCCGTCCTTCACCTTGGGCTCGCGCACCAGCAGCGCGGCCATCGCCGGCACGAAGGTGAAGGAAAACAGGAAGGCACCGACCAGGGCCAGCATGAACGTGGCCGCCATCGGGTGGAACGTCTTGCCCTCCACGCCCTCCAGCGTGAGGATCGGCGCGAACACCAGCAGGATGATCAGCTGGCCGAAGGCCGCAGGGCGCGCCATCTTAATGGCCGAATCGGCGGCTACGCGCAGGCGTTCCATCGCGGTCAGCGCACGGCCCAGTTCGGCGCGGCGCTGGCCCAGCATCAGCAGTGTCGACTCGACCACGATCACCGCACCGTCCACCAGGATGCCGAAGTCCAGCGCACCCAGGCTCATCAGGTTGCCACTGATGCCGAAGCGGTTCATGCCGATCACTGCGAACAGGAACGACAGCGGAATCACCAGCGCGGTGATCGTTGCTGCACGCAGGTTGCCCAGCAGCAGGAACAGCACCACCACCACCAGCAGCGCGCCCTCGGTGAGGTTCCTGGCGACGGTCTTGATGGTGGAATTGACCAGCACGCTGCGGTCCAGCACCGGTGCCGCCACGATGTCGGCCGGCAGTGACTTGTTTACCTGTTCCAGGCGCGCGGCCGCTGCCTGGGCCACGGTGCGGCTGTTGCCACCGGCAATCATCAGCGCGGTGCCCAGCACGGCTTCATGGCCGTTGCGGCTGGCCGCACCCAGCCGCGGCGCGCGGCTCAGTTCCACCGTGGCCACATCGGCTACGCGTACCACCACGCCATTGCGGGTCGCCACCGGGGCCTGTGCCAGGTCGTCGGTGGTCAGCGCCAGGCCGTCGGCACGTACCACCAGGCCCTCGCCGGCACGCTGTACGAAGCCGGCACCGGCCTGCACGTTGGAACGCTGCAGGGCAGTGACCAGGTCGGCCAGGCCGAGGCCATGCGCGGCCAGTCTGGCGCTGTCCGGATGCACGCCGTATTCCTTGACGTAGCCGCCAACCGTATCGACGCCGGCCAGCCCCGGGCTGGAACGCATCTGCGGCGCGATGATCCAGTCCTGCACGGTGCGCAGGTAGGTCGCACGTTCTTCGGGCGTACGCAGCAGGTTGCCTTCCGGTGTGCGGTAGACCTCGCCGGCCTGCCAGCCCGCTTCATCGGGTTTGGCCAGTTTGGCCGGATCGAACGCGGTGAAGTCCACCGTCCACATCAGCACCTCGCCAAGGCCGGTGGTGACCGGCGACAGCATCGGTGATGCACCATCGGGCAGGTCTTCCGATGCCTCGCGCATGCGTTCGGCCACCTGCTGGCGGGCGAAGTAGATGTCGGTGGCATCGGTGAAGATCGCGGTGACCTGCGAGAAACCATTGCGCGACAGCGAACGCGTGGTGGTCAGGCCGGGGATGCCGGCCAGCGCGGTTTCCAGCGGATAGGTCACCTGCCGCTCGATCTGCTCCGGTGTCAGCGCCGGTGCCACCGTGTTGATCTGTACCTGACGGTTGGTGATGTCCGGCACCGCGTCGATCGGCAGCTTGCCCAGCTGGAACAGGCCCACCGCGGCGATCAACGCGGCCATGAACACCACCAGCCAGCGGTGGCGCACCGCTGTTTCAATGATCAGCTTGAACATGGTCGCCTCCTCAGTGGCCGTGCTCGGCTTCGCCCTTGGCCAGCTCGGCCTTGAGCAGGAAGGCATTGGCACCGACGATGCGCTCGCTGCCGGTCAGCCCAGCGAGGATCTCGATGCGGTCACCGGCACGGCGCCCGGCCAGGACCGGCTGCGCCTTGAAGCCACCTTCGACGGCGACAAACACCGCGCTGCTGCCATCAACGTTCTGCACTGCATCGGCCGGGACGCTGAGCGAGCCGTCCTGGCCTTCGGTGACCACCACGGCCGAGACCGGCGAACCGGCCGGCGGCAGCGACGCATCCACCGGGGTGGCGCGGATCACCGCGACGCCGCCCTGCTGGCGCACATCGGCGGCCGAACCGGTGACGGTGGCGGTGAAGCTGCCACCCGGCACGCTCACTTCCAGCGTCATGCCGGGCGTGACCTGTGCGGCCAGCGCCGGCGGTGCGGTGAACACCAGCTCGTTCATTGTCGGGTCGGCGACATCGGCGACTGCACTGCCGGCGGCGACTACACCGCCCGGAGTGACCTGCACGTTGCCGACGATGCCGGCCACCGGGCTGGTGATGCGCACGCGGCCACTGGCATCGGGCGCACCGTTGGCAGCGGCCTGGGCCTGCGCGGCAGCGGCCTGGGCCTGTGCCGCCAGCGACCGTGCGCGCGAGGCTTCCATCTCCTGGCGGGCGACCACGCCCTGGTCGACCAGCGCCTTGTCGCGACCATAGGCCAGGCGCGCGGCCTCGGCTTCGGCCGAGGCGGCCAGCGCATTGGCGCGGAACACCGCCGCTTCGCCGCTGACCACGATGGCCAGTGCCTGGTTCTGCTTCACCGCGGTGCCCGGTGCGACCAGCACGCGTTCGACGCGGCCGGTCACGGTCGACGCCACCGAGGCGCGTGCACCGACCGACGGTTCGACCCGGCCGGACAGGCGCGTGGAGCTACCGCCACCACGACCGACCGCGACCACTTCGATACCGGACGCCTTGATCTGCTCAGGAGTCAGCTGCACGACACCCTCATCGCCATCGGCGGGCGCCTTTGCGGATTCGGCCTTGGCCTCCTTGCTGTCGGCGGCATGGCCGTGGCCATCGTCGGTGCCGGCCTTGGCCGCAGCCGGGTCTTCATTGGCAGGTGTCTGCGCGTTGCCAGCGCAGCCGGCCAGCAGCGCGGCCAGCAGCACGCCGCCGATCAGCGGGAAAGTACGGGAGAGCGTCATGGGACCTCCACAAAAGGTGCGCGCCCTTCAAGGCGGGCAAGATCGATTTCCGCGGCGACGCGCGACAGGCGCGCATCCACGGCGGTGCCGCGGGCGGCGATGAGGGCGCTGCGCGTGCTGCGCAGTTCCAGCTGCGAGATGCGCCCGGCGTCGAAGCCGATGCGGGCCAGGCGATACGCCTCTTCGGCGGCGACCACGCTTTCATCGGCGGCGCGGGTACGGCTGCCGGCGGCCTTCAAACCGGCCACCGCGGAGAGGCGTGCCGCCTCGCTGTCGCGGCGCTGCTGGTCCAGGCGTGCCTCGGCCGCGCGCTGGTCGGCATTGGCGGCGCGTATGCCCCCGCGGTTGCGGTCGAACAGCGGGATGCTGAGGCTGACCCCGAGGTTGTAGGCGCGCTCGCCCCCCTCGCGGAAGCGGGTCTGCGCGGCAGTGACGCTCAGGTCGGGCAGGGCGCGCTTGCGCTCCACGTCGACCAGCTTGCCCGCCGCATCCGCTTCGGCTTCGGCGATGCGCACCGCCAGCGCGGTATCGGTGGCACCGCGTGGCAACGGCGGCGCGCGGTCGAGCAGGCTGTCGGCGATCGACTGCACCGGCGCATCCAGCAGCGCGGCACCGGCCAGGCGGGCCAGCGCGGCATCGCGGAAGGCCTGCGCCTCATCCAGCGCGGCGCTGGCGTTGGCGACTTCGCTCTGCGCCTGCACGGCGCGCAGCTGCGGCTCGCGGCCCTGCTTGACCATCGCGTTGACCGCGTTGGCGTCAGCGCGGGTGAGGCTCAGTGCTTCTTCGGCCAGGGTGTAGCGGCGCAGTGCACTTTCCGCCTGTGCATAGACCACCGCCAGCTGGCTGGCCACGTCGCTGCGGCTTTGGGCACCACGCAGGTTGGCGGCCTGTGCCTCGGCACGGGCGGCACGGACACGCGCGCCACGCTGGCCCCAGACCTCCAGCGGCTGGGACAGGGTGAGCACGGTATCGGCCTTGCCCATGCCGCCATAGGAGCCGGTGCCCCAGGCGTTTTCGGCGGAGTAAGAGAGGGAAGGGTTGGGCAACGCACGGGCCTGGTCGGCGCGCGCGTCGGCGGCCTCGGCCAGCGCCGCACCGACGCGGGTGCCGGGCAGCTGGTCCAGGCGTTCAAGCAGGGTGTCGTAGGAAGGGGCGGCTTGCGCCATCACCGATGCCGCCGGGGCCAGGCCCAGCAACACGGCGACGACCCGCCCGGCCGCACGCAGCGGCCGACGTGTCAGGGTCGACATGAAGAATTTCCGGAGGTGAGGGGAACCGAAGCCCGCGAATGCGGGACGCGCTCAACTCACGCCCGGGGAGGACGCGTCAGTTCATCCTGGGCGACCGCATAGGTCGCCGCGTCGCCGGCATTCATCCAGCGCGCCGGAAGCGGCGCACCGAAGGCGGCGAAGGTACTGGCCGGCAGGCTCAGATTGGAGTGGTGGCAGTGGTTGTGGCCACAGGCACCGACGTGCTTGCCGTCGGCATCGCCATCGGCATCCGGTGCGGACTCCACATGCACCGTGCTGGCATGCGGTTCCACCGTGCAGGCCAGCGCGTCGGCCACCGGCACGACCACGAATGCCGCCATCAGCAGCATCAGCAGGGTCGAACGGAGGTGGCGGGTGATCCAGCGCATGGACGGCAGGCTAGCAAGCGGTTTTCGCCGGATACAATATCAATGGACGCTTCGGGAATTCGTCGGAATCTCCCGTTCAGCTGGGCCGGGCGCGGGGTCGGATCCCTTTCCTCCGGAAAGGGCTCTGACCCCATCACATCGTTCGGGTGCGCCGCGCACATGTGCTCTGGTAGGTGTCGACCTTGGTCGACACGCTTTTCGACCCCACCGCGTTGCCGGCCAGCGGCCGGCACTACCCGTATCACGGCAGCTTCGCGATCACCTTGATCTCGAACTGGAACCCATACAGCCAGGTCACGCCGATACCGGTCAGGGTCGGGTGCGGCGCCTCGCCCCAATACTCCGGCACGATTGCCCAAGCCTTCTCAAAGTTCTTCTCTGGATCGACCAGGAACACGGTCACGTCGATCACGTCATCGAACGTGCAGCCGGCAGCAGCCAACACCGCATTGAGATTCTCGAAAGCGCGGCGCACCTGCGTTTCGAAGTCTGGCTCGGGCGAGCCGTCCTCACGGCTGCCGACCTGGCCGGATACGAACAGGAAGCCGTTGGAATGGATCGCAGGCGAGTAGCGGTTGCGCTCGTACAGGGCCTGGCGGCCGGCGGGGAAAACGACATCACGCTGTGACATGGGGAAGATCCCGTGGGAGAGAACGCCATCCTCCCCGTCAGCGCTGTCTGGATAAACCGCGATGATCGGCCTAGATTGATTGTCAATTCCAAACAATCATGGCCCGCCATGGACCGTTTCGAGGCGATGCGGGCCTTTGCCCGGGTGGTGGAAACCGGCAGCTTCACCCGCGCCGCGCAGACCCTGCAGATCAGCCGCACCACGGCCACCCAGCTGGTGCAGCAGCTGGAGGCGCACCTGCGGCTGCGCCTGCTCAACCGCACCACGCGCCGGGTCAGTGTGACCGCTGACGGCGCGGCCTACTACCCGCGCATCGCCCGCCTGCTGGCCGAGCTGGAAGAGGTGGAAGGCGGGCTGGGTGACGCGGCCAGCCAGCCGCGCGGACGCCTGCGCGTGGATGTGCCCGGGCCGTACGCGCGGCTGCGGCTGGTGCCGGCGTTGCCGGATTTCCAGGCGCGCTACCCGGAGATCCAGCTGGACATCGGCGTGAGTGACCGCGAGGTCGATGTCATCGCCGACAACGTCGACTGCGTGATCCGGGGTGGCACCCCGGCCGACCCGGCACTGGTGGCGCGGCCGCTGGCGGCGCTGCCGATCGGCTTCCACGCCAGCCCCGGCTATGTGCAGCGTTTCGGGTTGCCGACCGATCCGCGCGCGCTGGAAGGACCCGACCACCACATGGTCGGCTTCCTCAGCCCGCGCAGTGGCCGCGCACGCGTGTTCGTTGCACAGCGCGGCGATGAACGCGTTGAGGTGCAGGGCCGCTATACGGTCGGCTTCGATGATGGAAACGCCTATCTGGCCGCTGCGTTGGCGGGGTTGGGCGTGGTGGCGCTGCCCAGCTACATGGCCGAGCCGCACGTGGCGCGCGGCGAGCTGTTGCCGGTGTTGCCGGACTGGCAACTGCCGCCGATGCCGATGCATGTGATGTTCCCGCCGAACCGGCACATGAGCCAGCGGCTGCGGGTGTTCATCGATTGGGTGGTGGAGGCGTTGGGTTGATCGCGCGCGCGCATCTGTAGAGCCGAGCCCACGCTCGGCTGCTTCTGGCATCACCAAGCCCGCGCTACGCGCGCCAGCCGAGCGTGGGCCCGGCTCTACCGGCATGCGAAAATCACTACAGCACGTAACAGAACACATCGCCACGCATGAGTCGCATCGTCGCACTGGATACCGAAACCACCGGCATCTCCCACCGCCTGGGGCACCGGGTGATCGAAATCGGTGCCGTCGAACTGATCGATGGCCAGCTCACCGGCCGCCAGTTCCACACCTACCTGCAGCCGCAGCGCAGGGTCGACTGGGGTGCACAGCGCGTGCACGGCATCAGTGATGCGATGCTGGTGGGCAAGCCACTGTTTTCCAGCAAGGCCGCCGAACTGCTGGACTTCCTGCGCGGCAGCGAGATGGTCGCGCACAACGCCACCTTCGATGTGGGCTTCCTGGACAACGAGCTGCGTCTGTCCGGTATTCCCGGCACGCTGGCCCAGCATTGCCGCATCACCTGCAGCCTGAAGCTGGCGCGCGGGCGCTGGCCCGGCCAGGGCAACAAGCTCGATGATGTGCTGCAGCGCCTGCGCATTCCCAGCCAGCGCGGCCTGCACGGCGCGCTCAAGGATGCCCATCTGCTGGCGCAGGTGATCCCGCACCTGCGCTGAGGCCTGGCCGCTGTTACACCGGCCGTAACCAGCGCTCGATCATCGCCACGCCACAGGCCACCCCGTCCTCATGGCCCATCGCCACGCCCAGGGCCGCCGCGCGTGCGCGTGTTGCGTCGGTTTCAACGAAGGTGATGGCTGCCGCCAGCGTTGCTGCATCCAGTCGCTTCGGTGACAACGGTGCCGGTGCCACGCCCAACCGATACAGGCGATCGGCCCAGAAGAACTGATCCGCGGCGAACGGCATCACCAGCGAGGGAATGCCGGCGCGGCAGGCCGAATGCGTGGTGCCGCTGCCACCATGGTGGATGGCGAGTGCGCAATGCGGGAACAGTGCTTCGTGTGGCGTCGGGCCGAGCACGAACACATCTGCTGGCAGCGCACCCGTCGGCAATCCGGCCCACCCAGGAAACAGCAGCACCCGGCGCGGTGCCAGCGCCTGCAGCAGGGCCGGCAGCACGCGCTCGCGATCGAATCCGGTCATGCTGCCAAAGCCCAGATAGACCGGCGGCGGCCCGGCATCGAGGAAGGCCTGCAGATCGGCTGGCGGCGTCCAGGGCGCATCAGGAAGCCGCCATTGGCCACAGGCGATGTGGTCGACCGGCCAGTCCGCCGGTGGCGGCAGCAGCTGCGGCGAGATGCCATAGAGCATCGGCAGGCCGGACCACAGCGCGCGACGCGGCGATTGCCCCAGTTGCTGGCGTGCCGCGTTGATCGGCCGACGGAACTGGCGCCAGATCAGGCCGTTGACCCACCCGTAACTGGCCCGGTTCAACCAGCCCGGCGAGCGTCCGGGTGGCAGGAACGGAGAGCGGAAGGCCCGCGTCGGGGTCAGCGGAATCATGCCGGTGCCGATGACCGGCAGACCCCGACGTTCGCCCACGCTCATGCCGACAAGGGCCGCCAGTCCGCCGGTCAGAATCGCATCGCAGCCTTCGGCGGCGGCATCGGCCTGGCGCATCCAGCCGCTGACATGCTGCAGCGCCATCCGTGCCAGACCGGTACTGGCGGCGGCAACACCGTTGCCCCGCGAGACAAGGGCGACCACTTCGTCATGGATGTCACCCTCAAGGGCCGCGTGGGGCACATCCAGGGCCTGCGCGCTGCCCAGGGTGCCGCCATCGGCCAGCAGTGTCACCGCGTGGCCTGCGCTGATCAGCCCATGGCAGAGCATGGCCAGCGGACGCGTATCGCCTTCGGTTCCGTAGGTCAGGGCCAGCAGCCGCATGGAAAGCTCCGCAGTGATCCGGGCCAGTATGCCGGTTGGCGAAGTCTCCCCGGCCCCGCCGGTCCAGTCCCCGCCTGTGGGTAACTTGCGCAAGTGTTTGAACCCGTGCATAATGCGCGGCTCGCTGTGTCCGGTTTTCTACCGGGCGGCGCCCCCGGGAGCACGTCCCCGGCCGCCCAACGCCAGCGTAACCCTTTGATTCTCTTGACGTGTGGTGGGCAACCATCGAGGCCGCCGTCGCCCGGGCTACGGGCTGACAACTACTACTATCGAGGTGCGCAATGTCCCGCGTATGCCAGGTTTCCGGCAAGCGAGTGCAGACGGGTAACAACGTCTCGCACGCCAACAACAAGACCCGTCGTCGTTTCCTGCCGAATCTGCACGAGCGCCGTTTCTGGGTGGCCAGCGAGAACCGCTGGGTCAAGCTTCGTGTTTCCGCGCATGCACTGCGCACCATCGACAAGAACGGCATCGATTCCGTTCTGGCTGAGCTGCGTGCGCGCGGCGAAAAGGTCTGAGGAGTAAAGCATCATGGCAGGCAAGCGCGATAAGGTCCGTATGATTTCCTCGGCCGGTACCGGCCACTTCTACACGACCGACAAGAACAAGAAGAACACCCCGGGGAAGATGGAATTCCTGAAGTACGATCCGGTCGTGCGCAAGCACGTCCTGTACAAGGAAGGCAAGATCAAGTAATCCGCAAGGATTGCTGGTCCCCGCGAAGAAACCCGCCCTTGTGGCGGGTTTTTTCATGCCTGGCGTGCAGACTTCGGTAGCGGCCGACCTTGGTCGGCACTGCCGCACTCCCTGCGCACGCTGTCGCCAATGGCGCCATGCCTGGAGCGAAGGGCCGAATGCGATAAGTGATTGTTCCTACCGGTTCCGGCGCCTCGCACGGTTCAAATCGATTGGAACGACGGGCCCCGCCGTGCCCATGATGGCTGGCCGCTGCGGTTGCAGTGGTCGGGCTTGCAATCCCGTCGAATCGGTAGCCAGTAAACTCGCCCGCCGTTGCCGGAAAGCTCCGCCGACGGCGGGCGACCCATCTGCCTCTATGGCGGACGGTGCGTGGGGGCCTCGCGCCCGCCGGTTTGGTGGCTACCGTTCCCGGTATTGCAACCACGCATCGTCCGCCACCTTCACGGTGGCCAGATCCGTTGAAGGAGGTTGCATGAACACCCCATCACACCGGCAGGACCTGGAACTGGGCTGGCTGCGCCTGCAGCGCATGCTGCAAGGCATCGAGGGCATGGCGCTGCTGCTGTGCGACCACCATCTGGCACTGGCCAACGGCGCGCCGTCGCCGCTGCCGGAGGCGCAGCTGGAGCGGGCCGCACAGGCGATCGCCTGCATGGCGCTCAACGGCCGCCGCCATGCCGACGCGGTGCGGCAGCTGTGCGAGGTGCCGGTGCGGCATTGAGCCATCCTGTAGAGCCGAGCCCACGCTCGGCTGCTGTGCGGTCGGACCGGAAGGCCGTCGAGCGCGGCTCGACTCCACAAGGGCCGGTGGGCAGAATGGCCCATCACCTCCCGACGGGCGACACGATGCTGTTCGAGTGGTTGCTGGGTTCGTACCTGCTGCTGATCGACTGGCTGATCCGGCTGGTTGCACTGTGCTGGATCCCCACCCGCACCACGCCGGGGGCGGCGCGTAGCTGGCTGCTGCTGGTCGGCTTCGTGCCGCTGCTGGGCCTGCCGCTGTACCTGCTGTTCGGCCACCCATGGCTGTCGCGCGAGCGCATCCGCCGCCAGGCCGAGGCCTCGCAGGTCATCCGCGAGGAACAGGCGCTGCAGCATCGCCTGCGCTGGACACCGCAGCCGGACACCGCCAGCGCCGAGATCGTGCCGCTGGTGCAGCGCCAGGGCGACTTCATGCCGGTGCACGGCAACGCCGTCGATCTGCTGACCGACTACGACGAATCACTGCACACGCTGATCGCCGACATCGACCAGGCCGAAGACCGCGTGCACCTGCTGTACTACCTGATGTTCGACGACGCGGTGGGCGAGGCGATCGTCGAGGCCCTGCAGCGTGCGGCTGCACGTGGCGTGCAGTGCCGCGTGCTGCTCGACGCGGTGGGCGCCAAGCGCGGCCTGCGTGCCTATCGCAAGCGCCTGCAGGCGCGCGACATCGAAGTGCGCGCGATGCTGCCCGGTGGCCTGCGCTGGCGCCGCAGCGGGCGCATGGACCTGCGCAACCATCGCAAGATCGCGGTGATCGACAACGAAGTGGCCTATGTCGGTTCGCAGAACCTGGCCGGCCCGCAGTTCGTGCCTGGCCACCCGAACCGCGAGCTGGTGGCGCGCGTGCGCGGCCCGGCGGTGGCGCATCTGGAAGCGGTGTTCGCCAGCGACTGGTACATGGAAACCGGCCAGCGCCTGGACGTGATCGCCGATGTGCCCGAGTGCAGCGACGACATCGCCACCCAGCTGCTGCCCAGCGGCCCGGCTTATCCGTACAGCAACGCACGCGATGCGGTGGCGGCGCTGATCCACCTGGCGCGGCGCCGGCTGGTGATGGTCACCCCGTATTTCGTGCCCGACGAAGCCACGCTCAGCGCCTTGCGCATTGCGGCCTTGTCCGGCGTGCAGGTGCAGCTGATCCTGTCGGCCAGCAACAACCAGCGGCTGACGTCGTGGGCGCAGGAGGCCTACTACGACGAGCTGCTGCGCTGTGGCGTGCGCATCGCGCTGTACGAGCCGCAGTTCCTGCATGCCAAGCACATGAGCGTGGACGAGGACATCGCCGTGCTCGGCTCGATCAACATGGACATCCGCTCGTTCGCGCTGAATGCCGAAATCGGCCTGGTCTGCTACGACCGTGCGCTGGTGCAGCAGCTGTGCGCGATCGAGGATGGCTACCTGCGCGAGTCGCGGCAGCTGGACCTGCAGCAGTGGCGCAGCCGTCCCACGTGGCGGCGCAGCCGCGAAGGCATCGCACGGCTGGCCGATGCGTTGATGTGAAACGACGGCAACCGCCCGCTTCGGCAATCCGGCCCGTCATCGCCGATGGCCTACAATCGGCGCATGACTGATTCACCGCGTAATGGCGAACTGGACCTGGCAATCATCGGTGGTGGTGCGGCCGGGGTGCTGGTGGCGATCCAGGTGTTGCGCCAGGCCCAGGCGCCGCTGGCGCTGGCCATCTTCGAACCGGCTTCGCAGCTGGCGCAGGGCATCGCCTATGCCACGCCGTGGCCGGAGCACCTGCTGAACGTGCCGGCGGCGAAGATGAGTGCGTTTGCCGACCAGCCCGGCGATTTCCTCGACTACCTGATGGCCGCCAACGCCTACCCGGGCGAGGCGCGCGAGGTGCTGGGCGAGCGTTACGTGTGCCGCCACTACTTTGCAGCGTACCTGCAGCAGCGCCTGCAGGAGGCCGCCGCGGCCAGCCCGGCACAGCTGCAGGTGATCGTGCAGCCGGTACTGGGCCTGCAGCCGGATGACCACGGCTACCAGCTGGCACTCGGCGATGGCCAGACGCTGCACGCCGCACAGGCAGTGCTCGCCACCGGCAACAGCATGCGGCCGCTGCCGGTAGCCGGTGCCGAGGCACTGCCCGCCGATGACGTGATCGAGGCCTGGGACTACGACGGCGTACGCACCCTGGCCGGTGAGCAGGCCGTGGCCATCGTCGGCTCCGGCCTGAGCATGGCCGACACCGTGCTGGCGCTGGTTGCTGCCGGCCACACCGGCCCGCTGCACGTGATCTCGCGCCATGGGCTGCTGCCGTTGCCGCATGCGCATGGCGGCCTGCCCTCGTTCGACCCGGCTGCGCTGCTGCCGATGAGCCTGCGCCAGCGCCTGCGCGCGTTGCGCGGGTTCGCGCGCCAGGCGCAGGCCGATGGTCTGCCGTGGCAGGGGGTGATGGACCGCATTCGTCCGCACGGGCAGGCACTGTGGTGCAGCCTCGACGCGGCCGACCAGCGCCGCTTCCTGCGCCATGTGGTGCGCTACTGGGACGTGCATCGCCACCGCATCGCCGAAGAGGTCGACGCACAGCTGCAGGCGCTGATCGAAAGCGGCCAACTGCGTATTCACCGGTCCCGCCTGCAACGCGTCGGCCGCGAAGGCGATGCCCTGCGGCTGTCGGGTCGCGACGCCTCCGGCAAGGATCAGCAGTGGACGGTCAGCGGGGTGATCAACGCCACCGGTGTGGAAACCCGCGCCAGCGCGCTGCGCAATCCCTTGCTGCAACAGCTGCAGAGCGATGGCCTGGCCCGCCCCGGCCCGCACGGGCTGGGCCTGGACAGCACAGTGCCGGGCGACCGCCTGCGTGCCGCCGGTGGCCAGCCGCAGGCGCGGCTGGGCGTACTCGGCAGCCTGCGCATCGGCAGCCTGTGGGAAAGCCTGGCGGTGCCTGAACTGCGTCAGCAGGCGCAGGCACTGGCCACCCAGGTGGTCGCAGGAGCCGCGACGGCGATGCCGTAAAATGGGGGCATGGATGTCTCCCACCTGCTTGATGGCCTGAACCCGGCCCAGCGCGAAGCCGTCTCCGCTCCCCCCGGTCACCACCTGGTGCTGGCCGGTGCCGGTTCCGGCAAGACCCGCGTACTCACCCACCGCATCGCCTGGCTGCATGAAGTCGATGGCGTGCCGACCCACGGCATTTTCGCGGTGACCTTCACCAACAAGGCGGCTGGCGAAATGCGCCACCGCATCGATGCCCAGCTGCCCCATGGCAGCCGTGGCATGTGGATCGGTACCTTCCACGGCCTGGCCAACCGCCTGCTGCGCCTGCACTGGCAGGACGCGAAGCTGCCCGAAGGCTTCCAGGTGATGGATTCGGACGACCAGCTGCGGCTGGTCAAGCGCGTGGTGCAGGCGCTGGAGCTGGACGACGGCAAGTACCCGCCCAAGCAGATCGCGTGGTGGATCAACGCGCAGAAGGACGAGGGCCACCGCCCGCAGCACATCCAGCCCGAACCGCACGACGCGTGGCTGGAAACCATGCGCCAGGCCTACATCGAGTACCAGGCGCGCTGCGACCGCGCCGGCCTGGTCGACTTCGCCGAGCTGCTGCTGCGCGCGCACGAACTGCTGCGCGACAACCCGGCGCTGCTGTCGCACTACCGCGCCCGCTTCCGCGAGATCCTGGTGGACGAGTTCCAGGACACCAACGCCATCCAGTACGCCTTCGTGCGCGTGCTGGCCGGTGATTCCGGCCACGTGTTCGTGGTCGGCGACGATGACCAGGCCATCTACGGCTGGCGCGGCGCCAAGGTCGAGAACGTGCAGGGCTTCCTGCGCGATTTCCCGGGCGCGCAGACCATCCGCCTGGAGCAGAACTACCGCTCCACCGCCAACATCCTCGGCGCGGCCAACGCGGTGATCGCGCACAACCCGGATCGCATCGGCAAGCAGTTGTGGACCGACAGCGGTGACGGCGAGCCGATCGACCTGTACGCCGCGTACAACGAGATGGACGAGGCACGCTACATCGTCGAGCGTGCCCGCCAGTGGGTGCGCGACGGTGGCAGCTACACCGAAGTGGCCGTGCTCTACCGCAGCAACGCGCAGTCGCGCGCGCTGGAAGAAGCGCTGCTGAGCGAGCAGGTGCCGTACCGCGTGTATGGCGGCATGCGCTTCTTCGAGCGTGCCGAAATCAAGGACGCACTGGCCTACCTGCGCCTGCTGTCCAACCGCAACGATGACGCCGCGTTCGAGCGCGCGGTCAACACCCCCACCCGGGGCATCGGCGACCGCACGCTGGACGAAGTGCGCCGCGAGGCGCGCGCGCAGGGTATCTCGCTGTGGGAGGCAACGATGCTGGTCACCCAGGGCAACGCGCTGGCCGCACGTGCGCGCAATGCGCTGGCCGGCTTCCTGGGGCTGGTCAACGAGCTGCAGGCGCAGACCGTGCACATGACCCTGGCCGAGCGCGTGGACCACGTGCTGGCCCGCTCGCAGCTGCGCGAGCACTGGAGCAAGGAAAGCCGCAATGCGCTGGACTCGGAGTCGCGCACCGACAACCTCGACGAACTGGTCTCGGTGGCCTCGCGCTTCGTGCGCCGGGCCGACGACATCGAGGAAGTGGGCGAGGACATGGACGAGCTGGTCGCGTTCCTGGCCTATGCCGCGCTGGAGGCCGGTGAGGGCCAGGCGCAGGCAGGCGAAGAGGGCGTGCAGCTGATGACCCTGCACTCGGCCAAGGGCCTGGAATTCCCGCTGGTGTTCCTGGCCGGCCTGGAAGAAGGCCTGTTCCCCAGCGCACGCTCGCTGGAGGAAAGCGGGCGGTTGGAAGAAGAGCGCCGCCTGGCCTATGTCGGCATCACCCGCGCGCGCCAGAAGCTGGTGCTGAGCTATGCCGAATCGCGCCGCATCCATGGCCAGGACAACTACAGCCTGCCATCGCGTTTCCTGCGCGAGATCCCGCGCGAGCTGCTGCACGAAGTGCGCCCCAAGGTGCAGGTCTCGCGGCCGGCCTCGATGGGCGCCAGCCGGGTGATGGGCCATGCCTCGATCGAGGCGCCGCCGGTCAAGCTCGGCGCGCTGGTCACCCATCCCAAGTTCGGCGAAGGCATGGTGACCGACTACGAAGGCAGCGGCGCGCACGCCCGCGTGCAGGTCGAATTCGCCGACGCCGGCAGCAAGTGGCTGGTGATGGCCTACGCCAACCTGACGGTGATCTGATC
Source organism: Stenotrophomonas sp. CASM106 (assembly GCF_049384825.1). NCBI lineage: Bacteria > Pseudomonadati > Pseudomonadota > Gammaproteobacteria > Lysobacterales > Lysobacteraceae > Stenotrophomonas > Stenotrophomonas sp. CASM106. The sequence goes on from NZ_JBMRFS010000004.1 coordinate 64,864, forward strand.
ACCGTCGGGAGGCGGGATACCTGTAGAGCCGAGCCTATGCTCGGCTGCTTATACCGGGAAAACCCAGCCGAGCATGGGCTCGGCTCTACAAACGCGGTCGGTCGTCAGCCGGTGGTGAACGTCTCTACGGCAGCCACCAACCCGGCTCGGTCCATCGCTTCTTCGTCCTGACGGTTGCGGATCAATACGTAGTGGCCATCCTCCGGCGACAACACCTCGATCACCTCATCGCGATAGTTGGTGATCTCGATGAAGCCGCTGCTCACTCCGTTGAGGTTGTCGATCTCGGCCATTAACGTCTCCAGGCTCACGATGGCGCCGTCCTTGTCCGTTCCGCCGCCAGTGCGGGGATTGTCGAAGTACACGCTTATCTTCGGCTGCCTGGTCCTATGCCAGTTGTTGACGTCAACGATGTGATGTGTGGACCATCTGAAATCCTCTGCTGATTCTTTGCCGTTGAACTCACACCGGAAGATCGGCAGGCATAGGAACAGCCCCGTGCGCTTCTCGATCCGATTCAGAAGCCCGTGATAGGTGCTGGGAACCGCCATCGCATGAGTGAACCCATAGGCGTTGGAAGGAATCTCGAAGATCGTTGGCCCATCATGTGAAAGATGGTGCGGTGCGTTCAGCACGACGCTGGTGGCGAATTCCGGATCATCGACATTCCTGGACGCGATCGCGAGGTCATGTCCCTTGGCGTTCCTCACGCAGCAATAGAGTACGTACGTCGCGACTACGTACTTGCAGAAGTAGCAGCCGTGGATTTCGGCCACCTCTCCGAACGTCGTTAACAGGTCATCCTTGGTGATCATGGGCATCTGGACGGTGGCAGAAGCACATGGTGGTCCCTTGAACGGTCATCCGACCATGCAACTTGTCTGAAAGCACCCTGTTGGTGTCAGAGCCCTTTTCCGTTGGAAAAGGGATCCGACCCCGATTAGGCTGCCGGCATGACCCGCAACGTGCTCTTCCTCTGCAGTCAGAACCGCCTGCGCAGCCCGACGGCCGAGCAGGTATTCGCCGATTGGCCGGGCATCGAGACTGCCTCGGCCGGGCTGCTGGCCGACGCCGAGGAAGTGCTCAGCCCCGAGCTGCTGCAGTGGGCCGACCTGGTGTTCGTGATGGAGAAGGCCCACCGCAACCGGCTGTCCAGCCGCTACAAGCCGTGGCTGAAGGAGAAGCGCGTGATCTGCCTGGATATCCCGGATGACTACGAGTACATGGACCCGGTGCTGGTGGAACTGCTCAAGCGCAAGGTGACCCCGTTCCTGCGCTGACGGGCTGTTGTAGAGCCGAGCCCATGCTCGGCTGCTTCTGGCGCGAAAAGCAGCCGAGCATGGGCTCGGCTCTACAATAGGCGGCACTTCTTTCAGGAACGCTCCCATGACCGAACCCGCGCTGCACGTCACCGTGACGTTGAATGCCCGGCTGCAGCCCGAACATCGCCACGAACTGTTCGAGGACCCACTCGATGCGCTGCTGCAGGCGGCCAATGTCGGCGAGATCACCGGCGGCGGCACGGCGATGTCCGACCTGGGTGAGGTCGAATACGGCGATATCGAAGTGGCGCTGGTCGATGCCGATGGCGTGCCCAAGCTGATCGACCTGCTGGAGCAGCTGGGTGCACCGAAGGGCTCGAAGATCCAGGGCGCGGGTGAAGCCGATCGCAGCTTCGGCGTGACCGAGGGGCTGGGCATCTATCTGGATGGCCTGAACCTGCCGGACGAAGTCTACGAACAGTGCGATTCCAACCACGTGTTCGAGCAGCTGTCCGAGCGCATTGATGGCCTTGGCGAGATCTGCAGCTGGTGGCAGGGCCCGACCGAGACCGCGCTGTACATGTACGGCCAATCGTTCGAGGCGATGCGCGATGCGATTGACGGGTTCGTGGCCAGCTACCCGCTGTGCCAGAACGCGCGGATCGTGCAGATCGCCTGAGCGACGTTGTTGTAGAGCCGAAGGTAGCGGCAGGAGCCGCTGCCAACGTCGCTTGCGACGGCCCGAAGGGTGCCGGTCAGGACGACCGGCATAGCCCATGCTCGGCTGCTCTTCCCGCCAGAAGCAGCCGAGCACGGGCTCGGCTCTACAGAAGAGGGCGGGCCGAGCCTGTCCCCCGGACCACGTGACGGTGCGCACACGCCGCTGCGCGGCGCCGGATTGATCCTGCTCAAGGCGCCGCCTCCACATCCGGTGTGCAATGGTGTCGTTCCCATCTGGCAGACCGCCACGGAGCCCCACCATGTACAAGCGCATCCTGATTGCCACTGACGGGTCCGAACTGGCCGACAAGGGCCTGGCCAAGGGCTTGGAGCTGGCCAAGGACCTTAACGCCGAGGTCGATATCGTCACTGTTTCCGAGCCGTGGGCCGTCGGCATGTACGACGCCATGGGCTGGAGCGTGGGCTACATGAACAGCCCCGAATACAAGGCCGACCGCGAGGAAGGCGCGCAGAAGGTGCTGCAGCCGGCGCTGGCCAAGGCCGCCGAGCAGGGCATCACCGCCAACCCGGTGCACGTGCTGGACCGCTATGCGGCCGACGGCATCATCGAGACCGCCGGCGAGCGCAACAGCGACCTGATCGTGATGACCTCGCACGGCCGCCGTGGCGTGACCCGTGTACTGCTGGGCAGCCAGACCGCCGAGGTGCTGGCGCGCAGCACGCTGCCGGTGCTGGTCATCCGCTGATCCATACCCGCTGATTCAAGCGTTCCCGGGGAGGGGACCCGACGCCGGCCGCAGGATGCGCGCCGGCGTTGTTTTTTTGTGGGGGGATCGGGGCCGTGCCGGTGGCTTCGAGGGGGTCAGAGCCCTTTCCTGTGGAAAGGGATCCGACCCCGGTCACAACCCCGGTCACCTCACCAGCTGTACAGCTTCCAGTAGACCGGCGACACGCCGTCCTTGTCGTTGTCCATGCGGCCGTCGCCGTTCTTGTCGTACATGTAGAACGGGGCACCGCGCGACGGGGTCACCTTGACCATGCGCAGCTGGCCGGACACGCGGTATTCCTCGATGGTGTCACCGTTGTCCATGGTGCGCTTGGATACATCCGCGCCCTTGACGTCCACCGGGGGAGCGCCCGCGCCACCCATGCTGGCGCAGCCAGCGAGCAGGAGCAGGGAAGCCAGCATCAGGGTCTTCATCGGCGGGGCCTTTGCCTGGAAAGAGCCCTGATTATGCCCCATCGCGGTGTACGGGCCGTGTCGCCGCGGTGCAGGCACGGGCGCGTAGAATCGGCACATGAGCAGATTAGTCCTGATCGACGGGTCCAGTTACCTGTACCGCGCGTTCCACGCGCTGCCGCCCCTGTCCAATGCGCAGGGTGAACCCACCGGCGCGCTGTTCGGCGTGGTCAACATGCTGCGTTCGACGCTGAAGGAGCGCCCGGCCTACGTCGCGTTCGTGGTCGACGCGCCGGGCAAGACCTTCCGTGACGACCTGTACGACCAGTACAAGGCCAACCGCCCGCCGATGCCCGATGAGCTGCGCAGCCAGGTCGAGCCGATGTGCCGCATCGTCGAAGCGCTGGGCATCAGCATCCTGCGCATCCCCGGCGTGGAAGCCGACGATGTGATCGGCACGCTGGCCCTTCAGGGCCTGGCGCAGGACCTGAAGGTGACCATTTCCACCGGCGACAAGGACTTCGCCCAGCTGGTGCGCCCGGGCATCGAACTGGTCAACACCATGACCGGCAGCCGCATGGATTCCGACGCGGCGGTGATGGAGAAGTTCGGCGTGCGCGCCGACCAGATCATCGACCTGCTGGCGCTGATGGGCGACGCGGTCGACAACGTGCCGGGCGTGGAGAAGTGTGGGCCGAAGACCGCCGCCAAGTGGCTGGCCGAGTACCAGCACCTGGATGGGGTGATGGCGGCCGCGCCGGCCATGAAGGGCAAGATCGGCGAGAACCTGCGCGCCGCGCTGGAGCGGCTGCCGCTGAACCGCGAGCTGGTGACCATCCGTACCGACGTGCAGCTGGACGCCAGCCCGACCACGCTGGCCCTGCGCGAGCAGGATGTGCCGGAGCTGACCGAGCTGTATGCGCGCTATGGCTTCACCCAGGCGCTGAAGGAGCTGGGCGCGCCGGTGCCGGCACCGGTGGCCGCCAGCGAGGCGACCCCGAGCCTGCGCGGCACCGCCGCTGGCTTCGCCCGTGGCAGCGGCGAGGCGCCCGCCGCCGGCACGCTGGATCCGGCACTGTCCGCGCCGGGTGAGTACGAGACCGTGCTGACCGCCGAGCAGCTGCAGGCCTGGGTCGAACGCCTGCAGCAGGCCGACCTGATCAGCTTCGATACCGAGACCGATGCGCTGGACGCGATGCGCGCGCGCCTGGTGGGCATCAGCCTGGCCGTCGAGCCGGGCAGGGCGGCGTACATTCCGGTCGGCCACGATTACCCGGGTGCGCCGGCCCAGCTGCCCATGCAGCAGGTGCTGGACGCACTGCGCCCGGCGCTGCAGGACCCGGCGAAGAAGAAGCTGGGCCAGCATGGCAAGTACGACCTGCATGTGCTGCGCCGCCACGGCGTGGCGGTGCAGGGCTACCACGACGACACCATGCTCGAGAGCTTCGTGCTCAATTCCACCGCCACCCGCCACGACATGGATTCGCTGGCGCTGCGTTACCTGGGCTACAGCACCATCAAGTTCGAGGACGTGGCCGGCAAGGGCGCCAAGCAGATCCCGTTCTCGCAGGTGGGCATCGACGAAGCCAGCCGCTACGCCGCCGAGGACGCCGACATCACCCTGCGCCTGCACCACGCATTGCAGCCGCAGCTGCTGGCCGAGCCGGCGCTGGACAGCGTGTACCGCAACATCGAGATGCCGCTGGTGCCGGTGCTGGCCAGCATTGAAGCCAATGGCGTGCGGATCGACACCGACGAACTCCGCCGGCAGAGCCAGGACCTGTCCTCGCGCATGCTGGCCGCGCAGCAGAAGGCCACCGAGCTGGCCGGGCGCAGCTTCAACCTGGATTCGCCCAAGCAGCTGCAGGCGGTGCTGTTCGACGAGCTGAAGCTGCCGGCGGTGGTGAAGACCCCGAAGGGCCAGCCCAGCACCAATGAAGAGGCGCTGGAGGCGATTGCCGACCAGCATGAGCTGCCGCGGGTCATCCTGGACTACCGCGGGTTGGCCAAGCTGCGCAGCACCTACACCGACAAGCTGCCGGAGATGGTCAACCCGGACACCGGCCGGGTGCATACCAGCTACCACCAGTCCGGTGCCGCCACCGGCCGCCTGTCCTCGTCGGACCCGAACCTGCAGAACATCCCGATCCGCACCGAGGACGGCCGCCGCATCCGCCGCGCGTTCATCGCCCCGGAAGGCTTCCAGCTGCTGGCGGCCGACTATTCGCAGATCGAACTGCGGATCATGGCCCACCTGTCCGAGGACCCGGGCCTGGTGCGTGCCTTCGAGCAGGGCGCCGACGTACACCGTGCCACCGCCGCCGAGGTGTTCGGGCGCACGCTGGAGGAAGTGACCCCGAACGAGCGCCGCGCCGCCAAGGCCATCAACTTCGGCCTGATGTACGGCATGAGCGCCTTCGGCCTGGCCCGCAACCTGGGCATCGACCGTGGCCAGGCGCAGGACTACGTGGCGCTGTACTTCAGCCGCTACCCGGGCGTGCGCGACTTCATGGAGCGGATGCGCCAGCAGGCCCGTGACCAGGGCTACGTGGAAACCCTGTTCGGCCGTCGCCTTTACCTGAACGACATCCACGCCCGCAACCAGGGCCTGCGTGCCGGTGCTGAACGCGCGGCGATCAACGCGCCGATGCAGGGCACTGCCGCCGACATCATCAAGCGCGCGATGGTGGATGTGGACCAGTGGCTGCGTGACAGCGGGGCGCCGGCACGGATGATCCTGCAGGTGCACGATGAACTGGTGTTCGAAACCGAAAGCAGTTTCGTCGAGGACCTGCGTTTGCAGGTGGTGGAGCGCATGTCGCAAGCGGCCAAACTGCGGGTGCCACTGGTGGTCGACACGGGCGTCGGCAACAACTGGGACGAAGCGCACTGACGGTGTTTCAGGCCGAAAACGACGTGAATTTGTTCATGAGTCGGGTGTTTCTGACTCGACCATGAATGTTGCCCCTATTGAAATTCATTAAATGGGGCCCCTTCACGAACCGTTAGTGTTCGAAGTGCTTCTATAACTCCCGACAGGCGCAACGCCTGTTGTGGATCTCTCCCATCCCCTGGAGCAGATCTCGGAACGGGGACTCCTCCCCAAGTGCCCGTTCCCCGGCCCCGTTGACCTCCCCCTGGTCAGCGGGGCTTTTTATTGCGCGTACGGAACACACTGGGGTCAGATCCCTTTGCCCGCCGGGCAAAGGGATCTGACCCCAGGTGCTAGGCTGGGCCACCGTTCTGCAGGGGAAGACCATGCCCGACCTGTTCGCCCTGGCCATGCCGTGGTGGGAATTCATCCTGCGCGCGGTGGTGGTCTATGTCGTGGTGCTGGGCATGGTCCGGCTGGGCGGCAAGCGGGCTCTGGGGCAGATCACGCCCTTCGACGTGCTGCTGATCGTGCTGCTGGGCAACGCGGTGCAGAACGCGCTGCTGGGCACCGACACCTCGCTGGGCGGTGGCCTGCTGCTGGCGGCCACCCTGATCGTGCTGAACTACGGGGTGGGCTGGTTGACCACCCGGAATCGGCGCATGGAGCGGATGATCGAAGGAGAGCCCACCGTGATCGCGCGTGATGGCCGGCTGTTGGAGGGCGTTCTCCGCCGCGAACTGATCAGCCGGGCCGATTTCGATGCCGCGCTGCGCCAACAGGGCGGGCTGCAGATCGAGGACGTGCAGATCGCCCTGCTGGAGACGACCGGGCACATCACGATCATCGCGCGGAAGAGCACCTGACCTCGTAGCGCCGGGCCCATGCCCGGCTCAACAGGTGCCTGGCCTCAGGGAGCGGCTTCAGCCTTCAGCGCCGGCCAGTTGCGCGTCGCGTCCACATCGCAGGCGACGTGGGTGCCCTTGCCGTCCTTCGCGCAGATCGCAGCCATGGCCTGCGGAATCTTCGGATCCGCGGTATGCGCATACACCGCGGCCATTGCCAGGCAACCTTCGCGCACACCCGCGCTGCACAGCGTCTGGAAGTAGGACCGCGATGCGGCCCATTGTTCGTTTTTGAACAGTGCCTCGCCGGCAACCTTGCAGCCCAGCAGCTTGCCATCGGTGCAGCAGGCCTTGGCGCCGTCCTTGCGGTCCAGGGTCGGGCAGTCCAGCGGCAGGGGGATCTCCACGAAGGCCACCGGCGGTGCGCAGCTGGCATTGCCTGAGCCCGGCTTGCGCTCGTAGTAGGCGAAGCGGTTGCCGCCGTCGACGCTGGCCAGGTTTCCGTTCTTCAGCGGCTGCAGTACGAAGTCGCTGCCGACGTCGCGATGGATGAGGATGCGCCCGTCCTGCAGGATCGCGCGCAGGCGCTGGTCGCGGCCCCCGGCTTCCACCAGGCCACCATCGAGGAAGCGCAGCTGCGAGAGCACGCCGTACTCCGCTTCATAGCTCCCACAGGGCAGCGCGGAAGCCGGCACCGGGGCCAGTGCAGCGGCCGGTACCGAGGCCAGTCGGGCAAGCGCCTCGGCGCGGCCGCAGGCCACGCCCTCCGCGCGCTGGGCGCACGACACCTGCAGCGCCTCATGGGCCTGCAACAGGCGCCCACCACTCCACAGCGCCTCGGCAACGTCGGCGCAGAACGCCTCGCCGTGCTGCTGCCGGCACAGTGCGGCCAGTTCATCGAGCTGCGCGGTCGGCAAGACAGGGTCGTTCGAATGCTGCAGGCCGAGCACGGCCTTGCCCATCATCTCGGCGCCGACCACCTCGGCGATCGCCCTGCAGCCCTCGGCATTGAACGACGCCGAATCCTCCTTGCAGAACTCCGGCATCGGCGGCTCGGAACGTGCAGGCGCCGGCGCTGCGTCCTTGGCCTGCCGCTGGTAGGTCTCCAGCAGCTGCATGCAGGCCGCGCCCACGCCTTCGGCGCACCAGGCATGCAGCTTCAGCGGTTCGGCTTCCGGCAACGCCTCCAGGCACTCGGAGGTGTTCATCACGCAGCCGCCCTCGATGGGCTCCGGCATCGTCCTGCAGGCGGCGGTGTGCTCGCGGGTGAATTCGCGATAGGGGGTGCTGATCGTGCGATCGTTGTCCGAGAAGTACCAGTTTTCCAGGCGGCCGGTGGACAGGTTGCCGGTGCCGAGCACGTCCTCCTGGCGGGCGATGCGCAGCTGCTCGGTGGCCTGGTAGGGGCCGGACAGGAAACCATGGCCTTCACTTTCGATGGTCAGCGTGGTGTTGCCGTCGACGTCCTTGTAGGTGCCGCAGGCCATCGATTGCGCGGCGGCCGGCAGGCTGGCCGAGGCCAATGCAAGCAACAGCAGGGAGCGCCAGCCCGCGGCGCGGGGGCGGAAGGTAACAGCAGCAGGCATGGGGTCATCCTTGAAGGAGGCAGTGCAGGGCCTGTCCGGCGCGGGGCGCACCACAGGCGTAAGAAGGCGCCACGGATCAGGCGTGGCGCCGGACGATCAGAGCCAGTCGCGTGGCACCAGGTAGTCGGCCAGGCGCGCCTCGGCGCTGCCCGCTTCCGGGGTGAAGCCGTACTCCCAGCGCACCCGCGGCGGCAGGCTCATCAGGATGCTTTCGCTGCGGCCACCGCTCTGCAGCCCGAACAGGGTGCCGCGGTCGTAGACCAGGTTGAACTCCACGTAGCGGCCGCGGCGGTACAGCTGGAACTCGCGTTCGCGCTCGCCATATGCGGCGTCCTTGCGCTGCTGCACGATCGGCAGGTAGGCGTCGAGGAAGCCATCACCGACCGCACGCAGATAAGCGAAATCGCGCTCGAAATCGCCGTGCAGGTCATCGAAGAACAGGCCGCCGACGCCGCGCGTTTCATTGCGATGGCGCAGGAAGAAGTATTCATCGCACCAGCGCTTGTGCGCGGCATAGCGCTCGTCGCCGAACGGCGTGCACAGGTTGCGTGCGACCCGGTGCCAATGCTGCACGTCCTCGTCGAACGGGTAGAACGGAGTCAGGTCGAAGCCGCCGCCGAACCAGCTGGCCACCACTTCGCCGTCGCGCTGCGCCTGGAAGAAGCGCACGTTGGCATGGGTGGTCGGCACGTAGGGATTGAGCGGGTGGAACACCAGCGACACGCCGGTGGCGCGCCAGGAGGCGCCGGCCAGTTCCGGGCGGTTGGCCGAGGCCGACGGCGGCAGGCGGCTGCCGGCCACGTCGGAGAAGCCGATGCCGGCCTGCTCGAACACCGCGCCGTCGCGCAGCACGCGGGTACGCCCGCCACCGCCCTCGGCCCGCTGCCACAGGTCTTCCTGGAAGCGGGCCTGGCCATCGACGGCCTCGATCGCCGCACAGATGCGGTCCTGCAGGTCGGTGAGGTAGGTGCGCACGCGCTCGAATTCGTTCATGGCGCTACTTTACCGCAGGGCCCGCCCGAAGCTGCGGGCAGGCCTTGGCCGGCTCATCGCTTGCGGTTGGAAGCGCGCGGCGCCGGAGTGTCCTCGGCCGTCGCTTCGTCCACCGCCTCCTGCAGGACACGGCCCAGCTCCAGGGCGCTCCAGTTTCCGGTGTCCAGCACGTCGCAGGCGACGTGGCGCCCGCTGCGGTCGGCGGCACACAGCCGCTCCAGCGTCGCATGGGCGTCGATGTCGCTGCTGCGGCCCTGCGCTGCGACCAGGTTTTCGCAGCCCTCGCGCACGCCGGCACGGCACACGGTGGTGTAGTGCTCTGCCGCCTGCCGCCACTGGCCGGACAGCGCAAGACGGTTGCCAAGAATGTTGCAGCCCTGCAGCTTACCCTGCGCGCAGCAGGCTTCGGCACCGCCGCTGGCCAGCGCCTGCGGGCAGTCCTGAGGCAGCGGCAGCACCGTGTAGTGTTTCGGCGGGCTGCAGGTGCTCGCGCCCTCGCCGGTCGGCACGAACACCTGGAAGCGTGTCCACGTGTCCAGGCCCAGCAGCTGGCCCCCGGGCAACGGCCGCAGCACGAAGTCGCCGCCCTTGTCGTGGCGGATGCGGATGTCGCCGTCTTCGACACGAGCACGCAGTTGGCTGTCCCAGCCGATGCCGACCCGTCCTGCATCGCCGAAGTCCAGCGTATCCATCAGGCCACCTGCGGCGCGGAAGGTGCCGCAGGGCAGCGCCGTAGCCGGCTGCGGCCGCAACGAGGCGCCCAGCGCCTGCAATGCAGGCAGGCGCTCGCAGGCGGCGCTTTCCTTACCGGGCGCGCACGCTGTGGTCAGTGCCTGCACCGCCTGCAAGGGGTCGCCGGATTCCCACGAGAGCTCGGCCACGCGGCTGCAGAAGCCGCCATGGCCGACCTGCTGGCACAACTGCAACAGCTGCTGGCGCTGCGCGGCCGGCACCACCACCGGCGTGGAGGGTGACAGCACGGAGCTCACGGCTTCGACCATCGCCGCACCCATCGCGGCCTTGACGATCTGATCCTGCAGCGCCGGATCCGCTTCCAGCGCCGCTGCACAGGCCGGTGTCTCGTTGCTGAAGCCGCCATTCCGGCACGGCACAGGCAGTTCGATGCCGGCCAGTGCGGTATCGAGGATGGCCTGTTGCTGCGCCTCATCCGGCGTGGCCGGCGCCCTGGCCTCGTCATGCCAGCGATCGGCCAGCTGCAGGCACATGCCGGGCACGCCTTCCCGGCACCCTGCTTCCAGCGCGGCCGGGGGCGCTTCACGGCGGTTGTCCAGGCACGCCGCCGCATCGGCCAGGCAGCTGCCTTCAGCCGGCCTGGCTGCGGCGGCGCACTGTGCGGGGGCCTGCAGGATGTAGACCGTGCCATCCACCTCGACCGTGCGGCCACGATCGCGCACCTGCAACGCGCTGGGCAGGCCGTACTCCAGGTTCACCAGTTGCAGCTTTCCGTCGATCTGCTGGAACGCGACCGGAGACGGCGCACTGCCGAAGTGCTTCTGCTCGCCGCGGTTCGGTGAGCTGATGCGCAGCGTGCCGCTGCCTTCGTCGGCCTTGAACAGGCCGCATTGCGGTGACTGTGCGGCGGCCATCGGCGCGGCCAGCAGCAGCGCCCAGACCAGCCAGCGGCGGCGCGGTGCGGGTGAATGCATGTCGTCTCCTTGACGATCGAACGGGAAACTCCAGGCGCTACGGCGAACCACGGCCCTCGCGCGGGGGCGTGCATTGTGCCGTGCCGGGCACCGGCTGGTAGCGCTGGTAACCGGTCTGCGTATCCATGCCAAGCAGATCGCCGTTGCCCAGCTGGCGCAGGACAAGGGTTTCGCCGTCCTGCTGAAGGTGGATGGCGCCGTCTTCCAGTCGGCCGCGCGTGCCATCGCCGAAGTCGAGCCTGTCGATCGCGCCGCCATCGGCCTGATAGCGGCCACAGGGCACTTGCTGGAGAGGCACGAGGCGTAGATCGGTGCCGAGTTCACGCAATGGCGCAACACGTTCGCAGGCACTGGCGCGCCCAGCATCGCAGACCACCTGCAGCGCCTGCACGGCCAACGCGGGTTCCAGCGCGATCAACTGCTGTTCGGCCACCTCGGTGCAGAAGCGACCACCGCGCTGGTGCAGGCAGAGCCGCTGCAGCGTGGTGCGCTGCGCGGCAGGCAATGGCGCGTCCTGCTGCCCGGCTGCGGCGGCGGGTGCAGCGAGAAAGTGGCGTAGCAGCGCCGAGCACCCGGCGCCGACGCTTTCCTCGCACGCGCGTCGCGCCTGTTCCGGCGGCGCATCCGCGAGCCGCGCAATGCACAGCGCAGGTTGGCCCAGGCAGCCGTCGGTGACGGGCGCAGGGGCGCGCTGGCAGGCCTGGGGTCGATGCAACTCGAAGTCGGTCATGCCGTCGTTGATATGCGCCCCGTCGGCAGCCACGCTGATGGCGGTGGATACACCGTCGTCGAGAAATACCAGGCGCAGATCGCCGCCGCTGCGGTCGATGCGCACAGGCGCGTGTTCCTGGCCTTCCAGAGCGCGATAACCGGCAGTGGATGATTCGAACACCAGCGCCATGGCGCCCTCGGTGCTGCGGTACTCGCCACATCGCAACGCGTCGGCGGACGCAGGTTGCGCGGCGAACAGCAGCAGTGCGGGGAGCAGGGGCAGCACGCGCATGCGACGGTCCTTGTCCAGCGGGAATCGGATGGGGCTCAGCGGAAGCGCGAGCGGATGTCCGGCCTCAACAGGCGCCAGGCCAGCCAGCCCTGCAGGCCGAGGAACAGGATCGAGGTACCGACCACGATGAAGGTGACCATCCAGCGCCGCGGCTGCAGCTCCTGCTGCAGGGCCGGGTCATCGGCCAGCAGTGCGATGAGATCGCGCATGCACGCGTCCAGCCACCAGGCGATCGCGAAGTTGGCCAGTGCGCTCAGCAGCAACAGCGCCACGAAGCCCCACAGGCCCCAGCGGCGTTCGCGCAGCAGGCCCCAGCTGGCTGCGGTCGAGACCAGGCAGGCCAGCGCGATGATCATCGAGGCGCCCACCGGGTGGGCCAGCAGCCAAGTGACGCTGTGCACCCGGTGCGCCTGCGCCATTCCGGCGAGCGACTGCCACAGCGGGGTGCCGTGCAGTGGCCACAACAGCAGCGCCTGCAGCACGAAGTAGAGCGTCAGCAGCAGGCACAGCCAGAACGACGCCTGCGCCATCGGGCGCACCCAGGCGTGAGCGGGTGGCGTGGTGCGGGTGGGAAGCGGCGGGAGCGGCACTGACATCCGATGTCCTTGCAGTCGGCGCCCGCCTGCTCAGCGGGCCGTCACCCGGGTGGCGACCGCCGGCAGGATATGGTGTTCGCTCAAGGGTGCCAAGGGCAGGCCATACGGTGGTTGCAGCGGCACCCAGGCCAGTTCGGCAATTTCGGCGCGCGCCTGCGGCGTGCCGTCCACCTGCACCCACCACGCCTGGGCCTGCACGCGGTGGCCGGGCTCGTTCACCGCCCAGTCCTCGAAGGTGCCCAGCGCGATGGCGGTCTCGGCGCGCAGCTGCACACCGAGCTCTTCGTCCAGCTCGCGGGCCAGCGCCTGCAACGGTGCTTCGCCGGGTTCGGGCTTGCCACCGGGCTGGATGAAGCGGCGGGCACCGTGCTTGCGCACCAGCAGTGCCCGGCCGCGGTCATCCAGGATGACCGCGGCCACGATCCGGATCGTGGCCGCGGCGTTGCTCACTTCAGGTTCTGCTCGAACAGCTTGAGGATGCGCTTGTACTGGTCCAGCCAGGAATCGGCACGCACGTAGCCGTGGCGTTCCAGCGGGTACGGTGCGATCGACCAGTTGTCCTTGTGCAGTTCGATCAGGCGCTGGGTCAGGTTCACCGAGTCCTGGAAGAACACGTTGTCATCCATCATGCCGTGGGCGATCAGCAGGTTGTCCTGCAGGTTCTGCGCGTACTCGATCGGCGAGGACACGCGGTACGCCTCCGGATCGATGTCCGGGGTGTTGAGGATGTTGCTGGTGTAGCCGTGGTTGTAGTTGTGCCAGTCGACCACCGGGCGCAGCGCGGCGCCGGCCTTGAACGTGCCCGGCGAACGGAACAGCGCCATGAAGGTCATGAAGCCGCCGTAGGAGCCGCCGTAGATGCCGGCGTGGTCACGGTCGCCCTGCTGGGTGTCGACCAGCCAGTCCAGGCCATCCTTGTAGTCTTCCAGTTCCGGGTGGCCCATGTTGCGGTAGATGGCCGTGCGCCAGTCGCGGCCGTAGCCCTCGCTGCCGCGGTAATCCATGTCCAGCACGATGTAGCCCTTCTGCACCAGCAGGTTGTGGAACATCTGCTCGCGGAAGTAGGCCGGGTAGCGCTGGTGCACGTTCTGCAGGTAGCCGGCGCCGTGCACGAACATCACGATCGGGTACTTCTTCCCCGGTTCCTTGTTTTCCGGCTCGTAGTACTTGGCCCAGACCACGCCGGCACCGTGCCTGGACGGCACTGCCACCAGCTTCGGCTGGATCCACTGGCGTGCCTTGTAGTCGGCGGTGCGGGTGTCGGTCAGCACGCGTGCCTGGCCGCCGGTGCTGGGCAGCACCGCCAGCTGCGGCGGCAGGTAGGCACCGGAGTAACGCACCAGCAGCTGCTGGCCGTCCGGCGACAGCGAGAAATCCTCCACGCCATTGAGGCTGGTCAGCTCGCGTACCTGGCGGTTGCCGGTGTCGACCGCGCAGACTTCGTAGTCATGCGGCGCCTGCTGGTTGCACAGGAAGTAGAAGCCCTTGCCATCGGCCGACGGCACCGGTGCCGAGGTTTCCCACTTGCCGCTGGTCAGCGCCTGCGGCTTGGCGGTGCCGGCCTGGGTGTACAGGTGCGAGAAGCCCGATTCCTCGGACAACAGCCACAGCGTGCGGCCATCGGCCATCCAGCCGAAATCGTTGAAGCCCCAGTTGATCCAGGCGTTGTCGGTCAGGCGGTGGCGGTTCTGCACGCGGCCGTCGGCGGCATTGACGCTGATGATCCAGCGGTCCTTGTTGTCGTTGGCACGCAGCATCACCGCGGCCTGCTGGCCGTCGGCGCTCCAGCGGATGCCGCCGCCCATGAAGTCGCTCATCACCTGCACGCTGCGCTCGCCCTTCAGCGCATCCTTGCCGGCCTTGCGGCGCAGCTCGGCCAGCGGGTCGGTGCTGATGCCCGGCAGGTTGGACAGCGAGACTTTCTCGGCCTTGCCGGTGCGCACGTCCACGTACCACAGGGTGTGTGGCTCGAAGCCGTTGCGGCCGACGCGGGTGCGGGTGTCCTCGGTTTCCTCGTAGCCCGATTCGGTCACGTACAGCGGCATCTTGCTGGTGCGGCCGTCGTCGAAGTCCTTCGGCTTGGTCACCACGATCAGGTGGGTCAGGTCCGGCGACAGCACGCTGTCACCGATCTCGACGTCGGCGCCCAGGTACACCGGGCCCGGTGCGCGGGTCGGGTCGGCCTGGCGCCAGCGCTGGTCCTGGTCCTTCAATGCTTCGCGCTGGTCGCGGTCGCGGCGCAGGGTTTCCAGCGTGCGCAGCTGCTGGTCGCGCAGCACGTCGGCCTTCGGCGGCGTACGCGGGTCCTTCTCGGCCTTCAGGCTGGCCACCTGCTGCACGCCGCTGGCGGCGGTCCAGTGGAACCAGTTCTGGCCGACGCGCCAGATCACGCCGTTGTCGGCGGCAAAGTTCACGTTGCCCGCGCGCTCGTTGCTGCGGGTGAGCTGGGTCAGCGCGCCGCTGCGCAGGTCACGCACGAACACATCGCCATTGCGCACGAAGGCGCTGCGGCTGCGGCTGCGGTCGTAGACCGGCTCGGCCACGTCCAGGGTGCCGCGCTGGTCATCGGCCACCTGCACGGCCACGCCACCGGCCACAGGCTGGCGGAAGGTATCGCGTACCGGGCTGCCGTTGCGCTTGAGCTGGTACTCCACCTGCTGGCTGTTCCACGACCACCAGGCCTTCTCGACCGGCGGACCGATCCAGTCCGGGTCGGCCATGGCCTGTTCGATGGTGATCGGCGTCGGCGCGGCATGCGCAGCCGGTGCGGCCAGCACGGCCGACAGCAGGAGGGACAGGGGCAGCACTCGGGACATGGGCGGACGGCACCAGTAGAGGAAACCGGGCAAGCGTAGCAGCCGCAAGGGCCAGGGGCAGGGGCCACAGGTCATGGCAGCGGGATTGGCAAAGTGGTGCAACCGGTTGCCGTGGTCGCGCATCCATTCTCCTGAACCCGCATCATCCATCGAACAGGAGCCCGACCATGCAGGAACTGATCCCGATCACCCTCTTCATCTGCATCGCCTACGCGATCCATGCCATTGCCGATGCGCGCGCGCGCAGCAAGCTGGTGGCCCCGCACGTGCCGGAGGAAGTGATCCGCTCGCTGGCCGTGCTGGAAGAAGAGCGGCGCCGCCAGGGGGCGTTGCGCTGGGGCATCAGCCTGGTCTGCCTGGCCCTGGCCATGGCCCTGCTGGAGGCCATCGGTGCGCGTGACCTGACCTTCGGTGCCGCTGCCGCGCTGGTCGGCAGTGCCGGCCTGGGCCAGCTGCTGGCCTGGCACTTCACCCGTCCTGCCGCACGCAAGGGCTGAGCCGGCGCATGCCACGGGCACAGGGGGCGCCCCGCGCATGAGCCTGCTCGGCGAAGCGCTGTCGGCACTGCGGGGCCGTCGCCGCCACGATGCAGTATCGGCGGCACCGCCCGCCGAGCCGCTCGACGCGGACCAGGCCCTGGTGCGGGCCATCATCGATGGCTCGCAGTCGGCCTTCGCGCAGCTGGTGGAGACCCACCAGCGCACCTGCGCGCATGTGATCGGACGCATGGTGGGCGACCGCGACCAGGTGGCTGACCTGCTGCAGGAAACCTTCCTGGCCGTGTTCCGCCAGCTGCACCGGTTCCGCTTTGAATCTTCGTTGCGTACCTGGGTTTCGCGGGTGGCCTACACCACTGCACTACAGCACCTGCGCCGGCGGCGGCTGGAGGCGCAATGGATGGTGGCGGTGGAGGTGCCGGAGGAACTGGGGATCGGCGATGAAGGCCCCGGGCCCGCCGAGTTGAGCGAGGCGCTGCAGGCCGGGCGCCAGCTCGGCGCGGCACTGGAACGGCTGAGCGCGCCGCAGCGCCTGATCGTCGGCCTGCATTACCTGGAGGATTTTGATCTGGCCGAGATCGAGCAGGTGACCGGACTGGCACGCGGTACCATCAAGAGCCACCTGCACCGCGCGCGCCAGGTCCTGAAGCAGGAACTGACGCGGCATGCCACTGCCGGAGAGCTGCTGTGAACCCACCCACCGATCCTCGCGATGCGGAAGCGCGCGTGTTGGCACAGGCGTTGCGCGAGCAGGCGCAGCAGGAAGCAACGCCGGATGTGAGCGAGGCGCTGCAGAAGCGCATTGCCGCTGAGTCGCGCGACAGTGGCGTGGTCTATGTGCTGGTGCAGGTGCTGTTGTTTGGCGCGCTGCTGGCTGCAGCGGCCTGGTATTTCTGGCACTGAGGCGCCCTCCGGGCGGTGGGCCGCTCCAGTCGCCGTTGGTAGGTGCCGACCTGGGTCGGCGTTTGGGCGTGTGTGCCAACCAAGGCTGGCAGCTACCAGAACGGTTGACCCCTGCGACAAAGTGAAGCAGCGCGTCACCCGGTCGCATCCCACCTTAACGAAATCCTCCTAAAGTGGTCCGGTATCCCACCGGTCGCAGGCAGGAGGCGTCCCTTGGACGCGTTGTTGTTGTCCCGGATCCAGTTCGGATTCGTCATCAGTTTCCACGTGCTGTTCCCGGCCTTCACCATCGGCACGGCCAGCTGGCTGGCCTTCATCGAATGGCGCTGGCTGCGCACCAAGCTGCCCGTCTGGCGCGAGCTGTACTTCTTCTGGCAGAAGATCTTCGCGGTGTCGTTCGGCATGGGCGTGGTCAGCGGCATCGTCATGGCCTTCCAGTTCGGCACCAACTGGCCGCGGCTGAGCGAGGTGGCCGGTACGGTCATCGGCCCGCTGCTGACCTACGAGGTGCTGACCGCGTTCTTCCTGGAAGCCAGCTTCCTCGGCGTGATGATGTTCGGCTGGGGCCGGGTCTCGCCGCGCCTGCATTTCCTGTCCACCTGCATGGTGGCGCTGGGCACGCTGTTCTCCACGTTCTGGATCCTGTCGTCCAACAGCTGGCTGCATACGCCGGCCGGCTACGAGATGGTCAACGGCGTGGTGCATCCGGTGGACTGGTGGCAGGTGGTGTTCAATCCTTCGTTCCCGTACCGGCTGGCGCACATGGCGCTGGGTTCGTTCATCACCACCTGTTTCGTGATCGGTGGCGTGGGCGCGTGGTACCTGCGCAAGGGCACGCACGTGGAAGCGGGCCGGCGCATGCTGATCGCCGCCGTCGCATTCGCTGCGCTGACCGTGCCGGTGCAGATTCTCGTCGGCGACATGCATGGCCTGAACACGCTCAAGCACCAGCCGATGAAGATCGCGGCGATGGAAGCGCACTGGCATGAAACCGGGGAAGGCGAGGGCGTGCCGCTGGTGGTGTTCGCGCTGCCGAACGAGAAGGAAGAGCGCAACGATTTCGAAGTGGCCATCCCGAAGCTGGGCAGCGTGATCCTCACCCACAGCCTGGACGGCACCTTCGACCCGCTGACCTCGGTACCCGCCAGCGAACGGCCGCCGGTGACGCCGGTGTTCTTCGCCTTCCGCATCATGGTCGGGCTGGGCACGCTGATGCTGCTGCTGGCCTGGGTGTCGGCCTTCCAGCTGTGGCGGAACAAGCTGCTGGATTCGCCGTGGCTGCTGCGCGGCTGGAACTGGATGCTGCCCAGCGGTTTCATCGCGCTGCTGTCGGGTTGGTTCGTTACCGAGATGGGGCGCCAGCCGTGGGTGGTGTATGGCGTACTGCGCACCGCTGATGCGGTGGGCCCGCAGAGTGCGTGGATGACCGCGCTGTCGCTGGGCGTCTATGTGGTTGGCTATGCCTTCGTGTTCGGCTGGGGTATCTGGTACCTGGTGAAGATCCTGCGCCACGGGCCGCAGCCGTACGCCGAGGGGCCGTCGCTGGACCATGGCAGCCACACGCCGGCACGCCCGCTGTCGGCGGCCGACGAACCGCTGGAGGAGCGCTGACATGGACCTGATGACCTGGCTGCCGGTGGCGTGGTTCGCGGTGATCGGCTTCGGCGTGCTGATGTACGTGGTGCTGGACGGCTTCGTGCTCGGCATCGGCATCCTGGCCCCGTTCGCCGAGGACGAGGAGCAGCTGGACCTGATGATGAACACCGCCGCGCCGATCTGGGACGGCAACGAGACCTGGCTGGTACTGGGCGGCGCCGGGCTGCTGGCGGCGTTCCCGAAAGCCTATGCGGTGCTGTTGTCGGCGCTGTACCTGCCGGTGCTGCTGCTGGTGGTGGCGCTGGTGTTCCGCGGCGTGGCGTTCGAGTTCCGCTTCAAGGCACATCGTTCGCGCCGGCTGTGGAGCGTGGGGTTCGGCCTGGGCTCGCTGCTGGCCACCTTTGCCCAGGGCGTGATCCTGGGCACGCTGGTGCAGGGCATCCCGCTGGTGGACGGTGCCTACCAGGGCGGCGCGTTCGCCTGGTTCAGCCCGTTTGCGATGCTGACCGGTGCCGCGCTGGTGGCCGGCTATGCGCTGCTGGGCAGCACCTGGCTGATCCTGAAGACGGAAGGGCGCGTGCAGGCGCTGGCGCGGCAGATGACCCGCCCGCTGGTGGTGGCGGTGATCGCGGCGATGGGCCTGGTGAGCAGCTGGCTGCCGTTCCTCGATTCGCGGTTGATGGACCGCTGGTTCAGCGACGGCAACTTCTGGTGGCTGTCGCCGGTCCCGCTGCTGACCCTGGCGGTGGCGGCCGCGCTGTGGCGCAGCGCGACCCATCCGCGCCGCGACCTGCCGCCGTTCCTGCTCAGCCTGGCCCTGTTCGTGCTCGGCTTCCTTGGCCTGGTGCTGGGCATGTGGCCCTACCTGCTGCCGCCGTCGATGACCCTGTGGCAGGCCGCCGCGCCGGCCTCCTCGCTGGGCTTCACCCTGGTCGGGCTGGTCATTCTGCTGCCGGTCATCCTCGGCTACACGGCGTGGTCGTACCGGGTGTTCCGCGGCAAGGTGCACGCCGACACCGGTTACCACTGATCGTTTGAATGCGGGGCCGGCCGGTGCCGGCCCCCGCGTTGGGGAATGTGAAACCTGCACACCCCGCGCAGGACGTGCTAGCGTGCGCTCCTTTCCGGCGGCCAGGGGGGCAGCCGGCGACGTCCTGGACGGACGCACGGCTGCAGGAATGGGGGGCCGCCGCGCGTCGCCGTAATGGCTCGTGCCTATCGTTCTCCCGTTGAAGCACCATCGCTAAATGATCGAATTCTCCATCGTCGACTGGGCCGCTTGGGCGCCCGGCCTGAGCGAGCGTAGCCAGTGGCTGGGCTGGGCCGATGCGCCGTATCCGCCGCAGGGCGAAGACACGCCGGCGTTGGCCGAGATCCCGGCGATGCAGCGCCGCCGCATCGAGCGGCTGGGCCGGATGGCGATCCAGGCTGCCTGCTGGTGCGAGGACGGGCAGGGCGCTGACAGCCAGGTGCCGCTGGTGTTCGCCAGCCGCCACGGCGACGTGGCCCGTTCGATGGACCTGCTGGGGGCGCTGGCCAGCGATCAGCCCCTGTCCCCCACCGGGTTCGGCCTGTCGGTGCACAACGCGATCGCGGCGCTGTACTCGATCGCCCGCGGCCACCGCGGCAACTACCTGGCGCTGGCCGCCGGCCAGGCCACGGTCGAGACCGCCTGCCTGGAGGCCGCCGGGCTGCTGGCCGATGGTGCCCGCGAAGTGCGGGTGGTGGTCTATGAGTCGCCGCTTCCTGAAATTTACGCGACGTTTGCCGACGAACCCGACCCGTTCTTTGCCTGGTGCTGGCGTTTGACCGCGCCGACAGCGGGCCAGCCGACGCTCTCGCTGCAATGGGAGGCGGCGCCGGAGGCCACCGCCACCGCCCCGGGCACGCTGCCGCACGCGCTGGACCTGCACCGCTTCCTGCTGTCTGGCGCGCCGGCGCTGGAGCACGTGGCCCAGGGCCAGCGCTGGCGCTGGGGACGCCGTGGCTGAGGCGCTGCGCCGCCTCGATCATGCCTGGCGGGTGTTCGGCACCGGCCTGAGCTTCGCCGCATTTGGCGTGGGCGGCCTGCTGCTGGGCGTGCTGGTGATGCCGGTGCTGCTGCTGATGCGCGACCCGGTGATCCGCCGCCGCCGGGCCCGCCGCGTGGTCCAGGTCGCCTTTGCCAGCCACCTGCGCCTGATGCGTGCGCTGGGGGTGATGACCTACCAGATCGAGGGCGGGGAACGCCTGCAGCGCGACGGTTTGCTGGTTCTGGCCAATCACCCGACCCTGATCGACGTGGTCTGCCTGATTTCGCTGCTGCCCAACGCCGATTGCGTGGTGAAGCGGGCCGTGGCCTGCAACCCGTTCATGCGCGGCCCGGTGCGGGCGGCCGGCTACATCGCCAACGATGACGGGGCCGGCCTGGTCGACGACTGCGTAGCGGCGGTGCATGCCGGCGGTACCCTGGTGATCTTCCCGGAGGGCACCCGCAGCGTGCCGGGCCAACCGCCGCGGCTGCAGCGCGGGGCCGCCAACATCGCCGTCCGCGGCCGGCTGGACATCACCCCGGTACGGATCACCTGCACCCCGCCCACGTTGACCAAGGGACAGAAGTGGTATCGTGCCCCCTCACGTCGCTTTCACGTTCGGCTGCAGATCGGCGAAGATATCCCGATCGCGCCCTTCCTGGCCGATGACGACTCGCCAAGGGGGGATGCCTTGGCAGCACGCCGCGTCACCGAGCACCTTTCTCGTTATTTCGACCTGTCTGGAGATCCGCCCCGTGCAAGCACTTGAGCACGAGATCAAGGAATTGATCATTTCCTCCCTTTCGCTGGAGGACATCACGCCGGAGGACATCGATCCGACCGCGCCGCTGTTCGTCGAGGGCCTCGGCCTGGATTCGATCGACGCGCTGGAACTGGGCTTGGCGCTGCAGAAGAAGTACGGTGTCAGCCTCTCGGCCGATTCGGAAGAAACCCGTCGCCATTTCTCCAGCGTGCGCGCGCTCGGCGAGTTCGTCGCCGCCCGCCAGTCGTAACGGCGCCAGGAATTGCCATGACCAAGAATGAACTGTTCGAACGCATCGTCAGCATCCTGACCGACAGCTTCGAGATCGAAACCGCCCGGATCACCCCCGAGGCCCGCCTGTACGACGACCTGGACATCGACAGCATCGATGCGGTCGACCTGATCGTGCAGCTCAAGCCGCTGCTCGGCCGCAATCTGCAGCCGGAAGCGTTCAAGGCCGTGCGCACCGTGCAGGACATCGTCGATGTCGTGCATGGACTGCTGCCGGACCAGGCAGCCGCCTGACCGCAGCGCCGGCGGCTTCGCCATGGCTCGCGCACGTACCGTCGTGGTGGCAGCGATTTCGCTTGCCTACCCGCTGCTGGTGTACCTGGCGATGGGCCGTTTCGAGCCGCGCTGGCTGTCGCTGCTGCTGTTCACCCTGGCCCTGCTGCGTGCACTGAGCACGCGACAGCCGCTGTGGTGGGCCGCCGCCGCTGGCACCGGCCTGCTGGCGGTGCTGGCCACCGTGCTCAACCAGGCCCTGCCGCTGAAGCTGTACCCGGCGCTGGTCAACGTGGTGATGCTGGCGGTGTTCGGCACCAGCCTGCGCTTCGGGCCGCCGCTGGTGGAGCGCCTGGCGCGGCTGCAGGAGCCGGACCTGCCGCCGTTCGCGGTGGCCTATACCCGCCGCGTCACCCAGGTGTGGTGCGGCTTCTTCGTTCTCAACGGCAGCCTGGCCCTGCTGACCGCGCTGTACGCGTCGGACCGGGTCTGGATGCTCTACAACGGATTGTTGGCGTACGTGATGATGGGCGTGTTGTTCGCAGGGGAGTGGCTGGTGCGGCGGCAGGTGAAGGCGGCGCACGCGCATGGCTGAGTGGATTGCCCTGGACCAGCTGCTGCTGGAGGCACGGCCGCAGCGCAGCGTCGGCCTGTGCGACGGCGAGGTGATCGACCATGCCGGCTTCCGCCAGCGCGTACTGGCCTGGCGCGCCGCCTTTGCGGCCGCCGAAGGCCGCGACTGGGCCCTGTACTTCGATGATGCCGTGGCCTTTGCCGCCGCGCTGTTCGGTGCCTGGCATGCCGGCAAGCGGGTGTTCCTGGCCGCCGACAACCTGCCAGCCACGCTGCAGGCGCTGCAGCCGCAGGTGAGCGGCTTCGCAGGCGACGTGTCCGCCGACTACCGCCCGCTGGTGGCGCTGGACGCCGCGCTGGACGATGAGCTGCAGGCGCTGGACGAGCGCGCCTGCGAGCTGTGCGTGTTCACCTCCGGCAGCACCGGCCAGCCCAGTGCGATCGGCAAGCGCCTGGACCAGCTGGCGCGCGAGGTGGAGGCGCTGCAGGCCGCGTTCGGTGCGCAGATGGAGGGTGTGCAGGTCCATGGCACGGTGTCCCACCAGCACATCTACGGGCTGCTGTTCCGCGTGCTGTGGCCGCTGGCCGCCGGCCGCCTGATTCATCCGCGCCGGTTCTTCCACGAAGACCTGGTGGGTGCGCTGGCCGGTACCGATACGGTGCTGGTGGCGACGCCGGCCCACCTCAAGCGCCTGCCCGGGCAGCTCGACTGGGCCAGCCTGCATGGCCGCCTGCGCGCGGTGTTCTCCTCCGGTGGTCCGCTGCCGGAAGACGCAGCGCGGCAGGTGCGGCAGTGGCTGGGCGTGGCCCCGACCGAGGTCTATGGCAGCAGCGAGACCGGCGGCATCGCCTGGCGCCGCTGGGACATCGACCTGCCGCCGTGGCAGCCGCTGCCGGGCGTGCAGTGGCGCATCGACGATGGCTGCCTGGCGGTGGCCTCGGCGCACCTGGACACCCCCGGTTGGTGGCGCACCCAGGACCGTGTCGAAGCCCTGGCCGACGGCCGCTTCCGCCTGCTGGGCCGGGCCGACCGCATCGTCAAGATCGAGGAACGCCGGGTGTCGCTGGATGCGCTGGAACGCGCGCTGCGCGAAGACGCCGAGGCGGATGACGCGCGCGTGCTGGTGCTGCCCGGGCAGCGCGAGCAGCTGGCCGCCGTGGTGGTGCCGGCCGATCCGGCGCTGCTGGAGGGCGGCGACGCCGCGCGCCGTGCGCTGGGCCAGCGCCTTGGCGCCCGCCTGGCGCATGCGCATGACGCAGTGACCCGGCCGCGTCGCTGGCGCCTGGTGCAGGCGCTGCCGATCAATGCGCAGGGCAAGGTGACCCAGGCCGCGCTGGCGGCGCTGTTCCAGCCGTTGATGCCGGTGCCGGCGTGGGATCACCGCGATGCCGCCAGCGCCACCCTGCGCATGACCCTGGACCCGGCGCTGCGGCCGTTCCAGGGCCACTTCCCGCAGGCGGCAATCCTGCCCGGCGTGGCGCAGCTGGACTGGGCGGTGCGCTTCGCCCGCCAGGCGTTTGTGATGCGGGGCGCGTTCGTGCGCATGGATGCGGTGAAATTCCAGCACGTGGCCCGCCCCGGTGACGAGTTGACCCTGCAGCTGGACTGGGATGCCGCACGCAACGTGCTGGCCTTCCGCTACACCTCCAGCCACGGTGTGCATGCCAGCGGCAGGGTGGTTTTCGCTGATGCGGACTGACCCGGCCGTTGCCGGTGCCGCATTCGCGCCACTGGTGGTGATCCCCGTCTACGACCACGAGCACGCCATCGCGGCGGTGGTCGATGGCGTGCAGGCCGCGGGACTGCCCTGCCTGCTGGTCGACGATGGTTCGCACGATGGGTGCGCGGCGGTGCTGCGCGCGCTGGCACAGCGCCAGGGCGTCGACCTGCTGCGCCTGGACGTCAACCAGGGCAAGGGCGGGGCGATGCTGGCCGGCTTTGCCGAGGCCGGCGCGCGTGGCTACAGCCACGTGCTGCAGATCGATGCCGACGGCCAGCACGATACCGCTGACCTGCCACGCTTCATCGAAGCCGCGCGCGCCCATCCCGAGGCGGTGATCTGCGGCATTCCGGCTTACGACGCCAGTGTTCCCAAGGCGCGCCTGTATGGCCGCTACGCCACCCACATCTGGGTCTGGATCAACACGCTGTCGCTGCACCTGCGCGACACCATGTGTGGCTTCCGCGTGTATCCGCTGCCGCCGGTACTGCGCCTGATCGGTGAAGAGACCATCGGCCGGCGCATGGATTTCGATACCGAAGTGATGGTGCGGCTGTACTGGCGGCAATTGCCGGTCGAGCACCTGGCCACGCGCGTGACCTATCCGTCCGATGGCGTGTCGCACTTCGATGTGTGGCGCGACAACGTGCGCATCAGCCGCATGCATACCCGCCTGTTCTTCGGCATGCTCTGGCGTGCGCCGCGGCTGCTGTGGCGCCGCCTGCAGGGGCAGCGCTGAGATGGCGGCCGCGCAGGGTGCCCCGCACTGGGCCGACATCGGCGAATCGACGTCGGTGGCCGGCGTGCTGTTCCTGTGCTGGGTGCACCGCTGGTTCGGGCGCTGGCCGTTCCGCCTGTGCGTGTGGCCGGTGGTGGCCTGCCATTGGCTGGGCAACCGTATAGGGCGCCAGGCTTCGATGCAGTACCTGCAGCGGCTGCAGGCGCACAGCGGCGTGCTCGGCCGCGCGCCGACACGGCGTGACAGCCTGCGCCACTTCTTCGCCTTCGCCGATACGATGCTGGACAAGATCCTCGGCCTGGGCGGGCGCTACCCGGCCGAGCGCATCCACCTGCATCGTGACCTGGTGCTGCAGAAGATCGCGCGCCGCGAGGGCGGGCTGATCCTCACCGCGCACATCGGCTGCCTGGAGCTGTGCCAGGTGCTGGCCGAACAGGTGCCGGGGTTCCGCATCACCGTGCTGGTGCACACCGCGCATGCGCAGCGCTTCAACCGCCTGCTGCAGCGGCTGGACCCGCTGGCGGCGGTGGAACTGGTGCAGGTGACCGAAATGGGGCCGGCCACCGCGGTGATGCTGGCCGAGCGCGTGGCGGCGGGGGGCTTCGTTGCCATCGTCGGCGACCGCACGCCGGTACAGGGTGGCCGCAGCGTCACTGCCGATTTCCTGGGCCACCGCGCGCCGTTCCCGATCGGCGCCTATGTGCTCGCCGCGGCGCTGGGCTGCCCGGTGTACACCATGGCCTGCCTGCACGAGGGCGACGGCTATCGGGTGGCATTCGAACAGTTCGCCGAACGCATCGTGCTGCCGCGTGGCTCGCGCGACGCCGCGCTGGCCGAACAGGCACAGCGCTTCGCGCGCTGGCTGGAACTCCAGGTCATCCAGTCCCCGTTGGACTGGTTCAATTTCTTCCCCTTCTGGGATCAGGCTCCGCATGACGACTGACGCCGTACCCGTGTGCCGCTTTGGCGATGCACCGTTGACCATCGAAGACGTGGTTGCCCTGGCCCAGCGCCAGTGCGAGGCCGCACTGAGCGACGCGCCGGCGTTCCGCGCGCACATCCAGCGCGGTGCCGACTTCCTCGACCGCCTGCTGCGCGAGGACGGCGTGATCTACGGCGTGACCACCGGCTACGGCGACTCGTGCACGGTGAACATCCCGCCGGCGCTGGTGGCGGAACTGCCGCACCACCTGTACACCTACCACGGCTGCGGCCTGGGCCGTTACCTGGACCCGGTCGAGACCCGCGCGGTGCTGGCCGCGCGCCTGGCGTCGCTGGTGCGCGGCATGTCCGGCGTCAGTGTGCCGCTGCTGGAAGGCCTGGCCACGCTGCTGCAGCACGACGTGCTGCCGATGATCCCGGCCGAAGGCTCGGTCGGTGCCAGCGGCGACCTGACCCCGCTGTCGTACGTGGCGGCGGTGCTGTGCGGCGAGCGCGAGGTGCTGCATGACGGCCGCGTGCAGCCGGCGGCCGAAGTGCTGGCGAAGATCGGCATGACCCCGCTGAAGCTGCGGCCGAAGGAAGGCTTGGCGATCATGAACGGCACCGCGGTGATGACCGGCCTGGCCTGCCTGGCCTGGCAGCGCGCCGATTACCTGGCGCGCATGGCCACGCGGTTGACCGCGTTCAACGTGCTGGCCAGCGACGGCAACGCGCACCACTTCGACGAAACCCTGTTTGCCGCCAAGCCGCACCCGGGCCAGGGCCGCATCGCTGCGCGCCTGCGCAGCGACCTGCACAGCGAACGCCCGCCGCGCAACGAACAGCGCCTGCAGGACCGCTACTCATTGCGCTGCGCGCCGCACGTCATCGGCGTGCTGGAAGACAGCCTGCCGTTCCTGCGCCAGCTGATCGAAACCGAACTGAACAGTGCCAACGACAACCCGCTGATCGACGCCAACGGCGAGCGCATCCTGCATGGCGGCCACTTCTACGGCGGCCACATCGCACTGGCGATGGACACCCTGAAAAACACCGTGGCCAACGTTGCCGACCTGCTCGACCGGCAGCTGGCGCTGGTGGTGGATGCCCGCTACAACCACGGCCTGCCGGCCAACCTGTCGGCGGCCACCGGCCCGCGCGCGGCCATCAACCATGGCCTGAAGGCGCTGCAGATCAGCGTGTCGGCCTGGACTGCCGAAGCGCTGAAGCAGACCATGCCGGCCAGCGTGTTCTCGCGTTCCACCGAGTGCCACAACCAGGACAAGGTCAGCATGGGCACCATCGCCGCGCGCGACTGCCTGCGCGTGATCGAGCTGACCGAACAGGTGGTGGCGGCAATGCTGATCGCCGCGCGCCAGGGCCTGGCGCTGCGTGAGCGGGTTGGCCTGAATGCGCAGCTGCATGGCAGTCTGGCCGACATGTACGCCGACCTGGGGCAGCGCATCGCCCTGGTCGAGGAAGACCGCGCGCTGGATCGCGAACTGCGGGAACTGCTGGTGGAGATCCGCGCGCAACGTTGGGAGCTGTATGCCGGTGAATGAGGCCATCGAACGGGTTGGCGAAATTGCGTTGACCCCTGCCTTCCATGACTGCGATCCGATGAACGTGGTCTGGCATGGCAACTATTTCAAGTACTTCGAGATCGCGCGCTGCGCGCTGCTCGGGCGCTACGACTACGACTACCCGCAGATGCTCGAATCGGGCTACCTGTGGCCGGTGGTCGATGCGCGGGTGAAGTACGTGCGGCCGCTGCTGTTCAACCAGGCGCTGCGCGTGGTCGCGCGCATCGTGGAATGGGAGAACCGGCTGAAGATCGAGTATGAAATCCTCGATGCGCAGAGCGGCCAGGTGCTGACCCGCGCGATGACCATCCAGGTCGCGGTGGACGCGGCCAGCAAGGAAATGCTGTACCAGTGCCCGCCGGTACTGTGGGAACGCCTGGGAGTGCCTGCGCCGTGAACCCCCTTGTCCGTCTTTCGAGCGTGCTGCTGTGCGCGCTGATCTTCGTTGCCGCACCGCAGGTGCAGGCGGCCGACCCCGCCATCGATGCGATCACCCAGGCGGTGGCGCGGCCGGATGTGCTGCGTGGCCAGTTCAGCCAGGAAAAGCAGGTCAGCGGCTTCAGGAACCCGCTGCGCTCGCAGGGCCAGTTCGTGGTCGCGCGCCAGCACGGCGTGATCTGGACCACGCTCAAGCCGTTCCCTTCCGAAGTGGTGGTCACCGCCGACCGCATCCTGAGCCGCCAGCGCGATGGCAGCACCCGTGTCGAGCTCGATGCACGGCAGCAGCCGGCGATGCGTTCGGTGAACGCGATCATGTTCGCGCTGATGAGTGGCGACGTGCAGGCGCTGTCCAGCCAGTTCAACGTGGCGGCCAGCCGTGAAGGGCAGGGCTGGCGGCTGCGGCTGACGCCGAAGTCGGCGATGCTGGCCAAGGCGTTCCAGTCGCTGACCCTGCAGGGTGACCGCTACGTGCGCCAGGTCGAGATCGTCGAGGCCAACAAGGACCGCACGCAGATCCAGTTCAGTGCATTGAGCGAGGCGCCGGCCACGCTCACCGCCGACGAGGCACGCCGCTTTGAGTGAGGCCGTCGCATCGAACGCACCGGAGCGGCTGCGGCGCTGGTGGCACTGGCTGGGCATCGCCTGGCTGTTGCTGCTGCTGGTACTGGGCGCGCAGCAGTGGCACCTGTGGAGCCAGCAATCGCGGATCGACACCGACATCCTCGCGCTGCTGCCGCAGGATGCGCATGACCGCCTGTTGAGCGACGTCACCCGGCGCATCGCCGACGGCAGCTCGCGGCAGGTGGTGGTGCTGCTGGGCAGCAGGGACGGCGCCGCCGCCAAGCGTGCGCAGGCGGCCTTTGCCGCGGCCATGGCCAAGGACACTGACCGAGCCCTGCTGGTGCCCAGTGGTTCGATCGAAGGCTGGTTCGATGAGGCGCGCGCGTTCTACGCGCCGTACCGCGACCGCCTGCTGACGCCGGCCCAGCGCGAGCAGCTGCAGGGCAGCGAACCGGGCGCGTTGGCCGAGCAGGCGTTGGCCGCGCTGTACGGCCCGATGGGCGCTCCGCGCCTGACCGACTGGCGGCAAGACCCGTTGTCGTTGTGGCCGCAATGGTGGCAGCAGCAGGCGCAGGGTTCGGGGTTGCGGCTGGGCGATGACGGCCTGCTCGAAGCCGAGGGCAGGCACTGGGCCGTGCTGCAGTTCGATACACCGGGTTCGGCGTTCCAGCTCGACGGTGAGCGTCATCTCGACGGCCTGCTGGAACGTGCCGGGCGGGCTGCCAGGGCGGCAGCGCCGGAGCTGGAAATCCTGCATGCCGGCGTGCCGCTGCACGCCGAGGCGGCCGCGGTGCAGGCCAACCAGGAGATCAACACGATCGGCTGGGGCTCGCTGGCCGCGGTGCTGCTGCTGGTGTGGCTGGCGTTCCGTTCGCTGCGGCCGATCCTGCTGGTCGCCGCGTCGTTGCTGATCGGTTGTGGCGTGGCGCTGGCGGTGACCGTGCTGGTGTTCGGCAAGGTGCACGTGCTCACCCTGGTGTTCGGTGCGTCGCTGGTGGGCGTGGCCGAGGATTACGGCATCCACTGGTTTGCCTCGCGCCAGGCCGAGCCGGCCGATCGCCGCTGGAAGCTGCTGCGGCACCTGTTGCCGGGCCTGTGGCTGGCCTTGCTGACCAGCGCGCTGGCCTACCTGGCCCTGGGCCTGGCCCCGTTCCCGGGCCTGCGCCAGATGGCGCTGTTCTCGGTGGTCGGTCTGGCCGCCGCCTTCCTCACGGTGATCTTCTGGTTCCCGTGGCTGGATGGCGGCGAGATCCGCCAGACCCGTTTCTCGCAGTGGCTGGGCAACACGCTGGAGCGCTTCCCGCGGTTGCATGGCCGCCGGCCGGTGACGGTGTTCGTGGTGATCACGCTGGCGCTGTCTGCCATCGGCATCGCCCGCCTGCACAGCAATGACGACCTGCGCAGCCTGCAGTCCTCACCGCCGGCACTGATGGCCCAGCAGATCCGCTTGAGCCAGCTGCTGGGCATGCCCAGCCCGGCGCAGTTCTATCTGGTGCAGGGCAGTGACGCTGCACAGCTGCTGCAGCGCGAAGAAGCACTGACCGAACGCCTGCGTGTACTGGCCAACGACAAGCGCATCGGCGGTTACCGCGCGATCAGTGACTGGCTGCCGTCGCCGGCACGCCAGCAGGCCGATGCGGCGCTGACCGCCAAGGTGGAACCGGGCGTGCTGCAGGCCGTGTCCGATGCGGTCGGAGAACCCTTGCCGCGCCCCGACTTCGCCACCACGCCGCTGACCGCGGAGGCGTTCCTGGCCTCGCCGGCCTCGCAGCCGTTCCGCCACCTGTGGGTGGGTGAGGTCGGTGGGCAGATGATCAGCGTGGTGATGGTCGATGACCTGTCGCGCGCCGATGCGCTGGCGACGCTGCGCGGGGCGGCCCAAGGCCTGCCGGGTGTGCGCTGGGTGGACCGCACCGCCGACTTCTCGCAGCTGCTGGGCCACTACCGCAAGCTGATGGGGGGGCTGCTGCTGGTCGGCATCGTGCTGGTGTTCGGTGCGCTGTGGCTGCGCTACCGCCGCCAGGCCTGGCGCGTGTTCGCGCCGACCCTGATTGCCGGCGCGTTGACCCTGGGCCTGCTGGGCCTGTTCGGCCAGCCACTGCAGCTGTTCAACGTGCTGGCACTGATGCTGCTGCTGGGCATGGGCATCGACTACGGCATCTTCCTGATCGAGCACCGCGGCGATGCCAGTGCCTGGCTGGCGGTGTGCGTGGGCGCGGCCAGCACCTGGCTGTCGTTCGGCCTGCTGGGACTGTCGCAGACCCCGGCGCTGCGCGCGTTCGGCCTGACCCTGCTGTTCGGCATCGGCCTGGTCTGGCTGATCTCGCCGCTGTTCCGGCCGCCGCCGCATGATCTGCCGCGGGCCTGAGCCTGCTTCCGACTTCCTTCTTTCCACTTGATCGAGCAACAAGGACGCACCGATGAATACTGCTGTGGATGCTGTCGAACGTACTGAAATCCTGATCATCGGTGCCGGCCCGGCCGGCTCCGTGGCTGCGGCGATGCTGCGCCAGCAGGGCCGCCAGGTGCTGATGCTGGAGCGCCAGCAGTTCCCGCGCTTCTCCATCGGCGAAAGCCTGCTGCCGCAGAGCATGGAGTACATCGAGGCCGCCGGCCTGCTGCAGGACGTGGTCGAAGCCGGCTTCCAGCACAAGAACGGCGCGGCCTTCGTGCACGGCGAAGCGCGTACCGCATTCGACTTCAGGAAGAAGTTCTCGCCGGGCTGGGGCACCACCTACCAGGTGCAGCGCGCCGACTTCGACAACGTGCTGGCGCGCGGTGCCGAGCGCATGGGGGCCACGCTGCGTTTCGGTGATGAAGTGCTGTCGGTCGAAGCCGGCGAGCAGCCGGCGGTGACGGTGCGCCGCCCGGACGGCAGCGAGTACCGCATCGAGGCCGATTTCATCCTCGACGCCTCGGGCTTCGCACGCCTGCTGCCGCGCCTGCTGCAGCTGGAATCCCCGTCCAACTTCCCGGTGCGCGGGGCGATCTTCTGCCACGTGCGCGACAACATTCCGGCCGAAGCGGACTTCGACCGCAACAAGATCCTGATCACCACCCATCCCGAGCACGTCGACGTCTGGTACTGGACAATCCCGTTCTCCAACGGCTGCTGCTCGCTGGGCGTGGTCGCCGAACCGTCGTTCTTCGAGCGCTACGAGGGCGACGACCTGCAGAAACTGCAGGCCATCGTCGGCGAGGACCCGAACCTGACCCGGCTGCTGGCCAATGCCGAATGGGCGGTGCTGCCGGTGCGCCGCATCACCGGCTACTCGGCCAATGTCAGTTCGTTGTGGGGGCCGGGCTATGCCCTGCTGGGCAATGCCGGCGAGTTCCTCGACCCGGTGTTCTCGTCCGGCGTGACCATCGCCTTCAAGTCCGCGCAGCTGGCCAGTGCATGCCTGGCGCGCCGCTATGCCGGCGAAGCCGTGGACTGGGAAGCGGAGTTCTCGGTCCCGCTGCGGGCGGGCGTGAAGACCTTCCGCCGCTTTGTCGAAAGCTGGTACGAAGGCGGTTTCCAGAAGATCATCTACCACCCGCAGCAGCAGCCCGAAGTGCGCGACATGATCAGCTCCATCCTGGCCGGTTACGCCTGGGACACCAACAACCCGTACGTGGCCGATGACAGTGGCCGCCGCATGCGCGTGCTGGAGCAGCTGTGCGGCGCCTGATCGCCCCTGCGACAGCACTGCTGCTGAGCCTGCTGCTGGTGGCCTGCGCCGGCCGCATGCCGAAGCCGTTGGTGGAACTGCCGCCGCTGCGCCTGTCGCCGGCCAGCCTGCCGGCGCCGCTGGCGCTGCAGCAGCAGTTGCATTTCCGGTTCGGCACGCATGAGCGCGACCTGGATGCACTGCTGGAAGCCGATGCGCAGCAGGTGCAGCTGGCGGTGCAGGCGATGGGCCAGACCGGCGTGCGCCTGCAGTGGGACGGCCGGCAGCTGACCCAGCAGCGCGCGCCATGGCTGCCGCCGCAGGTGCGCGCCGAGCGCGTGCTGGATGACCTGCAGTTCGCGCTGTGGCCGACCGCAGCCATCGCGGCCGCGCTGCCAGCCGGCTGGCAGGTCCGTGACGATGGCCATCAGCGCAGCCTGTCGCGCGACGGCACGGTGTGGCTGCAGCTGCAGCGCCTGGACGATGGCAGCGTGCAGCTGGACAACCGCGCCGAAGGCTATGCGCTGCGCATCGAATCGATCGACATGGCCGGGCCGGATCGATGAGTGCACCGATCTACCTGAACGATCTGGGCGTGGTCTGCGCGCTCGGCGATGGCCGCGACGCGGTGGCTTCGGCGATGTTCGCCAGCGTGCCGGGCGGGCTCAGCGACAACGATACCCTGCTGCCGGGGCACACCCTGGCGCTGGGGCAGGTGCGTACACCGCTGCCGACGCTGGAAGAACTGCCGGCCGCCCTGCGCGGGCGCAACAACGCCCTGCTGGACGTGGCACTGGCGCAGATCGCACCGGCGGTGGCCGCCGCGATCGCCCGCCACGGCGCCGAACGCGTGGCGGTCGTGCTGGGCACCAGTACCTCGGGCATCGGTGAATCCGAGCAGGCCCTGCGCACCCATGGCGAACAGGGCCAATGGCCGCCCGGGTTCGATTACGCCCAGCAGGAAATGGGTACTGCCGCGCAGTTCGTGCGCCAGCGCAGCGGCGCTCAGGGGCCGGCGTGGACCCTGTCCACCGCCTGCTCGTCCAGTGCCAAGGCACTGATGTCGGCTGCACGCATGCTGCGGGCCGGTATCGTCGACGCCGTGATCGCAGGTGGCGCGGACTCGCTGTGCCGCTTCACCGTGGCCGGCTTCAGCGCGCTGGAATCGGTGTCGGCCCTGCGCTGCAATCCATTCTCGCAGCACCGTGCCGGCATCAACATCGGCGAGGGTGCCGCGCTGTTCCTGCTCACCCGCGAACCCGGCCCGGTATGCCTGGCCGGCTGGGGCGAATCGGCCGACGCGCACCATATGTCCGCCCCCGATCCGCAGGGCCTGGGTGCCATCGATGCCCTGCAGCAGGCGCTGCAGCGCGCCGGCTGGGCGGCCGATGAAGTGGACTACGTGAACCTGCATGGCACCGCCACCGGCCACAACGATGCGATGGAAAGCCTGGCGGTGTCGCAGGTGCTGGGCAACCAGGTGCCGGCCAGTTCGACCAAGCCGCTGACCGGCCATACGCTGGGTGCTTCAGGCGCGATCGAAGCTGCACTGTGCTGGATCGTGCTGGCCGGGAACCCGCAGCAGCAGCTGCCACCGCACTGGTGGGACGGCGTGGCAGACCCCGCGCTGCCGGCACTGCCGCTGGTCGCACCGGCCACCCGCCTGGCACAGGCACCGCGGCGGGTGCTGAGCAATTCGTTCGCCTTCGGCGGCAGCAATGCCGTGCTGGCGCTGGAGCGTCGATGAACACGCTGTACGCGATCGAAGAGGTGGTGCCGCACCGCCAGGACATGTGCCTGCTGGAGCGCATCACGCACTGGGACCAGGACACCATCGAGGCCGAACTGGTGGTGCCCGACGCCGGCCTGTTCGTCGAGGAGGGCCGGGTGCCGGCGTGGGTCGGCATCGAATACATGGCGCAGGCCATCGCGGCCTGGGCCGGTTGCCGTGCGCGTGCGGCGGGCAAGCCGCCGCAGTTGGGCTTCCTGCTTGGCAGCCGCCGCTACAGCAGCCCGCGCAGCAGCTTTCCCAGCGGATCGCGGCTGCGCGTACAGGCGCGCTGCGAGCTGTTGGGTGACAATGGATTGGGGATGTTCGCCTGCCGCATCCTGGCAGGCGAGGACGAATGGGCGACAGCCAACGTGTCGGTGTTCGAACCGGCCGATGCGATGGCCTATCTGGAGAGTGGACAGGCATGACAGGGAATCGAAGCGTGCTGGTGACCGGCGCCAGCCGGGGCATCGGCCGGGCCATCGCGCTGCGCATCGCGCGTGACGGCTTCGACGTGGTGGTGCATTGCCGCAGCCGCCTGGATGAGGCACAGGCCGTGATGGCCGAGATCCACGCGTTGGGCCGGCAGGCCCGCGTACTGATGTTCGACGTGGCTGATCGCGAGGCCGCACGCGCTGTGCTGGAGGCCGATGTCGAAGCGCACGGCGCGTACTACGGCGTGGTCTGCAACGCCGGCATCGCCCGTGACGGTGCCTTCCCGGCACTGTCAGCGGAGGATTGGGACCAGGTCATCCACACCAACCTGGACGGTTTCTACAACGTACTGCATCCGCTGATCATGCCGATGGTGCGCCGGCGCAAGCCTGGCCGCATCATCACCCTGTCGTCGGTGTCCGGACTGGCCGGCAACCGCGGGCAGGTCAATTACAGTGCCGCCAAGGCCGGCATCATCGGTGCCACCAAGGCCCTGGCGCTGGAACTGGCCAGCCGCCAGATCACCGTCAACTGCGTGGCCCCGGGCCTGATCGAGACCGAAATGCTCAACGATGAAGTGGTTGAACACGCGCTCAAGCTGATTCCCGCCGGCCGCGTCGGTCGTCCCGACGAAGTGGCGGCCACGGTGGCGTTCCTGCTGTCCGAGCCGGCCGGCTACATCACCCGCCAGGTGATCTCGGTGAACGGAGGCATGATCTGATGGCCGCCGATCGTCGCGTGGTGGTCACCGGTGCCGCCGCCATCAGTCCGCTCGGCCACGACTGGCCGACCATCGAGGCACACCTGCGCAGCTGCCGCAATGCGGTGCGTGCGATGCCCGAGTGGGATGTCTATGCCGGGCTGAACACCAAGCTGGCCGCGCCGGCGCAGGATTTCGAGCTGCCGCCGAACTACAACCGCAAGACCACCCGCTCGATGGGCAAGGTCGCGATCATGTCGGTGCGCGCCACTGAGGTGGCACTGCGTGAAGCCGGCCTGCACGAGCATCCGGTGCTGCGCAGCGGCCGTACCGGCGTGGCCTACGGCTCGTCCTCGGGCAGCCACGAGGCCACCGGTGAATTCGGGCGCATGCTCAACGAGTTCACCACCGATGGCATCAGTGCCACCACCTACCTGAAGATGATGAGCCACACCGCGCCGGTCAACATCGGCGTGTTCTTCGGCCTGTCCGGGCGCGTGTACACCACGTCCAGTGCCTGCACCTCCGGCAGCCAGGGCGTGGGTGCGGCCTATGAAGCGATCCGCAGTGGCAAGCAGACGGTGATGGTGGCCGGCGGTGCCGAGCAGCTCGATGCCACCGCAGCGGCGGTGTTCGACACCCTGTTCGCCACCAGCGTTCGCAACGATGCGCCGCAGACCACCCCGCGCCCGTTCGATGCCGGCCGTGATGGCCTGGTGCTGGGCGAGGGCGCCTGCACGCTGATCCTGGAAGACCTGGAGCACGCGCAGGCGCGCGGCGCCACCATCCTTGCCGAGGTGGTCGGCTACGGCACCAACAGCGATGGCCAGCACGTCACCCAGCCCAGCGCCGACACCATGGCCCAGGCCATGCGCCTGGCGCTGGAGGATGCCGGCCTGGACGCGGCGCAGATCGACTACGTCAACGCCCACGGCACCGCCACCGACCACGGTGACATCGCCGAAACCCAGGCGACCGCGCAGGTGTTCGGCAACCGCGTGCCGATCAGCTCGCTGAAGAGCTATGTCGGCCACATGCTGGGTGCCTGTGGCGCGTTCGAGGCCTGGCTGAGCATCCAGATGATGCGCGCCGGCTGGTTCGCGCCGACCCTGAACCTGGCCGAGGTCGACCCGCGCTGTGGCCAGCTCGACTTCATCACCGGGCAGGGCCGCGAACTGCAGGCCGAGTACGTGATGAGCAACAACTTCGCCTTCGGCGGCATCAACACCTCACTGGTGTTCCGCCGCTGGAGCGAGTGATCCACCGCCCCACCGCACTGTTTCCGCCATCCACCCGCACCCCTGACAAGGAGAAGTTTCGATGCGCCGCACTCTCATGATCGCCACTGCCACCGCGCTGCTGGCCCTGACCTCCACCGCCTCTGCCCGCGATACCCGCGTCGAGCAGTCCCTGCAGGAGCTGGTCAGCTCGCAGGCTGCCAAGGACGCCGGCATCGACGGCAGCGTGCGCTTCTACCTGGCCGGCCAGCCGGTCAGCGTGCAGCAGCGCCTGGGTGAAGACGTGACCAACAAGAAGACCAACGCCGCCAACAAGAGCGATGCCGAGGCCTGCCGCTGGGTCGCGCTGTCGGCGCTGCGCGCGCTGCAGGACGGCGCCAGGTCGCGCGGCGCCAACGCCGTGGTCGACATCGTCAGCTACTACAAGAAGAACGAGTTCAAGAGCAGCACCAATTACGAGTGCTATGCCGGCACCATCCTCGCCGGTGTCGCGCTGAAGGGCACCTACGCCAAGGTCAAGTAAGTGCCCGTGTGGCGGCGGCGTTGGCTGAACGTCGCCGCCACATTGCTGAACCTCGCAAGGGAAACGCCGCCGATCGCGCCGCCATCGTCGGCTGACGGCTTTCCCCGGTGTCGGCTTTCCGACACAATCATGGCTCTTCCCGGGTTATCGTCCCGCGGACATGCACGCCTACGTCTATAAAAGCCAACTCAAGCCGGACACCTACGTCTACGTTCCCCGACGCGATGATTTCAGCGCGCTGCCCGCGCCGCTGCTCACCTCGCTGGGGACGCTCACCTTCGTCCTGGAGGTGGCCCTGGATGTCCAGCGCCGCCTGGCCCAGGCCGATCCTGAAAAGGTCCGCAGCGAAATGAGCGAACGCGGGTTCTACCTGCAGGTGCCGCCGTCGGTGGCCAGCCTGATGCCGCGACACTATGACTGACACCTCCCGTCCGCGTGCCCTGTCGATCGCCTTCGCCGTGGGTGCCATGCTGGCGTTGGGCGCCGCGGTGGGCGGTGTGCCGGGTGCCATCCTTGCCGCACTGGCGCAGCCGGCGTTCGCGCTGGGCGTGTCGTGGTGGCGTCGCAGCCGTGCGCTGCTGCCGCTGAAGGTGGTCGCACGCCAGGACCTGCCCGCACTGCTGGCGCTGTGGGCTGCCGCGCCATTGCTGCTGGCGCTGCTGCTGGCCTGGCCGCTGGCGGCCCTGCGTGACAGCGGCAGCCTGGCGGCGGTGCTGGGCCTGAGCGTGCTGGTCAGTGCCGGCCTGCTGGCGGCTTGGCGCACCTGGCCGCTGTGGAACGATGTCGAACGCCTGGATGGCAGCCTGGCCCAGCACTGGCAGGCGCTGGCCGGCCGCGACCTGACCGCCTGGCGTGGTCTTGGCGTGGCCGCGCTGGTGATCGCCTTGGCCGCACTGGTGGTGCTGCCGGCCTGGCCGGGCCTGTTGCCGGACGGCGCACGCTGGCCCGCCGCACTGGCGGTCGTGCTGCTGTCGCCGGCGCTGCACCTGCTGCTGCAGCGGGTTGCGCCCGCGCCGCTGGTGTCGCTGCGCCCCAGCCCGTTCGCCGCTGCCAGCAGCGAACAGGAACCGATGTTCCCCGCTGCGGCCGAAACCGCGCCGCTGGAGGCGATGGCGCCGCAGGAACTGACACCGGCCCTGTATGAGGCCGCGCGCCAGGGCCGCGTCGACCGCGGCCTGCAGCTGCTGCAGGCCGGTGCTGATCCGTATGCGCTGCCGGACCCGAACTGGCGTGACCAGCGCAGCCTGGCGGTGCTGGCGGCGGTGCTGCCGGACCTGCGCCTGCTGCGCGAGCTGATTGCCCGCGGCGTAGATGTGAACGCGCCGCACCGGGGCATGACCCCGCTGCTGGCCGCCACCCGCGACAGCTGGCATGGCCGCCCCGAAGCGGTGATGACCCTGCTCGCCAACGGCGCCGATTCACGTGCCACCGACAGCGATGGCAACACCCCGCTGCACCATGCCGCACGCAGTTCCGACCCGGGCGTTGCCGCGCTGCTGCGCGATGCCGCTGCCGAAGTCGATGCGCTGAACCGCGAGGGCTGGTCGCCGCTGGCGGTGGCCTGCCAGGTCGGCAACTGGCGCCTGGCCCGCTTCCTGCTCGAGCGCGGTGCACGCAGCGAACCGGCCGATGGCACCCCGGTGCTGCTGGCCGCCGCCGCCACCGAGGACGACGATCCGGCCGGCGTGCAGCTGCTGCTCAAGCACAAGGCACGCGCCGACGCGCGTGATCGCCAGCGCCGCAGCGCGCTGCACGAGGCAGCGCTGGCCGGCCACGTGGAGATCATCGGCGTGCTGCTGGGCGCCGGCGCCAACCTGGAAGCGCGCGATGCACTGGGCCGCACGCCGTGGCTGGAAGCCGCCCGTGCCGGCCGTGCCGCCGTGGTCGAGCACCTGCTGCCGCACAAGCCGGACCTGGTCGCGGTGGACGGCGAAGGCCGCAATGCGGTGCAGCTGGCAGTGATGGCCGAGGATGTCTCGCCGCTGCTGATCAAGCGCCTGGTGGAACTGGGCATCGCCGCCGACGCCACCGACCCGGTTGGCCGCCGCGCGGTGGACTATGCGGCCGAAGCGGGCCGCTGGGCGATCGTGGCCCTGCTGGACCCGTCCTATCCGCTGCCGGCAGCCGTCAGTGATGGCCTGGCCGAGCGCGGTGAAGCGGCCAGCGCCAGCGGCCTGTTGCCGGACCGTCCGCCGCTGACCCTGCTGCGCGAAGCGCTGGGCTTCGGCAACACCGATGGCATGGCCGCGCTGGCCAGGCTGTGCCAGCCGGAAGAACTGGGCGGCCTGCTGCTCGATCCGGAGCTGGCCCTGGAGCCGCGCGCGGTCGATTGGCTGCTGGCCCACGGTGCCGATCCCTATGTGCGCGACGCCTGCGCCGATACGCCGATGTTCGCGCTGCTGTCGCGCGGCATCGACGCGGTGCCGGCGCTGCAGGTCATGCTGCAGCGCGGCCTGTCGCCGGCCGGGCGCGGTGGGCTGGCACGCTTCCTGGCCGCCTGCGCACAGCACGACCAGGCCGCCCGCGGCCTCGAACAACTGGCGCTGGAACTGCTGGAGCGTGGCGCCGATCCGTTCGCCGCTTCGCCGGCCGGTGACCCACCGCTGTCGCTGGCGGTACGCCTGGGCTGGCTGCGCCTGCAGCAGGCCCTGCTCAAGGCCGGTGTCGATCGCGAAGCGCGCGACAGCCATGGCATGACCGCACTGCATCTGGCCACCGCCCTGGCCCGCGAAGGCGCGCTGAAGCTGCTGGTGCAGCACGGTGCCTCGCCGGAAGCACGTGCCGCCGACGGTCAGACGCCACTGGGCGTGGCGCTGTCGATCGGTCGCCGTGACCTGGCCGACTGGCTGGACTGGCGGGTGTGGCCGCTGCCGCGCCGTACCCTGCGCGAGGCCGATCTGCCGGCCGCTGCGATGGCCGGTGATGTAGACGCCGTGCGTCGCCTGATCGATCTGGGATTTGCCGTCGACGCGGTCGACGCACAGGGCTGCACCGCGCTGCTGCGTGCGGCCGGTGGTGGCCACCTGGCCGTGACCGACCTGCTGCTGGCGCGCGGTGCCGATCCGCAGCACGCCGCTGCAAGCGGTGCGACGCCGCTGTCGGCGGCGGTCAGCATGCGCCAGGTCGACATCGTTTCGGCCCTGCTCGATGCCGGCGCCAAGCTGGAACATCGCCTGCCGGGCGGGGTGACCGTGCTGATGCTGGCCTCGGCGCTGGGCCTGCCGGACATCGTCGCGCGCCTGCTCACTGCCGGTGCCGACGTGCATGCCGGTGACGCGCAGCAGCTGGGCCCGCTGCACTGTGCCGCGCTGTACGGTTTCAGTGCCCGCGACCGCTCGCGCCTGCTGGCCCTGCTCGACACCCTGCTGTTGGCGGGCGCCGAGCCGGACCAGGCCGCCGCCGGTTCGGTCACGCCGCTGCTGCTGCTGCTGGGCGCACGCGCCGAGCCGGGTACCGCCTGCGACGAGCAGGTGGTGATGGCGGCGGTGGAGCGCCTGCTGGATGAGGACGTCAGCCTGGACGTGCGCGATCCGCGCGGCTTCGGCCCGCTGCATCTGGCCGCCCTGCATGGACTGCCGCTGCTGGTGCAGCGCCTGTTGCGCGCCGGTGCCGATCCGGAAGTGCGCGACAGCCTCAACCGCAGCCCGCGCGAGATCGCGGTGATGCGCGGCTTCATCGACGTCGCTGGAGAGTTCGAACCGCGCGTGCCGGGCGTTTCGTCGATGGCGCGGTTCCTGCGCGACAACGGTTGAGCACCGGGATCGGAATCCGCAGTGGGTAGTGCCGATCCTGCCACCGGTGGGTGCCGACCGTTGGTCGGCACGCCTACTTGCCGTCGCTTTCCGCGTCGGCCTCGAACAGATGCATCAGGTCGTTGCGTGCGTCGCGCGAGGTCTGGATCACCGCTGCCTCGTCGTCGTACACCAGATACTGGTCGCGCAGCAGCTGCTCATCGTGCTCGCGGAAGCGCTGCACATGGCGTTCGGCCACGTCCGGCGCCACGCCCAGCGCGGTCAGCACGCGTCCGCTCATCTCAAGGCTGGTGCCGAACACTTCGCGGAACGGCTCGGCCGACATGTCCATCAGGCGCCACGCATGCTGGCGGTTGCGTGCACGCGCCAGCACCGTCGCGTCCGGGTACAGCCGGCGCACCATGCGTACCGCGCGCAGGTTGGTCTCCGGGTCATCCACGGTGATCACGAACACATCGATGTGCTCGCCCCCCGCCGCACGCAGCATCTCCGGCCGGGTCGGATCGCCGTAGTACAGCTGGTTGCCGAAGCGGCGCAGGTCGGCAACGGTGTCCGGGTTCGCTTCCAGCGCCACGAACGGCACCTTCTGCGCGGTCAGCAGGCGCGCGATCACCTGGCCGAAGCGTCCCATGCCGGCGATCAGCACCTTGGGCCGGTTGTCCGGCGCCACCTTGTCGGCCTCGGCCGCCGCGCGTGGTGCGGCTTTTTCCTGGCCGAGCAGCTTGAGCAGCGCGATCATCAGCAGCGGCGTGATCGCCATCGACAGGCCGACGATCGCCACCAGCCGGTCGTGGTTGGCGTTGCCCAGCAGGTGCGCGCGCTGTGCCTCGTTGAATACCACGAAGGCAAACTCGCCGCCCAGCCACAGCACGCTGCCCAGCAGCAGCGATTGCCGCGAGCTGAGCCGGGCGACACGTCCAACCGCGTAGAGCAGGCTGAACTTGACCACCAGCAGGATGCCGACACCCGCGGCGATCAGCCACGGCTCGGCGGCGATGCGGTCCAGGTCGATGCCCATGCCCACTGCGATGAAGAACAGGCCCAGCAGCAGCCCCTTGAACGGTTCGATCTGCGCTTCCAGCTCATGCCGGAACTCCGAATCGGACAGCAGCACGCCGGCCAGGAACGCGCCGAGGCTGGGGCTGAGGCCGGCTTCCTGCATGAACCAGGCGGTGCCCAGCACCACCAGCAGGGCGGTGGCAGTGAATACTTCCGGGCTGCGGGTGCGCGCAATGATGCTGAACACCTTGCGCAGCACCGGTCGTCCGCACAGGATCACCACCGCCAGCGCACCCAGCGCCACGGCCGCATCTTCCCAGCGCAGGGTCTCGTTCTTCACTCCGCCCAGCAGGGGGATGGCCGCCAGCAGCGGGATCGCGATCAGGTCCTGGAACAGCAGGATGGCGAACCCGAGCCGGCCATGGTCGCTGTTGATCGCCTTGTGCTCGGACAGCAGCTGCAGGCCGACCGCGGTGGATGACAGCGCCAGCGCCACGCCGACCACCAGCGCGCTCTTCCACTGGAAGTGATCGAGCAGCAGCAGGCCGCCCAGCACCAGCCCGGACAACGCCACCTGCGCCGCGCCGGCGCCGAACACCGAGCGCCGCATCACCTTCAGGCGTGCCGGTGACAGCTCCAGGCCGATCACGAACAGCAGCATCACCACACCGATCTCGGCGGCACCGAGGATGCGGTCGGCGTCCTGCACGAAGCCCAGCCCGTCCGGGCCCAGCACCACGCCGGCCGCCAGGTAGCCCAGTACCGCGCCGAAGCCGAACTTCTTGAACACCGGCACGGCGATGACCGCCGCCAGCAGCAGTACCAGGGCCAGTTCCAGACCACCGCTATGCATGGGAATACCTGGTCATCGGGGGAGCCCGCTGTGCGTCCGTTCGGATGGGGGAGGGCGTGGCGAGCGCCACCACGACATTATGCGCGCCGGCCTGTGTATGCACGAGAACAACCGGCCGGGCGGCCACCCAGCGCGGGGCGCCCAGGTTGACCTGCATGGCCCACGGGTCCAGACTGCCCGCCGCTGGCGGCGCGTCCGTTGGCATACGCATCCCGGAGTCCCCAACCCATGTCCAGCGACAGTAGAAGTCGACCTCGTTCGACGCCAGCGATGGCCACCGCCTGACACCGGGACGGTTTGCCTGCGTTGGCGTTGCGCGAGGTCGCATCCCCACAAGGCAAAACCGATGAACCAGAAGCAATTGCTGCGCCCGGTGGCCGATGCCGCCGCACTGGCCGCACCGCTGGCGAACTACAACACCGCCGACGCGGTGGAATTCCTCAACACGCTGGACCTGACCCGCGCCGCGGAAACGCTGGCTGCGCTGCCGTTGCCGCGTGCAGTGAAGATGCTCGAAGCGCCAGAGCTGCACCGCAGCGGTGAGCTGGTGGCCGCACTGCCACCCGCGCGGGCTGCGGCGCTGCTGGGCCTGATGGCCGACGACCGCGCCACCGACATCGTCCACGAGCTGGATGAGGAAGAGCGCGCGCGGTTGATCCCGCTGCTGGGCACCGACGCCCGCCAGGTCATCCAGAAGCTGCTCAGCTACCCGCCGAACACCGCCGGCGCGCTGATGACCACCGAGTACGTGGCGGTGCCCGCCAGCTGGACCGTGGCGCAGACCCTGCAGCACATCCGCCAGGTCGAGCGCACCCGCGAGACGGTGTACGCGATCTACGTGCTGGAGCCGGCCAGCCAGCAGCTGCAGCAGGTGGTGACCATGCGCCGGCTGATCACCGGCCTGCCCGAGGAATCGATCCTGGACGTGGCCCAGGTCAATCCGCCGGTAACAGTGGATGCGCTGATGGACCAGGAAGAGGTGGCACGGCTGATCCGCCGCCACGACCTGCTGGCGATTCCGGTGGTCGACGCGCAGCAGCAGATGCTCGGCATCGTCACCGTGGACGACGTGCTCGATGCGCTGATCGAGGAATCCACCGAGGACGCGCACAAGTTCGGCGGCATGGAAGCGCTGGACAAGCCGTACATGCAGATCGGCTTCTTCGAGATGCTGCGCAAGCGCGCCGGCTGGCTGAGCGTGCTGTTCCTGGGCGAGATGCTGACGGCCAGCGCGATGCAGCACTACGAGGACGAACTGGCGCGCGCAGTGGTGCTGACCCTGTTCATCCCATTGATCATGAGTTCGGGTGGCAATTCCGGCTCGCAGGCCACCTCGCTGCTGATCCGCAGCCTGGCACTGCGCGAACTGCGCCTGCGCGACTGGTGGAAGGTGGCCCTGCGCGAAGTGCCGACCGGCATGGTGCTGGGCGCCATCCTCGGCTGCCTGGCCATCGTGCGCATCGTGATCTGGCAGCTGGGCGGCCTGCACGACTACGGCGAGCACTGGATCCTGCTGGCGATCACCATCGGCGCCGCGCTGGTGGGCATCGTCACCTTCGGTTCGCTGTCCGGCTCGATGCTGCCCTTCATCCTGAAGCGGCTCGGCTTCGACCCGGCCAGCGCCTCGGCCCCGTTCGTGGCCACCCTGGTGGATGTGACCGGCCTGGTGATCTACTTCAGCATCGCCGCGATGATCCTGCACGGCACGCTGCTGTAACAAAACGTGCACGCCGGGGTCGGATCCCTTCGCGCAGCGAAGGGCTCTGACCCCGGATATCCGCAGCAGGGGATCAGAGCCCTTTCCTGCGAAAAGGGGGCCGACCCCGCCTCCGACCCCATCGCCACGGAATTTGGGTACCGTAGGCGCATGAGTACCTACCACCTGCAGTCCGTGTTCCGTCCGCAGTCGGTCGCGGTGATCGGCGGCAGCCCGCGCGAGCGTTCGGCCGGGCGCGCGGTGATGCGCAACCTGCGTGGCACCGGCTTCCCCGGCAAGGTGGCGTGGATCAATCCGCGGCATGCCGAGATCGATGGCATCCGCACGGTCAAGCGGCTGAAGGACCTGGACTGGGTGCCGGACCTGGTGGTGATCACCGCACCAGCGGCGATCGTGCCGCAGGTGGTGCGCACTGCCGCCGAACGTGGCGTGCAGGCGGCGATCATCCTCACCGCGCACCTGGGCGAAGGCCCCGGTTCGTTGTCTGCACAGGTAGAGGCGGTGGCGCGCAAGCATGGCCTGCGCATCCTCGGGCCGCATTGCCTGGGCGTGATCGCGCCGCACGCGCGGCTCAATGCCAGCATCGCCGCACATTTTCCGCAGGCGGGCGACCTCGCGCTGGTCTCCGAATCCTCGGCCATTGCCGCCGCGCTGGTGGAATGGGGCGTGGCGCGCTCGGTCGGGTTCTCCGCCGTGGTCTCGCTGGGCGATACGATGGACGTCGACTTCGGCGACCTGCTCGACTACTTCGCCACCGACTACCGTACCCGCGCCATCCTGCTCTACGTCGAGCAGATCAAGGACGCGCGCAAGTTCATGTCGGCCGCGCGTGC
This sequence comes from Stenotrophomonas sp. CASM106, assembly GCF_049384825.1. Taxonomy (NCBI): domain Bacteria; kingdom Pseudomonadati; phylum Pseudomonadota; class Gammaproteobacteria; order Lysobacterales; family Lysobacteraceae; genus Stenotrophomonas; species Stenotrophomonas sp. CASM106. The sequence continues at coordinate 109,650 of NZ_JBMRFS010000004.1, forward strand.
CGCCGCCCGCGCCAAGCCGGTGGTGGTGGTGAAGTCCGGCCGCGCCGAGCGCGTGCAGCCGGGCAGCCGCGATACCCATGTGCAGGCCCTGGCCCGCGCCGATGATGTGTACGGTGCGGCCTTCAACCGCGCCGGCCTGCTGCGCGTCGGTGCGCTGGACGAGCTGTTCACCGCCGCCGAATCACTGGGGCGCCTGGGCACCTTCCCTGGCCGCCGCCTGGCCATTCTCAGCAATGGTGGCGGCGTCGGCCGCCTTGCCGTGGACCAGCTGATCGCGCTGCGTGGCACGCTGGCCACCCTGTCCGACAGCACGGTGCAGAAGCTCGATGCGGCATTGCCACAGGGCTGGTCGCGCAGCAATCCGGTCGACATCGTGGTCGACGCCGATGGTGACCGCTATGCCGCGGCCATCGAAGCGCTGCTGGCCGACAACGAGAATGACGCGGTGATGGTGGTCAACGTGCCGACCGCGTTCACCTCATCGGCGGACGCCGCGCAGGCACTCACCCGCACGCTCGGCCTGCGCCCGCGCCACCACCGCGACAAGCCGGTGTTCGCGGTGTGGCTGGGCAACGACGACCAGGCCACCGCCACGCTCAACGCGGCGCGGGTGCCGACCTATCCGACCGAGGCCGAAGCCGTACGTGGCTTCCAGCATCTGGTGCGCTACCGCGAAGCGCAGAACGCGTTGATGGAAACGCCGCCCAGCCTGCCGCAGGACTTCAGCGTCGACACGGCCGCCGCGCGCGCACTGGTCGATGCCGCGCTGGCCAACGGCCAGCAGTGGCTGGACCCGCTGGCTACGCATGAACTGCTCAAGGCCTACGGCATTCCCTCCGCGCCGGTGATGCATGCGCGTGATGCGCACGAGGCGATGGACCTGGCGCAGCCGCTGCTGGAACGCGGTGCCACGGTCGCGCTGAAGATTCTCTCGCCGGATATTCCGCACAAGTCGGAAGTGGATGGTGTGCGCCTGAACCTGTCCACGCTGCCGGCGGTGCAGAGCGCGGCCAACGCGATCCTGTCGCGCGCACGCCAGCTGCGGCCGGATGCGCGTGTCGATGGCCTGCTGGTGCAGCCGACCATCGTGCGTCCGAAGGCGCGCGAGTTGATTGTCGGCATCGCCGATGACGCGACGTTCGGCCCGGTGATCGTGGTCGGTCGCGGCGGCACTGCCGTCGAAGTGATCAACGACAAGGCACTGGCGCTGCCGCCGCTGGACCTGCGCCTGGCCCACGAGCTGATTGGCCAGACCCGCGCCTCGCGCATCCTCAAGGCCTACGGTGACGTGCCGGCGGCTGACGAGCGCGCACTGGCGCTGGCGCTGGTGAAGCTTGCACAACTGGCCGCCGACATTCCCGAAGTGCGTACGCTGGACATCAACCCGTTGCTGGTCGACGGCAAGGGCATCCTCGCCCTCGACGCCCGCGTGGCGGTGGCGCCGTCGCGCATCCTGCACAAGGGCCGCGGCCATCCACGTTTCTCGGTGTTCCCGTACCCGAAGGAGTGGGAGCGCACCATCGAACTGTCCGATGGCGGCCGCGCCTTCGTGCGCCCGGTGCGGCCGGAGGACGACGCGCTGTTCCGTGCGTTCTTCGCCCGCGTCAGCGACGAGGACCTGCGCCTGCGCTTCTTCCAGTCGGTGAAGCACTTCAGCCACGAGTTCATCGCGCGCCTGACCCAGCTCGACTACGCGCGCTCGATTGCGCTGGTGGCGATCGAACCGCGCAGCGGCGAGATGCTGGGCGCGGTGCGCCTGCATGCCGATGCGGATTACCACCGTGGCGAGTACGGCATCCTGATCCGCTCGGACCTGAAGGGCCACGGCATCGGCTGGCGGCTGATGGCGATCATGATCGAGTACGCCAAGTGGCTGGGCCTGGACGTGGTCGAAGGCCAGGTGCTGCGCGAGAACAGCACCATGCTGGCGATGTGCCAGAGCCTGGGCTTCAAGACGAAGCTGGACCCGGACGACCCGACGGTGATGATGGTGACCCTGCCGGTGCAGCAGGTCGAGGTGCCCGACGTCCCGCCGGTGGCCTGATTCCTGTAGAGCCGAGCCTACGCTCGGCTGCCTTGCATCACACGGGCACGCCTGAGCCGGGCATGGGCTCGGCTCTACAGCTTCAACGCATCGGCTCCACCACCACCGCCGTGCCATAGCACAGCACTTCGGTCAGCCCGGTCATCACATCGGTGGCGTCGTAGCGCATGCCGATGATCGCGTTGGCACCCAGCTGCCGCGCATGCTTGACCATGTCGCGGTAGGTTTCCTCGCGGGCCTGTTCGCACAGTTCGGTATAGATGGTGATGTTGCCACCGAAGAGCGTCTGGATACCGCCGAGGAAGTTGCCGACGATCGAGCGCGAGCGCACGGTGATGCCGCGCACCACACCGAGGTTGCGCACGACGCGGTGCCCAGGCAGCTCGAAGGCGGTGGTGACCAGCGCATCATCGAAGCGGAGCGCGGGTGGGGTGGGGGTGCCGCTGTTGTAGGGGTCTGCCATGGTCGCGTCCGTATCGCCGCCTTCTGTAGAGTCGAGCCATGCTCGACGGGCTGTGCAGTAGTCGAGCATGGCGCGACTCTACAACGCAACCGCCTGTTGCGGCATGGTTCCGTCACCGTGCTGGCGCGACAATACCCCCATGACCGACCGTATTCCCCTGCTGCTGCTGCCCGGCCTGCTCAACGATGCCGAGCTGTGGCGCGCGCAGCTGGCCGACCTGGCCGACATCGCCGACTGCACAGTAGGCGACCAGACCCGTGGCGAGACCCTGCAGGCGGTGGCCGAGGACGTGCTCGCACAGGCACCGGAGCGCTTTGCGCTGGCCGGTTTCTCATTGGGCGGCTTCGTCGCCCAGCAGATCCTGCGCATTGCGCCGGAGCGCGTGCTGCAGCTGGCGCTGATCGATACCTCGATCCACGCCGATTCACCGGAACGTGCCGAGCAGCGCCGCAGCCAACGCGCCAGCGTGCGCCTGCCGGGGAAGTTCCACGGCTTCGGCGATGTGCTGATGCGCAGCTACATCGATGCGTCGCGGCTGGATGACTACGTGCTGGTGCAGCGCGTGCGCGACATGACCGCCCGCCTGGGCGCGGACGTGTTCCTGCGCCAGAGCGCGCTGGAACGCCGCGATGGCCATGATGTGCTGGCCGGTTACCGCGATCCGCTGCTGATCGTGTGCGGCGCGAACGATCGCATCACGCCGCTGGCGGTGAGCGAGGAAATGCACGCGATGGTGCCGCACTCGCAGCTGGTGGTGGTGCCTGACTGCGGGCACCTGGCACCGATGGAGAAACCGGACGAGGTCAGTGCGGCGATGCGTGGGTGGTTGCTGCAGGCGCGACACTGACCGGCTCGATGGGGGCGTCGTTCCAGCCCATCCGGTTGTAGAGGTGGTAGCGCAGAACGCCGATACGCTCATGCAACATCACTTCGACCAGCAATAGATTGAATGTGGAGGGCAGCCACCCCGGGGTGGCACGGAGGCGGTCGCTGGGCAGGCCCTCGGCCACGACGCCGAAGTGTCGGAAGTAGATCAGGCTCCGCGTGAGATGCAGGCCCGAGGTCACCAGCACCACCCGCGGGCTGTTGCGCCCGATGATCGCACTGCTGTTTCGGGCGTTCTGCCAGGTGTTCCTGCTGGCACGCTCGCGGACAATCCTCTCGGTGGGCACGCCCAGCGCAATCAGTTCGCGTGCGTAGACATCGGCCTCAGCGACATCGCCCTTGGCAGTGACGCCTCCGCTGGCAAGCACCGTACAGACCTCCCGCGTGCGATCGCATTCGTGGTAACGCTGTGCTGCCCTCATCAGGCGGCTGTAACCGGCCAGCCCGGGCCTGGAGCCCCGGGCATCGTGGTCGATGCCGGCACCCAGTACCACGATCACAGTGCGCGGATGAAGTGCACCGTGATCAGTGACAAAAGGGGTGCCCTGCGCGCGATCCAGCAACCATTGCGTGACCGGGGCGCTGGCACTGGCTGCCATGGCCAGCGGAAGCGTCGCCAGAAACGCAGCACTGCGCAGACGGCGTTTCCAGACCAGCACGCTGCATGAAAGCAGCAGGAGAAGTGTCAGTGTCAGCATGGTGGTCCATGAGGAAAGTTTGAAAGAATTCCGATGGCGTAGCGCATTCGTTGCCTACATGCTGGATGCCATGGACCTGAAGCGACTGTCACACCCGGCCCGATGTGCTGCCATCGTAGGCGGAATCATGCTCGCGGTGGCCGCAGGGCATCTGCTGGGTGGCTGCTTTCCGCAGTTCTTCATACAGATCCATCAGCGGATGCAATAGCTCGCGGGTCCTGCATGCTGACGCCTGAGGTCTCCAGTCAGGCGTAACAGGACGCTGGAATACATCCGTTCAGGTGTTGAATGCGACAGATGGAGGAAGGCGATGCAAAGCTTGAAGTCCCGGTTTGGGCTGAACGCAGGTCCACACGCCATGGACCGGCCTGAGCTTGGGGAACGCTCGATGCTAGGTCTCATTGCGGCAACGTCGCCCCACCAGCTGCCTTCATTCACCGCAGCGTTGGACGCGGCGATATCGCAGTGGATGAGCAAGGCGAAGGACGAATCCTTCGGTGGCTTGGAGCAGGAGCTGGCGCGTCTGCATGCCTTGAAGAGCGTGACCTCGGCGTTGGGCAGCGCCGAGGTAACGCTGGCCTGCGACGCATTGAGTGACTGTCTCCGCTCGGGTACAGAAGCGTACGCTGTGCGGCGGCGGGCATGCGCGTTGGCACTGTCCGCGCAGCGTCTTCTGCATCGTGCGACGACGTATTTCCGGATGGAAGGAGGCTGACGTGCACCAGCCCCGTGTGTGCTCGCAGGCTTCCGCACCGGCAGCATTGCTGCAGGCAGCCCGTGCGCTGGAGATGCACCGCCTGGCCTGGCTTCTGTCGTGCCTTCAGGAGCCACGCGCCAGCGGGTTCCGGGTCCTGCTGCAGGTACTGGTGGTGCTGTGGTGCTGGCAGTGGGTGGATGGCCCGCAGCCGGTTCTGGCCAATGAGGCGGCCCGCGTGCTGCCGGTGGCCGTTGCACTGCTCGCGGTATCCGGGACATGGGCACTTGTTGCAAGGCTCTGCATGGAGCGCTGCCACCGCTGGTGCGATGGGGTAGGCCTTCTGCTCAGCCTGGCAATGGTTGCGATCCAGGTGGACGCGGCGTTCATCCTGCTGATGACGCTCAATGCAGCCCTGCCTTTCCTCGTGATCTCCGCGACCGCGGTGTATGGCCGCAGGGCAATTGCTCCCGCGATTGCATCGACTGCGCTGGCATTGCTGTGGGCCGCGCCTGAAGGCTACTGGGTCTCTCGGCCCGCCTACCTCGCCTACGCGCTGGCATTGACGATCCTGTTGCCGCTGGTAGCGGCGTTGCTGGTAGCCGCGATGCGTGACATAGCGCTGCGTGCCATTGCTTCGCGTGAGGCGCAGGGCCGATTCGTCAGTACGATGAGCCACGAGCTGCGGACGCCGCTGAACGCCATCATCAGTGGGATCCAGCTGCTGGAAGTGGGGACGGCAAGTACGGCCCAACGGCATGCACTGGCGACGGTCGCAACGCAGGCGCAGGCGCTCAGGCACCGCATCGATGATGTACTGGACGCAGCCAGCATCGATGGTGGCCGGCTGCAGTTGCGGCTTCATCCTTGTTCGCTGCGGTCGATCATTGAAAGCGTGCAGGCGACCTGCATGCCGGCTGCCGCCGACAAGGGCGTACTTCTGCAGCTGGATGGGAGTGAGCCCGATGTCTGGATGCTGGCAGACGGCGGACGTATCGAACAGGTGGTGACCAATCTTGTCTGCAATGCCATCAAGTTCACCCCGATGGCGGGCGAGGTGTCGGTATCCATCGTTGCGGTCCGATCGGGTGACGACTGGCAGGTTCAGATCGAGGTCTGCGATTCCGGCACGGGGATCGAAGCCGCGGACCTGGAGATGATCTTCTCGCCGTTCGTACAGCTCAGCCAAGGTGAGGCACGCTGCGAGCAGGGTGTCGGGCTGGGGCTGTACATCGTGCGGCTGATTTCCGATGCCATGGGTGGGACGATCAGCGTGAGCCGCAATGAAGCAGGCGGTGCCTCATTCGCGTGGCGCTTCACGGTGGCCTCAACCACGGAGGTGGACCCTCTTCCTTCCCTTGAAGAACTTCTTCAGTCACACGCAGCGTCGGTGCGACCGCTGCACTGCCTGCTGTTCGAGGACGTGGAAACCAACCGTGACGTGGTAGAGCGCCTGCTGCAGAGCGCCGGTCATCGCCTCAGCTCCCGCCACGATGGTCACGACGCGCGCGCAGTAATCGCGGCAGTCGAGCCTGATGTGGTGCTGCTGGATCTGCACATGCCCGGCTGCAGCGGATGGGAGGTGCTGGAGTCGCTAGCCAGGGACCCCGGCGCGCCACCGGTTCTTGTAATGAGCGCGGATACGCGGGTACAGGTGATTGAAAGAGCCCGCGCGCTGGGAGCTGCCGGTTTTCTATGCAAGCCACTGGACATCCACGACGTGCTGGATATGTTGCGCGGTGTTGCCGAGCGCTGACCGTCCGGCAGGTGCCGACCTTGGTCGGCACGGTGTTTCATCGATCGATCAGACGTCTGCGCCGACCAAGGTCGGCGTCTACCAGAGCAGTCGCGCGCCGTCGTTGGAATCAATCCCAGGCCGGGGCGATGCCTTCCGGGTTGGCCAGGCGATGGCCGCGGTCGAGCTTGGCGATCTGTGCCATGTCTTCGTCGGTCAGGCGGATCGCTGCTGCTTCCAGGTTGCTCGCCAGGTTCTCGCGCTTGGTCGAGGACGGAATGACCGAGAAACCCTGCTGCAGCGCCCAGGCCAGCGCGACCTGCGCCGGCGTGGCCTGGTGGCGTCCGGCAATGGCCTGGATCACCGGGTCCTTGATCACCTCGCCGTAGGCCAGGCTCATGTAGGCGGTGATGTGGATGCCGTTGTCCTGCAGGAACTTCACCAGCAGGCGATTCTGCAGGTAGGGGTGGATTTCGATCTGGTTGGTGGCAATGGCACCGGCGCCGAGGATGCCGATCGCCTTGCGGGTCTGCGCGATGGTGAAGTTGGAGATGCCGATCTCGCGGGCCAGGCCCTGCGCCTTGGCTTCAGCCAGTGCGGCCAGGTACTCCTCCATCGGCACGTCGACCTTGTCGTTCGGCGATGGCCAGTGGATCAGCGCCAGGTCGACGTACTCGGTTCGCAGCTTTTCCAGGCTGGTGCGCAGGCTGGCCAGCAGCGCATCGCGCTTGAACGCGGTGATCCAGACCTTGGTGGTCAGGTAGATGTCGTCGCGCGGCACGCCGGAATCGGCGATGGCCTGGCCGACCTCGGCTTCGTTGCCGTAGATCTGCGCGGTATCGATGGCGCGGTAGCCGACCGCCAGCGCGTTGCGCACGGAGTCGATCACGGTCTGGTCTTTCAGGCGGAAGGTGCCGAGACCGAAGGCGGGGACAGTCATGGGGGCTCCAGCAGAGGGGGAGGGAGGCGGGAATGTCCACGAAAGGGTAGGCCAGCGGCCGTGTGCATGCCGGCAACGGTGCATTGCATCGACGTGTACGACGGCAGGTGGTGGTGGGTGCGGACCGTTGGTCCGCACTGTTCATGCCGCCACCCATGCAGCGTTGGACGCTGCCGGCCAGCGGCCGGCACTCCCCCTGTCTGCGCTCGACGGTAGTGCCGGCCGCTGGCCGGCAACCGGATCAATCAAGCCGCGCGTGCCAGCCCGCCCTTCGCCGCCGCCGTGGTCGACAGGTCGAACACATCCACCGCATCGATCAGGCGGTTGGCCTGCTGCTCCAGGCTGCGCGCGGCGGCGCTGGCTTCTTCCACCAGCGCGGCGTTCTGCTGGGTCGTGCCGTCCATCTGGATCACGGTCTGGCTGACCTGTTCGATGCCCGCGCTCTGCTCCTGCGAGGCCGCGGAGATCTCGGCCATGATGTCGGTCACGCGCTGCACCGATGCAACGATCTCGGCCATGGTGTCGCCTGCCTCGCGCACGCGCTGTGCGCCATGGCCAACCTGTTCCACCGAGGCTTCGATCAGTGACTTGATCTCCTTCGCGGCTGCCGCCGAGCGCTGCGCCAGCGTACGCACTTCGCTGGCGACCACCGCGAAGCCGCGGCCCTGTTCGCCGGCGCGTGCCGCTTCCACCGCGGCATTCAGCGCCAGGATGTTGGTCTGGAACGCGATGCCATCGATGACGCTGATGATCTCGGCGATCTGCCGCGACGAGGTCTCGATCGCGCCCATCGTCGCCACCACCTGGCCGACCACGCTGCCACCGTGCGAGGCGACCGTATGGGCGCCGATCGCCAGCTGGTTGGCCTGGCGCGCATGTTCGGCGTTCTGGCGCACGGTGGAGGTCAGTTCCTCCATCGATGCCGCCGTCTCCTCCAGGTTGGCCGCCTGCTGCTCGGTGCGGCGCGACAGGTCATTGTTGCCGGCGGCGATCTCCGCGGCGGCGGTGTGGATGTTGCCGGAGGCGTGCTTGATGTCGGTGACGATGGTCGCCAGCTGCGTGGCGGTGGTGTTGGCATCGCCGGCGATACGGGCGAACACCCCCTGGAAATCACCGTGCATGCGCGCGCCGAGACGGCCATCGGCGATGGCGCGCAGCATCGTCGAGACTTCGCCGAGGTTCAGTTCGGTGGTCTGCATCAGGCGGTTCAGGCCATCGACCATCGCGCGGAAGTCATGCTCGAAGCGCGCGCTGTCGCCACGCTGGCTGAAGTCTCCCGCGCCGGCAGCTTCGGCCAGGCGGCGGATCTCGCCATTGATCCTGCCGAGGTTGTGCTTGGCCATGTCCAGTGCTTCGGTGATCACGGCCTTCTCGCCGGGCAGGCGTTCCATGTCCTGGCTGAGGTCGCCGACCGCGTAGCGGCCCATGATCGAGATCGCGCGCATCTTCACCCGGATGTGCGCATCGACCAGTGCGTTGCAGTCGGCCACCATGGTGCCGAACGCGCCGGGGAAGGCAGCGGCGTCCATGCGATGGCTGATGGTGCCGGCTTCGTGCGCCTGCGCCATCGCGGCCTGTGCATCCAGCACGCTGCGCAGCGTGGATTGCACCGCCTGCATGGCCTGCGCGAGGCGACCGATCTCGTCGCGGCTGCGCACCTGTACTGCGTGCTGCAGGTCACCGGCGGCCACCGCGCGCGCCGCTGCTTCCACTGCCAGCACCGGCTGCACCACCGCACGCCGCAGCCACCAGGCCAGACCGATCAGCAGCAGCACGGCGGCCAGCACGGTCAGCACCGCGCACAGCAGCAGGGTCTGCCGCGCCTGCTGCGAACGGGACGCCACCGCCGCTTCAGCCACCTGCGTGGCGTGCGTGCTCAGCGCATCCAGAGCCATCGCCACCGGGCGATCCTTGCCGCGCACCAGGTTGTCGCCGGCCGCGGGATCGTAGCCGGCCGCGGCAAATGCCTGCAGCGCCGCGTGATAGTCCTGCTGCAGCTGCGCGTGCAGGCCAACGAACGCCTGCGCCAGCTCACGCGTGCGCGGGTCCGGGCTGGTGGCCAGACCCTTGGCCAGCTGCCCGACCAGGCGGCCTTCGCTGTCGAAGCCATCCAGGTGGCGTTGGCGCAGCGCATCGTCGTGCCCGCGCAGCAGCACGTTCTTCCATTCCTGCACCTGGCCACGGAACTCACGCTGCAGGCGTTCGGCATCGCGGCTGTGCGCGACTTCGGGCGGGACCTCGGTGGACAACTTCAACCAGGCGGAGACCAGGCCTGCCAGCGCGCACAGCAGGACCACGGCCAAGCCAACAGAAACCGCGCCGAGCAGCTTGGACTGCAGGCGCGGAGCACGGACAGACGCATTCATCGGGAAGCACTCTCGGGAAGGGGCAATGCGGTATCGACCCGCTACGCTTCCGCTGAAGTGCGACGAACATCACATTAGCGTTTCGTTTAGTGATGTGAAGGAAGTGTTTCATAGGACAAATGTGTCCATATGGAACAAATACGGACCCTGGACAGGGGATATAAATGTAACTACTGTGGTTACATGAAATCCGCGAACCCGCTCTCTGACGCCCTGCACGTGATGGCGCATCTGGTCGGCCAGGATGGCCCGCGCACCTCCGGGCAGCTGGCGTCCTGCCTGCCGACCCATCCGGTGGTGATCCGCCGTCTGCTGGCGCAGCTGCACAAGGCCGGCCTGGTACGCAGCACCCGCGGTCATGGCGGTGGCAGCCAGCTGGCCCGCGACGCTGCAACGATCACCCTGCATGACATCTATCTGGCCGTGGGCGCACCGCCGCTGGTGCAGGTCGGCGCCCGCGACGCCGGCGGCGGCTGCCCGATCCAGCAGCTGGTCAACAGCGCGCTGCTGGAGGGGGCACGCGAGGCACAGCGGTTGCTGGAGGCGCGCCTGCGGGCGACCACGCTGGACCAGCTCGGCGCCGACTTCGCACGCCATCTCGCCCATCACCGTTCCCTGGAAGGTCACCATGAATCCTGATGTGCTCATCGTCGGCGGCAGCTACGCCGGCATTGCCGCCGGCCTGATCCTGGCCCGTGCCCGGCGGCCGGTCACCGTCATCGATGCCGGTTCACCACGCAACCGCTTCGCCAGCCATTCGCACGGGGTGCCAGGGCTGGATGGCATCAGTGGTGCCGAGCTGCTGAAGACCGCGCGCCAGCAGCTGCTGGACTACCCCACGGTGCGCTGGGTGCATGCCGAGGCCGTGCAGGCCAACACCAGCGCAGAGGGCGTGGAAGTACGTACCGCCGATGGCCAGGTGCTGGCCGCGCGCAAGCTGCTGCTGGCCAGCGGTATCGCCGACCAGCTGCCGGAACTGCCCGGGCTGGCCGAGCGCTGGGGCAGCACCGTGCTGCACTGCCCCTACTGCCATGGTTACGAAGTGGGTGGCGGCGCCATCGGCCTGCTTGGCGGCCATCCGATGTCCGCCGGCAAGGCGCCGCTGTTTGCCGACTGGGGCAATGTCACCTTCTTCAGCATGGGACGGGACATCACTGATGAGGAACGCGCTGCCATGCAGCAGCGCGGCGTGCAGATCGAGACCTCGCCGGTGCTGGGCGTGCAGGGCGACCAGCCGACCTGGCTGGAGGTGGAGCTGGCCGACGGCCGCCACATCGCCCAGCGTGCGCTGTTCGTACCGGCCACCCAGGCGATGGCCACGCCATTGGTGCAGCAGCTTGGCTGCGCCTTGGTCGAGAGCCCGCTGGGGGTGCTGATCGAGGTCGACATGATGAAGCAGACCTCGGTGCCCAACGTGTACGCCGCAGGCGATGCGACGACGGTCGGCAACATCACCCTGGCCATGGCCGAAGGCGTGCGCGCGGGCATCGGCGTGCATCATGCGCTGGTGGCCGAAGACAGCGTGCCGCGCTGAATGTGCCGGGGTCAGATCCCTTTCGCAGAAAGCGATCTGACCCCCGACGCGACGTGCTGCTCTGGTAGAGGCCGGCCTTGGCCGGCACCGCTCCGTTACCCCTTCACGCACAGCACCTGGCGCAGGGTGTGCACCACCTCGACCAGGTCCAGCTGCGCTGCCATCACATCGTCGATCGACTTGTACGCGGCCGGTGACTCGTCCAGCACGCCGCTGTCCTTGCGGCATTCCACGTGCGCGGTGGCCTCGCGGTGCTGGGCCAGCGTGATCTGCTGGCGCGCCGTGCCACGGCTCATCACCCGGCCGGCACCGTGGCTGCAGCTGTGGAAGCTGTCGGCGTTGCCCTTGCCGCGCACGATGTAGCTGCGCGTGCCCATGCTGCCGGGAATGATGCCCAGCTCGCCTTCGCGCGCACTCACCGCCCCCTTCCGGGTCACCAGCAGTTCCTGGCCGTGGTGCGTCTCCTTCTGCACGTAGTTGTGGTGGCAGTTCACCGCCATCGCTGCCAGCTGGAACTTCGGCAAGCGGTGGCGCATCTCGGCCAGCACGCGCGACATCATCGCCTCGCGGTTCTGCCGGGCGTAGTCCTGCGCCCACGACACGGCTTCGACGTATTCATCGAACAGCGGCTCGCCTTCCATGAAGAACGCCAGGTCCTTGTCCGGCAGGTGGAAGCCGAGCACGCGCCGGGCCAGTTCCTCGCGCGCCTTCTCGATGAAGTAGGTGCCGATCAGGTTGCCGGTGCCGCGCGATCCGCTGTGCAGCATCACCCACACCGTGTCCGTCTCGTCCAGGCACAGTTCGATGAAGTGATTGCCGCCGCCCAGCGTACCCAGCTGGCGGTCCAGCTTGTCGGTGCGGATGCGGCGGTGCTTGTCCTTGATCTTCTCCAGGCCGGCGGCCAGCCCGGACTGCACCAGCCGGGTGTGGATGCTGTCGGGCATGCGGTGATGCTCGCCGCCGCGCCCGTTGCCCACCGGAATGCTGCGCTCGATGCTGTTGCGCAGCTGCCGCAGGTCATCGGGCAGGTCATCGGCGCGCAGCGTGGTACGCACCGCCGCCATGCCGCAGCCGATGTCGACGCCGACCGCGGCCGGGATGATCGCCCCGCGGGTCGGGATCACCGAGCCGACGGTCGCGCCCTTGCCCAGGTGCACGTCCGGCATCACGGCCACCCACGGCCCGACGAACGGGATCGCAGCGATGTTGCGCAGCTGCTCATGCGCCTGCGCTTCCAGCGGCACACCGTTGACCCAGCCCTTGATCGGCGTGGTGCCCTCGGCATGCAGCCATTGATAGTTCTGTTGAGTGTCCATGTCTTCCTGAATGTCCTTGATGGGCCGGCGGCGCGTCCCTGCGCCACCGCTACCCCCTACCTGATCGTCACCAGCTGCTTCAGCACGCCATCCAGGCCGCCGAACACGGTGAGCGTGTCGATCTTCTCGGTGACCTTCTCCAGTGCCTCCAGCTCCTTCAAGCGCATCAGCACCGGGTTGTCCTCGATCAGCTTTGCGGTGTTGAGCTGCGAACGCGTGGCGTTGGCCTCCTCGCGGCGACGGATCACGCTGGCCTGGGCCTGCTTTTCGGCCAGCACCACGCCGTTGAGGATCTCCTTCATCTCGCCCGGCAGGATCACGTCCTTGATGCCGACGCCGAGCAACCGCACGCCGTGGCCTTCGATCGCCGCCTGCACATGCGCAGCGATCTCGCCGTCCAGTGCCGCCTTGTCACCCAGCAGCTCGTCCAGGCTGCGCGCGGCAATTGCCTGGCGCAGGCCGAACTGCAGCTGCCGGTAGACGAACTCATCGGCATTGCTGAGCGTGCGGTGCGCACGCACCGGGTCGACCACCTGCACGGTCGCGGCCAGGTTCACCCGCAGGGTCACCTTGTCGCGGCTGAGCAGTTCCTGGCCGGACACGTCCAGTGAACGTGCGCGCAGTTCCACACGCTCCACCGACACGTTGCCGTTGAAGTTCCAGAACGCGTGCAGGCCGGCGTCCAGCGTCTGCCGCAGCGTGCCATCGATGAACAGCAGGCCGACCGACTCGCTCGGCACCGTGCTGATCACCGCCACACGCGGCAGCACGCCCAATTGACCCAGCCGCTGCTGCACGTCGGCCGGAATGCGCGGCTCGTCACCCAACGCCATTACCTGCACCTGGGTATCGACCGAACCGCGCCAGTACAGACGGCGGCTGCCCGGCGGCAGCACTTCATCGATGCGGCCGTTGCGCAGCAACAGGCCGACCTCGCTGGCGCCGACGTTGGCCAGCACGAAGTGCGTGTCCAGCTGTGCGCCCAGCGCTTCGATCAGGCTGTCCTGGTCGCTGCCGGTGTAGGCCGCGCCCTTCGATGCGGTGTGGATGTCCACGTGCGGGCGGCCGCCGAACGGCGACAGGCGGTGCACGCCCGGCAGCAGGATCTGCTGGAAACGACGGTTGCGATACACCAGGCCGCGCTCGCCGTCGCCGATCACGACCTTGATGGTCCAGAACATGGGAGTCTCTCCTTGTATGGCTCTGGTGGTTCGACCCGTTGCGGATGAATCGCCATGACCCGGGTCGATCCGGTCGTGGCGAGGCTGCCCGCACATCACGTGCAGGCAGCGGAAGAGGGCGGCCATCGGCGGACGGTCCGCGCGCGGAGCCTTCGATGCGCCGGCAGTGCTGCCATCGTCGTTCCCGGCAGGCAGCACCGGTGCGGAACGTGGCTGGCAGTGGCGGCGGGCCGGGGCCCGGCGTGAGGTCCGTTGCCTTCCACGTTCCTGCCCGAAGGCGATGTCGGTGGACGGCGACGATGGCCGCTGGGGCTTGCGCCCCGGGTGTTGCTTCAAGTCATGACGTGACAGGTCATGTGGTTTGGAGTGGGAATCGAACCCACGACAGACGGATTACGGATCCGTTGCTCTAACCAAGCTGAGCTATCCAGTTGGGGACCGCGCGGAATTGAACCGCGTACCGGCGAACCGGTGCCTGCCTCCAGCAGGCGATCCAGGCGATGGCATGTCCGCGACCTCCGGCATACGCCACGGCAACGCCGCGCGCACCAGCCCGTGGTTGAAACGGGACCGTTGGATAATCGAGGATGCAGGCCACCGACATTATCGGCGAGCGATAATGTTCTGATGCGATGCAGATAATGTCCAGGCGCTGCCAGTCGCGCGAAGTAAATCCTTCGGCGGGGCGGGAAAAGCCTGGGTCAGTGAGCGGCGGGTCGCCGCGCGGGGTGCAGTTCTGGCATCGCGGGTCCTTGTGTCGACGCAAACGAAAACGCCCCCGGGACTTGCGTTCCGAGGGCGTCGTCAGGCCTCGGAGATCGGGGTGGCCGATCTCCGCAGGGCGGGTATCAGGCCGTTGTCAGCTGGTCTTCCTTGCCGAACGCGCGCGCCGGCCCGTCCATGCGCAGGCATGGCAGCAGTTTGGCGATGGCGACGGAATGCGCGTTCAAGGGAAGTTTCCAGTGGTTGTTGAAACGAGGTGCGAACGATAAACCACGATTTAGTCGTGCGCAACCATTTTGTTCAATTATTTTCTGCGGTATGTGTGCAATGCCGGCCAGCGGCCGGCACTACCGGCCCTCACGCTTCCGCGCTGGCGGCATCCAGCTGCGCGACATCGTGCACGCTCAGCGACACGTTGGCCGCCGCCAGCAGATCGTGCAGTTGTTCGACGCTGGTGGCGCTGACGATCGGCGCGGTGATCGACGGCCGCGCGATCTGCCATGCCAGTGCGATCTGTGCGGCGCTGGCGTTGTGCTTGCTGGCCACGTCATCCAGCGCCTGCAGGATGCGCAGGCCGCGCGGGTTCAGATAGCGCTTCACCACCGTTTCGCCACGTGCCGGGCTCTTGGCCGCATCGGCCGGTGTGCGGTACTTGCCGCTGAGGAAGCCACTGGCCAGGGCGTAGTAGCCGATCACGCCGATCTGTTCGCGCTGCACCAGCGGTTCCAGCTCCTTCTCGTAGCCGGCACGGTCGTACAGGTTGTACTCCGGCTGCAGGGTTTCGTAACGCGGCAGCTTGTAGTCGGTGGACACCTTCAGCGCATCGGCCAGGCGCGTGGCGCTGTAGTTGGAGGCACCGATGGCGCGCACCTTGCCGGCTTCGATCAGGCGGCCGAACGCGGCCAGGGTCGCTTCCAGTGGCGTCGACTCATCATCCTCGTGGGCCTGGTACAGATCGATCACGTCGGTCTGCAGGCGGCGCAGCGAATCCTCGACCGCCGCATTGATGTTGTCCGGGGTCAGGCCGGGGCGTTCGGCCCATTTGGCCACCTTGGTCGCCAGCACCACCTTGTCGCGCTTTCCGCTGCGCGCGAACCATTTGCCGATCAGCGTTTCCGATTCGCCGCCGGTGTTGCCCGGCACCCAGGCCGAATACACATCGGCGGTGTCGACCAGGTTGAAGCCGGCGTCGACGAAGGCATCGAGCAGGGCGAAGCTGGCCTTCTCATCGGCGCTCCAGCCGAACACGTTGCCACCGAAGGCGAGCGGACGTACATGCAGGCCGGAACGGCCCAGTTCGCGGGTTGCCGTCATGGGCACGGACTCCTTGGGGGAAGTGCTCCAGAATAAAACGCGTAGTGTGACCGTGCTGCGGCGGCGACCACAAAACAGTGTTCCGCGATACGCACGCGGCTAACGTTTTGTGAACACCTGGGGCGCCGCGGCTGCTAGTCTCGCCGCATCTTCCGCTGGAGTCGCTCCGATGATGCCTGCTTCGTCCCTGCGTGGTTGCCGCCTGCTGCTTGCTTCGGCCCTGCTTGCCGCTGTTCCCGCGTTTGCCGCACCGGCCACGGTCGCGCCGGCGAAGATCCAGGTGTCGCCGGCCATCGACGCGGCGGTGAAGGCGCCCACCCGCGATGCCAACAACGTCAAGCGCGACGGTTTCCGCCACCCGGCGCAGACGCTGTCGTTCTTCAAGGTGACGCCGGAAAAGACCGTCATCGAGATCACCCCCGGCAACGGCTGGTACTCGGAGATCCTGGCGCCGCTGCTGCACGACAAGGGCCACTACGTTGCTGCGGTGGTCGATCCGATGGCGGTGCCCGAAGGCCGCGGCCGTGACTACCAGCAGCGCAGCCGCGACAGCCTGGAAAAGAAGTACGCCGCTGCACCGGCACAGTTCGGCAAGACTGCCGTGGTGGCCTACGATCCGGCCAAGCCGGTGTTCGGCCCGGCCGGTTCAGCCGATGTGGTGCTGACCTTCCGCAACGTGCACAACTGGCGCAAGGCCGGCCAGGCGCAGGGCATGTTCCAGGGCTTCTTCAACGTGCTCAAGCCGGGCGGCGTGCTGGGCGTGGTCGAGCACCGCGCCAAGGCCGACGTGGCCGACGACGATGACACCGGCTATGTCGGCCAGCAGCAGGTGATCGCGATGGCCGAGGCCGCCGGCTTCAGGTTGGACGCGCGCAGCGAGGTCAACGCCAACCCGCGCGACACCAAGGACCACCCGAACGGCGTGTGGACGCTGCCGCCGACCAACCAGCACGACAAGGCCGATGATGCGAAGTACCAGACGATCGGCGAAAGCGACCGCATGACCCTGCGCTTCATCAAGCCGTAAGAGGGGTGCCGGGCTGGCGCATGCTGACTCTGTAGAGCCGAGCCCATGCTCGGCTGCTGTTGCGTTCCGCCGTGCTGTGCGCGATGAGCCGAGCATGGGCTCGGCTCTACAGCCGAGTGGCACGTGGCGCGGCATGGGACAATGCGCCACCCGCCGACTGCCGTGCCCGCAATGCTGATCGCCTTCAACAAGTCCTTCAACGTGCTCTGCCAGTTCACCGACCGCAGCGTACCGCCGCGGCCGACGCTGGCCGGGTTCGGCCTGCCGCCGCGCGTGTATGCCGCCGGTCGCCTGGACCATGACAGCGAAGGCCTGCTGCTGCTGACGGATAACGGCACGCTGGCGCACACGTTGACCGACCCGAAGCACAAGGCCGACAAGACCTACTGGGTGCAGGTGGAAGGCACGCCCAGCGATGAGCAGCTGCAACGGTTGCGCGATGGGGTGGAGCTGAATGACGGGCCGACCTTGCCGGCGAAGATCGAGCGCCTCGATCCGGCGCCGTCGCTGTGGACACGCGATCCGCCGGTGCGCTTCCGCAAGACCGTGCCCGATGCCTGGCTGGCGATCACGATCCGCGAGGGCCGCAACCGCCAGGTGCGGCGGATGACCGCGGCAGTGAACCTGCCAACGCTGCGGCTGGTGCGGGTGGCGATGGGGCCCTACCGGCTGGACGACCTGCAGCCGGGGCAGTGGCGGCAGATCGGTTGAAACAGAAAGGGCCGGATACCTCGCGGCATCCGGCCCTGGCTCGGGGTCAGATCCCTTCCGCAGGAAGGGCTCTGACCCGGTCGGTCACACTCACGCGTCGCTGCCGATATCGCTGTGCTCGTCCACCACGGTGTCGTTGCGGCGGTCGCGTGCGTTGATGCGCTGCGCCTGCCCATTCACCACGTGGCCATTGGCAGCCTTCTTCTTCTGCTGCTTGCGGTACAGCGCATAGCCCAGCAGGCCGACGCCGACGGCAGCCGCGGCAATGGTCACGGCCGGGTTGCGGCGGGCGAACTTGGTGGCGACCTTGCCGCCGGTCTTCACTGCGCCGAGGGCGGCGCCGGTCTTGATCCAGTCCGCGTTGCGCAGGCTGCCACCGGCGCTCTTCAGGCCATCGCCGGCGGTGTGGGCCAGCTCCAGGGCGCGCTCCAGAGCGCGGTCGGTGATTACGGTCAGCTTGCTCATGCGGGGGTCCTTTGCCTCGGGTCGAAGTCCAGTGTCGCGTGTTGCCCGTAAACGGTATGTCAGTCGGGGACGCACGTGGTGTGACTTTACCGCAGCCATTCAGGATCAGGCAGGCTCCGCACCCGGTAGTGCCGGCCGCTGGCCGGCAATGCTCTCCGCCTGGTGCCAGGGGGCTGCCGGCCAGCGGCCGGCACTACCAATCAGGTTCCGCGCGGCTTGGCCCGGTGCGTGGCCGTCGCCGTCCACGGATCATCCGGCCATGGGTGGCGCGGGTAACGGCCCTTCATCTCCTTTTTCACTTCGGCGTAGGTGCTTTCCCAGAAGTTGCGCAGATCCTGGGTGACCTGCAGCGGGCGGCCGCCGGGGGAGAGCAGGTGCAGGGTCAGCGGCACGCGGCCATCGGCGATGCGCGGCGTGTCGGCCAGGCCGAACAGTTCCTGCAGCTTCACCGCCAGCACCGGCGGCAGCGAATCGCCGCTCTCGCTGTCCAGCGCATAGGTGATCGGCCGCTCCAGTCCGGACGGCACGGTGATGCGGGTCGGCGCATGACGCTCGACCAACTGCCGTTGTGACCACTCCAGTGGCGATTTCAGCGCCTCGCCGAAGCTGGATTCATCCAGCGCATCCAGTCGCGTCCTGCCGGCGAACGCGGGCTGCAGCCATTGTGCGCGCGTGGCCAGCAGGGCATCGTCGCTGCAGTCGGGCAGGCCGAGCTCGGGCATCCAGCGCCGCAGCGATTCCACCCGTGCCTGCCACTGGCGCAGGCCCTCGGTCCACGGCAGCGCCTGCAGGCCGAGCTCGGCCACCGCATCGGTCAGCGCCTGCGCGGCGTGCTGCGGATCGACCCGGCCGGCCGAGCGGCTGTCCAGCACGATCCGGTCGAAACGGGTCTCGCGCAGCGCCACCAGGGCGCGTCGCTCGCTGTCCCAGCGCACCACGTCTTCGGTGACGAAGCGCTCCGGCCATGCCTTGCGCAGCTGGCCTTCGTCCACCGGTGCGGCACGCAGCAGCAGCGCATCGCGCGCCTCGAAGCGCAGTTCGCTGGCCACCAGCCACGGCTCACCGCGCAGGTCACTCAGTTCGTGCAGGCGCGCGCTGCGGCCATTGGCCAGCAGGTAGCGCAGCGGATCGCCGGGATGCTGGAAACCGATCCGGTCGGGAAAGGCGTGTGCAAGCAGATCGCCCAGTTCGTGCGCCTCGATGCTGGCCGGCGGCGTAGCCTCGCAGCGCAGGCGGCGACGCCACTGCTTGGCGGCGGCATCAATGGCGGCCAGCCCGCTGCGGTTGGCATCGCCCGGCGCGCGGCCAGTGCGGAACGCGGCCAGTGCGCGCCAGCGGGCCGCCAGCGCGTCACCGCCCTGGCGCAGCGGGTCGCGCGCTTCCAGCAGGGCGGCCAGATCGGCGGCCAGCGCCTGCGCGCGGGCATCGGGCGCTGCCAGCAGCATCGCCGCCATCCGCGGGTGCGTACCCAGCGCCAGTACACGGCGCCCGAGTGCGGTGATCGCGCCCGAGTCCGACAGTGCACCCAGGCGTTGCAGCAGTTCGCGCGCCGCACCCATCGGGCCGGCCGGTGGCGGGTCGAGGAAGCGCAGGTCGCTGCTGCCCCACGCGGCCAGTTCCAGCGCCAGTCCGGCCAGTTCCACCTGGTCGATCTCCGCGCGGCGCTGCGGCTCCAGCCGCTGCGACTGCGGCCACAGCCGCCAGGCCACGCCCTCGGCCACGCGACCGGCACGGCCCGCGCGCTGGTCGGCCGACGCCTGCGCGATGGCCACCACGTCCAGCCGGGTGAAGCCGCTGTTGGGGTCGTAGCGCGGCTCGCGCGCCTGGCCGCTGTCGATCACCACGCGCACGCCGGGCAGGGTCACCGACGACTCGGCCACGTTGGTCGCCAGCACCACGCGACGGCGGCCATCGCTGGCGGCCTGCAACACGCGCGCCTGTTGTTCGACCGGCAGCTCGCCATGCAGCGCCAGCACCTCGACGTTGCCATCGAGTGACTCCTGCAGGCCGGCCTGGACGCGCGCGATCTCGCGCTGGCCGGGCAGGAACACCAGCAGGTCACCGGGGTGCTCGGCCAGCGCCTGCTGCACCGCGCGGCGCACCTGCAGTTCCAGGGCTTCATCGCGGCGCGCCGGGAAGTGGCTGATCGCCACCGGATAACTGCGGCCCTCGCTGCTCAGCCGCGGCGCATCGAGGAAGCGTGCCAGCCGCTCGCCGTCCAGCGTGGCCGACATCACCACCAGGCGCAGGTCGTCGCGCAGCTGCGCCTGCACGTCCAGCGCCAGCGCCAGGCCCAGATCCCCACTGAGATGGCGCTCGTGGAATTCATCGAACAGGATCGCGCCGACGGTTTCCAGCATCGGATCGTCCTGCAGCATCCGGGTCAGGATGCCCTCGGTGACCACCTCGATGCGGGTGCGCGCGGATACCTTGTTCTCGAAGCGGATGCGGTAGCCGACCGTGCCGCCGACCTCCTCACCCAGCTGCCGTGCCATGAACAGCGCCGCGCTGCGCGCGGCGACCCGGCGTGGTTCCAGCAGGATGATCTTGCGGCCCTGCAGCCACGGCGCGTCGAGCAGCGCCAGCGGCACCTGGGTGGTCTTGCCGGCACCGGGCGGGGCCTCCAGCACCAGCCGTGGTTGCACGGCCAGCTGCTGCTGGATCTGCGGCAGCAGCGGGGAAATCGGGAAGAGCGGGGCGTTCATATGCAAAGGATAAGGGGCCACGGCAGGCGCAGGTACAATGCGCGGGCACTTTTCCCCCGCGATGACCATGCACCTGATCGATATCGGCGCCAACCTGACCCACGACTCCTTCGACCGCGACCGCGATGCCGTGCTGGACCGCGCGCGCCAGGCCGGCGTGGTGCAGATGGTCATCACCGGTGCCAGCCGCGAGCACTCGCCACTGGCCCTGCAGTTGGCCCAGCAGCACCCCGGCTTCCTGTACGCCACCGCCGGCGTGCACCCGCACCACGCGGTGGAATACACCGAGGAATGCGATGCCGAAATGCGCGCGCTGCATGCCCACCCGGAAGTAGTGGCGGTGGGGGAGTGCGGGCTGGACTACTTCCGCGATTTCTCGCCGCGCCCGGCCCAGCACCGCGCGTTCGAGCGCCAGCTGCAGCTGGCCGCGGACAATGGCAAGCCCCTGTTCCTGCACCAGCGCGATGCGCATGCCGATTTCATGGCACAGATGAAGAACGTCGAAGGCCGCATCGGCCCGGCGGTGGTGCATTGCTTCACCGGTGAGCGTGACGAGCTGTTCGACTACCTGGACCAGGACTGGTACATCGGCATCACCGGCTGGCTGTGCGACGAGCGCCGTGGCGCGCACCTGCGCGAACTGGTGAAGAACATCCCGGCCAACCGCCTGATGATCGAGACCGACGCACCGTACCTGCTGCCGCGCACGCTGAAGCCGATGCCGAAGGACCGCCGCAACGAACCGATGTTCCTGTCGCACATCGTGGAAGAACTGGCGCGTGACCGTGGCGAGGACGTGGCAGTGACCGCCGCGAATGCAACGGCCGCGACGCGTACGTTCTTCCGCCTGCCCGGCACTACCGGAGCAGGTCGCGCAGGCCCTCACGGTAGCTGGGGAACCGCGGCGCCCACGCCAGTGCTTCACGCGTGCCACGGCTGTCGATGCGCTTGTTGCTCTGGTAGAAGCGTCGCAGGGTCGGGCTGAGTGCAGGGTCGTCCCATGCCACGGCAGGTGGCATCGCAAACCCGCCCAGCTGCGCGGCGAAGGCCAGTACCTCCTGCGGCGGTGCCGGCTCGTCATCGGCCGGCAGATACAGGCCATCCACGCACGGCCGCTGCATCGACGCGATAACGACCGTCACCAGGTCATCCACGTGCAGCCGGTTGAATAGCAGCCCGGGACGCACTACGTGGCGGGCACGTCCCTGCGCCAGCTGCAGCAGCGCATTGCGCCCCGGCCCGTACAGGCCGGGCAGGCGGAACACTGCCGATGCGATGCCGCGTTCTCCTGCAAGCGCACGCCATTGCGCTTCGGCCCGCAGGCGCTGCACGCCGGCTGCTTCAGTGGCATCGGCTGCGCTGCGCTCGTCGACCCAGCCGCCGGCGCGGTCGGCATACACCGAGGTGGACGACAGATAGCCCACCCAGCGCAATGCCGGGCTGGCCCGCAGCGCGGACAACAGCAGGCGCAGTGCAGGATCGCCATCGGCATCGGGTGGCACGCTGCACAGTACGGCCTCGGCCTGCGCGATCTCATCGAGCAGGGCGGGCGATGGCGTGGCATCGGCACCCAGCGGATGGCGACGCAGACCATCGCGTGGTGCCGATGCGGGATCGCGTACCGTGCCGGCGACGTGTGCGCCCAATGCCTGCAGATGTCGGGCCAGCGCACAGCCACTCCAGCCCAGCCCGAGGATCAGCACCCGCGAGGGCGATGCACTGGCGGCGGAGATGATGCTCACGCGCCGCGCAGTGCCTGGTAGGCCTGCAGGCTGCTGTAGGCGACCTGCAGCAGCAGGGCTTCCTGGTCGGCCTTGCGCGCGCGGGCCAGCATGTCGCCGACGATCTGTTCGGCCTCCACCTGTTGGCCGGCTTCCAGGTCACGCAGCATCGATGCCTTCAGTGCCGAGCCGGCCTGGGTCAGGGTGCCGCGCGCGGTGTCCTGCGCGGCCTCGGGAACCGGTTCACCGGCGGCTTCGGCCACGGCCAGGCATTCGTCGTACAGGCCGCGCACGATCGCCTCGCCATCATCGGTGGCAACGATGGTGCCGATGTCGGCGCGCAGCAGGCAGGTCGCCGCCGCCAGCGCGGTAAGGAAGGTGTACTTGATCCATTGTTCCTGGCCGATGTGTTCGCTGGCCAGGTGATCAAGATGGGCCTGCGCGCAGACCGCAGCGAAGGCGCGCACGCGCGTCGAAGCCAGGCCGCCGTCGCGCTCGCCGAAGGTGAGCTTGGCCGGTTTGCCCAGGTGCAGCACCGCACCGTCGGGGGCCTTGGTGGCGCTGATGAAGCACAGGCCGCCAAGCACGGCGTCGCGGCCGAAGCGCGCGTCCAGTGCGTTGTAGTGATGCAGGCCGTTGAGGATCGGCAGCACGGTGGTGCCTGCGCCCACGGCCGGGGCAATGGCGTCGATCGAGCTGTCCAGGTCGTAGGCCTTGCAGCTGAGGATGACCAGGTCGAACGGCTTCTGCGCGGCCAATGCGGGCAGTGCATCAGCGGTGACATGCTGCACGGGGAAGCTGGCATCGCCGAGCGGGCTGCGGATGACCAGGCCGTCGCGATCCAGCTGGGCGGCGCGCGCGGGGCGCACGAGGAAGGTCACGTCCACACCGGCCTGGGCCAGGCGACCACCGAAGTAACCGCCGGTACCGCCGGCGCCGAGGATCAGGATGCGCATTGCACGTTCACCGTGTTCTGGGGAATCAGGATTTCGATTGTGCCGGAGATCGCGGCCAACGGCGGTGCCCCTCGTGGTGGTTCGCGAAAAGCACGGTTCAGCGGGGGTGGCCGGGTGCGGCCACCACGGAAAACAGATCAGGAGCGGAAGCGGGTCGCTCGCTGCGCGAGCGCGTGTAGAACCGCGCTCAGGGCAGCTGTTCGCTGAAGCCTTCGGTGTATCCCAATAGAAGCGTGGTGCGGGAGGACAGCGTTGCAGCCAGTTGTGACCAGGTGTCGTGCGTTCCGGCAGCGTAGACGCGCTGCAGGTCCGCGACCAGAGCGTCCGCTTCCGCAGGCGACGGCGCGCTGTCACGCTGGAAGCCCAGCCACGATGCGCCAAGCCCGAACAGGCGGTAGTCGTAATGCTCTTGCAGGTGCCGGATCAGGGCGTGGTTCTGGAAGATGTTCCAGTCCGCGCTGAAGTAGCCGTTGGGCAGGGCGGCGATCAGCAGGTCGTCACGATCCACGGGCACCTGTTGCACGCAGACCACCTCGTCGACGATGGGGTCCGGTGCGGCATTGGCCGCGACCAATGCCTCGATGTCTGCGTCATTGCACATCAGCGTGCCCGCCAGCGCGCTCCATTCCAGCCGATGAAAGGAATGCTCGAGCTGCGCGACCACATGCGCCAGCAACCGCCCGCGTGCCGCCAACGCATCGTCGGGGGTTGCCGGGTCTTCGTCCTCGTAGAGCGCGATGCGCGCGTCGTCTGACGCGTGCATGCTGGTGTAGCGGCACTGGCCGGCATCATCGAGCGTGCACAGGTAGCGATACCGGGGATCAGCCGCGTGCCGCGAGGCCAGGTATTCCAGCACCTCATCCAGCGTGGGTGAATCGCCCAGCAACGCATGGCTGAAGGCATCGATGGGGCCGTCCGACACGGCTTTGTCCAGCGCAATGGAAGTGATCTTCATCGCCACAGCCTGGCTGCAATCCCGAACGAGAAAAGCGGAACATCGGCTTTGCCGTGAAAGCTCCATCCACGCATGGCGTCGATCCATCGTGTCGACCAAGGTCGACACCTACCAGCAGCAGCGGAGAACGACATCCCGGCAGATCGCCGGAATTTGTCGAAGGCGGGGTGGGTCCGATTGCGGGGGTGTCCGCGGCATGGATGCCGCGGCCAAGCCCCCAGGGATGGGTTTACGGCGTCCCCCGCAATCGGACCCACCCCGCCATCCCCCGGATAGTCAGCTTTTGCCGTTGCCGTTGAAGTTGACGTTGATTCAGCGGGTGCAGGGCCGCAGGCCCTGCAGGCCACCCTTAGCTGCGCATGCCCACGCCACGGCGCAGCAGCCACAGCGCCAGCGCCGTCAGCGCCACCACGAAGCCGATCATCAACCCATAGGCCACCGGCAGCGGCACATCGCTGCTGCCCAGCAGGCCATAGCGGAAAGCATTGACCATGTAGAAGATCGGGTTCGCGTGCGTGGCCGCTTCGGCCCAGCCCGGCAGCAGCTTCACCGAATAGAACACGCCACCCAGGTAGGTCAGCGGGGTCAGGATGAAGGTCGGCACGATCGCCACGTCGTCGAACTTCTTCGCATACACCGCATTGATGAAACCGGCCAGCGAGAAGATCGTCGCGCCCAGGATCACCGTGGTCAGCATCACCAGCGGGTGCGGAATGCGCACCGGGGTGAAGAACATCGCGATGATCAGCACGATCACGCCCACCATCAGGCCGCGCAGCACGGCGCCGGCCACGTAGCCCCACAGGATCACCCAGTTCGGCATCGGGCTGACCAGCAGCTCTTCCACGTGGCGGCCGAACTTGGCACCGAAGAACGAGGAACTGATGTTGCCGTAGCTGTTCTGGATCACGCTCATCATCACCAGGCCCGGCACGATGAACTGCATGTACGTGTAGCCGCCCATGTCACCCACGCGCGACCCGATCAGATTGCCGAAGATCAGGAAGTACAGGGTCATGGTGATCGCCGGCGGCACCAGGGTCTGGCCCCAGATGCGCATGATGCGGGCGACTTCGCGGCGCACGATGGTCATCAGTGCGATGCGGTTGCGCTGGCCGTCGGTCAGCTCGGTGGTGCTCATGCAGGCTTCTCCAGGTTGCCGGTGAGGCGCACGAACAGCTCCTCCAGGCGGTTGCTCTTGGTACGCATCGAACGCACGCGGATACCGGCCTCGTTGAGCGTGGCGAACACGCGGTTGAGGTCCATTGCGCGCGGCATGTCGATGTCCAGCGTGTGCGGGTCCGGCGCGGTCAGGGTCGCGCCCTCGATCACCGGCAGCTGCGCCGGCAGGTCACCGTCGATGTCCAGCAGGAAGCCCTCCACGTCCAGCTTGGCCAGCAGGGTGCGCATCGGCCCCTGCTCGACGATCTGGCCATGGTTGATGATCGCCAGGTGGCGGCACAGGTACTCGGCTTCTTCCAGATAGTGCGTGGTGAGGATGATCGTGGTGCCGGCAGCGTTGATCTCCTTCAGCACGCGCCACATGTCGCGGCGGATCTCGATGTCCACGCCGGCGGTCGGCTCATCCAGGATCAGCAGGCGTGGGCGGGTCATCATTGCGCGGGCGATCATCAGCCGGCGCTTCATGCCGCCGGACAGCGTGCGGCTCATCACCTGCGCCTTTTCCCACAGGTGGGCCCGCTTCAGTTCCTCTTCGGCGCGCTGCTCCGCTTCCTCGCGCGGCACGCCGTAGAAGCCGGCGTAGTTCACCAGGATGTCGAAGGGCTTTTCGAACAGGTTGAAGTTGATTTCCTGCGGCACCAGCCCGATCAGGCGCATGGTGGCGCTGCGGTTGCGCACCAGGTCGCTGCCGAACACCTCCACCTGGCCCTCGCTGAGGTTGACCAGGGAGCTGATGATGCCGATCAGGGTCGACTTGCCGGCACCGTTGGGGCCCAGCAGGGCGAAGAAGTCGCCCGGGGCCACTTCCAGGGAAACCCCCTTCAGGGCCTGGGTGCCGTTGTCGTAGGTCTTGCGCAGGTCGCGCACGCGCAGGGCGGGCGCCGTATCGTTCTGGGATGCCAAGCTCGAAGCCTTCGCGCCCATGGGCTGGCGCTGGAGAGGGGCGGGGAGGGGCTATTATAGAAGACCCCGAGGGCTTGCCCCGGCTACACACTGTCCCGAAAAGTCGTGCCTGTTCAATTCCCCCTCAAGCTGGTCGGCCGCCGCATGCTGGCCCCGACCGTCGGCCACTACCAGTTCGTGCGTGACGATGGGCAGCCGCTGGATTTCCAGCCCGGCCAGTTCATCCAGGTCCATTTCAGCTACGCCGATGGCACCGAAACCAAGCGCAGCTACTCGCTGGCGACCATTCACGACCACGCACTGGGCCCGGGCGAGGCGGTGGATATCGCGGTCAGCTTCGTGCCCGGTGGCGCCGCCACCGCGCTGTTCGAGGCGCTGGAGCACGGCGGCCAGATCAGTGCGTCCGGCCCCTACGGCCGCTTCTGCCTGAATCCCGGTGACCACAATGCCCGCTACCTGCTGATCGCCACCGGTACCGGCGTTACCCCGTACCGCTCGATGCTGCCGCTGCTGGAAAAGGCCATGGCCGAACGTGGTGCGCAGATCGTGCTGCTGCAGGGCGCGCGCAGCCCGGGCGAGCTGCTGTACAGCGAGGACTTCTACAGCTTCGCCGAAAAACACCCGAACTTCCGCTATGTTCCGTGCCTGTCGCGCGAACTGCCCGCCGATCCGCATCCGGACGTGCAGCACGGTTACGTGCAGCAGGCGCTGGCCGGTTTCACGCCGGACCCGGCCACGGACATCGCCTACCTGTGCGGCAACCCGGACATGGTCGATGCCTGCGCCGAGCTGCTGAAGGCCGCCGGCCTGGGCAACCCGCAGATCCGCCGCGAGAAGTACGTAAGTTCAACCCCTTCAAAGGCTTAAGTGGCCTATTGACCTTGGCGAACAGCGGGCGTACCGTCCGCTGCAGGTCAGCTCGGAGTCAATCCGATGCAAGTGGTTATGCCCCCTGAGGGAGCCTTTGCACACGCGCCTAAGTTGCAGCATGTACCGATTCTGATCGGTGACGATGGCTCATACCCAATTGAAGCCAACCGCTACCTCGATGAGCGCAGCAACGGGGAATGGCAACTTCCTCGCGACCGATCAAAAGCAAAAGCTGAGAGTGAGCTCTTTTACGGGCCCATCCCAACCTTGCGCTCGCGAAGAAACATGGCCGCAAGGCTTTCTATTTTTCTCGAATGGTGCATAGACCAAGCCACTGATTGGCGAGAAATTTCCTACAACGAGAATATCCTTCATCAGTATCAGCCGGCACTCCTGAGTGGAGACGGCTCCCCGAGTGGGAGGCAGTTGGATCCCGCTACAGTTAACCTCTACGTCAATGAGGCGTGTCTATTTCTGACCTGGGCCAGCGAGCGCGGCTATCGCCTGCCCATGCAGATACCTGTAAGAAAAGTTGCATACACCTACATATCGCCCACAAGCTCGCAAAGCGGAACACTGCGCTCAAAGACTGTGCGGATCGGGTCTCTAACTGCGCCGGAAGCTCCGATCATCCTCCCTCCTGACAGGGAGGTTGAGATGTGGTTGAAGTCGATTTCGGTGCGTGCGCCCGTAAAAATTCTGATCTTCGAGCTGATCATCCGTTCTGGCCTCAGGATCTCGGAAGCCAATCAACTACGGGTCACCTGTTTTCCAGCAAAAAGAACGAGCGAGAGAACCAACTGGCAACCCGACTGGATATTGGCTGGTGAGGTTCCGCTAGTGCTCAAGTATGGCACTAAGGGAGGCAAGGTCAGTCCTGGGTCAGACCTTGGCACAAGATGGCGTACGGTATTTGTGCCACTAGATCTTGCCGAAAGGATCTGGCACTACATTTCGGTGATTCGACCGACCCAGCTGACGAGATATCACATTGGTGATAGGAAACACACCAAGCGGACAGATCGTCTGTGGCTTGGAGAAGGTGTGAACCGACCTGTGAGCAATGAGATGCTTCGCCGGATTTGGACTTCCGATCGGCATTGTCCCAAAGGATGGCACCCTCATACAGGAAGGCACCATTTTGCGGTGGAGAAGATCTGCGCCCTGACGCGGGCGCAGTTGGCCCTCGCAGGCAACTCAGAGCTGAGTGGTGCTGACTTCGGTTGGTTGCATGGGCTCATGGCCGGACAGGTAAAGATGCTTCTCAGTCCGCTTATGGGGCACGTTGATGAGCGCACGACGATGCAATACTTGCGCGCTGCGGTAGCCAAAATTGGTCGTGATCGAGGGCATCCAGCAATTCGTTGGAATGCGATCATCGACGAGGCATTGACGTGAGAGCGCGTGAAGATACAGGGGGAATGCCTGGGAAATGGGTGGTGCCCTGTACACATCCGGACCTCATTAGCACGGGGAAGATCTATGACTTCTCGATTCTGGCGACTGGTGCAAGTGATGCCCCGCCCATTGCCGCAGTCAGGCATTCCTGGAAGGGGGGATTCACTGGTAGGCCGGAGCTGCTGCGCGATCTATGGCCTACGCTGAGCGCGAGTATTGAAGGCATCGCATCAGACGGTGCAGCTGCAAGAAGGGGGGCACTGGTGTCCTTCTGGAGATTCCTCGATGCACTTGAGGGATACATGGCCTCAAATGGAATTCCATTCAAACGGGTGGTTAGACTTCGCGATCTGACATCCCGGCACGTTGCCCTCTACACAAGCCCGGGTCCGGAGGGTGCATGGGATGCCACTATGGACAGCAGAGCTGCCGTCGTCCGCGCGATTATAAAGACCGCGATTAGCTACCATGAACTTCCAGAGCTAGTACTTCCAGTTTTCAGGATAGCCTCGAATCGCCGCGAGACCCCATCCGAAGAGCACGGATTGGCCGTCATTAGGCTGCTACGAGCGGAGGCACTGAAGGTTCTACAGCGGTGGAGGAGAACGGACAGACTCATTCCTCAAGGACGCGATCTGATCGAGTTGTACAGAGAGAATCCTGAGTTCATGAATGCCCCCGACTTCGTATGTACGGAAGCGGATGCGCACGCGACCTATCGCGCGCTCATAAGGCTGACGGGAAATCCAGTGCCTCGGCGATCTCAGTTGTTGGCGATCTTCGGCAAGCGCATCAAAAGACTCCCAAGCTGGTGGGCGCACTACCCCGATGACCACGAACGATCAGGAAGCGAGGTCGGCTGGCACGATCTGGTTGCCGGAACCTATCCTACTAGCGCAGATGTCTCAATTTTCTTCCTGCTCTTTGTAGCGCGGAGCGCCTGGAACCCCGCAACCGCAGCATCCATGAACTTGAGCGACTGGACGGCAGTCTATGATGAGCAGCATGCATGGATCTATGCGCCTAAGGACCGGGCCAAAGGGACCGCGCAATGGACTGTGTCACGGGTAGGCGATGCGACGGGCTGTCATTCGTTAGTTGAGCTTCTTCTGAAGCGGACAGAAGGGCTTCGAGGCCATATCGAAAGAAACCCGCGCCTGTGCCCTCTCCCAGACGTTGTCGCTCGTAGTCCATGGGTGGGCGTAACAGTGCGCGGACGGCGACAAGGGGTGTATGTAGTAAATCCCCGCACAACTCGAACTGCAAACAACTGGCTCGCCTCTCTGATAGAGCAACTCGATGACGGCACCCGTACAGCTTCCGAGACCATGTCAATTGGACAGTTCAGAGATGTCGCCGCGGCTGCGATCTTCAAGGATTCTCAATACTCGAACTGGGTAATGATGGTACTACTTGGTCACAAGAACCTCATGACCACTAGGCACTATGGCTACCGAAGATCTTCTTTTGAGGAATCCTTCTCGCTTGTGTCCGAAGTGATTGATGACTTGTTCTCCCAGCTTCGGGTCAATCGTGTGTTCGACGTAGCCTTGACGAGGGCGAAGCTCGCAAAGTTGGACGTCAGTGAAGCCGAGATCGAAAAGCTGAATCAAGCACGCCGTCATAAGACCTACGACGGAAGCGGATGTGCAGATCCTTACAGCCCGCCAGCAGTCATTGATCCAGGCAATCCGAGAGATGGATGCACTCTATGCGTCCAGCAGCATAGGTGTGCTTCCAGCGGCTGCCCCAACTGTTTTGTGTTCACGGACAGCCTGGACTTCATCTGCCGGCGTGTGGCAGAGCTAGAGGCAGTTCGGACCTCCGTAGGAATGGTTCGGTTCGATGCTGGATCAGATGCAAGTGACCTGGCGCGGCTTCGCCTAACCGTTCTTCAATGGCCAGCAGATGCAGTGAAGTTCGCCATTGATAAGTGGGCGGCAAGGATAGCCTCCGGTGAGCACATGCCAATCTACTTCGCAGGGCAGCACTGATGAAAATGGTCAACCGGTCTCTAGTAGCAGGCAACCATGAACTCCTAGCTCCTGACGTGGAGGTGTCGCTACTGTCGATTAGTCCGAATGAGCTGAGGTTGGCGCCGGAGGCAAAGCTGAAGCAGCTTCAGAAGCTTGTTGGAATGGGGGACAACTGGGGCGTTCTTCGTATTGACGACGAACATCAGTCTGGCCTACGGACCTCTGATCTCGATCTAAGGCTCTATTCTGGAAGGGGCAAGACGTGCAAGGGGAAGCACTCACCCTTCGTAGTTCGAGAGCTTATGAGGCTGGCGATCACGATGGCGATAATTCCAGGCAAAACCGGGAAGGTGTATAGATACACAACGATCCGGACGCTCATTGCCAATCTTAAGAGGGCGATCCAGCGTACAAATGTACGTCCAAGCTCCAAGAGACTCTGGAGCCTGGTCGAACGCGCTGGCCTGACGCAGAAGTACTCTGACTGCCTTGGGGTGGTTGAGTACTACCACCGACTGGGGTGTCTTCCCGATGGCCCCGCGCCCATGCGTCCAACGGTTCATGGAATGAAGGCTGCGCGAGATCGAACGGGTGAACCTGAGCATACAATCCCGGTCAGCATAGCGAAACCTCATCAGCCATACTCAGATGAGTTCGTCTCTGAAGCAGGCTCGATGGCACTGGTGATGATCGAAGTCGTTGGTCCTACTTTGTTGGATGCCGTAGAGGCCGCACTCGCCGCTACTGAAACTACTCGTGATCTGAAAGACGGTCCCTCGCCATCTCCCAGTCGCCGAGCTGCTCGCGTAAGCAATGCTGTGATCCGGTCATGGGAATGGCGGGGGCCTGACGGGGAGCCGCTTAGGGATGCCCCGCTTCAATTTTCGATGAAATCCGGGCGAAGTGGAAAAACCGTCGCATGGCCGCCTCGGACGTTACCCCAGGCCTTGCGCCTGATAGTGGTTCTACAGGGTGCACACGCTTTTCCGGTGGCTCTTTCTGGCGGTCCCCGACATGGTGAACTGCTAACGATGCAGATCGGCTCGCTTGGCAAGCGAGGTGGTTCCAGTGTTTACGAGTTCAGAACCTGGAAGTTTGAGAATCCCGGAGGGAGGCAGAGTGAAGCGCCAGCGCCGTCAATTGCCATTCAAGCGATTCTGCAGCAAGAGCGCCTAGCGAACATTTTTCGACGGCACCACGGCCTAAAGGGGAACGGCCTGTGGGTTTCCCCAAGATATCCAGATAAGGTGCCGAGCCTTGCGCATGTGTTCAATAGCTTCGTGGAGATACTTGGCCTGGAGCGCTGGCTCACCGATGGTGGTATGAACCCGCATCGATTCCGAAAGACCCTCGCTCGAATTGTTGCTCTAGCGCTTGTCCATGCGCCAAAGATTTTGATGGATGTCTTTGGGCACAGGGATGAACAAATGACAATCATGCGCTACATACTTTCGGATCCAGGAATTCTTTCCGAAGTACAGCAAGTTGTACGTGAGATGCTTATTCTAAAGGGAGTGGAGGCGATCAATAAGGCTGATGAGGTTCAGGGGGCCGGCGCAGAGAAGCTACGGGGGCGTGTGGCGCTGTTCGCGCGCCGGCTGGGTAAGTCCGCCCTTGATCCGCAGAACATCAGGGAGTTCGCCCGCGCGATGACTGCTGAGGGCTCTTCTTGGGCAGTTGTCGCACCAGGAATAGTGTGTACGAACTTCACCGATGGAGGCCTTTGCAACAAGGGGCATGGTCAGGCTAATCCACACTACTGTCATCCTGCATGTGAGAATCAGTTGATTCTCCCTGACGACGAGGATAAGGCGTCCAGAAGCGTTGTTCAGGCCATCGAGACAGTTCAGTACAATCTTGAGTTGCTAGAGCACGCTTTCGTGGATGATGACGTTATGCTCATTGCTCAGTTCCGGGGGCAGATCAAGTCCGTGCTCGGCAGGTGGAAGAAGGTGGACGAATACTTCTCGAAGAGCAGTTTGCTGACGCGCCTCGTACCCAATGTGGTACTTCTGAAATGAGACAAAAGAAGAGTCTTGCCGAGCTTGGAAAGGAGCGGACGGAGGCGTTCGTTGCACGCCTTCGATCAACTAT
The DNA here is from genome assembly GCF_049384825.1 of Stenotrophomonas sp. CASM106. NCBI lineage: Bacteria > Pseudomonadati > Pseudomonadota > Gammaproteobacteria > Lysobacterales > Lysobacteraceae > Stenotrophomonas > Stenotrophomonas sp. CASM106. Next base: position 142,506 of record NZ_JBMRFS010000004.1, read on the forward strand.
GGCCGAGATTGACAGGGAGATATCGGAGAACGACGGAGTGTATCCACGGAACTCTGGTCGGCTGAATGTTGCAGAGCTGTGTCGGCGGGCAAAGGTAACAGCGGTATCGCTGCACGGAGAGAAGCATGCCGGCACCACAAAGCTCGAGGTGCAGGCCTGGCTCACGAAACTTCGAGTGGACGTTCCTACGAGCGTGAAGGCCGCCAGACGAAAGTCCTACTCACAAAGGCTGGGATGGAAAGAGAGGTACGACGGTATTTCTGCGCAGTTCAAGAACATGTACTCGATCGAGGTGGTGCAGCGAGATGCAAAGATCGCCGCCTTGAAGAAGGAGATTTCTGAGCTGAAGTCACAGATCAAGAAGCAGCGCGAGGCGGGCTCAAGGGTGGTTGGAATCGAGAGCGGGAGAAGGAGAAAAGCGAGTTCGTAATAGGGCATCTCGCAAGCTTCGAATGATGCCCCGCCAGAACTCTTAGGAGCGCGTTCGCACCAGCTCCTCAAGTCGATGAAACTGGTTGTTTCGCTCTAGGTCGGGAGCGGCGGCCCTTACTTGAGCTAGGCATTCATTCAGTCCTAGAGGCGCCCATTGTTGGGATCCAACAACGGCACCCAGCAAATCTAAAGCCTCAGTTGGCGACTGGCTACAAAGGCCAGATTCTAGTAGAAGATGGACGATGTAGTCCGAATTCGCTACCGGCTGAAGCCAGTCACGTACCGCCTTCAATGCGGAAGGGAACTCAACCCGGGCCGCGATGGCGAGTCGAGCTAAGGAGGCAGCAATGCTGGGTGTAGCTAGATTGCGCGATTTTGGCCAAATCTCCTGCCAGAAGGGTTGGACTCGATTTCTCCAGAAGTCTTCGCGTTGATCGCCTGCGGCCTCCAGTGCTTGGGAGAGCGATTGTGCGGACTTCTCCAGTCCATCCTGTGGAAGCTTGCCCAATGCAGATCTAAAGTCGTCCCGAGAGTAGCCTTCCAATTGCCCTAGGGCTGAGTGCGTTAGGAAAGCAGAGAACTGTCCTCGGTGTTCACCAAGGTCGGCGTAGTGACCGGCCGTCAATAGGAACTGCGACTTCAATGCCACCATCAATGGCTGGTACAGTCGCGGTGACCAAAGAAATCCTTCCCAGGCTGCTTTCGCTTCGACAGGGTTGGACCAATCGAAGAGCGGTAGTAGCGTCGCTTCGGTCCACGCCCGGTCTACGCGATACAGGGCGATGAGTCTAGATGCGAGCAACACCCTGCCATGGCGGAATCGATCTACTTCAACATCGCATATGGCGGAAAATGCCGCCTTAAGTTCAGGGGGAAGTAGGTCTCCATCGTTGGGCGCCCTCTTGAACCATAGATTGAGCAAGGCGCGCGTGGCATGCCCAATGGGGTGATTAATCGCCTCCGAGACAGGGTTATCGATTGGCTCGCCGTTCCTTGTCATGCCACTACTCAAGGGGATCGGAAGCGCAAGCACTCGACCGGCGAGAGTCAATAGGAGGTTCTCGCGATTCGCGCCGCTTCTTGAAGTGGCCTCCATCCACCACGCTACTGCAGGTGCGATCTCGGACAGAACTTCATCAGGCATTAGCAGTACCAAAGGCGATGCGTACTGCCAGGAGCGGGCTGCCATTGAATCGTCCGACCAAACCTGAAGCGCCTCGCGCCACCGAACTGCGGGCCAGACGTCTTGGTGAGCGAGGTCGCAGAGCGCGGCAAGGCTATGGAAGAAGCGAGTACGGCAGACATCCCGCCAAGTGTCCTCATAGAACGGTCTATGGGCAGGCCTCGGCGATTCAAGCCATTCAACTAGCTCCTTGCGAGTGCGAGGGGCGACATCGACCTCTCTGCCGTCCTCGAAATCCGGATCTCCGGTGCCGCTCATCCAGTGTGAGAATTCGTCCTTCTCGTTAGGGTCCAATCTCAACTCAGGATGCGCGATGGATATCTCCGCTAGGCGCCTTGCTGCAGACACACCAAGATGTAGGCCCGAGGACTCCAGCTTCGCTAGACGAATCCATACTGCGCGAGCAACCAGGCGATCCCAGCGTTCGGACTCCAGATCATCGCGATACATCTCGCGGGGAGGTCCTGCCAAGATGACATTCTCCAAGCGTGCTTGAGACGCGTTGTCTAGAATTCACCCCTGGAGAACAAGAAGCCTCAGCACTTCGCGTGCGGTGCACTGCGACCACAGCCACCGCCCCTCATCCAGTAGCAGCCAATCGACCCACTGCTCCTGCTCGATGCAATTGTCCTGGCTGGCCGCAAACAATGCCAGCCGCTTGAATGTGGGATACGGGATCTCGAACCATGCCTGAGCCATGAGCGTGGATCTCGACTCATCCGTAGCTCGAACTGCTAACCAAGCGTCGCGTAGCAGTTCAATCAGGCTAACCCAGTCTCGGAAGGACCGGTTCTGCCAATGGGGCGTGATTGATGGAAGGTCCCAGTAGGATCTATCGACAAGGTCATCTGCCTCTCCTAGATCTCGAAGAAGGCCCAGCGCGTCACAGAGCAGTTGCTGTAGGTCCGAATGCAGGAGCGGGAGTGCCTTCTCCCACTCACCCTTAGACTGATCCTGGAGGACCGCATGTACATTGTCCTCCGCAAGCACAAGGTCCCAGTCAACCAACTGCTTAATTCGCACTGTCTCGTCTGCACCATCGGCCACTTCGCCGTCCCAAACAAATGGACGCCTTAGTGTGATCTTTGGGCTGAGAAGGCTACGAAGTTCCATCCGAAGAGACGTGTTCAGTCCCTCACGTCTAAGACGCTTGATCCAACGATATAGCAGCCCCCCTGACAGTGGGGTCTTGAGTCGGCCACCGAGCACGATTCTCCAAAGAGTTCGCATCTTTGGATCGGGCACACCCTTTGGGGCGTCCAGGCGAATAAGATCCAGCTCCGAGACTTTGCCATCCCGTTCCAGTGTGGCCAGACGCTCAAGTTCGGAGTCGACTAGAGAGATCCAGCGACTATCCATCTGCCCGCCACGCTCTGCAATCCATATGATCAATCGTGGATCGTCCAGATGACGCACAAGCCAGCGTGCGAGCTGGAACATCAATCCATCCCATCGGCTGGCCATACTTCCAGAAGACGCCAGTGTCATAGGAGGAGCGTGATCATAAGGCGCAGGCCTACGAACCAAGCTGAATCTGAGTTCTGCATCCTCCTCCTTAACCGAGGAGAAGCCAAAGCGGGCTAGATCCCTCTGCAAGAATCGCTCATGGGAAAATGCCTCGAGGAGCCACTCAAGCGGGGGAACTGGATTGAACTCCGCGAAGCGCTTCGCGGGGAGGCCTGACTTGTCTGAAAGAGCCCACAGCATTCGTCCAACAAAATCGTCCTGGAGCGTGCTGTCCTGAGGTTGGGCCATGGCGTGCTTCGCAACAATGGCCTCTTTACCTTGAACTCCATCGCGATAGACATCTGCCCAAGTCCTGATTGTGTCGTGCAACGCAGAGTGGTCATGGGTAGCAGGCTGAACCCTGTAGAGGATAGGTCTAACGCCCTTAGCTTCCCATTCAATAGTCTTCAGATGCTCTTTCCCGGCTTCGCAATCTCCGAACGCCCACGCCTGCGGGGTAACCTCACCGAGCATTCGATCTGCTGCTAATGCGTCCATCATGTACCGGAGGACCGGATCGTCAATGCTGTATCCAATGAAGCAAACGACATAGTTGCGAAAAAGTTCGCTGACGAACCGCGCGGCCCAGCGTTCGGTCAAGTAAGCCAAGCCGAAGTCACCACTGGTGGCCACTAGTCGATGGAGTGCTGCATCATCCTCACTCTCCGGAAGCAGGCCATGCAGAAAGACAAGCCCATCCCAGCGGCTGCTCTTAGGGATCGGCAGCATTGGAGCGGGATAGGCCGGAAATGGTTGGCCCATGCGCTTCGCCGCCGCGTGGAAGGTTCGATCGAAGTTGGTAGTCACCAACCGCAACGCGCCATCCCGGCTTCGTGCTAACCGAAGAAGCGCTGCTTGGGTGTCAATTGCTCCCTTCCGACGAAGCTTGGGTCTCAACGATTTCGCTAGGGCGCGCCGAACCGCCAATCGCTGCCCAGGCAGTCGCCTTTCAAGTAGATCGAGAGTCGCGTCGAACTTTGAATGATCGAAGGCGGCACGCTCGATGTCCGTGAATGATGTCCCATTCGACGCATAGATTTGCTCAACCAGTCCTTTGAAACCAGGTAGTCCTGACGGGTAGGAGACTCCGGCGCCGCAGAAGAAGACTACTCGTCCTTCTTCGTGTGCCTGTAGAAGTGCTTCTGGGATGTCTGGCCCGTCGACGATGAACTGCATTGCAACTCCCTCTGAATGCTCTCGAACAGAGTGTAGGTTCAAATCAGATGGAATTGGCCAATCGCAGCGTCCAATTAAGTTCTTCTTTTGAAGTTTGTGCGGATTCAGTCTGATGGTCCAAGAGGTGAGATCTGTCCGAGCCCGCTCAACGCCTCGTCGTGGCAGTGCCAATCATTCTTCAGTAAATTCGGCTTCGAACTCGTGCTGATGTGGCAGTATTGAAGGTAGGGTTTTTGGTCTCATCCGCGTTTAGGAATGTTAAAGCCAACCACAGCGGAGGACCGCAACTTCAGCGCCTCAACAGTGGTTGGCAATTGAACGCTTCCATATGAAGGGACTGCATTCCGATACCCACTCATATGGACGAGGTGCTTATGGAACTAGCGAGTCCAGGGCATCCATTCTCGGAGTCCTCCGGACTGGCTCTGTCTGATGCCGGTGGCAAGAAGCGCTCTCATTGCCTCACAGCAACCTACATATGTGATCCAGAGGGAGAGTCTGGAGAGCACTCCGGTATCGAACTGGTGATGGAGTACGTTGGCAGACCATTCATGTCGATCCCAACTCCATAGTTTGGAGCATGTTTTAGCATGCATCGATCATCTGTGTCCGAATTACCTCCGCTAGCCCCTTGAGGCCGGGCAGGGATTGGCGACGAGTGGGGTAGTACAGCATGAATGGTGCGCCCATTGATGCCCAGTCTGGCATCACAACTTCAAGTGCGCCGGACGAGATTTCGTCCTGCACTCTGAGTTCCAGACAGTATGGCAACCCCAATCCCTGCAACGTTGCAGCGAGCAGAGAGTCGGTGCTGCTCACCCTCAGCATTCCGCTGGGAATTACCTTGACCATACGATCACCGTCGCCAAGTTCCCAGCGATAGATTGAGCCGTCGCCGATTCTGTTCTCAATACAAACATGCCGCCGCAGATCGCTTGGATTCTCAGGTCTCCCAGCATGTTGCAGATAGCTGGGCGCTGCCACGACCACCCACTTAAGCGGATGTGTAAGCTCCAGACCAACCATCCCCTCTGGCACTCGGTCACCGTATCGAATGCCGCCGTCAAAGCCTTCCGCTACTAAGTCCACCAGGCGTTCTTCTATCACTAGATCAAGATGGACGTTAGGCCAGCGTTGCTGAAAGCTCCACAGCACTGGCCAGAGTAGGAGGCGCGCCGCATCGTGTGATAGCGAGATCTTGAGCATCTGGATCTCTGACTGCTTCCGAGCCCGAATCGCGGCTAGACCCTCTCCAATTGTATCTAGGCCAGTGGCTGCATAGCGTTCCAGTTCGCGTCCTTCAACGGTGATCGAAAGCGCACGGGTCGTACGATTAACGAGACGCACACCCAGTCGATCTTCCAGCCGCTTTAAGGCGTGACTTAGAGCTGAGGCAGATAAGCCAAGTTCGAGGGCGGCGGCGCGCATTGATCCATGCCGAGCGATCTCGATGAACGCAGCTAGATCTGAAATGCTTATTCTCTCTAGATCACCTTTCAAGACACTTCACCCGGGTATCGATTACTAAACGTGCCAATGATCCGCCGCACAAAGCATGATTTATGGATCGAACGCAGTGCAGATGCTTCCCCATTATCGCCGAGGATGGCATGGCAAGAAGCTGCGCCGTCGACGCTTTCGATCATTTCTGAATTGAAAGAACTTCAGCAATAAAATTGCTACTTGCGCATGTTCGCCGCAGTAAAGTTGCGTCTCCTCCACGGTCGCTGTACTCAAATTTGCTTGGGCCAGAGTGACCAATCAACTGGGATGAACATGTCAAATTCGAATAGTGATTTGCCTGAGCACGACGATGAAGCCACGCCGGTCATCGGCCGCAGACAGTTTATTGCGGGAAGCAGTGTGGCCATCGCCAGCGGAATTGCTGCTTCCTCGGCATTCGGTGCTGTGCCCGCTGCGGTACTCTCGGAGGCGCAGGGTCAGGGCCGCCCGCGAGCCGGCCTGATCGACCCTCGGCAGGCATATCCTCGGCCACCCTACCCGCGCCAAGAACAGCCTTGGCCGGGGCTTGCGTCGAAGATGCGTCCGCTGCCGGACCACGGTGAGAAAACCTATCGAGGCAATCGGCGCCTTGAAGGCCGCAAGGCACTGATTACGGGAGGAGACTCAGGAATCGGTCGGGCCGCTGCCATTGCATACGCCCGCGAGGGTGCCGATGTGGCCATCAACTATTTGCCTGAAGAAGAGGAAGATGCGCGTGAAGTTATTGCGCTGATACGCGCAACCGGCCGTCAGGCATACGCTTTACCTGGTGATATTCGCAGCAAAGACTTTTGCCTGGATCTTGTGCGCAAGGCGGCATCGGCGTTGGGCTCGATCGACACCTTGGTGCTGAACGCGGCGTATCAGCAGCAGGAGCCGGACATTCTAAAGATTACCGACGAACACCTCGAGAACACCTTCCTTACCAACATCAATGCAATGGTATGGATGACCCAAGAGGCACTGCGTGTGTCTCTTCCGCCTGGAAGCGTCATCATCGTTACTACGTCTGAGCAGGGCTACGATCCGTCCCCCTACCTGGTCGACTATGCGATGACGAAGAGTGCGCAGGTTAGCTACGTTCGCTCGATGGCTAAGCAGCTTGGCCCTAAGGGGATTCGGGTAAACGGAGTTGCTCCAGGTCCTATCTGGACTCCGTTGCAGATCAGTGGCGGGACTGCATCCGAGAAGATTCCGAACTTCGGGGGGGACAAGCCGCTAGGACGCGCAGGTCAGCCTGCTGAGCTGGGTTCAATCTTCGTCCAACTTGCGGCAAGCGACGCCAGTTATGCGAACGGCCAGGTGTATGGGGCCGAAGGTGGCGCTGCACGCCCCTAACTTGCGTCACAGACGACCCCAACTCCTTTCATGACTCAACTACACCTGGTCGCCAACGAACGTAGGAGATAGACCTTGACAGAAGCAAGTTACAGCCTTAGAAACCGCTGCGTTGCCATTACTGGCGCCGGTTCGGGGATCGGACTGGCAACGGCGGAGATGATCTTACGCAGTGGTGGAAGCGTTCTTGGAGGATCCAGGCGTTTAGGTGACTTCAAGCGGCTACAGGATGAGTTCGGCGCTGATCGCGCCTACTGGATGCGTCTGGATGTGCGCGATCCGGATAGCGTGGGTGCCTTCGCATCTTGCGGCATTGATCACTTTGGAAGCGTACATTCGGTAGTGGCCAACGCCGGGGTTGGCTACTACGGCGGAGTCGCTGACGCAAGCGATGATCAAGTCATCGAAATGTGTGAAATCAACTATCTCGGAACGGTCCTCACGGTACGTGCTTTCCTCCCTCATCTTCGTAGCGTTGGTGGCGGGGATATTTTGATCGTATCGAGCGTCGCAGCTCATCGCAGTGGGGCGGACGAAGCCGTCTACGCAGGTACCAAGGCCGCCCAGCTCATTTTTGCGGGCGGCTTGGACCGAGAAGTAAGGAAAGATGGGATTCGCGTGAGTGCCATCTGCCCCGCAGGTACTCATACATCTTTTGCCGTGGGTCACGGTCGCACGGCCGACGATCCCCGTTTGAGCGAATTCATGGCCGCGCAGGATGTAGCCTCGCAGATTGTCTATTGCTTGCAGCAACCGCGGACCTTGCGGACCGGCGTATGGACGACTTGGAGCATGAGCCAGTCCAGCTGAGGTGCTGCCCAGACAGCATCGGTCGGCCACAGTTTGATACCTGACCTCAAGACGCAAGCCAGCCCTCGACCCGATATGGGCGTTTTCCGGAATCAAGCGAGGCAGCCATTCCCCAGCAATAATGCCCGTTACCGGATTACCCCGAGATGTCGCACACATACCTGAAGTCACGACTTGCTCTTCCCACGCTGACAGTTGCTATTGGTCTGGCCCTTTCTTCGCATGCCAGCGCTGAAGCTTTGACGCATGCCTCCTCCGTCAAGCAGTTGGACACCTTGGTCGTTACCGCCACCGGTGCCCAGCAGTGGATCAGGGATGCGCCAGCCAGCATTAGCGTTATCAGCCGCGAGGAGATCGAGCGTAAGCCGGTCACCAGCATCGGCCAGCTGCTGAGTACCGTCCCTGGAGTGACCGGTGGCTATGCACTGTCCGGAGCGCAGTCGAAGATCCGCCTGCGTGGACTGCCCGAGCAGTACACGCTGATCCTGATCGACGGCCGCCGCCAGGGCAACTCCTCCGGCGTGAACTACCGCGACGACCTGGGTCCGCAGGATCTGAACTGGCTGTCGCCGGACATGATCGAACGAATAGAAGTGGTGCGCGGCCCGATGTCGTCGCTATACGGTTCGGATGCGATGGGCGGCGTGATCAACATCATTACCCGCAAGATTTCCGACCACTGGGGCGGCTCGGTCACCTTGAACCACAGCGTGCCCGATTCATCCACCCGCGGTGATACCACGCAGATGGGTGCCCTTTTCAGCGGCCCACTGACCGACAACCTGGGGATCCGCATCGGGGCCAACGTGACCGACCGCAAGTCCGATCGCCTTGAGGGCCAGACTCCGGGCAGCAAGGCGGAGAATGCCAACCTGCAGTTCCACTGGCGCCTCAACGATGACCACGCACTGACCATAGAAGGGTCGCGCGGCGTGCAGCGCAACACCGGCAGCGGTGATGTATATGCCTGGGGTCTGTCCAAGCTGGTACAGACCGGTTACGTGCTGGGCCATGATGGCCGTTACGGCGACTCCACCACCTCCAAGACCACCCTTGTGCGGAACGACTACCAAGACAAGGGCAGTGCGGTGGGCAACCATTCGAAGGAAACGGTGTTCGATACTGCCTTCACCACCGCTTTCCATTGGGGCTTCGAGCACAGCCTGAACGTGGGTGGTCAGTGGAAGCGCGAGCAGCTGGAAAACAGCGACACCATCGGTACCGTACCTGTGACTTGGACCGGCAGCAGCCGCATCAGCCCGACCAGTGAAGCGGACTCATGGGCCTTGTTCGCCGAAGACCACATCACCCTGCACGAGCGCTTCGTGCTGACTCTGGGCGTGCGCTGGGACAACACCGACAACTACGACGACAACGTGAGCCCGCGCATCTACGGCGTGTGGCACCCGGCAGACGCATGGACAGTACGCGGCGGTGTCTCCAAAGGGTTCCGCGCGCCCAATCTTAAGCAGGGCACCGCTGGTGCGGCCACCCAGTCTCTGGGACGCGGCTGCGGCAGCCTGACCCCGGAAGGCTGGAACAGCCGGCTGATCAACGCCGACGGCACGACCGGCTGCTACATGGCCGGTAACCCGAACCTGAAACCGGAAACCAGCACCAACTATGAGCTTGGCGTGGGCTTCGACCAGAACGGCTGGTCCGCATCGGCCACCTACTTCCTGACCAACTTCGACGACAAGATCGAACAGGTGCCGCTGCGCGAGATCCCAGGCCAGAACACTAGCTTCGTAAACGGCTTCTGGTGGACGGTGGCGCAGAACATCCAGAAGGCTCGCACGCGAGGCGTGGAAGCCAGTGTGACCGTGCCGCTGCACGAGCGACTGAGCTGGACCACCAACGCCACACGCATGTTGGAATCGAAGAACCGCACCACCGGCGCCAGCCTGCTAGTGGTGCCGAAGATCACCGCCAACACTTCGCTGAACTGGAGCGTGTCCGATGCATGGTCGCTTAACCTCAGCGCGCAACACATCGGGAAGCAGCTTGTGTCTTCGTCCAGACCTACCTTCGCCAAGGCATACACCACGGTGGATCTGGTCACCGCTCTCGATGTGAACGAAAACCTGACCTTGCGCGTCGGCGTACAGAACTTGGGTGATGTTTCCACGCTTGAAGAAGGCAATAATTACGACGGCGGCGCACGCACGCTCTTTGTGGGCGCGACCGCGCGCTTCTAAGGCGGGTTGATCAGGTCAGGAGATTGCGTTCGGTTCAGCACGTTCGATCACGTCGATGATTGCAAATGAACTTTGCCGCACTCGGGTTTGGAGAATGTAAGCCCGAGTGCGGCTCTAATCGCAATCCTCCGGTCAAACGCTAGCATTCGAGAGCGAGCCTGTTGGAAGAATGAGGGTCTAACCGAGGTCTATTTGTAGGACGACGCTGGCACTATTCGCTTGGCTCAAGGGTAAAGACGAATGGTCCGACTTCACCCAAGCCGGACCATTCGCCGCAATCAATTACTTCTTCTTCGCAGCCGACTGCGCCTGAGCGTCGCACCTGTCCTTCAGCGCCTTGGTCTGAGGATCGGCAAGATCCACCTTGAACTTCGTCCGGTCAGCCAGCTGTTCACACGTAGCAGGCTTTGCCTTAGGCGCCTCCTTCACTTCCGACTCGGCATGAAGCGCCGGATCATGTGCGAAGGCCGATGCGGACGCTGCAATGGAAGCGAAAAGGACGCTGATGAGGGCAAAACGATTCTTCATGTTGCTTCTCCTAGGTTGATTTCGGCGTTATGCCGGGTGTCACGGCTGGTAGAGGTCGGCTTGGTAGCCGGTAATTTGCACCTCGATGATCACGGGGGTGCTGCCGCGGTTCTGCCAGTACCACCCATGGGTACCTTCAAAGGGAGCAATGAACGTTCCCTCGGCCTGACGCTGGGCGCCTTCAACGGCGTAGCTGGTCCAGGGGCCCTTCACGTCGGGACGCTCGCCGTGCATGTCCACGGCAACATCAGACGTGGCCTTCCAGCTGAAAACCATCCCAGCGCCCTGAGCCATATGGGCCTTCACCTCCTGGCCCTTACCAGGGGCAAGCTCGATCGTCAGTGAGTCCTGCCGTAAAGGAGTGCTGGCGAGAGAGACAGCGGCGGGTTCGAAGGCCTGCTTGCCATTGCTCCCGAAGGCAACCTTGGCCTTCTCGAACAGCGCCGAGACGGCTTCGGCGCTGCCAGCAGATGCCGGAACTGGGGGAGCTACGGCCTCTACCTGGTCAGTGGAGGCTAGGGCGTCCAGACCCAGAACCTTACCTACGCCCGTAGGGTCGATTCCGTACTCCGCGGGAAGCACGGTGGTGAGCAGAATCACCCCTGCAACGGCAGCGGCCAGGGCGGTGGATTTCAGCAGCTTGCGAGTGCTGGGCAGCTGATTGGAAAGCGTGATGGACATGAGTACCTCTGTAGATTCAGGAAACGAAGTAGCCGGTGAGCTGCATGCCAACAAGCACGAAGCCGGCGCACATAAGGGCGGTGTTGATGCTGTACGCCTGTCGATGGAATGACGGCAAGCGGCGCCAGAAGCCCATCACGATCAAGATGCCTGCGAGCGCGAGCAGCTGTCCGATCTCGACCCCCACGTTGAAGGCGAGCATGTTTGGGACAAGCCCGTCAGGTGAGAGCGAGAAATCCTGCAGCTTTGTCGCTAGACCAAAGCCATGGAAGAAGCCAAAGATCAGCACGGCGGCTTTGGTGTTGGGCTGTACCCCAAACCAGCGCTTGAACGCGCCCATGTTGTCCAGCGCCTTGTAGACAACCGACAGGCCAATGATTGCGTCGACCAGGTACGCATTCACATGCAATCCGCCCAGGACACCTAGCAGCAAGGTGGTGCTGTGGCCGATCGCGAACAACGTCACGTAGATGCTGACATCACGCATCCGGTACAGGAAGAAGATCACCCCGAACAGAAACAGGAGGTGGTCGTATCCAGTCACCATGTGCTTGGCGCCGAGGTACGTGAACGCGATGAGCTGCAGGCCGGTACTGTCTTCCAGGAAGGCCTGGTCGCCTTCACTGACGCCATGCGCCCAAGCAACGCAAGGCAGAAGGATGGCTGCAAGCAGGTAGAGCCACGCTTGGGTTCGTTTGGAAATGGTCAACTGCATGTTCCTGGGAGGGGTTGAGATGGACGGGTTCACGCTGCGTCCTCCTTCCGCTCATCCCCTTCGCGGTGGATGAGGCGATAGAGCGCCGGCAACACCAGCAAGGTCAGCAGCGTGGAGGAGATGATTCCGCCGATAACGACCGTCGCCAGCGGGCGCTGAACTTCCGCGCCAGCCCCAACGTTTAGGGCCATTGGCAGGAAGCCCAGGCTGGCAACCAGGGCCGTCATCAGCACGGGGCGCAGCCGGGTCAGTGCACCTTCGGTTACCGCTTGGTGCAGGGGAGTGCCCTGTTCCCTAAGGCTCTTGATGAAGCTGATCATGACCAGGCCGTTGAGCACGGCGACGCCCGACAGCGCGATGAACCCCACGCCTGCAGAAATGGACAGGGGTATGTCACGCATCCACAGAGCCACCACGCCACCGGTCAACGCAAGTGGAACGCCGCTGAACACGATGGCAGCATCCTTGCCCGAGCCGAACGCCATGAAGAGCAAGCCGAAGATCATCACCAGGACGACCGGCACGACCACGGACAGCCGCTTGCTGGCAGAGATGAGCTGCTCGAAGGTACCGCCATACTCAATCCAGTAGCCTTCCGGCAACTGCACCTCCTGACCAACCTTCTCTCGCAGCTCCTCTACGAACGAACCAAGGTCGCGACCACGTACGTTGCTGGTGATGACGACGCGACGCTTGCCGTTCTCGCGACTGACCTGGTTTGGGCCTGGCGCAACTTCAACTTTAGCCAGCTGCCCCAGCGGAACGAACGCTCTCTGTTCGCCGGAACTGGCCCCGACGGCGACGGCTACCGGTAGCGATGCGAGCGTCCGGGTGTCCTGACGCAGGTTCTCGGGCAGACGAACGACGATGTCGAAGCGACGATCACCCTCAAAGACCTGACCGACCGCCTCACCGCCCAGCGCAACAGAGATGGTCTTCTGGACCTCGTCGATCGAAACGCCATAGCGGGCCAAAGCACCCAGGTCAGGCGTGATGGTCATAAGAGGCAGACCACTGATCTGCTCTAACTTCACGTCTGCGGCGCCTGGGATGGAACCTGCGGCGTCCTCGATCTGGCTGCCGATCTGCGCCAGCTGATCCAGGTCGTCACCGTACAACTTCACCGCCACCTCGGCGCGTACACCGGCAATCAGCTCGTTCATGCGCATCTGCACGGGCTGGGTGAACTCGTAGTTGTTGCCGGGAATTGCTCGGACAGCCTTCTCCAGCTCAGCAATGAGCTGCGCCTTTGGCTTGCGGGGATCAGGCCATTGGTCGCGATCCTTGAGCATGATGAAGGTGTCTGCGACCGACGGTGGCATGGGGTCGGTCGCTACCTCTGCTGTGCCGATCTTTGCGACAACCTCATCCACCTCGGGGAACTTCTTGATGGTCGCTTCAAGCTGGCGCTGCATGCCGATGGCTTGCGTCAGACTAGTGCCGGGAATGCGCAGCGCGTGAAGCGCAATATCACCTTCGTCCAGATTCGGAATGAACTCAGTGCCCATGCGACTGGCCAGAAGACCCGCCAGTACGGTGAGGACGGCTGCACCACCCACAACCAGTTTGCGAGCACTGACTGCCCGCTCCAGCATCGGGCCATACAGCTTGGTTACGCCCCGCATAGCCTTGGTTTCCTTCTCCGAGACCTTGCCCGTGACAAACTGAGCAACCGCAGCGGGAACGAACGTGAGGGACAATGCCATCGCACCAGTCAGCGCGATAACGACGGTCAGGGCCATCGGGTGGAACATCTTTCCTTCCACGCCGGAGAGCGCAAAGATCGGGATGTAGACGGCGGCAATGATGAACAAGCCGAACAAGCTGGGCTTGATCACCTCGGCACTGGCGCTGGCGGCCAAAGCAAAGCGCTCATCCCGGGTCAACAGACGCCCCAGGGCGTGCTGACGCTCGCCGAAGCGGCGCAGACAGTTCTCAACAATGATGACCGCGCCGTCGACGATCAGACCGAAGTCCAGCGCACCCAAGCTCATCAGATTTGCTGAGACACGGTTCTGGACCATGCCGGAGATGGTCAGCAGCATGGTCAAAGGAATGACCGCGGCCGTGATCAGTGCGGCGCGAAGATTTCCGAGCAGAAGGAACAGCACCGCAATGACCAGCAGGGCACCTTCCAGTAGGTTCTTCTTGACGGTTTCAATGGTGCGGTCGACCAGCTCCGTACGGTCATAGACCGCATGCGCGCGGACACCTTCTGGAAGCGTCTCGTCGATCTCCTTCAGCTTGGCAGCGGTTCGCTGAGCGACTTCGCGGCTGTTCTCACCAATGAGCATGAATGCAGTACCAAGTACCACTTCCTTGCCATCTTTGGTCGCTGCACCCGTTCGCAGTTCGGTGCCCTCGTGAACGTCTGCGAGGTCACCGACGCGAAGCGGCAGCCCCTCGCGATTGGCGACCACGATCTTGCGCAGGCCGTCCATGTCCGCCACTTGGCCAGGAACGCGCACAAGGTACTGTTCACCACTCTTTTCAATGTAGCCGGCACCCACGTTCGCATTGCTGCGCGCCACGGCCTCCATCACATCCTGCATGGTCAGCTCGTACGCCTGAAGCTTGCGCGGGTCAGGCGTGATGTGGAACTGCCGCACATAGCCACCGACGGTGTTGACCTCTGTAACACCTTTCAGATGTCGCATCTGGGGGCGTACCACCCAATCCTGGAGGGTACGAAGCGCCATCGGCGTCCAGGTCTCTTCAGCACCCTTCTCGGCTTCCACGGTGTACATGAAGATCTCACCGAGACCGGTGGCGACCGGGCCCAGCGTTGGCTTCAGCCCAGTTGGGAGCTGGGATGCGGCTTGCTGCAAGCGCTCGGCCACCTGCTGCCGCGCGAAGTAGATGTCGGTACCGTCTTCGAATACAACGGTGACCTGGGAGAGACCATAACGCGAGATGGACCGCGTGTACTCCAGCTTGGCTAAGCCGGCCAAGGCTGTCTCGACGGGGAACGTTACCCGCTGCT
Organism: Stenotrophomonas sp. CASM106; assembly: GCF_049384825.1. Lineage (NCBI taxonomy): Bacteria > Pseudomonadati > Pseudomonadota > Gammaproteobacteria > Lysobacterales > Lysobacteraceae > Stenotrophomonas > Stenotrophomonas sp. CASM106. The sequence goes on from NZ_JBMRFS010000004.1 coordinate 157,559, forward strand.
CTGCCTCCAGTGGAGAGTAGCCCGGTGCTTCGGTGTTGATCTGGACCTGGACATTGGTGATGTCAGGGACGGCGTCGATTGGCAGCCTGCTGTAGTTCCAGATGCCCAAGCCTGACAGCGCCAGGACCAGAAGCAGCACAAGCCATCTATGCGCGATGGACGCGCGAATGATTCGCTCTAGCATGATGGATCCTTAGTGGTCGTGGCTGGCGCCAGACTTCTCGATGTCTGCACGGATCAGATAGCTCTGCTCGGCGACGTACCGCGTTCCGGGCTTCAGTCCGCCAAGAACCTCTGCCCACTCGCCATCACGCTTTCCAAGCTCAAGCATGCGCACCTCATAGGTATCGCCCACCTGCGCAAATACGACGGTAAAGTCGCGAAATCGCTGGAGCCCTGACTCTTTGACGGCCAGTGGAACAGGTGTCTCGGCAATGATGACCTCGGCCGAGACAGCCATTCCTGGACGCCACTTGCCGTCACCATTGGGGATACTCACGCGCGCAACCACGCTTTGGCCGCTGCTTGCCAGCGGAAGCAGGCTTTGGAGCCTACCTTCAGTCTCCAAGGCACCCGTGGCGGAACGGATCCGCACTGCTTGACCTGGAGCGAGACGCTCGGCGTCAGTGCCCAGAGCTCGTAGATCGACCCAGACCTCTGACAGATCGGCAACGTCGAACAGTGTGTTGTCGGCGGCCACATCACCAACACTGGTGTTGCGCGCAAGAACGATGCCGCTGAAGGGAGCAATCACCGCGTAGGTGCGCATGCTGTCATTGCCTTCAACCGTCGCCAGCGTCTGCCCTGCGGAAACGCGTTGGCCCATCTCGACCGACACGCTGCGGACAATACCTGGGAATCGTGCTTTGACGGCGGCCTGGCGGCCAGTGTTGACCGCGATGTTCCCCATCAGCGTGACCGTATCGCGGATAGTGCCAGCGGTAGCCTCTTCCACCACCACACCCGCATCCTTGGCAGCGCTTGGCTCGATGGTGGTACGGCCCTCATAGGACTGATAGGACCAGGTGTGTGTCTTTCCTCCTACCACTGCGTCTGCCTTCACGTCGAAAGAATGAGGTTCCACGACCTCGCCGTTCCCCACGAGATAGTCGTTTTCGGCGGTGAAAGTGAAATCATTGACCTCACCGTCGAGGCGCTTCAACTGCATTGTTGCCTTCACCTCATTCGGTGAGATCGGCTTGTCATTTCGATAGGCGTAGAGGCGGAACTGAGGAGGCGTGTTGGTTTCATAGACGGTGACTTCAAGTGCGAAATCACCATCGCGGAGCATGCGACCGCGGTTGGGGCCGCGCTCGTAGTCGCCGGCCGCGGCGGTGGACTCTGCGGCTTCTTTCTCAACCGGCTTTTCACCGCCACAGGCGGCCAGTGCCAGCGGAAGCAACATAAGAAGGGCGTAACGATTCATGGGCGGATATCCTGGGCGGAGGCGGTGAGGCGATCTGCCTCGACCAGCAATCGGAGATAGAGTGCGGCGGACTCGACTTCGCGCTCACGAAGGTCGAACAGCGTCTTCTGCGCCTGGCTCAATGCGAGATAGGAGAATCGACCCTCCTCGAAGCCACGACGGCTCTGATTCATCGCCTGCTCCGCCTTGGGGAGCTGCCGCTCACGAACGGAGGTGACCTCCAACTGCGCTTGGCGCAGCTGTTGATAGACTCCGAACAGCTCCTGGTTGAGCTCCAACATTTGTGCTTCACGGCGTGACTTGAGCGCACTCAGTTCGTAGTCGACTTCGGATACCGAGTAGGCTGATCGACGCCGGGTTCCCAAGGGAACCGAGATCGACATGACCAAGCCACTGTCCTTCGTTGCTTCAAGACGGCGAAGTCCAAATCCAACACTCACGTCAGGCTTCGCGCTGGAAACGGCGACATCGCGGCGCGCGGCAAGAATTCTGGACTGGGCATCGAAGGCACGTTGCTGTGGCGCGTTCTGAAGGCGTTCGGACAGCGTCTGGTAGTCATCCAGCGGGGGGAGGATGTTTGTATCGCCGGCGACGGTGTCGAAGTCAGCGGTGAAAGAGCCCCAGGAAGACGCAAGCGCCATGCGCGATGCCTCCAACCGCTGGACTGCTTGATCACGCTTGAGCTCTGCATCGGCCAGGGCGATTTCAGCGGCCCTCAGGTCTGAGTCCGGGTTCCGTGCCGCAGAGACCCAGCGGGCCACCTCTCGCTGGAGCGCGCGGGCCATACGAATCCGCTCTTCCGCATGCTCGACATGCTCCTGCGCCGCAAGCACGTCGATGAATCGACCAGCGGTGCGTGTGGCGATGGCCACCCGGGTCACATCAGCCTCTCGCTGGGCTGCATCGACCTCCGCGCCGCCAAGCGCTTGGCGGGCCGCCCGCTTGCCACCCAGTTCCAGAATCTTGGATACCCGGAACGTTGCCTCGGCAGCGTCCATACCTCGCACGCTGCCACTACCGGCCACGTTCTCCAGTTCTCCGCCGAGCACCAACGGGGCTGCTAAGCCCTCTCGCGCCGCACGGTTCTTTGTCGCCTCTATTTGTGCGGCATCTGCCTGCACGCTTGGGTGAGTGCCAAGGGCGCGGGCAACCGCATCCTCCAGGCGCAGCACTTCGGCGGCGTGGCCAGGAAGGGCCACACCGCAGGCGCCGGCAACAGCCAGCGCCCACACACTACGGAATTTCACGGAAGCCTCCGGAAAGAAAGTCAGAACGACGCGCCGCGTCCCGCTACACGGGAGGCGCGCTCAGGCTGCTAGAGCGCAGCTAGGGTCGTCAGACGATCGGAGGTCGGAAGGGTGACGCCGGGTGCCCTGCAGGCACCCTCAGAAGTCGCAGAGCATGGACTTCACCGGCCAGCGGTAGTGAAGCCAGGTAGACGTGGGGCGTGAACAAGCTTCCAGCGAAACTCGCGTCTGCCTGATGCAGTACCGCATGAGCGCCAGTGGCGTGATCCGGGTCCAGATTGTCGCCCGCACCGCCGGCATGTGAATGGCCATGATCCACCGCTGCTGCGATGTCATGTTCCAATCCGTGCAGTTCGCTGAGCTGGATCACCATCGGCCGCGCAACGACACTCAACAGCATCAGCGCAAAGAAGCTGATCCTGAGGGCAAGGCCGTGGCGGGCGGAAAGACGCATATGGGTTAGCTTAAGCGGGGCTGGCTGGGGTTGTCGAGGGGCCGAAACTGGGCGCAGCCCATCGGAAATACCCCACATAGGGCGGTGGCCGGGCCTTAAGCGCACCCGGCCACCGCTCACCGCTGCGGTTTACATCTTCTTGATCAACTCGTACTCCCCTCCGGTGCGGAGCAGAAGCGTTACGGGCTCCTCGCCCCTGTTGCGCCAGAACCATCCGTGGTTGCCATCGAAGGCAGCCAGGAGCACCCCCTGCTTGGTGGCTTCCCCTCGACCCTTCTCATAGCTGATCGCTCGACCGCCGCCGTCTCCGTGGGTGTCGAAGTTCACGACGCCGCCTTCAACAGACCACTGGTAGCTGGCGCGCTCGCCCGCCTTCATGACGAGCTTGATCTCGGTGCCCTGGCCCGGCGTCAGGACAACCTGTTCTTCGTCCCGCCATTCGGCAGCGGTGGCCGCATTACTCGCGGCAGGCTTCTGAGCAACTTCAACGGTCTTACGGTTCTGCGTGGACACCTGCGTCAGCAGGGCGGCTGCCTCGTCTTCGGCGGCCTTTGCGTCCATCGCAGCGTCAGCTGCCGCTTCCTCGGCAAGCTGTTCCTTGATCTCCCCCATTTCCTTCAGACCAAGTACCCGACCAACACCAGTGGGATCGATTCCGTACTCAGATGGCATCACCACTCCAACCAGGAGGATGATGGCGATGCCGGCGGCAATTGCGGTGGTGCGTCCCAGCTGGCGGCTGGTGGGAAGGTCGCCTTCGGCGGGCTTACTGTTGTACATGATGTAGTTCTCTTGAAAGTCAGGAAACGAAGTAGCCAGTGAGCTGCATGCCGATCAGAATGAATCCGGCGCAGAGCATGGCGGCATTGGCGGTGTAGGCGTGCTTGAAGAAGCTGGGCGTGCGGCGCCAGTAGCCCATTGCGATCAGAATCGCGCCAAGCGAGAGGATCTGGCCGATCTCCACGCCGACGTTGAACGCAAGCAGGTTGGGCAACAGACCATCGGGTGAGATGTCGTACTCGATGATCTTGGTTGACAGACCAAAGCCGTGGAACAGGCCGAAGATCAACGTCGCAACCTTTGTGTTTGGCTGGAAGCCGAACCAACGCTGGTAGGCGCCCAGATTGTCCAAGGCCTTGTAGACCACAGACAGACCAATGATTGCGTCGATCAGGTAGCTGTTGATGCCCACGTTGAACAGCACACCCAGCAGCATCGTTGTGGAGTGCCCGATCGCGAACAGCGTCACATACAGCGCGACATGCTTCATCCGGTACAGGAAGAACACCACGCCCAGGAGGAACAGGATGTGGTCATAGCCGGTGGCCATGTGTTTCGCGCCCAGATAGGCGAATGCGATCAGATTTACTCCAGATATTTCCTGGATGTAGCCCTTGTCGCCTTCGGCGATCGCGTGAGCCAACGCCCCGTCAGCTGTGAGTAGCAGCATGAACAGGGAAAGCAGTGCGAGTAGAGTTCGCGGCCAGTGCGACAGTAGTGGGGGTTGGAGAAGGACGCGCGAGAGCGTCCCGGATTCAGAACTGGGGATCATGATGAGGATCTACGAATGCGGTCAGCGGACCTCCGCCAAAGCTATCCGCTACGACACTGGGAACCGGCGCAACGTGCTACGAGTGCGCAGAAGGCGCGCACGGCACGTCACACGGATCACTGCGCGTAAGCGGGGTCCGGGCGGGGAACGAATGAATAATTTCTTGCAGCGACGAACGTCCAGTAAGGATTGACTGGACGGGCGCTGCCAAGCCTCTGCTCAGTGCGAGCACGAGGCCTGGGTCTCAGGCGATAGGAGGCCTGAACAGGGATGAGCGATGATGCTGAAGCTCTGCCGCTGGCTGGTGCCAGGGATGGATATCGCTCAGATCAACTCGAGCGGGTCCAGCAAGGCTGGCCAAGATGCCTACAGAAGCCGTCAGATCGGCCTGGTGCAACAGGCTGTGCAATCCAACCGCGTGTTCAAGATCACGGTCTGCGGCATCACTCACCCCAACATGGGGGTGACCATGTTCCACCGCAGCCTGCACGATGTGCTGCAAGCCGTGCAGCTCACCCAGATGATTCAGGACGGGTCGCACGAGCAGACTCGCCACCAGCATCATGAAGATGCAGCTGCGCAACAGCACGCTGGTTGGTAGACGAAGGGATCGCACGGGCAAAGACTAGAGGCTTGTTCTGGCAAAGTCGATATGACAACGTCGGGCGCGAGCGGTGAAAATGCCCTCTCGCGCCCCTTGTTCAAGTTTCCGTCATCCAGGCCAACGAGGGTGCACGTCGTCGATGACATACCGATGTGAATGCTTGCCGTTGGAAGAGGCGTGTTCCGCCCAGTGGGGATGGTCCGCAGCCAGATCGTCGTGACCGTGGGAAATCTCGTCCGGGTCATGGGCGGGCCAGATTCTCCAGGCGAACACGAATCCGGCGATGCCGACTACTGCCAGTGCCATGATCGCCACTGGCATTCCAAACTTCGCACCCACGGTTCCCGCCAGAGGGTAGGCAATCAGCCAACACACGTGGGAGAGAGAGAACTGCGCTGCGAACAGGAATGGCAGATCGGTGGATTCCGCTGATCGTCGCAGCAATCTGCCGCCAGGAGTCACCAGCCCCGCATAGCTCATCCCCAACAATGCCCAGCCGGCGAGCACGATGGGCCAACCTATGGAGGAGGGCGAGAGCAGCCAGGTAAGACTGAGGGTCACAAGTACAATGCACATTGCAAGGGCTGCGGAGAGCATCACACGCCTGTCAGCCACCCGATCGAGAACCTTGGGGAGGACAAGCGCCGTCAGCATCGAACCGCCACCGAAAGCTGCCAGCGCCCATGCCACCTGTGACTCTGCTCCGCCGAGAACGTTGCGCACCACGACGACAGTGTTCACGAACACCATGGCGCCGCCGGCGGCCGCACACAGATTAAGGGCAAGCAACCCTTTCAGCCTGGGCGTCTTCAGGTAGATCCGCATTCCTCGAATCGCGCGGGCGTAGGGACCGTCCTTTCTCAGGGAAGGAGCAACGAAGGGGAATGCAGTTGAGAACACCAGCATGGCGGATATCACGAAGCCTACGGACGTACCAGCGAACAGGCCGTGGAAGCTGATCAGCGTCAGCAGAGCAGCGGCCAACGCGGGACTCAGCAGGCTCTCCAGGTCATAGGCCAGGCGCGACAGGGACAGTGCTCGGGTGTAGTCGCGTTCCTCCTTCAGGATTTCCGGGATCGTCGACTGGAACAGAGGGGTGAAGCACGCCGAGGCCGACTGCAGCAAGGCAATGAGCAGGTACACCTGCCAGATCTGGTTGACGAACGGCAGACAAAGCGCCGCGCCCGCCCGCACCAGGTCGAGGGCAATAAGCACCGGTTTGCGTAGATTTGCCGGGACGATCGCTCCGGACAGAGGGGCCAACAGCACGTAGACAATCATCTTGATTGCCAGAGCCGTACCTAGCACAGCGCCCGCCTCAGCCCCCGCCAGGTCATAGGCCAAAAGAGAGAGCGCCACGGTAGCCAAGCCCGTGCCGATCAGCGCGATAACCTGCGCAGCGAACAGGTTCCTGAATGTTGGAAAGCGTAGGACCTCGATCATGGCTCACCTCTAGATGGAACAGTGGAAAGCGCCGCTGCCCTGCGGATCGTAATCCGATCCGTAGGGCAGGACGTGAAGCCGTGGAAGGGGCTTGTGCTCAATCGACTTCGGGTACCGGCAGGGGGTCTTCAATGCCCGCGGCCTTCCTGCGCGCAGTTCTTCGGAGTACCAGCCCGCACAGCGCAGGCAGCACGAACAGCGTCAGTACGGTTGCCGTGGCAAGACCCCCGATAACCACTGTAGCCAGTGGCTTCTGCACTTCGGCGCCCGTACCCGTTGCAATCGCCATCGGGACGAAGCCCAGGGAGGCAACCAGCGCGGTCATAAGAACCGGTCTGACGCGCTCCATTGCACCCAGTTCGACCGCCTCATCTGGCGGAAGCCCCTCGTGCAGGCGTTTCTTGATCGCGGAGATCAGAACCAGGCCGTTGAGCACCGCGACACCAGATACCGCGATGAAGCCCACAGCGGCTGAGATCGAGAAGGGGATTCCTCTCAACGCCAATGCGAAGAATCCACCGGCCAGAGCAAGTGGCACTGCAGTCAGTACCGTACCTGTCAGCAAACCGTTGCCAATCGCCATGTAGAGGACGGCCGCAATGAGGATGAAGCAGAGAGGCACAATGATCGCCAGTCGCTTCGTTGCTGCCTGCAGATTTTGGAACTGCCCGCCCCATTCGATCCAGGAACCGGTGGGCAACTGCACCTGCTGGCCAATAGCCGCCTTGGCGTCGTCAACGAAGCTACCCAGGTCACGCCCGACCACATTCGCTTCCACATAGATTCGACGTTTGCCATTGTCGCGGCTGACTTCGTTCAGACCCTGCGTGAAGCGGAAGCTGACCAATTCACGAAGCGGAACAGACTGACGGCCTTCCTGACTGCCTGGCGGCAGCATGACCGGAACGGCTCCCAGTACATCGAGATCGCTGCGGTCCACACGGGGCAGACGAACCACTACGTCGAAGCGCCGATCACCTTCGAAGATCTGGCCCGCCATGCGACCTGCCAGCGCAGCAGACACTGTGTCGGCCACTTCCTTGACGGTCAGTCCGTAACGGGCGATCGCGGCCCGGTCGAATGCCATGTCAAAGGTCGGGAAGCCTCCCGTTTGCGCCACACGGACATCCGATGCGCCCGGAATCTTCTTGAGGACGCTCGCAATCTTGTCAGCGCTGCCGGCAAGCGCCGTCAGGTCTTCGCCATAGATCTTGACTGCAACGTCGCTACGAACGCCGCCGATCAGCTCATTGAAGCGCATCTCGATGGGCTGGGTGGCGTCATAGTTGTTACCAACAAGAAAGGCTGTCTTCTCTCGAATCCTCTCGATCACCTGCTCTTTGGTCTTCACTCCATCCGGCCATTGGTCCTTGGGCTTGAGGATCACGTAGTTGTCGGACGCGTTGGGCGGCATGGGATCTGCGGCCAGGCTTGCGGTACCGGCCTTGGAGTACACCGTCTGTACCTCCGGCAACGTCATCAGTGCCTTCTCAAGAGGAAGGTCGATGGCGACGGACTGCTCGATCGATGTGGACGGGATGCGAACGGAGGACAGGTTGAGATTCTGCTCATCCAATGTGGGCATGAACTCCCGACCCACAAAGCCAAAGGCCACAACGCCGGCCACCAGGACGCCAAGACCACCGGCCAGGTAGGGCATGGGTTGGCGGATTGCGCTGCGAAGCATCGGCTGATAGCGGCTCTTGGTGGCAGCGACTACCCGTACTTCTTTCTCGGAAATGTGGCCCTTGAGCATGACCGCCACCATCGCCGGAACGAAAGTGAGGGAGAGCACGAATGCAGAGGCCAGCGCCAGCATCAGGGTAATTACCATCGGGGAGAACATCTTTCCCTCGACGCCCTGGAAGGTCAGGCATGGCACGAAGACCAGGAAGATGACCGCCTGCCCATACACGGTCGGGCGGACCATCTCCTTGGACGAGGCGATCGTTTCATGCAGCCGCTCCGATAGATTGAGTGGGCGCCCAAGTGCATGCTGTCGCTCTGCCAAACGGCGCAGCGCGTTCTCGACGATGATGACCGCGCCGTCGATGATCAGGCCAAAGTCGAGCGCACCCAGACTCATCAGGTTGCCAGAGATCCCGAGCTTGTTCATGCCGATCGCGGTGATCAGCAGGGACAACGGAATCACCAATGCAGCAATGACAGCAGCTCGCCAGTTTCCGAGCAATGCAAATAGGATGACCACGACTAGAAGAGCGCCTTCGGCCAGGTTCTTGGCGACGGTCTTGATCGTTGCGACAACCAGCTGGGATCGGTCCAGCGTGGGAACAATCCTCACGCCCGGCGGCATGGTCTTGCCGATCTCCTGCAGCTTGTCACCCACTGCGGCCGCCACAGTTCGGCTGTTGGCGCCAACCAGCATGAGTGCGCTGCCAACGACGGTCTCGTAGCCATTGCGGCTGGCGGCACCGCGGCGGAGCTCACCGTCAACGACCACACGTGCGACGTCTCCCACTGTTACGGGAACTCCGTTGCGATCGCCCACAACGGCACGGGCAATCTCGTCCACGGAGCGGATGCGGGCGTCTGCGCGCACCAGATAGGACTCGCCCGACCTCTGGATGTAGTCTGCTCCGACCGACAGGTTGGCATCCTGCAACGCGTCGGCTAGGTCGGTATAGGAGAACCCGTACTCTGCGAGCTTGCTCGCATTGGGCTCAACGACATACTCCTTGACGTAGCCGCCGAGGCTGTCGACGTCTGCTACGCCCGGCGTCGTGCGCAGCTGAGGCCGCACAATCCAGTCCTGGACTGTGCGCAAGTAGGCCAGACGTGCCATGTTGTCCGTCAGCCGTTCCCCCTGATCAGTCAGGAACGAACCGTCGCTTTGCCAGCCAGGCTTACCATCATTTCGCGGGGCATCTTTGCCATCTGGGTGGGTGAATTCAACGCTGTAGTGGAATACTTCGCCCAACCCGGTCGAAACCGGGCCCATCAGCGGTTCGGCACCCTCCGGCAACTGGGGCCGAGCCTGAGTCAGTCGCTCGGTGACCTGTTGGCGCATGAAGTAGAGGTCTGCGCTCTCATCGAAGATCACCGTGACCTGGCTGAAGCCGTTGCGCGAGAACGACCGGGTGTTCGCGACGCCCCGAAGTCCTGCCATCGCGGTCTCGATCGGGTAGGTAACGCGCTTCTCGACCTCCACTGGACTCAGCGTCGGGATGACGGTGTTGATCTGGACCTGCTTGTTCGTGATATCCGGAGTCACGTCGATCGGTAGCAGGTTCAGTTGCCACCCGCCGATCACCGCAATCACCAGTGTGATGAACAGAACCAGCCAGCGGTGCCGTACGGCACCCGTAAGTACTTGCTCGATCATTACTCGTCTCCGCCCGACTTTTTCATCTCGGCCTTCACCAGAAACGCATTACGGGTAGCAACCGGGGTTCCCGCAGTGACGCCAGAAAGGATCTGCGCCATACCACCGCTACGGAGGCCAATGAAGACCGGCTGTGCAGTGAACCCCTTACTGGTTCTGACGAAGAGGACGTCTTTTCCGTCGATGTTCTGGACCGCCTCTTCCGAGACAGACAGCCCCTCACCCGATCCGGAAGCGGTGACCAGCCGGACCTGCACACCGTCACCCACAACCAATCCGTTCGCCTCTGCGCTCGGGGTGATTACGACTGTGGCAGCCCTTGTCAGCCCACCTACGGCGGCAGCAACTGAACGGACCTTGCCTGAGGTGACGCTTCCGTCGGAGCGGGTAATGGACGCGCTGTCGCCGGCCTTGATCCGACCGGTGTCACCCGCACGAACGGAGGCCTGAATCTCCGCGCCATTGGAACCTGTGACCCTATAGAGGGAGGCCTGCGGCTCGACGAAAGCGCCCAGAGTCACTTGCGAGCTGCTGATGGTTCCATCGATAGGGCTGATGACGTTGACGCTACCTCCTCCATCCACATTGGCGGTGCGTGCCACCAGGGCAGCGCGTTGTGCTTCTGCTTGCGCTGTGAGATAAGCGGCGCGACTCGCCTCGGCCTCTTGTCGTGCCAACACGCCCTGTGCGAGCAACGACTCATCGCGCTTGACGTTCTTTTCGGCGAGGGAGAGGCTGGCGCTGGCCACACGAAGGTCAGCCGCAATACGGGCCCCATCAGGGCTGGCTACGCGTGCCAGCACTTCGCCCTTCTTCACCTTGTCGCCCACCTGCCGGATGACATCGGTGACGTTACCGGCCGCACGTGCCACCACGACGGCCTCACCACCGGGGATTGCCACGACCGAACCCGATGCGGTGATGTTCGCCGCTACCTGAGCGGAAGTGACGGGCTCCACCGAGATCCCCGCAGCGGCAACATACTCCTTGGGAATCGCGACTTCCTGAGCCGCCTCCGCCGGCGCACTGGCGCTGGCTTCGTCTTTCGCGGGGTCGACCACCGTCTCTGAAGGGGCGGATAAGCGTGCAATGCCAAATCCTGCGCCAAGCGCCAAGGTAGCCACGCCGATCATCGTCAGGGTGTTAACAGCCGGAATACTTCTCTTCATCTACATGTCTCCAAAGGCAATCTGACCGCTGGCCACGGCGAGCGATGCGTAGGCGGCAACGCGTGCGAGTCGTGCATCCACCACGCTCAGCCTCGCGTCCGTCAGCGTGCGACGGCTAAGCAGCAGCTCAACCAGTGGGGTTCTACCGGCCTCGTATCCCAAGCGCGCCATTCGGTAGGCTTCCGTGGCTGCTTCCTCTCCCTTGGAGGCAGCGATCAGTCCTCGCTTGGCGGCGTCAACACGCGCAAGCGCAGTCGCACGGTCCGCCTGGCTCTGGAGGCGTGCGGCATCCAATCGAGCACGGGCGGCGTCGCTCCGTGCTCGAGCCGCGCTGATCCCGCCACTGTTCCGGTCAAACAATGGGATGCTCAGAGACACGCCGACGACCAATGCGTCCCCACCGGCGGCGAAGTTGCGACGGCCTGCGGTGAGGTTCAGGTCCGGTGCCCGCTTGAAGCGTTCAGTGCGCAGAACCGCATCGCTCGCGTCGACGTCTGCCTTCGCAGACAGGACAGATGCCGAATCGACGTTCGCAATTGCGGGCGCAACCCACTCGCGCACCAGGAGTGACTCGGACGTGCCTGAGTAGGGTTCCGCTCTTCCCGCCAGTACTGACAGTTGCTCGAGAGCTGCAGCCGCCTCTGCCTCTCTTGAGGCGGCAATCGCTTCTGCTGAGCTCAAGCCTGCCTGGGCTTGTGCTACGCGCAGGCTGGCCTCCTTTCCTGCGTCAACCAGCGCCTGAGCTGCCTTCAGGTCGCCTCTGGCGCGATCAACATCTTCGGCAGCAATGTCGCGCCGTATCAGCCCAGCTTCGGAAGACGCGTAGGCAACAGCCAAGGCTGCGGCGAATTCGACTTGCGCCTGGTGCTGGCGAGCTTCGGCCGCCTGCAGCCCTTTCTCTCCCGCCTGGATTCGAGCCCCACGTTGGCCAAAGATCTCGAGTGGCTGGCTGATGGTGTAGGTCGTCTGCCGCTGGCTCGCGCCATTGCTGGGGGGAGCGTTGAGATTCTCTGCGAGGGCATCAATGGTGGGGTTACGTAGCGCTCGCGCTTGGCGGGCTTCGCCCGCAGCGGCAGCTGTGTCGAACCCCTTTTCCTGAAGGAAGGGGGATTGGGCCCTGCTCTGCTCGAGCAACGCGCTGAAGTTCGGGGCGTCCGAGGCATAGGCCGCAGAGATACTGGTCAGGGCCAGCATCACCGTCAGGGCAAGCAATGATGGTTTCATGAGGATCCGGTGCAGTGGGGCCGCAATCTCGGCCGTCTTTCTGCACTACGCGGCCTGCGCGGCCTTCCCCTCGAATCCGGCGAAAATTTATTTCCCGCGGCTCAGTGCATCTGTCAGTTTGGCCCGCGCTCTCAGGACGCGACCCTCTATCGTTTTGAGACTGATACCCAGGGCGGAAGCTGCTTCAACCTGGGAAAGGCCGACGAAGGCAGTCAGAACCAGAGCTTCACGCAGGCTCGGGTCGATCGTGTTGAGAACCCTTCTTACTTCTGCGAGCTCAAGCTGAGAACCGGCAACCTGCTCTGGCCCGGCCTGCTCGGAATGCAGGGCGCGTCCTTCCTCATCATCCAAAGGCTTGGCCCGAAACAGGAAGTGGCGGACGCGTCGAAACCGTTGCGTATCACGAACCTTGTTGATTCCAATACGCATCAGCCAAGGAAGTACCGAGCGCGTCGGATCGTACTCTGACAGGCCTCGCCAAGCGGCAACGAATGTCTCCTGCACGACATCATCGACGTCGGTTTCGGGCAGACCCATGCCTCGAACCATCTGCTTGATTGCTGGCGAGTGACGGCGGACCAGGCGAGCGAAGGCCTCAGCATCACCCGCCGCAGCTTCAACTGCCCAGTTGTTGTCGTCCTCGATGGTCACAACGTTTGTGGGGCTCAGGGAGAGTCGGTGCGAAGTGCTTCAAGGAGTGCCTTGTCGTAGGCCGGCCGGTGCTCGGGTTTCAAGCCCTCGCGCATCTCGAACACATGCTCGAGCGTGATGCGCTGGAGATCGCCCGCAGCCCGCTCCACCTCACGACTTGCACGTTCCACCTGGGGGTTCCATTTGGGGTCAGCCGCGATGGCGTCCGCCAGCTGGCGGTTGGCAATCCGCAGGCGCGCTTCGATCTCACCTCGCCTTGTTGCGAACAGCTGTTCCTTGGCCTGGAGGATCTGCTTCTCCGAGTCGTCCAGAGGCACCACGGCGTGAAGGCGTTCATGGAGATCGCTGTGCCCAGGATTGAGCGAGTGCCAGATCCAGCCGATAGCCAGCGCGCACACTACGCCAATGATGGCGCCAGCGATTGTTGCCAGCGGCAGCCTCATGAGGGGTCCGATTGCCATCAGCGTTCCACCAGTAGAGCGTATGGGGACATGGAAGCTGGGGCCGCGACCCATGTCGGGCGCGAGGGTGCCTGGGTGACAAAGAAGGCGGAGCCTACTCCTCCGCAGGTAAGCACCGCCGCGAGCGCCGCGCATGCGAGTGCCCGGCGGAACTCTCGCTTACCGGCCCATTGCGAAGGGGAAGCTTCCTGGGACAGGCGTCGGACCAGGCTATCGGTGGCCCGATCATGGCCGTCTGGCCTTGTAGCTGCCGAGGCTCTGGACAGCCAATCGTCTAGATCATTCATGTGGAGATCTCCTCATCCTTCCCTACTTATACGCCTGCCGTGGGGAGATCCCCTCAAACCTCTGATTGCTGACCTCCCCGCGGGTTCTCAGATTCACCGATGAGCACCGGGGCGAAGCTGATCCGGCACTGGGAGGTTCACAGGTCTGGACGTGATTAGTGCCGTGTCAAGAGTTCAGAACGGATGCTTCAGCGCACACGGTTCTAGAGCATCCGAGAAGCCCAGTGAAGAAGGAAGCGCTCTTGCTCCGCCGTTTCCACGGCTCCGGGACGAGCACTCCGAACTCTGGCCATAGCTTCTTCAGCGCTTAGGCATGATCTGCTCTCGAGCAGTAGCATCGAAGCCACGGTGCCCGCTCTGCCAAGCCCTCCTTTGCAATGAACGACTACTTTGTCACCGCGGAGCAAATCGTCAGTGAGGACGGGGCCTAGTCGTGTCCACTCGTCCAAGAACTGAGGATCCGGCGCTTCTCCATCACGAATCGGAAGACCATGCCAGTGCAGGCCATGAGCGCGCGCGCGTTCGGGTAGCGACCCTATCCCGAGATCGTCGAACTCCCACGGTTCAATCAAGGAAAGCAGATGGCGACATCCCCAAGCTGAGACGGACGCTAGATCGAGCTCGAGATCTCTACACCACGAGCCCGTCATTGCAACTTTCTGATGCTTACCGGGGGCAAAGGTAACGCCTATGGTTCCTCCGTTGGCACCGACGGAAAGTCCCGCAATCTGCAACGGATGAGACAAGCTAGTTCTGTGCACAGAATCCTCGAGTATTGGGGGCTGGCGGTGTCTCACTGCGGCGTCCGAAGATTGCATCCACGGCACACTCCATCCACTAAGGCCGCGCCTTGGGCTTTGTGCTGCCTGGATTGAGGCGCTCCTCAAGACGCTGGATCACCAGCTGCAGCCCCTCGTCTCCATCAGAATATGGTGCAGCGAAGAGAGGGGCTTCAATCCAGAGGAAGTGTTGGCCGGGATGCACGTAGGCCCCGTGATCATCCAGCAACAGTGCCTCGCCAAGTTCTGCCGAAACGAATCGAAGGTCCTTCGTCGGACCGTCCCATTCGATGTATGGGAGATGTTGAGACCATTCGGGAGCGCGTCCCTCCAGCACCAAGAGGGATGTAATCTCTGCAACAACCTTTTGGGGTACAGAGGTGAACATGACGATCCGATTGAAGGTGCTGCTGGCATAGTTTAGGAACTCCATCAGGCCGGGTCGGGGTATTTGACTGACGGCATTGGAGATAAGTGTTCCCTCAAGGTCCAGTGCAAGAATGATTGGACGCATCTATCAAGTCTCGTGATTCTTGGTTCAGCTGAGCCAGGGAAGTGGGTAATCGAGGGCCTCTGTTTTGACTAGATTTCGCCCAAGGATGGAGCTGCAAGCCAGTAGTCATCGCCTATCTTCAGTATGCTTTCCAGCGCTACATCGATCATCAGTGGTCGTCGCCAACCTGTGTCAGGAAGGAAGCAATAGTCGGTTCTTCGAAGTTCACCCGCGGCCGCCTTTACTACCAGCCAGCGCGTCCTCCTTCGCATCTCTCGGGAAAGCACTTCTAGTGCGGCGTCCTCGTTGCCACCGCTACTAAGGAACTGGCTCGCTGCTCCCCTTACAGATGACCAGAGCACGTATCGTTTCCGCCCCAGGCTCAGACGAGTCCACTCCTCATCCTGACTTCTCAGGATTTCATCTACGCGGTGCACTCCGATACGGTGACGGCGCAGCAATGATGTGAGATAGGCGCTTGCCTCTCGATCCGCTAGCTGGCGCCAGATCCAAAGTCTTGCGTGTTTATCAAGCGTCGGGCGCCAAGCATCAAGCATCCCCTTGAGCGCTGCATCAAGGTCATCAGGAAGAATCAGGTCATCGACGTAGGACCAACTGACCGGTTCGTAGAGAGAGCGCTTAACGGCTCCGTTGCCTGAACTGGAACCGGTCACAACACCTGCGCTTTTTAGGAATTGCAGGAGTTGCTGGGCGACAGCAGGGTCTGAGGAAACGGGCGCGCTAACGGAAGTGGAGCGTTCAAGCGCACACCAGGCGCAGGTGTAGAAAGGACCAAGCGATACGACAAGTGAGTCGAGCTCGGGCCACGAAGGAAGGAGGGTCTGTTGGCTACGGCCATAGATCACTCGATCCCCGGCAAATTAACCAGTCCGGATGCTACCAAGGCGGCACGATGTCGTCTACATGATTTTCATGTATGCCGTGCCCCGGTCATAGATTTCCATCCGCTCCTTGAGGCGGACCGGATGGCTACGAAGACGATCTATCAGAACCCGTACCTCCGTTTGGTCGGAAAGCTTCGGGAGCATCGGGAGATCTTGGGCATCAGTCAGACTCAGCTTGCTGCCCATCTGGGGTGGCCCCAACAGCGCATTTCTTCAATAGAGTCTGGATCACGTCGTCTAGACGTTCTCGAATTCTGCCAAATGGCATCTGCGCTGGGTGTCTCTCCAGCTGAGGTGTCTGATCTGATCTGCAAGGCTCTAAAGGCAGTGCGAGTCTCGAGGATCAATTGACAAGGCTCACATAAGTCGAAAGTCTTATTTCAAGCATAAGTAATTGATTTATATGCTTTAAATAAGTTTTCCGTTGTTATTTAGTCCTTCAGCAGCAAATAGGTCCGGCTGGTGCCGGCCGCTGGCCGGCAACCCCACGAACCCCGGTAGTGCCGGCCGCTGGCCGGCAACCCTGGAAACCGGAGGCGACCCCACGCCGCCCCCGGTGCCCTGCCTTCAGTACTCGATCCAGGCATCACGCCAGGCAGAGCCGGTACCCGGGCGGTAGGCCTCTGCATTGATGTTGCACCAGGCGCCTTCCGGGAACGGGCGGCAGGCATACAGCTTGCCGTCGGTGCCCTTCACCACGGTCTGGCCCGGCGTGTAGCTGCCGATACCCGCGGGGTATACGAAGTCGTAGTCGTCAGCCGGCGGCGGATCGATCGGATCGACCGGATCCGGCACGCGGGTATCGAGCTGGAACAGGTGGCCTGGCTTCAGATAGACGCGGTTCCCGGTAGCCGAGGCGACGGGCGTGATCACGCCGTTCTTCATCACCCCCACGCGCGCCTGCTGCGCAGTGCCATTGACCTTGTGGGCCAGTGCCAGCGGCCACTGGTTCGCAGCGGTCTGGCCGGCGGCAAGGGTGATCTGCGGGCTTTCCAGATCGTTGCCCTGGGCGTTGAAGACCCGCAGGGTCAGGACGGTGCCCACGTCCAGCGCACCACGGGCAGTGACCGGACCCGCGTCCTGCCACTGCGGCGGCGGGGTCACACCACCGCCCCCCTCGAAGCGCACGTCTGCGCAGGTATAGAACGCCTCGCCCGAATCCGAGCGCTGCCAGGTGTTGTAGATGATGTGCTGGCCGCTGCGCTTGGGTAGCGGGCAGTCCAGCTTGTAGACGTCGCCGGAGACCGGCACGTTGCCCAGCGTGCAGAATTCCTGCAGGTCGGCCCAGCGCAGCGGGCTGCCCGGTTGCCAGCCATCGCGGGTGACATAGAACTTCCACTCGCGGGTGGCATGCGGGGCCGGCGCCTTGAACTCGAACGTGTAGCGGCCACGGGCGTCGGCACGGATCGGCGAGGTCTGCCAGTCACTGCGGTTCAGATCCAGGCCGCGGTACTTGCGGTTGCCGCCGCTGCACAACTCGCCATCGGGCACGACGGCCTGGTGATTGCCATTGGCCTCGGCCTGGTTGATCCCGGCCCAGTCATAGAACGGTTGCGCACCACCGATGGCCTTGGCGGCAGCGCAGGCGGGGTTGGTCGGATTTTCGGGATTGCCCTGGTAACAGGCATAGACACGGCTGGCGGGTGTGGACAGGGTGCCGTGGGCGAACGCGCTGCCAGAGGTGGCAATGCCTGCGATCACAGACAGCGCGATGACAGTCCGGTGTGACAGATGCATGGAGATCTCCTGTGGGTGGTGAAACCCCGCGAAGTCTCGGCATCCCGCCCGCCCGCATCCATCGGATTACGTTGAAAAAAGCATCGCGTGGTTGCACATGGGAACGGCTTCACACTCACGCGCTGGTGCGTCTCACGCTATGCAGGGAACGGCGCTCTGCCACCGTTCCCTGTACCCGGTCTCAGTATGCAATCCACGCATCGCGCCAGGCCGCACCCACACCCGGCCGGTACGCCTCGGCGTTGACGTTGCACCATGCACCTTCCGGGAACGGGCGGCAGGCGTACAGCTTGCCGTCGCTGCCCTTCACCACGGTCTGGCCCGGCACATAGCTGCCGATGCCCGCCGGGTACACGTGGTCGAAATCACCGCCCGGTGACGGTGTACCCGGGTCGGGCACCTGGGTATCGAGCTGGAAGCGGTTGCCGTCCTTCAGGTACACGCGGTTGTCGGTGGCCGAGGCGGTCGGCGTGATCACGCCATTGGCAAGCACGCCCACGCGCGCGTGCTGGGCACTGGCATTGACCTTGCGGGCGAGCACCAACGGCCACTGCGCGGGTGCGGTCTGGCCGCTGGCCAGGGTGGCCTCCACACGTTCGACGTCATTGCCGTTGGCGTTGAACACGCGCAGCGCCAGCGTCGTGCCAACCGGCAGCTCACTGCGTGCGGTGACCGGGCCGGCGTCCTGCCATTGCGGTGCCGGTGCGGTCCCTCCGCCGCCCTGGAAGCGCACGTCCATGCAGGTATAGAACGCCTCGGTCGAATCCGAGCGCTGCCAGGTGTTGTAGATCACATGCTGGCCGGTGCGCTGCGGCAACGTGCACTGAAGCTTGTAGGTGCCGTCGGCCGACAGCGGCGTATTGCCCAGCGTGCAGAACTCCTGCAGGTCGGCCCAGCGCAGCGGGCTGCCCGGCTGCCAGCCTTCGCGGGTGACGAAGAAGCGCCAGTCGCGCGTGGCGTGTGGTGCGGTCGCCTTGAACACGAAAGTGAACTTTCCATTGGCATCGGCCTGGATCGGCGTGGTCTGCCAGTCACTGCGGTTCACGTCCAGGCCGCGGAAGGTCGGGTTGTTGCCGCTGCACAGCTTCCCGTCGGGCACCACGGCCTGATGGTTGCCGTTGGCGTTGGCCTGGTTGATGCCGTTCCAGTCGTAGAACGCCTGCGAACCGCCAATCGCTTTTGCAGCGGCACAGGCCGGGTTGGTCGGGTTCTCGGGATTGCCCTGGAAGCAGGCATAGACGCGGCTGACCGGCGTGGTCATCGTGCCGTGGGCGAACGCGTTGCCGGCCAGGCACAGGCCCGCAGCGGCGAACGAGGTGGCCAGCAACAGCGGTGTGGATCGGAATGACATGGCGCATCCTTGTGGTCGTCGAAAGGGAACGGTGACCGCAGGAGCTGCGCTGCGCGGCGGACTTTCGGCGGCACCACGGCGAGTATCGAGTCGCACTGCAGGCGACGGAACCATCGCAGTGCCGATCCGTGACTGCGCATGTGAAGCCCTTCCCGCAGGCTTCACGCAGGGCTGAACGGATGCGCTGGACGTCACGTGACCGGCGTGGCATCGATCACGTCATGGAGATCACGCGACGCAGTCCCGGTACCCACCCGATCTGCCTGGCACGAGAAACAGCCATGCGCCGCGTTGTGCAGCTGCACGAACGCCACCGACGGGTCGGCAAACAGTGCATCCAGGTGGTCGGCCACCTCGGTGCCCGCGCAGACCTGGGCACCGCACATCAGCGCGGCGTGGTCATAGGCACGCATCGAGATCATCCGGCGCTGCACATACGGGGGCACCTCGCCCGGCGGCAGGACGCAACGGGTCACGCCGCGCTGTACGAAGATCGGGCCGGCGGCGCGGTACGGCGAATGCAGCGGCAGGTGGACGTGGGACAGCAGGAGCAGCTCGCTGCCAGGCGCGGGATCGCTCAGGCTGATCCGGCAGGGATGTCCGCCGTTGGCGCCGGCCCAGCGACGCTGGATGCCGAGCGCGGCGAGCGCGCTGTCGCTCATCTCGAACAGGTGCAGGAAAGGGCGGTGGTCGATGCCGCCGAGGTACCACGCGTGCATGGGCGTCTCCTTGGGTTGTCCGCGGATTGTGCGCATGCGCCGGTCGCCGTGCTCGCCGTTTTCAGACCCCGCATCGCCGTCGGGCCGGAACACTGGCCCTTGGGGTGCTGCGGGCCGCCGCCGATGCCGCCCTGCACGGGCCAAGGCCGAGCGCGGGACTGCCAGGTCTGCGCGCCGTCGGCGGCGGATTCGTCATTGCCCATCGCCGTCGGCGCGCTGCCCGTGTAAGTTGGGTCACATCTTCCACGGCAGCCCGTCGTGGTCGACAGGAACGTCCTCCAGGGGAAACGAGCACGATGCAAAGACACCACCTCGCGCTGGCCGGGATGCTGGCCAGCCTGATGCTTGCCGGGTGCAGCCAACCGCCGCCGGCCACCGCCGGAAGCGCCAGCGATGCACCCAGCCGCCGCTTCGGCACGATCGACTTCCAGCCCTGCACGTTGTCCACCGAAGGCGCCAGCGCCAACGTGGAGGCGCAGTGCGCCACCCTGCAGGTGCCGGAGAACCGGGCCCAGCCCGATGGCCGCCGGATCGGCCTGCGCATCGCCTGGCTGGAATCGGGCAGCAGCGGCGCCAGCCAGCCCGACCCGGTGTTCTTCCTGGCCGGCGGCCCCGGCCAGGCGGCCAGCGAGGTGGCGGTCATCGTCGATACCGCACTGCGCCAGGTGCGCAAGCAGCGCGACGTGTTCCTGATCGACCAGCGCGGCACCGGCGGCTCCAACCCGCTCAGCTGCCTGGGCGCAGATGGCAAGTCGCTGCAGATGGACGAGGATGCCGCGCCTTCCGAGGCATCGCTGCGCGACTACGCCCAGCGCTGCGCCGCATCGCTGCAGGGGCGTGCCGACGCACGCTTCTACACCACCACCGAGGCGATCGCCGATCTGGACGCGGTGCGTGCGGCGCTCGGTGTGGACCAGCTCAACCTGGTTGGCGGCTCCTACGGTACCCGCGTGGCCCAGCGCTATGCCGGGGCCTATCCGCAGCACACCCGCAGCATCGTCATCGATGGCGTGGTACCGAACGAGCTGGTGGTCGGTGGCGACTTCGCGACCACCTTCGAGGATGCGATCGCCCTGCAGTCGGCGCAGTGCCGCAAGGATGCCGCGTGCAGCAAGCGTTTCCCGACCGACACCCGCGCGCAGCTGCGCAGCGTGGTCGACACCCTGCGCCGTGCACCGGTCTCGGTCGAGTATCGCGACCCGGGTACCAACGCACCGCGGCAGGATGTCCTGACGCCGGACAGCGTGGTCGGCCTGGCCTTCGCCTTCTCCTACGTGCCGCAGTATTCCTCACTGCTGCCACTGGTGCTGGATGAAGCCGCGCACGGTCGTTATGCCCCGTTGGCATCGCTGGCGCGCGGCGCGAACCGCAGCATGGATTTCCAGATCAACCGCGGCATGCAGTGGTCGGTGATCTGCAGCGAGGATGCGCCGCGCTACCAAGCGCCGGCCGAGGACCCCGAGCGGCTGTTCGGCAACGAAGTGGCCAGCGCCTTCTTCGCCGCCTGCCCGGTGTGGCCGCACCGTCCGGCGCCGGCAACCGATGCCGTGCCGCTGCGCAGCGACGTGCCGGCACTGCTGTTGTCCGGTGAGCTGGACCCGGTGACCCCCCCGCGCTACGCCGCACAGGTGCTCAAGGGCCTGCCCAATGGCCGTGCGCTGGTCGCCCGTGGCCAGGGCCATGGCACGTTGACCGCCGGCTGCATGCCGCGGCTGCTCGGCCAGTTCATCGACAAGACCGATGCCAAGGCGCTGGATGCTGGCTGCCTGGACACGCTGAGCTACGTGCCGGCGTTCACCTCGTTCAACGGATGGGAACCATGATCGTCGCCGACAACCTGCACAAGGCCTTCGATACCCGCACGGGCCGCATCCAGGCCGTCGCCAACGTCGGCTTCCGCGCCGGGGATGGGCAGATCACCGGCCTGCTCGGCCCCAATGGCGCTGGCAAGACCACCACCATGCGCATGCTCTACACGCTGATGACCCCTGACCAGGGCAGCATCAGCGTCGATGGCATCGACGCCGCCGGCAATCCGGTGGAGGTACGTCGCCACCTGGGCGTACTGCCCGATGCGCGCGGCGTCTACAAGCGCCTGACCGCGCGCGAGAACATCGCCTACTTCGGCGAGCTGCATGGCCTGTCGGCCGAGTGCATCCGCGAACGCATCGAGGTGCTGTCGCACGCGCTGGACATGGGCGACATCCTCGACAGGCAGACCGACGGCTTCTCGCAGGGCCAGCGCACCAAGACCGCGATCGCCCGCGCGCTGGTGCACGACCCGCGCAACGTCATCCTTGATGAACCGACCAACGGCCTGGACGTGATGACCACGCGCGCGCTGCGCCGCTTCCTGCTGGGCCTGCGCGAAGAGGGTCGCTGCGTGATCCTGTCCAGCCACATCATGCAGGAGGTGGGCGCGTTGTGTGACCACATCGTGATCATCGCCAAGGGCACGGTGATGGCCGCCGGCAGCGCCGACGAACTGCGTGCGCAAGCCGGTGAAGCCAACCTTGAGGACGCGTTCGTGAAACTGATCGGTAGCGAAGAGGGCCTGCACGCATGAGCATGATGTCGACCCTGATGACGGTGATGCGCAAGGAACTGCGCGACCTGTCGCGTGACCGCCGCACGCTGCTGCTGACCCTGCTGTTCGGGCCGCTGCTGTACCCGGTGCTGCTGCTGGGCATGGGCAAGCTGGCCGAGAGCCGGGTGCGCACCCAGATCGAGGAGCCGTTGCAGATCCCGACGATCGGCGCGGAGAACGCGCCGAACCTGGTGCGCTTCCTCGCCGCACAGGGCCTCAATGCTGCACCGGCGCCGAAGGACCTGGCCGAGGCCATCCGCAGCCAGGATATCGATGTGGCGCTGCGCATCAGCGGGGACTTCGGCAAGGACTGGGCCGAGGGCAAGCCGGCGCTGGTGGAGGTGATCAAGGACAGCACGCGTCGCGCGGCCGAGGTACCCAGTGCACGCCTGGAGGCGGCGCTGGCCACCTACAACGGCCAGGTCGGTGCCTTGCGCCTGATGGCACGCGGCATCGATGCACAGGTGGCACGCCCGCTGGACGTGGCACGCCAGGACCTGGCCAGTGCCGAAGCCAAGCGCGGCATGATCCTGTCGATGCTGCTGCCGGTACTGCTGACGCTGACCTCGTTCATCGGGGGTGCCTACCTGGTGATGGACGCCACCGCCGGCGAGCGCGAGCGGCAGTCGCTGGAACCCCTGCTGGCCACGCCGGGCTCGCGCAGCGCGATCGTCAGCGGCAAGATCGCCGCCGCCTGCGTGGTCGGTTTCGTGTCGCTGCTGCTGACCCTGGTCGCGTTCAAGGTGAGCGCGCAGATCGCACCCGGCAACATCGGCCGCCAGTTCAACATGAACGTCGGCTCGATGCTGCAGATGTTGCTGGTGATGCTGCCGATGCTGCTGATCGGCACCTCGCTGCTGACCTTCCTGTCGGCCGCGGCCAAGAGCATGAAGGAAGCGCAGAGCCACATGACCTGGCTGATGCTGCTGCCGATGCTGCCTGGCTATGCACTGGTGGCCTACCCGCTGAAGAGCGAGATGTGGCAGTACGCCGTGCCGTTCCTGTCGCAGAACCAGATGCTGCTGAAGGTGATCCGCCACGAGACCATCACCCCGACGGTCTGGGCGATCTACCTCGGCGCCAGCCTCGGCCTGGCCGCCGTGCTGTGGTTCGCCGCCGTGCGCCGCTACCACAACGAGCGCCTGGCCATCTCCGGCTGACCGCCACGGGTAGCGCCGGGCCATGCCCGGCGGAAATGAAACGAGGCCCGGTCATTCCGGGCCTCGTTGTTTTCAGGTTTGTGTTGCCTGCCAAGCGGCGAAGCGCTGGGCGATCACCGGTGCCAGTCGGTCGAAGTTTTCCCAGGTATCGGCGACGTGGTACAGCGAAGGAAGATCGTCTGCGAGCAATTCGATGTAGTCATCGGGATACAGGCAGTCATCCGCTTGGTAGTACTCCAGCGTGAATGCGTTCGCCTCATCGTTGATCATTTCGTCAAGGAACTTGCCATCACACACCAGCAGGAACTGACCGGGTGTCATAGCACGCCGAGTCAAGGATCTCAGCTCCTCCTGCATGTCGTCGGCCAGTTCTTCGCCTGCCATACCCCGCAGTAGGAGCCATGCCACGTACATACCGATATGCGTTGCACCGGCCTCGGGCGGAAGCTCGGCAGGAAAATCACCGTCGGAATGCCAGCTGGCGTCGTCGTACTTCATTTGTTTTCCTTTTGAAATGACAACCAGCTTAGGTCGCGAGGAATTGCGGCGGGAGTGTCAAATACGTCAGCCTTCGCTGTACCGCGCAGGCGTTACCCCCATCTCGCGCTTGAACACGTTGATGAAGGAACTGGGCGTGTCGTAGCCCATCGACAGGGCGACGCTGATCACCCGTTCGCCTGCCAGCAGGCGTGGCAGTGACAGCAGCACGCGCAGGCGCTGCCGCCACTGGCTCAAGGTCATGCCTGTTTCGGCCTGCCAACGGCGGGCGAGGCTGCGGCTGGACAGTCCGCTGGCGGCTGCCCACGCTTCGACGCTGCGCAGGTCGTCCGGCGAACGCGCCAGCGCCGCCGCGATCCGCCGCAACCGGCGATCCCGCGGCTGTGGCAGGGCAAATGGCAAGGGAGTGCTGGCACGGATCTCATCGGCGATGACGCCGGCCAGGCGTGCCTGCGCAGCGTCCAGTGCCTGATGGGGCCAGCGCAGTGCGCGCGTCACCGCCGCCTGCAACAGCGCATCGGGTTGGAAAATACGGGGCAGCGGGGGCAGATCCAGGCCGGTATCGGCGCGGACGTACAGGCTCCAGCCATCGAATGCGTCTGCCCCTATCAGGGCGTGGGGCAGCAAGGGCGGTATCCAGGCAACATGCCCCGCCGGCAGCAGCCAGTGCAGGTCGCCGGCCTCGATCCGCAGCAGGCCGTGGTGGGCACCCAGCAACTGGCCGCGCACGTGCTGGTGGCGCGCGGTGCGGCGCCGTCCCGGCACCCGCAGCTGGGAGGCCATGACGAGAGGACCGCCTTCAGCGTTCGCCAAAGCGGGGTCAATCAGCACAGGTGATGTCTGATCTGCCATATCCAATGGCAGTTATACGGCAGAACTGCCGATGACTGGGCGTCACACTGGGCTCCCGATCCCACAGGAGCATCACCATGCAGCCGCAGGACATTCTTCCCGACCATCAGAACGAGGTGCAGGTAAACGGCCTCACCGTGCGCAAGGGCAGCGTCGGCGCCTTCCTCGCCAGCGTCCGTGACTGGCAGGACCCCGCCAGCGATGACGCCACCCGCGTCACCGCCGAAGCAGATCTGCGTGGGCTGCTGCCGGGCCTGCATGCGCTGGGCCTGTTCCAGGTGCTGGCCGCGCGCGATCCGGCACTGCAACGCCTGATCGACAGCCTCTCCTGAAACGAACACGGCCCGGACATGCCGGGCCGTGTCCTCATTGCGGGGGCGGAAACGACTTAATCCCCTCCGTCCCCTTTTTGCGGTCAGGTGCCGCCCGGGGCGAATACCAGGGTACGGCGGGTGGTGACCGGTGCGCTGACCGGCTCGAAGCGCCAGCGCTTGACCGCGTTCATGGCTTCGCGATCGAAGACGCGCGACGGTGTTGCGCGCAATACGCGGGCGTTGGTCACTGAGCCGTCGGTGCCGACGGTGATTTCCACCAGCACTTCGCCGGAGGTGCCTGCACGCAGTGCCTCGGACGGATAGCGCGGCGCCGGGGTGCTGACCGGGCGCAGGTTCGGCGCCGCAGCGGCCGCTGGAGCCGCGGCCTGGCGTGCGGCACTGGCCTGCTGGGCGGCGGCCTGCTGCTGCTTCAGCTCGGCTTCGCGGCGCGCGGCGGCCTGGCGCTCGGCTTCCTGGCGCTCGTTGTCGCGGCGGGCGGCATCCTGCTGCGCAGCGATCTGCTTGGCCGCGTCGGCTTCCTTGGCACGCTGCTCGGCCAGGCGCTGCTGTTCGGTCTGCTGCTTGCTGCGGTCCTCGGCGTCCTTCTTGGCCTTCTCGGCTTCGGCCTCGGTGCGCTTGGCCGCGTTCTGCACGCCCTTGGCCAGGCCGTCCTTCAGGCGCGGCAGGGCCGGCGCGGATGCATCCACCTTCTCGATCAGCGCCACCAGCCGCTGCGCTTCGGTGTAGTCCTCGCGCCCCAGGTGCTGCTCGGCGGCGATCAGGGTGTACGGCAGCAGGTCGGTCAGCGCGCTCTTCACCGAGGCGTCGTCCGGGGTCTTGTCGCGCAGGGCGAGGTAGTACTCGATGGCGTTGTCGCCGGCCGGCGCGTACATGCGGTTCTCGCGCAGGGCCTGGCTGGCCGACTCACGCAGCTGCTCGGTGCCCATCGACTGCACCTTGGCGGCGACCACCGGTGCGGCCGGTGCAGCGGCGGTGGGGGCGGCGGCCGGAGCCGGTGCTGCGGATTCTTCCTTGCCCGAGCAGGCGGCCAGCGCCAGTGCCAAGGCAACCGGCAGCCACCGGCGCGCGGCGGTGATCGTTGAGACGTGCGACATCCTGCTCCCCTTTAGAAGACGACGTGACGTAAATCATTGATATGCATGGCCGGGACCCGTGGTCCAGGCGCGGCAGGGTGGCGTTTCCCGACGCCACCGCCGGCAACGGCGAGGATGCAATCTAGCATCCCGGCCACCGCCCCGCACAAGGGGTGGTGGCCGGGTGGGGCCGCGGCGATCATGTCGTGGCCGGCGGCGACCTCAGTGGTCGTGTGCCTTGTCGTGCGACTTGCTGTGGCCGTTGGACATCAGCTTGTCGGTCCAGGCGATGCCGATCGCCGACAGGATGAACACGCAGTGGATGATGGTCTGCCACAGCACGCCTTCCTGGGTCAGCATCGAGCAGCGGGCGACACCGATGTTGGCGGCGGCCACGCTCATCTGCTCCGGCGTGCACAGCGGGATACCGCCCAGCGCACCGCTGGCGATGAAGGTCTTCAGCAGGTGGATCGAGGAGATGCCGATGATCGCCATCGCCAGCTTCACCTTCAGCACGCTGGCATTGACGTGGCTCAGCCATTCCGGCTGGTCCGGGTGGCCTTCCAGGCGCAGGCGCGAGACGAAGGTCTCGTAGCCGCCGACGATCACCATGACCAGCAGGTTGGAGATCATCACCACGTCGATCAGGCCCAGCACGATCAGCATGATCTGCTGCTCGCCCATCGAGGCGGAATGCGAGATCAGGTGCCACAGTTCCTTGCCGAACAGGAACACGTAGACGCACTGCGCCACGATCAGGCCCAGGTACAGCGGCAGCTGCAGCCAGCGCGAGGCGAAGATCAGCGTGGACAACGGGGAGAGCGGCGGGCGGTTTGCACTCATGCGGGGGATGCTGCGTTTCGGGGGAGAGGCGAGGTTACCGGCCCGCCATGACGGTGCCAACCCAACTCACGCACTAGACTTCAGGTTCCTTTCCGCACCCCGAGCCGACGCCATGATCGACCTGTATTACTGGCCCACCCCGAACGGCCACAAAGTGACCCTGCTGTTGGAGGAAGCCGGCCTGGAGTACCGCATCCACCCGGTCAACATCGGCTCGGGTGACCAGTTCAAGCCAGAGTTCCTGGCCATCTCGCCCAACAACAAGATGCCGGCCATCGTCGACCACGCCCCGGCCGATGGCGGTGCCCCGCAGAGCGTGTTCGAGTCCGGTGCGATCCTGCTGTACCTGGCCGAGAAGACCGGCCGCTTCCTGCCCAGCGACCCGCGCGGCCGCGTGGCCACCCTGGAATGGCTGTTCTGGCAGATGGCCGGCCTGGGCCCGATGAGTGGCCAGATGGGCCACTTCAACGTGTACGCACCAGAAAAGATTCCCTACGCGATCGAGCGCTACGACAACGAGGTGCGCCGCCTGCACGGGGTGATGGACAAGCGCCTGGCCCAGCACGCCTTCCTGGCCGGCGACGAGTACACCATCGCCGACATGGCCAGCTACCCGTGGATCGGCGCCTACGACAAGCTGCCGGTGGACTTCGCCGCGTTCCCGAACCTCAAGCGCTGGCACGAGGCCATCGCCGCGCGCCCGGCCACCCAGCGCGCCTATGCGCTGCGCCAGCAGGTGAACCCGAACGCCGGCAAGCCGCTCAGCGACGAAGAGCGCAAGCACCTGTTCGGCCAGCGCTGACCCGCCGCGGGGTCGGATCCCTTTGCAACGCAAAGGGCCCTGACCCCAGCACCGCAGCATGGGCAGAAGGTCATGCTGCCTTCCTGCACGGGCTTGGTTAGGATGGGGGAACGACCGCCCCGCGCCCGCCGCAGGGCGGACCTGCCGTTTGCCGGGATCCTCCATGCGCCACCTGTTCGCTTCGCTTGCCCTCATGCTCGCCACCAGTACCGCCGCCCACGCCGAGAAGCTGACCCTGGAGGCCATCACCGGCCCGCTGCCGCTGTCCGGCCCGACCCTGATGAAGCCCAAGGTGGCGCCGGACGGTTCGCAGGTCAGTTTCCTGCGCGGCAAGGACAGCGATCGCAACCAGCTGGACCTGTGGACCTACGACATCGGCAGTGGCCAGACCCGGTTGCTGGTTGATTCCAAGGTGGTGCTGCCCGGCACCGAGACCCTCAGCGATGAGGAAAAGGCGCGCCGCGAGCGCCAGCGCATCGCCGCGATGACCGGCATCGTCGATTACCAGTGGTCGCCGGACGCACAGCGCCTGCTGTTCCCGTTGGGCGGCGAACTCTACCTGTACGACCTGAAGCAGCAGGGGGCGGCGGCCGTGCGCCAGCTGACCCACGGTGAAGGCTTCGCCACCGACGCCAAGCTGTCGCCCAAGGGCGGTTTCGTCAGTTTCATCCGCGGCCGCAACCTGTGGGTGATCGACCTGGCCAGTGGAAAGCAGCTGCAGCTGACCCGCGACGGCAGCACCACCATCGGCAACGGCGTGGCCGAGTTCGTCGCCGATGAAGAGATGGACCGCCACACCGGTTACTGGTGGGCACCGGATGATTCGGCGATTGCCTTTGCCCGTATCGACGAGGCACCGGTGCCGGTGCAGAAGCGCTACGAGGTCTACGCCGACCGCACCGATGTGATCGAACAGCGTTACCCGGCCGCCGGTGACGCCAACGTGCGCGTGCAGCTGGGCGTGATCGCACCGGCCGCCGAGGCGCAGCCGCGCTGGATCGACCTGGGCAAGGAACAGGACATCTACCTGGCCCGCGTCGATTGGCGCGATGCGCAGCACCTGAGCTTCCAGCGCCAGTCGCGCGACCAGAAGCAGCTGGACCTGGTGGAAGTGGCACTCGACTCCAACCGCCAGCGCGTACTCGCCCACGAAACCAGCCCGACCTGGGTGCCGCTGCACAACAGCCTGCGCTTCCTTGAAGACGGCAGCGTACTGTGGTCGTCCGAGCGCACCGGCTTCCAGCACCTGTACCGCATCGACAGCAAGGGCAAGGCCACCGCGCTGACCCACGGCAACTGGCCGGTGGACGAGTTGCTGGCGGTGGATGAGACGGCCGGCAAGGCCTACTTCCGCGCCGGCATCGAAAGCCCGCGCGAAAGCCAGATCTACGCGGTATCGCTGCAGGGCGGTGAGCCGCAGCGCCTGTCGAAGGCGCCGGGCATGCACAGCGCCACGTTCGCCCGCAATGCCAGCGTCTATGTGGACAGCTGGTCCAACAGCACCACGCCGCCGCAGATCGAGCTGTTCCGCGCCAACGGCGAGAAGATCGCCACACTGGTGGAAAACAACCTGGCCGATCCCAAGCACCCGTATGCGCGCTACCGCGACGCGCAGCGCCCGGTCGAGTTCGGCACGCTCACCGCCGCCGACGGCAAGACGCCGCTGCACTACAGCCTGATCAAGCCGGCCGGCTTCGATCCGTCCAGGCGCTACCCGGTGGCGGTGTATGTCTATGGCGGCCCGGCCAGCCAGACTGTCACCGACAGCTGGCCCGGCCGTGGCGACCATCTGTTCAACCAGTACCTGGCCCAGCAGGGCTACGTCGTGTTCTCGCTGGACAACCGCGGCACCCCGCGCCGCGGCCGCGACTTCGGTGGTGCGCTGTACGGGAAGCAGGGCACGGTGGAAGTGACCGACCAGCTGCGCGGCGTGGCCTGGCTCAAGCAGCAGCCGTGGGTGGACCCGGCGCGCATCGGCGTGCAGGGCTGGTCCAACGGCGGTTACATGACCCTGATGCTGCTGGCCAAGGCGTCGAACCAGTACGCCTGCGGCGTGGCCGGTGCCCCGGTCACCGACTGGGGCCTGTACGACAGCCATTACACCGAGCGCTACATGGACCTGCCGGCGCGCAACGACGCCGGTTACCGTGAAGCGCGCGTGCTGACCCACATCGATGGGCTGCGCTCGCCGTTGCTGCTGATCCACGGCATGGCGGACGACAACGTGCTGTTCACCAATTCGACCAGCTTGATGAGCGCGCTGCAGAAGCGCGGCCAGCCGTTCGAGCTGATGACCTACCCGGGTGCCAAGCATGGCCTGTCCGGCGCCGATGCCCTGCATCGCTACCGTGTGGCCGAAGCCTTCCTGGGGCGCTGCCTGAAGCCTTGAAACACAGACGGGAAGGAGCCCGCCGATGACACTGCCGCCGCCGATTCCCACCCACGGCCCGAAGCCCGCCGGCTGGTGGTCCCGCCACTGGCGCTGGGCGATGCCCGTGGCCGTGCTGCTGGTGCTGGCCGGGGCCGGTGGCACGGTGGCCTGGAGCGTGCTGCGCTGGAGTGAGGCGGCACGCGAGAGCCCACCGATGCGCGAGGCGATGCGTCGCGCCGGCTGCAGCATCGAACTGGTGGAAGCCTTCGGCGAGCCGTTGCGTACCGAATCGATGCCGCTGGGCAGCATGCAGACCGCACTCAACGGCCAGCGCGATGTCGGCCTGACCGTGGCCCTGGAAGGCCCCCGCGCACACGGCCGGTTGTTCGTGAAGGGCACCCGCAGTGACGACGTGTGGGACTACCCGGTGATGTACGTGCTGGGCGAGAACAAGCAGACCTTCGACCTGACTGCGCTGGATGACGATGAGGCCGCGCAGGAATGCGAACTGCAGGCCTGCCGCGAACGCGGCGAATGCCCGCTGACCGCAGCGTTGTGACCTCCGGCCGATTGTCGCCACCGCGCTGAGCGCGTAGGGTGCGGGCAACCCTGTCCTGGAGTGCACCATGAAGCCGATCGCGTTGGCCGTTGCCCTGGCCCTGACCGCCGCCCCGCTGCTGTCCGCACCGCCGGCGCTGGCGGCACCCGCCGCCAAGGCCGCCACACCGGCCAGCCCGGCCTGGGTCGCCCGCAGCAACGCACTGGCGCAGATCCTGCTCGATGCGCAGGGCCCGTTCCAGCCGGAAGAAACCGGCTTCTTCGGCGTGCCCGGCTACGACGACAAGGTGGCCGACCTCGGCGCGGACAACGGCAAGCGCTACCGCGCCGCGATGGCCAAGGCCCGCGACGAACTGAAGGCGAAGCTGGCCACCGAGCAGGATCCCAACGTCCGCCAGGACCTGGAGATCATGATCCACGCCGCCAACCAGAACATCGAAGGCAGTGAGCTCAACGAGAAGTACCTGTTGCCGTGGAGTGACGCGCCGCAGACGGTGTTCAGCGGCCTCAACCTGCTGCTGTCCGACCAGGTGCCGGCCGAGCGCCGGGCCAAGGCGATCGACCGCCTCAAGGCTTACGCCGGCCTGCAGCCGGGCGGCACCGCGTTCACCACGCTGGCCCGCCAGCGCTACGAAGAGCGCTTGAAGGACAGCAGCCTGCTGCAGCCGACGAAGATCGAAGTGCAGCAGTCGCTGGACAACGTCGAGACCTACATCAGCGGCATCGAGTCGCTGCTGAAGAAGTACCAGATCGCCGGCGCCGATGAAGCGATGAAGGCCCTGGCCGGGCAGATGAAGGACTACGCCAGCTGGACGCGCTCGACCGTGCTGCCGAAGGCGCGCACCGACGCACGGCTGCCGGCGCCGCTGTACGCCTACCAGCTCAAGCAGGTCGGCATCGACATCGACCCGAAGCTGCTGATGCAGCGTGCGCAGCTGGAGTTCATGGAAACCCGCTCGGCGATGCAGCAGCTGGCGCCGCTGGTGGTGAAGGAGAAGGGCCTGAAGGTGGCCGACCCGAGCGACCCGGTGGCGGTGATCCGCGCGCTGAAGGCCGACAAGATCGCCGACGACCATCTGGAAGGCCACTACCGCAAGGTGATCGATGCGATCGATCCGCTGATCCGCGAGCACGCCATCGTCGACGTGCCCAAGCGCGCCATGCAGATGCGCCTGGGTTCGGCCGCCGAGAGCGCGGCCAGCCCGGCCCCGCATTTCCTGCCGGCGCCGCTGGTCAACAACACCGGGCAGCAGGGCACCTTCGTGCTGCCGCTGGGCAACCCGGCCGCGGGCCCGGGCGCACAGTACGACGACTTCAACTTCGGTGCGGCGGCGTGGACGCTGAGTGCGCATGAAGGCCGCCCCGGCCACGAGCTGCAGTTCACCGCGATGGTCGAGCGCGGCGTGTCGCTGGCACGCACCATGTTCGCGTTCAATTCGGTGAACGTGGAAGGCTGGGCGCTGTATGCCGAGGCCGAGATGGTGCCGTACGAGCCGCTGGACGGGCAGATGATCGCCCTGCAGTTCCGCCTGCTGCGCGCCGCACGCGCGATGCTCGACCCGATGCTCAACCTCGGCCTGACCGACCGCGCCAACGGCGAGCGCGTGCTGATGGAGCAGGTCGGCCTGTCCAAGGCGATGGCCACCCAGGAACTGGACCGCTACATGGTGCGCATGCCGGGCCAGGCCGGTAGCTACTTCTACGGCTACACCCGTATCCTGGAACTGCGCATGCAGACTGAGCTGGCACTGGGTGCGAAGTTCGACCGCCTGGCGTTCAACAACTTCCTGCTCGACCAGGGCCTGCTGCCGCCGGACCAGCTGGCCGACGCGGTGAACAAGGTGTTCGTGCCGAAGTACAAGCGCTGAACACCCCCCGGTAGTGCCGGCCGCTGGCCGGCATTCCCCTGGCATCAAGAGGATTTCTGAGGTTGCCGGCCAGCGGCCGGCATTCCCCTGACGTCGGGAGGATTTCTGAGGTT
Organism: Stenotrophomonas sp. CASM106; assembly: GCF_049384825.1. Taxonomy (NCBI): domain Bacteria; kingdom Pseudomonadati; phylum Pseudomonadota; class Gammaproteobacteria; order Lysobacterales; family Lysobacteraceae; genus Stenotrophomonas; species Stenotrophomonas sp. CASM106. The sequence continues at coordinate 190,464 of NZ_JBMRFS010000004.1, forward strand.
GCCGGCCAGCGGCCGGCACTCCCCTGGCGTCGGGAGGATTCCTGAGGTTGCCGGCCAGCGGCCGGCATTCCCCTGGCGTCGAGAGGATTCCTGAGGTTGCCGGCCAGCGGCCGGCACTACCTGCGGTGACGCTGCCGCGTCACCGCTGCGGGGTGATCACCTGCGTCGGCAGTCGTGCCGGGGGTTCCGGGTTCGGCACCCAGATCGCCACGCCGGCGGCGCGCTTCTGCGTGGTCGGAATACCGATGCCGACGCCACCGCCGACATGCGAGCCGAACGTGCCGGCACCCACCGACATGCCCACCGGTGAGCCGCTGCTGCCCACGCCCATCAGCACCACGCCATTGGCGCCCAGCGCTGCGGCCTCGCGCTTCAGGCGCGCCACCGCTGCATCGGTCTGGCCCTGCGTGCCGAAGCCCACGGCAGACGCCGATTCCAGCTGGGCGATTTCCTGGGAGCCGGCCGGCGGCGTCGAATAGATCTGCACCAGTGCCGGATCGATCGGCGCGCGGGAGCGCCCCAGCATGACCTTGGAGGTGCTGGCACAGCCGGCGGCGACCAGCAGGATGGCCGCCAACGCGGCCCAACGGATGTTCATGGCACGACCCCTGTAGGACTGGTTGCGATCATCGGCGGGCCACTCTGAATCGGCGCCAACACCCGGCCCAGAGCAGGCACGGCGGCACGCTAGCACGGTGCCGGTGACAGCCCCGCCAACGGCAGTAGGCGGCGACGGCGGGAACGACTATGGTGCACAGACAGGAACCAACTGCGGGAGAGTGGAATGGGCGTGATCAGTCTGTTGTGGGGCGTACTGGCGCTGTTGTGGATGATCCTGGCGCTGATTCCGCTGCTGGGCTGGGGCAACTGGTTCCTGATCCCGTTCGCCGCCGTGGGCGCGGTGATCGCCGCGCTGGGCATCCTGTTCACCCACCCGACCAAGCGCGGCCGGGCCTGGGCTGGGCTGGTGCTGAACGGCATCGTGGTGGTGGTCGGCATCCTGCGCCTGGGCCTGGGTGGCGGCGTGATCTGAGCCGCATCGCCGGGTGCGACAGGGCGTCGCAGGTACACGGCCGCGGGTCGGGCAGGGGCGTACAATGAACGGCTGCGCGAGCCCCCCGCGTGCCTGTGAATCCGCGCCCGGCGCGGCTGCCCCATGATCATCCGACCCCGTCCCCACGGCTGGCAACTGCTGTACATCCTGCGCGGCTCGATCGTAAAAGCGATCGCGCCGAAGGTGCTGGCCATCCTGATCCTGTCCATCGCGGTGGCCGCGGTGGTGGAGCTGGCGCCGCCGACCGGCATCGAGCGCGTTTCCGTCACGCCGTTCACCCTGCTCGGCCTGGTCCTGTCGATCTTCCTCAGTTTCCGCAACAGCGCCTGCTACGACCGCTGGTGGGAAGGCCGCAAGCTGTGGGGCCAGCTGGTCTACGAATCGCGTTCGCTGGCCCGCCAGGTGAATCTGCTGCTGGCCGATGACGCCGGCCGCCGCCGCCGCATCGCCTACCTCACTACGGCTTTTGCCCATGCGCTGGCCGCGCGCCTGCGCGGGCGCATCGTGGCCCTGGCGGCGTTGCCGTGGCTGGACAAGCCGCAGCGCGAGCAGCTGGGCCAGCGCGAGAACGTGCCCGACGCATTGCTGTCGATGATCGCTACCGAGCTGGCCCACGCCCTGCGCGCCGGCGAACTCGACCCGATCCTCTACACCCAGCTGGAAGAGCGCCTGCACGCGATGTCGTCGATCCAGGCGGGCTGCGAGCGCATCCTCACCACGCCGCTGCCGTTCGCCTACACCCTGCTGCTGCATCGCTGCGCATGGATGTTCTGCGTGCTGCTGCCGTTCGGCCTGGCCAGCTCGCTGGGCTGGGGCACGCCGGTACTGTCGGCGGTGCTGGCCTACGCCTTCTTCGGCCTGGACCAGCTGGGCGAAGAAATGGAAGACCCGTTCGGCCTGGAGCCGAACGACCTGCCGCTGGACGCGCTGGTGCGCACGATCGAGATCGACCAGCTCGACGCGCTCGGCGAACGCCCGTTGCCCGAACCCCTGCTGCCGCAGGGCTACCTGTTGCAATAGCCACTCCTCGGAGCCTGCCATGTCCCACCCGCTTTACCGCCCGCGCCGCATGCGCCACGACGAGTTCTCGCGCCGCCTGATGCGCGAGAACACGCTGACCACCGACGACCTGATCTACCCGGTGTTCGTGCACGAACGGGCGGGCCGCACCGCAGTGCCGTCGATGCCGGGCGTGGAGCGGCTGTCGATCGAAGAGCTGCTGAAGGTGGCCGAAGAAGCGCTGGAACTGGGCATTCCAGTGATCGACCTGTTCCCGGTGATCGACCCGTCGCTGAAGTCGCTGGACGCGTCGGCGGCGTGGGCCGAGGACGGCCTGGCGCAGCGTGCGATCCGCGCGCTGAAGTCGCGCTTCCCGGAACTGGGAGTGATGACCGACGTGGCGCTGGACCCGTACACCACCCACGGCCAGGACGGCATCATCGACGACAAGGGTTACGTGCTCAACGACATCACTGTCGAAGCGCTGGTCAAGCAGTCGCTGTCGCACGCCGAGGCCGGTGTGGACATCGTCTCGCCGTCGGACATGATGGACGGCCGCATCGGCGCGATCCGCCGTGCGCTGGATGCCGATAACCACATCAACGTGCGCATCATGGCCTACTCGGCCAAGTACGCCTCGGCGTTCTACGGCCCGTTCCGTGATGCGGTGGGTAGCGCGGCCAGCCTCGGCAAGGCCGACAAGAAGACCTACCAGATGGACCCGGCCAACGGCGACGAGGCCCTGCGCGAGATCGCGCTGGACCTGGAAGAGGGCGCCGACATGGTGATGGTCAAGCCGGGCATGCCGTACCTGGACCTGGTGCGCCGGGTGAAGGAGACATTCGGTGTGCCGACCTTCGCCTATCAGGTGAGTGGCGAGTACGCGATGATGAAGGCCGCCTTCGCCAACGGCTGGCTGGACGAACGCGCCTGCGTGCTGGAGTCGCTGCTGGGCTTCAAGCGGGCCGGCGCCGATGGTGTGCTGACCTATTTCGCGCCGCAGGTGGCGCGCTGGCTGCGCGAGCGCTGACAATAGCGCCACGATAGACGGAGGACTGCGCGATGGGACCCGAACTGGGATGGATGCAATGGCTGATCTGGGGCACCGGTACGCTGGTGTTCGGCGCCATCATCGTCGCTGTCTTCATCGCCGCCTGGCGGGCCGGCAAGCGCCCGCCGGAACAGCTCTCCGCTGCCCGCCACGTGGCCCGTGAGCAGGCGCTGCCGGAGACCGTGCAGGCCGAGCTGGCCGCGTTGAACCAGCGCAAGGACAACGGCCAGCTGAGCGAGATGGAGTACGAGCAGTTGCGCGCCAAGGTGTTGTCGCGCTGACGGGGCGTTTCATCCACGCATGGCGTGGATCTACTGGTAGTCGCCAACCTTGGTTGGCGCTTTCACGTATGCCAACCAAGGTTGGCATCTACCAAACGGCCATCCACGCATGGCGTGGATCTACCGCACGCACCCGGCCGCCGCCGCCACCTTCGGCACGGCCAACCGGTACACGTCCACGCCACCGGCACGCGGCGCCTTTGCTGCGCTGCTGGCGACCATCATCTCGCCAGGCTTGGCGTTGTCGACCACCGGCGCACCGGTCCAGCCGCCGGTCTGGTTGAACGACAGCCCCAGCGGCTGCAGCGCTACACCGCTCCACGCACAGCCGCTGCTCCAGACCTGCGCGGTACTGCCGTTGCCGCGGCTGAACACCACGGCGCCGTCCTGGCCGAGCCAGTCGCCGTCGGTCTCGTCGTCGGCGCTGTTCAACGCGCTCAGTGCGCTGGCCGGGCCGCGCAGGCCCTGCGCATCCAGCGTCGCCACGAACAGGTCCCAGCCGGCGCCACGGCCCTGCTGGCGGGCAAACAACAGCTGCTTGCCGTCCGCGCTCAGGGCCGGCCCGCGCTCTTCCCGGCGCCCGCCGTCACCGGCCAGCGGCTGCGCCGGGCCCAGCCGGCCGTCGGCGGCCAACGCGGCGCGGTACAGCGCCAGCGCGCCCTCGCGGCCGGCCGCGAACAGCAGCCAGCGGCCGTCACGGCTGAAGTAGGGATCGCGGGCTTCACCGGCCACGCCTACCAGCAGCGCCTGTGCCTGTTGCCAGCGACCGTCCACCACGCGTGCCTGCCACAGGCCCCAGCCGGCCTCGCCGCGGCGGGCGAAGACGATGCGCTGGCCATCGGCGCTGATCGTGGCGCGGCCTTCGTCGGCGCGGGTCGAGACCACGCCCATGCCTTCGATGCCGTACTCGTTCAACGCCATCGCCACGGGGGCAGAGAGTAGACTGGCGGCGAGCACCAGCAGGGGCGGGGTGATGCGCATCATCCGGTTCCGTGCACGAAAGAGCATCAGTCTAGCCAGCTTGAGGATTCCATGACCGACCGTTACGCCGTCTTCGGACACCCCGTTGCCCACTCGAAGTCGCCGCAGATCCACGCGACGTTCGGTCGCCAGGAAGGCATTGCCATCGACTACCGCGCGATCGACCTGGCCCCGGATGCGTTCCTGGCCGGACTGGAGGCCTTCGCCGCCGAGGGCGGTGTTGGCGCCAACGTCACCCTGCCGCACAAGGAAGCCGCGTTCTCGCTGTGCACCACGCTGACCGCGCGCGCGCGCCGCGCCGGCTCGGTCAACACGCTGCTGCGCAAGGGCGACCGCTGGCATGGCGACACCACCGATGGCATCGGCCTGGTGCGCGACCTGACCGACCGCCACGGCCTGGACCTGCGCGGCCGCCGCGTGCTGATGATCGGCGCCGGTGGCTCGGCGCGCAGCGTCGCCCCGGCGCTGCTCGATGCCGGCATCACCGAACTGGTGGTGGTCAACCGCACGCCGGAGCGCGCCGACGAACTGATCGACGCGATGGGCGAGCCCGGCCGTGCGATCAGCCGCTACTGGGAAGACCTGCGCGACCTCGGCGACTTCGAACTGATCGTCAATGCCACCTCGGCTGGCCGCGACCGCGACGTCGAGTTCAAGCTGCCGCTGTCGCTGGTCAATTCGATGACCACTGCCGTCGACCTGAACTACGGCGAGGCGGCCATCGCCTTCCTGGCCTGGGCCCGTGCGGCGCAGTGCCGCAATACCGTCGACGGCCTGGGCATGCTGGTCGAGCAGGCCGCCGAGAGCTTCCTGCAGTGGCACGGCGTGCGCCCGCAGACCGGCGAGGTCTACCAGTCGCTGCGCCAGGGCTCGGCCGTGCTGGCCGGCGAGGACTGACCGATGGACAGCACAACCCTGATGGTGACCGTGCTGAGCATGGTCGGCGTGCGCCTGCCGGTGCTGATCGCGCTGTGCGTCGGCCTGGTCTGGGTGGTCGGTGCGCCGCGCGATGCCACCCGCACCGGCGCGCTGGTCGGCCTGCTGCTGTTGCTGCTGTCCAGCCTGGGTGGCCTGGCGGCGGGCATGCTGCCGATGTGGCTGGTCAGCAGCGGCAACTTCAGCGCCATCTCGGGCATGAGCGCCATCTTCGGCGTGGTGCACTTCGCGCTGGCGATGGTCGAGGCCATCGGCGTGGTGCTGCTGGTGTGGGCGCTGGTGCGCCTGCTGCGTAGCCGTCCCGCCCCGGTCGCCTGAGCGCTGGCGCCGGGCCACGCCCGGCGTGTTTCGCCCCTGTGCGGCGCGGGCTTCGGACCGTGCGCGCCGGCGGGCGTCGTCGCTGGCTCGTTCAGGGTGCCAGCAACAGTGAATGCGGCCGGCCATGCGACAATGACCGGCCTGATCCAGCTACGGTAGTTCCCGGCGTGACCGAAACCGTCGCCGCTCCGCGCACGCTCGATGACACCTTGAAGGACGCGATCCGCAAGGCGTACACGACGCTGCAGGCCAATACCCCCGGCTTCTCCACCCGTCGCTCGCAGAGCCAGATGATCGGCGTGGTGTCGCGCGCGCTGTCGAAAAGCGGTGGCGTCGGCGTGGTCGAGGCGCCGACCGGCGTCGGCAAGAGCCTGGGCTACCTCACCGCAGGCGTGCCGATCGCACTGGCCACCAAGAAGAAACTGGTGATCAGCACCGGCACCGTGGCGCTGCAGTCGCAGCTGGTCGAGCGCGATATCCCGAATTTCCTGAAGGCCACCGGCCTGGAAGCGACCGTGGCGCTGGCCAAGGGACGCACCCGCTACCTGTGCACGCGCAATGCCGCCGAGGCGCAGGGCGAGGGCTCGCAGGGCGGCATGTTCGAGGATGACGCGCCACTGTTCGACCGGCCGCTGGCGCCGATCGAGATGGACATCGCCAAACGCCTGACCGACGCCTTCACCAGCGGCAGCTGGGATGGCGATATCGACAATGCGCCGGAGACCATCAGTCCCGGCCTGCGCAGCCGCATCACCACGCCGGCCTCGGGTTGTGCCGGGCGACGCTGCGCCTATTCGGCGCAGTGCGCGGTGCTGCGCTCGCGCAATACGGTGCGCGACGCACAGATCGTGGTCACCAACCACGCGCTGCTGCTGTCGGCGCTGTCGATCGGTGACAGCGACAACGGCCAGCCGTTGATCGCGCCGCCCTCGGACATGCTGCTGGTGCTGGACGAAGGCCATCACATCGGCAATGTGGCGATCGACCAGGGCGCGGCCAGCCTCGCGCTGGACGAGATGGCCAAGCGCACCGGCCGCCTGCAGATCCTGATCGCCGGTGCGTACCGCGCGGTCGACAAGGATCGGCTGGGCAACCTGCTGCCGAACGAAGCGATCGAAGTCGCCAGCAACGTGGCCAAGCAGCTGCGCGCGTTCCGTGATCACATCGAGCGGGTGTGGATGCCGGCGCCGGCGGACGAAGAGCCGATGTGGCGCGCAGCCAACGGGCGCCTGCCCGAAGCCTGGCGCGAGCCGATCGAGGCACTGGCCGACGATACCCGCAGCCTCTACAACTGGGCGCATGCGGCCACCACGCAGGTGGCCAAGGGCAAGCCGGACGATGCCGCGCGCGAGCGCCTGCAGCGCAACCTGGGCATGGCGCTGGAGATGATCGAGCAGCAGTACAACCTGTGGCAGGCGTGGCGCCGCGAAGACAAGGACGGCGCGCCGCCGATGGCGCGCTGGGTGACTGCCACCCGCGATGGCGACCTGGTGCTGCACGGTTCGCCGGTGTCGGCCGCGCACGTGCTGCGCAAGCTGCTGTGGGATGAAGTGGACTCGGTGGTGATGACCTCGGCGACGCTGACCGGCGGTGGCGACTTCCAGGCGCTGGCGATCGACAACGGCATTCCGGAAGAGGCCGAGATGGTCTCGCTGTTGTCGCCGTTCGACCTGCCCAACCAGGCCGAACTGATCGTGCCGAAGTTCCCGGTCACGCCGGACGACCGCGAAGGCCACCCGCGCGAAGTGGCGCGCTACCTGGACACCGAACTGGACTGGGCCAAGGGCTCGATGGTGCTGTTCACCTCGCGCTGGAAGATGGAGAAGGTGGCCGGGCTGATGCCGGCCGCGCGCCGCAAGCAGGTGCTGGTGCAGGGCGAGATGTCCAAGACCCGGCTGATCGAGGAACACCTGAGGCGTGTCGAGGCAGGCGAGGGCTCGGTGCTGTTCGGCCTGAACTCGTTCGGCGAGGGCCTCGACCTGCCCGGCGAGGCCTGCACCACGGTGGTGATCACCCAGGTGCCGTTCGCCGTGCCGACCGACCCGCAGACCGCCACCCTCAGCGAGTGGTTCGAGGGACGCGGGCTCAACGCGTTCAACCTGATCGCCATTCCGCATGCGCTGCGCACGCTGACCCAGTTCGCCGGCCGCCTGATCCGCACCTCCACCGACACCGGCCGCGTGGTCATCCTCGATTCGCGGCTGCTGACCCGCCGCTACGGCAAGCGCATCATCGACGCGCTGCCGCCGTTCAAGCGCGTGATCGGCTGACCGGTAGTGCCGGCCGCTGGCCGGCAAAAAGGGGACGGAGGGGATTAAGTCGTTTGAGGCACACACGACTTAATCCCCTCCGTCCCCTTTTCCCAGATGGCGGCCAGCGGCCGGCACTACCGGATCGGCATCAATCGCCGAGCAGGGCGGTGTTGCGTACGGCGCCCTTGTCGGCGCTGGTGGCCAGCAGGGCGTAGGCCTTCAACGCGCTGGTAACCTTGCGCGGGCGTGGCGCGCGCGGTTTCCAGCCACGTGCATCGGCGTCGGCGCGGCGCTGGGCCAGCGTGGCCTCATCCAGCAGCAGGTCGATGCGGCGGGCCGGGATGTCGATGCGGATGCGGTCGCCGTTCTCCACCAGACCGATGACACCGCCGCTGGCGGCTTCCGGCGAGACGTGGCCGATCGACAGGCCCGAGGTGCCGCCGGAGAAGCGGCCATCGGTCAGCAGCGCGCACTGCTTGCCCAGTCCTTTCGATTTCAGGTAGCTGGTGGGGTACAGCATCTCCTGCATGCCCGGGCCGCCCTTCGGCCCTTCGTAGCGGATCACCACTACCTCACCCGGTTGCACCTCGTCGGCGAGGATGCCGGCGACGGCGGCGTCCTGGCTTTCATAGACACGCGCGGGGCCTTCGAACACGTGGATCGATTCGTCCACGCCGGCGGTTTTCACCACGCAGCCATCCACGGCCAGATTGCCACGCAGCACGGCGAGGCCGCCTTCCAGTGAGTACGCATGCTGCAGCGAGCGGATGCAGCCCTCGGCGCGGTCCATGTCCAGGGTCGGCCAGCGCGTGGCCTGGCTGAAGGCCTCCTGGGTAGGGATGCCGGCCGGGCCGGCCTTGAAGAAGGCATGCAGGGTGTCGTTGTCACTGCGCACTACGTCCCAGCGTTCCAGCGCGTCGGCCAGGCTGGCGCTGTGCACGGTCGGCACCGTGGTATCGAGCAGGCCGGCACGGTCCAGTTCACCGAGGATGCCGAACACGCCGCCGGCGCGGTGCACGTCCTCGATGTGGTACTTCGGCGTGTTCGGCGCCACCTTGCACAGCTGCGGCACGCGCCGCGACAGCGCGTCGATGTGGGTCAGGTCGAAGTCGACCTCCGCCTCCTGTGCTGCGGCCAGCAGATGCAGGATGGTATTGGTGGAGCCGCCCATGGCGATGTCCAGGGTCATCGCATTGGCGAACGCGGCCTGGGTGGCGATGCCGCGCGGCAGCGCGCTGGGGTCTTCGCCGCCATACCAGCGATGGCAGAGTTCGACGATCAGGCGGCCGGCGCGGCGGAACAGCGCCTCACGGTCGGCGTGGGTGGCCAGCGTGGTGCCGTTGCCGGGCAGCGACAGGCCCAGCGCCTCGGTCAGGCAGTTCATCGAGTTGGCGGTGAACATGCCCGAGCAGGACCCGCAGGTGGGGCAGGCGCTGCGCTCGAACGCGGCGACTTTCTCGTCGGAGGCGCTGTCATCGGCGGCCACCACCATCGCATCGACCAGATCCAGCTTGTGCTCGGACAGCCTGGTCTTGCCCGCTTCCATCGGCCCGCCGGAGACGAACACCACCGGGATGTTCAGGCGCAGCGTGGCCATCAGCATGCCGGGGGTGATCTTGTCGCAGTTGCTGATGCACACCAGCGCGTCGGCGCAGTGCGCGTTGACCATGTACTCCACGGCGTCGGCGATGATCTCGCGGCTGGGTAGCGAATACAGCATGCCGTCGTGGCCCATCGCGATGCCGTCGTCCACGGCGATGGTGTTGAATTCCTTGGCGACGCCGCCGACCTGTTCGATCTCGCGCGCGACCAGCTGGCCGAGATCCTTCAGGTGCACGTGGCCGGGCACGAACTGGGTGAAGGAGTTGGCGATGGCGATGATCGGCTTGTGGAAGTCGCCGTCCTTCATGCCGGTGGCGCGCCACAGGGCGCGGGCGCCGGCCATGTTGCGACCGGCGGTGGAGGTGCGGGAACGGTATTCGGGCATGGCGGGCGGAACGGGCGGGCCGTACGACGTGGGGGTCAGCCGATCATGGCCAATTTTTTCGGTTGCTGCTGCAACCACCTTCACCGCTTGCAGCGGCTTGGCGGTCCGCGCATTTCCCCTTATCCCCGCGCCTTCGGCGCGCCCCCCTTGAACAACAAGGGGGCTTCTTGCCGGAGACTTGGCTGCGCGCGCCGGGCATGACCGGGCGCCGCGGGATGTGTGCCAACCAAGGTTGGCACCTACCAGAGCGGTGCGTCGCCTGGGGTCGGATCCCATCGCGGCGCGATGGGCTCTGACCCCAATGCCGACGAAAATGAAAGTCCGTTCATCTTTCGCACTTTGCCGATTCCGGTTGCTGGCCCGGATTTGGCATCATTGGGGCATTGATCCGTCGACAGGGCATGAGGCCATGAAACGTTCCCGCACCACCGCGCTGCTGCTGATGAGCGCCGCGCCGCTGCTGTTCACCGCCTGCCAGAAGGAGCCGGAGGTGAAGGTGCAGGAAGGCCTGTATACCTCGGTGGAGGCCTGCACCGAGGCCACCGGCGATCCGTCGTCGTGCCGCAATGCGTTCGCCGAAGCGCAGAAGCAGGCCGCCGATGCGGCGCCGAAGTACGCCAGCAAGGAAGCCTGCGAGAAGGACTACAAGCCGGAACAGTGCGTGCAGCAGCACACCTCGGCCGGTACCTCGTTCATCGGCCCGATGATGATGGGCTTCTTCATGTCGCAGATGCTGAGCAACCGCGGCGGCCTCGCCCCGCAGGCGCCGGCGTCGGCACCGGCTTACCAAGACAAGAATGCGGGTTGGGCGCGCCCGGCACCGGGCGGCAGCGGTGGCCTGAACACCGCCAGCGGCATCGGTGCTGGCAAGGCCGGCCTGGCCCCGGTCACCAGCGAGCCGAACCGTGCGGTCACTGCCAGCCGTGGTGGCTTCGGCAACACCAGCGCACGCCGCAGCACCAGCGGCAGCTACGGCGGCTGATCGACCCATGCAGCGCATCCGGATTGCCGAGCGTGCCCAGTGGCGGGCGCGCGCGGAAGAGGCGGGTTTCCGCTTCCACACCATCGACGGCCAGCCGTACTGGGATGAAAGCGCGTATTACGCCTTCACCCTGCGCCAGATCGAACAGGACATCGAAGACCCCAGCGCCGAGCTGCACCAGATGGCGCTGGATCTGGTCGGTGATGTCATCGGCAGCGAACGCTTGATGGACCAGCTGGCGATTCCGTCGCACTACCGCGACTGGATCGCCGACAGCTGGCGCCAGCGCCAGCCGCACCTCTATGGCCGCCTGGACCTGGCCTACGACGGTACCGGTCCGGCCAAGCTGTACGAATTGAACTACGACACGCCGACCTCGCTGTTCGAAGCCAGCTTCTTCCAGTGGCAGTGGCTGGAAGACCAGCGCAATGCCGGCCGCCTGCCGCAGCATGCCGACCAGTTCAACGCGATCCACGAAGCGCTGGTCGAGCGTTTCGGCGACCTCGCCACGCAGCTGCCGCCGCCGCTGTACTTCAGCGCGGTCGGCAGTTCGGAGGAAGACCGTGGCACGGTCGAGTACTTGCGTGACTGCGCATCCCAGGCCGGCCTGTTCGGGCAGGCCATCGCCATCGAGGACATCGGCCTGTCCGAGGACGGCCGCTTCACCGCGCTGGACGATTCGGTGATCGGCACGCTGTTCAAGCTGTATCCGCTGGAAGACCTGATGGCCGAGGAATTCGGCCGCGCGCTGCCCGGTTCGGGCGTGCAGCTGCTGGAACCGGCCTGGAAGGCGGTGCTGAGCAACAAGGGCATCCTGCCGCTGCTGTGGCAGCGCAACGTGGGCCATCCGAACCTGCTGGAAGCGCATTTCGATGACGGCAGCACGCTGGCGTCGGGCTGGGTACGCAAACCGCTGTTCTCGCGCGAAGGCGCCAACATCGAGATGCACCTGGCCGATGGCAGCACCCAGCGCAGCGACGGGCCCTACGACGGCCCGGCGATCATCCAGCGTGCGCATCCTCTCACCCGCTTCGAAGGCGGCTATCCGCTGATCGGCAGTTGGGTGATCGGTGACCATGCCTGCGGCATCGGCATCCGCGAGGATGACAGCGCGATCACCCGCGACAGTGCGCGCTTCGTGCCGCACGCGATCGTCGACGAGGCGCCGACGCGGATCTACGTCTGATGACGGTGCGGCGCAATCGCGACCTGCGGCCTGCGCCGCTGCCGGGCCGGCATCTGGATGACGGCCACGCCCTGTGGCGCTATTCGGACCGCATCGCGGTGCGCTGCCACCGCTGCGATACGCCCGGCTGGGTGGTGCGGACGCCGGAATCGCGACGTTTCCGCTGCCTGGGCTGCAGCGCAGCCCTCGACAGTGGATGCGGCTGCGGTTGCTGTGCCGCGGGCGACTGGGTCGGGCCCGTGCGCTACAGCGGCTATCGTCCCTGCGGATACTGCGGGCACAAATGGGTCCGCGCCGAGCTGCACCGTGCGCGTGCAGTGTCGCCGTTGCGGACGCTGGCGGCGGACTGCAGTCAGTGCGGACGCAGCAGCGAGGTGGAGGTCACGTTGTCGCGATGGCGTGGCAATGAGGCGATCGATCCGCATTTTGGCTTGCCGCTGCGGCTGGTCGAAAAGACCGCGGCCGGCGTGCTGTGGGCCTACAACGAAGCCCATCTGCAGGCACTGCACGACTACGCTGCCGCGCCTCTGCGCGAGCGCGCGGGCGTTACCAACGGTTCGATGTTCTCGCGCCTGCCGCAGTGGATGAAGCTGGGCCGCAACCGGGTGCTGCTGCAGCGTGCGGTGGAGCGGTTGCAACGTCGGTTGCTGCAGGGGTAGTGCCGGCCGCTGGCCGGCAACCGGTTTTGGTAGATGCCGACCCTGGTCGGCGCTGTGGATTTCGTGCCAACCAAGGTTGGCACCTACCAGGGCGATGCATCGGTTGTTGCAGGGGGTAGTGCCGGCCGCTGGCCGGTGACTGTGTTTGGTAGATGCCGACCATGGTCGGCGCTGTGGGTTCGTGTTAACCAAGGTTGGCACCTACCAGGGCGATGCATCGGTTGCCGCAGGGGTAGTGCCGGCCGCTGGCCGGTGACCGCCGTTGGTAGATGCCGACCTTGGTCGGCGCTGTGGATTTCGTGCCAACCAAGGTTGGCACCTACCAGGGCGATGCATCGGTTGCCGCAGGGGTAGTGCCGGCCGCTGGCCGGTAACCGGTTTTGGTAGATGCCGACCTTGGTCGGCGCTGTGAATTTCGTGCCAACCAAGGTTGGCACCTACCAAGGCGATGCGGCGGTTGTTGCAGGGGGTAGCGCCGGCCGCTGGCCGGCAACCGGTTTTGGTAGATGCCGACCTCGGTCGGCGCTGTGGATTCGTGCCAACCAAGGTTGGCACCTACCAGGGCGATGCATCGGTTGCCGCAGGGGTAGTGCCGGCCGCTGGCCGGCAACCGGTTTTGGTAGATGCCGACCTCGGTCGGCGCTGTGGGTTCGTGCCAACCAAGGTTGGCACCTACCAGGGCGATGCATCGGTTGCCGCAGGGGTAGTGCCGGCCGCTGGCCGGTAACCGCCGTTGGTAGATGCCGACCTTGGTCGGCGCTGTGGGCGGGCCAACCAAGGTTGGCACCTACCAGGGCGATGCGGCGGTTGTTGCAGGGGGTAGTGCCGGCCGCTGGCCGGTAACCGGTTTTGGTAGATGCCGACCTCGGTCGGCGCTGTGGATTTCGTGCCAACCAAGGTTGGCACCTACCAGGGCGATGCATCGGTTGTTGCAGGGGTAGTGCCGGCCGCTGGCCGGCAACCGGTTTTGGTAGATGCCGACCATGGTCGGCGCTGTGGGTTCGTGCCAACCAAGGTTGGCACCTACCAGGGCGATGCATCGGTTGTTGCAGGGGGTAGTGCCGGCCGCTGGCCGGCAACCGGTTTTGGTAGATGCCGACCTTGGTCGGCGCTGTGGATTCCGTGCCAACCAAGGTTGGCACCTACCAGAGCGATCGCGGGTATCAGAGCAACCCTTCGCGCTTCACCGCCAGATAGCGTTCCACCAGCGCGCCGGGCAGGGCATCGGCGGTCACGTCCAGCACCATCACCTTTTCGCTGCGCAGGGCCTCATGCGCCTTCGCGCGTTGCTGCAGGTACAGCGCGGCGGCACCGGCCTGGGTGGCGTCTTCCAGTGTCTGCACCTCGCCTTCCAGTGCGCCGTCCAGCTCGCGTTCGCGCAGGCTGGCCACGCACACCAGGTGGCGCCGCTGCAGCAGGCGCACTGCCGCCAGCAGGTCTTCGATGTCCTCATCGCGCACGTTGCTGACCAGCATCACCAGCGCACGCCGGCGCTGGCGCAGCGACACCTCGGTGGCGGCGGCCAGGTAATCGGTGGCCACCGCGCGTGGCTGCAGGTCGTAGCTGGCGCGCAGCAGGTGCTCGACCGTACCCATGCCGCGCTGCGGTGCCACCCAGCGGCGTTCGCCACCGGCAGCGTACAGGCCGGCAGCGTCGCCCTGGCGCAGCGCCAGGTAAGCCACCACCAGCGAGGCGTTCAAGGCATGGTCGAAGTGCGAGAGCCCGCCTTCGCTGGCCAGCATGCGCCGGCCACTGTCCAGCATCAGCAGCAGCTGCTGGTTCTTCTCGTCCTGGTACTCCCGCGAGATCAGCTTGCATGCACGTGCGGTGGCCTTCCAGTCCAGCTGGCGCAGGCTGTCGCCGATGCGGTACTCGCGCATCTGATGGAAATCGGTGCCTTCGCCACGGCGGCGCTTCACGTGCGCACCGACCAGCCGCGAGGCCTGGTCGGCACTGAACAATGCGAAGCGGGTGAGCGGCACGAAGTTCGGATAGACCCGCACCTCCAGCGCCGGCGGCAGCGTGCGTTGCTGCCACCACAGGCGCCACGGCGAACGCATGCGCAGGTGCACCCCCTCGAAGCGGAAGTGCCCACGCTGCAGCGGCTGCAGGTGGTAGTGCAGGGTGGACGCCGTACCGGCCTGCAGGCGCACGCGCTGCGGCAGCGCTTCCAGCGGCCAGCCGCCGGGCACCAGGTCGAACACCTGCACCGTCATCGATTGCTCGGCCTGCAGGCGCAGCGCCGCCTCGCGGCGCACGCCCAGCGCCAGCGCTTCGGGCAGCTCGCGCTGTACCTGCGGCGACGGACGCCGCGACTGCCGCCACAGATCCCACAAGGCGGGCAGCGCGATGACGACGGCTGCCAGCGCCCAGCTCCAGCGCGGCAGCCACCCGCCCAGCACCAGGCCGCCCAGGGCAGCCCAGGCCAGCAGCAGCGCCAGCAGCAGCGGGGCCGGTCTCATCGGCGCGGTGCTTCCACCTTGGCCAGCAGCGCGCCCAGCACGTCGTCGGCGTCCTGGCCTTCGATCTGCAGCTCCGGGGCCAGTGCAATGCGGTGGCGCAGCGCCGGGCGCGCAATGTCGCGCACGTCGTCCGGCGTGACGAAGTCACGGCCGGCCAGCACCGCCTGCGCGCGCGAGGCACGCACCAGCGCGATGCTGCCGCGGGGGCCAGCGCCGACCGCGATGCCCGGCCACTGCCTCGTGGCCGCCACAATCCGCACCGCGTAGTCGATCACTTCGTCATCGACGGTGATCGCCGCGGTCGCGCGCTGCAGTTCCAGCAGCTCGCCGGCCCCCAATACACGCGGCACCTGGCTCAGGTCGAAATCGCTGGCGGCACGGCCACTGGTGATCGCGGTCACCATGCGCTTCTCGTCCTCCAGCTGCGGGTAGTCGATCAGCACCTTCAGCAGGAAGCGGTCCAGCTGTGCTTCCGGCAACGGGTAGGTGCCTTCCTGTTCCAGCGGGTTCTGCGTAGCCAGCGCCATGAACGGCGGCGCCAGGGTGAAGGCCTTGCCTTCGATGGTCACCTGGCCTTCCTGCATCACTTCCAGCAGGGCCGACTGGGTCTTGGCCGGGGCACGGTTGATCTCGTCGGCCAGCAGCAGGTTGGTGAACACCGGGCCGCGACGGATCTTGAAGCTCTCGCTCTTGGGGTCGTACACCGCGTGGCCACTGACGTCGCTGGGCATCAGGTCGGGGGTGAACTGCACGCGCCCGTAGTCCAGCTCCAGGGCCTGTGCCAGTGCACGCACCAGCAGGGTCTTGCCCAGACCGGGCACGCCTTCGATCAGCACGTGGCCACCGGCCAGCAGCGCCACCAGGATCTGGTCCAGTACATCGGCCTGGCCGATGAAGGCGTGTCCAACGGCGGTGCGGATGGCATCGACGCGTTCGATCAGGCGGGCGTTGGCGGCCGCCGGCAGCTCGGGGACTTCGGTCATAGCAGGGATCTCATCTGGAGCAGCAAGCGGATGCGCTCGCGCAGGGCGGAGGAATCGTGCGGTGGCGGGGGCGTGAGCGCGCTGGCAATACGGCCTTGCGGCCATTTCAGCAGCTCGGCGATGGCCTGATCGCGCGGCGCACCGTCCAGTGCAGCGGCTACTGGTGCGCGCAGGCGCAGGCGATGCAGGAACAGGGCGAACACGGCGTCGTACAGGCGCGTGCCGTGGCCGAAGCGCAGCAGCAGCTCGCCACTGGCACGCACGTGCTCCAGCAGCGAGCGGCGTTCCAGCACCGGCGACGGCAGCAGGCTGCCGAAGCGCTGCGAGCGGGCCCACAACCAGCCCAGCAGGGCCAGCAGCAGCGGCGCCCACAGCGGCCAGCCCTGGTAGAACAGGCGCGCCCACAGTGACGGCGGGCGGCTGGCATAGACCAGCCAGAACGCACCCTTGCCGTAATTCGGGTCGAGCAGGTAACGGGTCAGGTCGCGGTGCGAGAGATCGTGCAGGCCATCACTGGCCTTGCCCGCGGCCGACGCCAGGCGTGCCGCCGGCGAATCCACCT
Source organism: Stenotrophomonas sp. CASM106 (assembly GCF_049384825.1). Classification (NCBI taxonomy): domain Bacteria; kingdom Pseudomonadati; phylum Pseudomonadota; class Gammaproteobacteria; order Lysobacterales; family Lysobacteraceae; genus Stenotrophomonas; species Stenotrophomonas sp. CASM106. Next base: position 207,157 of record NZ_JBMRFS010000004.1, read on the forward strand.
CGCCGCGCATGAATTCCATGTCGGCCAGCACGCTCACCTTGCCCTGGCCATGGTGCAGGCGTGCGAACACCAGGCTGTGCTCGTTGCCCCAGCGCCGTTCGGCCCGCGCATTGGCGGCAAAGCCCAGCGTGAAGCGACGGCCGCCGCAGAACTCGACGTGGCTGGGATCATCGATGACGTGGAATGGCTGGCAGTCGCTCTGCTGATACAGGCTGTCCACGCCCAGCTGGTCCAGCAGGGGGCCCTGCGTGCTGCTGGCGTCGTCCTCGGCTGGCGGCGGCGTACGCACCAGCAGATGGCCACCACCATCAACCCAGGCCAGCAGGGCCCTGGCCGCGGGCGCCGGCAGCTCGCTGCTGTCCTGCAGCAGCACCACCGTATCGTGCGGGCCCAGCGCCATCTGCTGCAGGTCCAGCCGCGGCCGCGAGTGCACCTCGATGCCATCGGCACGCAGGGCCTGGCCCAGCACGTACAGCGGGTTGTAGCCAGCTTCGCCCTGCGGCGGCAGCTGCACGGTCTCGGTCACGCGTTCGTGCGTGCGCAGGTAAAGGATCGTCAGCGGCACGCCGAACAGCACCAGCGCGCCCAGCAGCAGCGACCAGAACAGGCGCGGACTCATGCCAGCCACCTGTACTGCCGGCGCAGGGTATCGGCCAATGCATCGAAATCGGCGCGGCTGGGCAGGCGGCCACCGTAGGCGGCGTACTGCCACATGCGCACGATGCGCGCGAACAGGTCACGGTCGGTGGCATCGGGCATGCGCCGCGACGCGCGCAGGCATTGCGCTTCGGTAGCACCGGGCGGAAGCGCGATGCCGCTGCGCTCGCCCACCGTGCGCACGCTGGCGCGGTACAGCAGGGCCAGCGCCTGCCGCGGCCGCCCCTGGTCCCACAGCAGGCCGGCCTGGGTGGCCACGTCCGGCGGCAGCACGACCGGCAGTTCCACCGGTTCTTCCACTACCTCCGGTGCGGCCTCGGCCTTGCGCCGGCCACTGCCGCGCAGCCACGGCAGCCACAGCCGTGCGGTCAGCAGCAGCACCAGCAGCAGGACGCCCAGCAGGCCCCACAGGCCCCACTCGGCCAGGCGTGCCAGCCAGGCGATGCCGTCCTTGCGCGTTTTGCGTTCACCCTTGCTGTTGGTGTCACGCTGCAGCTGCTTGTCTTCCTTCTTTTTTTCCTCGGCCTGCTCGATCGGCTTCCAGCGCGTGACCTGGCGGGTCGGGCGCTGCAGCGGATCTTCATAGGCGCGGTTCACCGCCTGGCGGAAGCCGGCGGTGTCCACTGGCGCTGCACCGAAGATCATGGCCGGTGCATTGGCCGGATCGTTCGCCGCAGTGGCCGGTTCCTCCGCGCTGTCCTCGTCCTCTCCGGCATCGTCTGCCTGTTCTGCGGCCGTCTGCGCGTCCTGCGCATGCACTGGCGCGTAGGCCAGCGGCAGGGCAAGGCACAGCAGCAGGGCCAGCGTGGATGCCGCCGGCAGCAGCCGCTCGCGCAGGCGGCGCAGGGCGATCTCCACGTCCCACGCTTCCATCTGCGTGCGCCGGTTCAAGTAAAGGCCGAAGCCGGCGCCGACGTAGAACGGACCGATCAGCACCGAGGCCAGCCAGCACGCCAGGTTGAAGCCGGCCCGCGCCCAGGCGGGTGTGTCCTGGCCGATCATGTCCCACGCGGCACGCCATGATTCGGACATCAGCTCCAGCGGCATGAACATGAACACCGCGCCGATCGCACCGGACACCAGCACCGCTTCAAACGCCATGCAGGCCACGGTCAGCACGGCGGCGGCACCCGCCGCACCAGCGGCCACAGCGCGGCGGCGTGCACCGCGCTGGGCCGGCGCATTGCCCTCCAGCAGGTTCACCGGCAGGCACAGGCTGCGCAGCACGCTGAAACGGCGCCAGCCCAGGTAGCCCCAGAAACCTGCATTGCCCCAGCTGTGTTGCGCGCGCAGGGCCGCCAGCGTACCGACCGGCTCGCCGAAGATGCCACGCGACAGCACGTACAGCGGCGCCCGTTCGAACAGCGGCTTGCACCACCACATCGCCAGCCACGCCCAGCCGAATGCATCCAGCCACCAACCCAGCGCGTTGAAGACCACGAACAGCGGCGCACTGGCCAGCAGCCAGCTGCCCCATACCGCGCGTGCGTGGCGGCGCGACAGGGCACTGCCCAGCTCCATTGCTTCCCAGCCGCTGCGCGCGCGCAGCACCACGTCCAGGTGGTCAATGCGCATGGCCGCCTCCGCGTCCGCCGCGCCACAGCCACAGCAGCACGCCGGCCCACAGCATGCCGGCCACGCTGAACTTGCCCCACGCCGGCACGTCGGCAATCGACGACCAGAAGGCTTCGATGAACGCGGCCACCAGCAGCATGAACGCCACGCCCAGGCACAGGCGCGCACCGATGCGGCCGCCCTCGACCAGTGCCTCCAGGCGGCTGCGCCGGCCGGGTGCCAGCAGTTTCATGCCCAGCTGCAGACCGGCACCGCCGGCGATCACGATCGCGGTCAGCTCGAAGGCACCATGGCCTGCGACGAAGCGCCAGAACGGATCACCATGGCCGATGTGCTGCAGGTGGCCCGCCACCGAACCGATGATCACGCCGTTGAACAGCAGCACCAGCAGCGTGCCCAAGCCGGCCAGCAGGCCGCTGGCGAAGGTACGCAGGGCGATGCTGATGTTGTTGAGGATGTAGTGGCCGAACATCATCCAGTCGGTGCCGCTGTCGCGTCCCAGGCGCTCGGCGGCCGGATCGTACATGCGCTCCATCTCGGCGATCTGGCGGTTGTCCATCACCATGTGGATCAGGTCCGGATAGACCTGCACCAGCACGAAGCAGGCCAGCGCCGGCAGCGCGAACATCGCCAGCGCCACCCACATGCTGCGCGCCTGGCTGCGCACCAGCAACGGGAAGTCGGCCACCAGGAATTCCAGCGCACCGCGCCAGCGCGTCGGCGGCGTGCGGTACAGCACGCTGTGGCCCTGCTGCATCAACTGCTGCAGGCGCTGCACCAGCTGCGGGCTGTAGCCGCGCTCGCGGGCCAGCGCCAGCTGCTGGCACAGGCGCCGGTAGCGCTGCGGGAAGGCGGTATCGTCCAGCGCGAGCGCGCTGGCCTTGCGCCGCGTGCGGCGCGAAGCACCGGCGCGCAGCAGCAGCCAGTGTTCCAGGTCCTGCCATTCCTGCTGGTAGCGGGCGACGAACTGTTCCTGCTTCATCGCCGCCCCAGCAGCCAGTTGGCCATGGCATACAGGCGCAGCACGCCGACCTGGCCGTGGGTGCCGGTCAATGGCTCGGCAATGCCGGCCAGTTCCTGCTGGCGTGCCGCCGACAGCCGCGGCGCGCGCTCGGCGAAGGCCATCAGCGCCGCCTGTTCTTCCGGTCGCAGCGGCTGCGGCGGGGCCAGCACGCTGTCGATGGTGGGCGGAGGCGGCAGGTACAGCACCGGTGCATGCACCACCACGGTACCGGCCACCAGGTCGCCGAGGCGGCGGCCGTGGGAATCGAACAGGCTGCTGATCAGGCCCAGTGCATAGCCGAACGGCAGCATGTCCACGGTGCGCAGCAGGTTGCGGGTGATGGCGGCCATCCAGCCCACCGGCGCGCCATCGCGCGCGAGCACGCGCAGGCCCAGTGCGCGCTTGCCCAGGGTGCGGCCCCACCGCGCTTCGCAGACGATCGGGTAGGCCCAGTAGACCAGGAACATCAGCACCAGGCCGAGCCCGGAGCCGAACGAATCCAGCAGTGCCAGCGGAATCGACATCAGCACCAGCACCGCGATGCGCACGCCCAGATCGATCAGCCAGGCCATCGCCCGGGGCACCGGGCCGGCCGCCGGCAACTGCAGCGGCACACCCTCCGGCGTCACCACCTCGCGGTAGGTATCGAGCATCGGTGCGGCCATCAGTGCGATGGCCTTCGTTGTGGGCGGCGGAGTCCTCTCCGGCAGGCAGCCACAGGCATGGGGGTCTCGACAGGTCCTGGTCGGGCCCAGACTTTAGCAGAGCCGCATGGCGGCGTTGGCCGTTCAGCCCAGGTATTCGTCCTTCAGCCGCACGTAGTGGTCGGCCGAATAGTGCAGCGACTCGATCTCCTTGTCGCTCAGCGTGCGCGCCGGGCGGGCCGGGTTGCCCACCCAGAGCTCACCTTCACCGACCACCTTGCCCGGGCCGACCACCGCTCCGGCACCGACGAAGCCATGGCGTTCCACACGGGCGCCATCGAGGATGCAGGCGCCCATGCCGATCAGGCTGTAATCACCGATGGTGCAGGCGTGGATGATGCAGCCGTGGCCGACGGTCACGCCTTCGCCGATCAGGGTCGGGTAGCCGGCCTTGTTGTACGGGCTGTGGTGGCTGACGTGGATGATGGTGCCGTCCTGCACATTGGTGCGCGCACCGATGCGGACGTAATTGACGTCGCCGCGGATGATCGTACCCGGCCACACCGACACGTCCTCGGCCAGTTCCACGTCACCGATGAGGGTGCAGGCCGGATCGATGTACACGCGCTGGCCGAGGACGGGCATCTTGTCGCGGAAGGGGCGCAGCGGGTTCATCGGTGTCTCCGGAAATCAGGGCGTTCACCGCGATGATACCTGCGTGGTAGTGCCGGCCGCTGGCCGGCAACGTCATGGGCGTACCTGGAATTCTGCGGTTGCCGGCCAGCGGCCGGCACTACCCGAGTCAGGTGCAGCCGCTCAGATCGGCGCGTGCTCGCCCAGCATCTGCCGGAACAGCTCATCCAGCCACGCCGCATCACCGTGTCCAGCGGGCAGCTGCGGCGCCTGCGCAGTCCGGATGGCCAGTTCACGATCGATGAAATCGCTGATCGCCGCGATGCGTGGCCCGGCACTGACCTCGGCACTGGCGCGTTTAACGGCCAGCAGGGCATCGATGGCTTCACGCACCGGGCCGTGCGTCAGCAGCCGGTCCAGCAGGTCCTCGAAGGCCATCGGCGGGGGGGTCTGTTCGTGCTCGATCCACTGGCAGGCCAGCAGTGGGCGCAGCACGTACAGGTACTTCTTCGTGCGTACCGTTTCGCCACGCAGGTAACCGCGATGGTTCGAGCGCGCCATGTTGAAGTAGTGCCACCACGTGCCCAGTGGTGAATAGAACGACTCAGCTGCCTTCCAAAGCTGCGACACTGCGGTGTGATCCTGCTGGTAGATGATCGGCGAGCGCAGCCATTCAATCAGTGTCGGATTGGATTTTGAAACCAGGCGCAATGCCTTGCGCAGGTCCCAGCCGCTGACATCGAGCTCATCGTCGATCGGCAGCTCGATCACGTCCCGCTGCGCATCGCCGGGGCCGGTGCTCTCGTTGACGGTGAGATACCACGGCTGGCGATGCACGTAGATGAAGCGTGCATCGTAATCGCTGTCCGGCGAAGAGAAGCCCCAGCCACGGCTGCCGGACTCGCACGCCAGCAGAACGCGCACGTCGTGTCGCTGTTCGATGTCGGCGAGGCTGGAAAGAATGGCGGCGCGCTTGTCCGGCGCGATCGGGTGGATGTCGTCCATGCAGTCGTGATCCGTTGATGTCGAGCGTGCTCGACTGTAGCGCAGTTGCGCACGGGTAGTGCCGGCCGCTGGCCGGCAACCTCAATGGGCGCACCTGGAATTCTGCGGTTGCCGGCCAGCGGCCGGCACTACCGGCTAGGGTTCGTAGCTGTAGCCCATGCCGTACACCGAACGGATCGGTTCGCCTTCCATGCCGGCGTCGGCCAGCTTGCGGCGCAGGTTGCGCACATGGCTGTCGACGGTGCGGTCGACCACCACGCGGTGGTCCAGGTAGAGGCGGTCGAGCAGCTCATCGCGCGCCCAGATCCGGCCGGGCGTGGCCAGCAGGGTGCGCAGCAGGCGGTATTCCACCGGCGTCAGGTCCAGGCCCTTGCCGTTCCAGGTGGCGCGTGCCGCCGGTTCGTCGATATGCAGCCCGCTGTTGGCGCGTGCAGCGGGGTCCGGGCGGTAACGGCGCAGCACTGCCACCACCCGCGCCACCACCTCGCGCGGACTGAACGGCTTGCAGATGTAGTCGTCGGCACCGATGTCCAGGCCCAGCAGGCGGTCGATCTCTTCCACCCGCGCGGTGACCATGATCACCGGTACGTCGCTGCCGGCGCGCAGTTCGCGGCACAGGTCCACGCCATCGCGTTGCGGCAGCATCAGGTCCAGCAGCACCAGGTCGGGCTGGTAGCGGGCGAACGCGTCGATCACCTGGCCGCCATCGTCCACCCATTCGCTGGTCATGCCGGCGGCGGCCAGGTAGTCACGCAGCACCGAGGCCAGGCGTGGCTCATCCTCGACGATCAGGATCTTCGCGGACGCGGCGGGGGACAGGCTCATGCGGACTCCGGCAGTGTGACGACCACGCGCAGCCCGCCCAGCGGCGAGGGATCGGCGTGGATATGGCCGTGGTGGGCGAGGATGATGTTGTGGCTGATGGCCAGGCCCAGCCCGCTGCCGCCGCTGGCGCGGTTGCGCGAACTCTCCACCCGGTAGAAGCGCTCGAACAGCAGCGCGCACTTGTCGGCCGGTACGCCCGGCGCGGTGTCTTCCACGATCAGCTGCACGCCGGCGGGCACGCGCGCAGCCTGCACGCGCACGCGGCCGCCGACATGGGTATAGCGCAGCGCATTTTCCAGCAGGTTGGCCAGCACCTGCTGCAGGCGGCGCTCGTCACCGGACACCTGCAGCGGTGTGGCGGGCAGCGCTTCTTCCAGTGCCAGCCCCGCCGTGGAGAAGCGCACGCGCATGCCATTGAGCTCGCTACGCAGCAGCGCCACCAGGTCCAGCGGTGCGAAGCGGTAGGCCAGGCCGCCGGACTGGGTCATCGACAGGTCGTGCAGGTCGTCGATCAACTTGCCCAGCTGGCGGATCTCGCCCTGCAGGGCACCCAGGTTGGCGCGGTCCAGCGGGCGGATGCCGTCCTCGATCGCCTCCAGTTCGGCGCGCACCACCGCCAGCGGCGTGCGCAGTTCGTGCGAGATGTCGGCGATGAAGGCGCGGCGGTTGCGCTCGGTGTCGTCCAGCGCCTGCGCCATCCGGTTGAAGTCGTTGACCAGTGCATCCAGCTCGTCATCGCTGGTGCGCTCGATGCGGGTGGCGTAGTCGCCGGCGGCGAGCCGGTGGGTGGCGGCGGCCAGCTTGGCCAGGCGCTGGCGCAGCGCGCGCGACACCAGCCAGGCCAGCACTACGGTCACCAGCAGCAGTGAGATGCCGATCACCCACCATGCGCGCATCTGGGTGTTGTAGAAATTCAGGTCGTTGGTGGCGATGACGGTCTGGAACGGCACCATGCCCAGCCAGCCGACGGTGTGCCCGTCCAGCTGCACCGGATGCGGCTCGTCGTCGCTGATCGCGTCCGGGTTGCCGGCCACGAACCGATGCTGCGCGTCGAACAGGCCCAGCCGCGAGGGAACGCCGGTCTGGTCGGACAGCGGCGGCACGGGCCCCTCGTGCCCATGGCCCAGGTCCGGGCGCAGCAGCCGCGCCCAGCGGTCACTGTCGCCGCGCAGATGCTCCCAGCCGCCGTGCGTGCGGTACTCGCGCTGCAGGTGTGGCATCACGCGCTGCATGCGCAGGTCGCCCTGGTCGTTGAGGTAGTCCAGGAAGCCGGTCTGGAACGCCACGCGGCTGGCAATGCCGTTCACTGCCAGCACCAGCAGGCAGGCGGTGAAGATCGCGAGGAAGGTCTTCGCGGTCAGGCCGAATTTGAATCGAATCTTCGCCATCGCCGGGCCATTAGCGGCGCATGCGGCGCCGAAAGCAAGCGCCCGCTGAGCCGGTCGCACAATCTCCATATTCTCTGCACACTTTCACGGCAGCGTGCACGGGTCAACGAAAGGCCCCCACGCCCCCCATGTCACTCCTGCGTCCGCTGTTCCGCTCCCCCCGTGCGTTGTTGTTGCCCCTGCTGCTGGCCCTGGCGGCCTGCTCGGCGGGCAGGACCGAGGCCCCGGCCACCCCCGAAGTCGGCGTCATCACCGCCCGGGCGCAACCGCTGGCACTGCAGCAGACCCTGCCCGGCCGGGCGGTGCCGTTCGAGGTGTCCGAGGTGCGGCCGCAGATCGGTGGGCTGATCCGCCAGCGGTTGTTCACCGAAGGCCAGCAGGTCAAGGCCGGGCAGCTGCTGTACCAGGTCGATCCGGCGCCGTACCAGGCCGCCTTCGATACCGCGCGTGGCCAGCTGGCGCAGGCCGAGGCCGCTGTGCTTTCGGCGCAGCCGAAGGCCGAGCGCACCCGCACGCTGCTGGGCATGGACGCGGCCAGCAAGCAGGACGCCGACGATGCCACCTCGGCACTGAAGCAGGCCCAGGCCAACGTGATTGCCGCGCGCGCGGCATTGCAGGCCGCCCGCATCAACCTGGACTACACCCGGGTGACCGCACCGATCGACGGCCGCATCGGTACCTCCAGCGTCACCGCCGGCGCGCTGGTCGCCGCCGGCCAGGACGCGGCGCTGGCGACCATTCAACGGCTGGACCCGGTCTATCTGGATGTGACCCAGTCCAGCACGCAGATGCTGGCGCTGCGCAAGCAGCTCGACGCCGGCCTGGTGAAGGCCATCGATGGCAAGGCCCAGGTGAAGGTGCTGCTGGAGGACGGCAGCACCTATGCCCATGAGGGCACGCTGGAGTTCGTCGGCAGCGCAGTCGATCCAGGCACCGGCAACGTGGTGCTGCGCGCGGTCATTCCGAACCCGGAGGGCCTGCTTCTGCCGGGCATGTACCTGAAGGCGGTGTTGCCGATGGCCACCGATGCGCGTGCCCTGCTGGTGCCGCAGAAGGCGGTGCTGCGCAATGAACGTGGCGAGCCGCTGCTGCGCCTGCTCGACGCAAAGGATCGCGTGGTTGAGCGGCGGGTCAGTACCGGCCAGGTGGTGGGCAACCAGTGGCAGATCACGCAGGGCCTGAAGGCTGGCGAGCGGGTGATCGTCAGCAACGGCAGTGCGGTAGCGCTGGGCCAGCAGGTGAAGGCGGTGGCGGCCACCACGGCGCAGCTGGCGGCGATGCCGGCGGTCGACCCGAACGGCAACACCGACGAAAAGTCGCACTGAGGCCTGCCGCGCATGGTTCGTTTCTTCATCGACCGGCCGATCTTTGCCTGGGTGATCGCCATCGCGGTCAGCCTGCTCGGCCTGCTCGCGATCCTGATCCTGCCGGTGGACCGCTACCCGCAGATTGCCCCGCCCACCATCACCATCCGCGCCACCTACACCGGCTCCTCGTCGCAGACCGTGGAAAACGCGGTCACCCAGGTCATCGAGCAGTCCCAGCAGAGCCTGGACCACCTGATGTACATGACCTCGACCAGTGCTTCCGATGGCTCGGCGCAGGTCAACCTGGTGTTCGCCACCGGCACCAACCCGGACACCGCGCAGGTGCAGGTGCAGAACCAGCTGCAGGCCGCGATGGCCACGCTGCCGCAGGCGGTGCAGCAGAACGGCCTGACCATCACCAAGTCCAGTGGTTCGATCTTCGAGGTGCTGTCGTTCACCAGCGAAGACGGCAGCATGGACAACTTCGATGTCGCCAACTTCATGGAAGCGCGCATCGACGACCAGATCAGCCGCGTCAGCGGTGTCGGCAACATCCAGCCGATCGGCCAGGAATACGCCATGCGTATCTGGCTGGACCCGGAAAAGATGCGCCAGTACGCGCTGATGCCGTCGGACATCGAAACCGCACTGCAGGCGCAGAACACCGACGTGTCGGCCGGTGAACTCGGTGGCCAGCCGGCGCTGAAGGGCCAGCAGCTGGACGCGACCGTGACCGCGCGCAGCCGCCTGCACACGCCCGAGCAGTTCGCGCAGGTGGTGCTCAAGGCCGATGCCAATGGCAGCGTGGTGCACCTGGGCGACGTGGCGACGATCGGCCTGGGCCCGGAAAGCTATGACAGCATCAGCACGTTCAACGGCAAGCCGTCGGCCTCGCTGGGCATCGAGCTCAACGCCGGTGCCAACGCCATCGCCGTCTCCAAGGCCGTCGAGGCACGGCTGCAGCAGCTGCAGAAGTACTGGCCGCATGGCTACACCTACCACGTGGCGTTCACCACCACGCCGTTCGTGACCATCTCGCTGAAGGAAGTGGTGATCACCCTGATCGAGGCGATCGCGCTGGTCGTGCTGGTGATGTACCTGTTCCTGCAGAACTGGCGGGCCACGCTGATCCCGACCATCGCGGTGCCGGTGGTGCTGCTGGGCACCTTCGGCGTGCTGGCCGCCTTCGGCTATTCGATCAATACGCTGACCATGTTCGCGCTGGTGCTGGCCATCGGCCTGCTGGTGGACGACGCCATCGTGGTGGTGGAGAACGTGGAGCGGGTGATGACCTTCGAAGGGCTGGCACCGAAGCCAGCCACGTTGAAGGCGATGGGCCAGATCACCGGCGCGCTGGTCGGCATCGTGCTGGTGCTGACCGCGGTGTTCCTGCCGATGGCGTTCTTCAGCGGTGTCACCGGCGTGATCTATCGCCAGTTCTCGGTGACGATCGCCGCTGCGATGATCCTGTCGGTGCTGGTGGCGATGACCATCACCCCGGCGCTGTGCGGCAGCATCCTGCACCAGATTCCCAAGGGCGGCCATCCGCATGGCGACCACGCTGGCGAGCCGGGCCTGCTGGGCAAGTTCTTCATCTGGTTCAACCATCGCTTCGAGCGCACCTCCAACCGACTGCGCCATCGCGTCGACCGCTTCCTCGGCCGGCGCACGCTGGGCGTACTGTTCTACCTGGTGCTGAGCGTGGCCACCGGCCTGTTGTTGTGGCACCTGCCGGGCGCGTTCCTGCCCGATGAAGACCAGGGCATGCTCAACGCGCTGGTGAAGCTGCCCGCCGGGTCCACCCTGGAGCAGACCCGTGCCGTGATGGATCGCCTGAGCGCCGCCGCGGTGAAGGACGACAGCGTACTGTCAATCCAGGCCACCGCAGGTTTCAGTGTCAGCGGCAGTGGCCAGAACGTCGGCCAGGCCTTCATCCGGCTGAAGGATTGGGACGACCGCAAGGACGATGCCGATACCATCGCCGCGCGCTTGACCGCGGCCATGGCCAGCGTGCCCGATGCGCAGGTGTTCATCACCTCGCCACCGGCCATCCTCGGCCTCGGCGATGCCGGTGGCTTCACCCTGGAACTGCAGGACGAAGGCGGTGCCGGCCATGCCGCCGCCGTGGCCGCGCGCAACACGCTGCTGAAGGAGGCTGCCAAGGATCCGAAGCTGGTCAACGTGCGCTACGCCAGCCTGGAAGACGCGCCGGTGTACGCGGTGAAGGTGGACGACGCCAAGGCGCAGGCGATGGGCGTGAATCCGCAGGACATCAATGACACCTTGAACGCCGCGCTGGGTGGCGACTTCGTCAACAACTTCATCTACAAGGGCCGCATCAAGAAGGTGTTCATCCAGGGCACGGCCGAAGCCCGCATGCAGCCGCAGGACATCGAGCGCTGGAGCGTGCGCAACCAGGCCGGGCAGATGGTACCGCTGTCGTCGCTGGTCAGCGCGCACTGGACCAGTGCGCCGGCCGCGCTGCAGCGCTACAACGGCGTCTCGGCGATGGAGATCACCGGCCAGCCGGCACCGGGCGTCAGTTCCGGCGAGGCGATGGCCGAGATCGCACGCCTGGCCGACACGCTGCCGGAAGGCTTCAGCCATGCCTGGTCGGACATGGCCTACCAGGAACAGCTGTCGGGGAACCAGGCGCCGATGCTGTATGCCATCTCGCTGCTGTTCGTGTTCCTGTGCCTGGCCGCGCTGTATGAAAGCTGGGCGGTACCGTTCGCGGTGATGCTGGCAGTGCCGGTGGGCGTGTTCGGCGCCGTGCTGATGATGAACCTGCGTGGCCTCAACAACGACGTGTACTTCCAGGTCGGCCTGCTGACCACGATTGGCCTGGCAGCGAAGAACGGCATCCTGATCGTCGAGTTCGCGCGCATCCTCGAGCAGCAGGGCAGGAGCACCCGCGACGCGATCCTGCAGGCGGTCTACCTGCGGCTGCGACCGATCGTGATGACCTCGCTGGCATTCCTGATGGGTGTGCTGCCGCTGGTGTTCGCCACCGGCGCCGGTTCGGCCGCGCGCCGTTCGCTGGGTACCGGCGTGGCCGGCGGCACGGTCGCCTCGATGGTGCTGGGCATGTTCTTCGTGCCGTTGTTCTACCTGCTGGTGCGCCGCCTGTTCCCGGGCCGCGCGCCGGCCGACGCCACTGCCCCGGAGGCACGCCCATGAAGCCGATGCTGCTGCGCGCGCTGGCGGCCGCAACGATGACCACCGTGCTGGGCGGCTGCGTGAGCATGGCCCCGCACTACCAGCGCCCCGAGGCGCCGGTGCCGGCACAGTTCGCCAATGCCGCCACCGGCGAGACCGGGCCAGCACTGGCGATGCCGGCCTGGCGCGAGGTGTTCCTGGAGCCGCGCCTGCAGCAGGTCATCGCGCTGGCACTGCAGAACAACCGCGACCTGCGCGTGGCGGTGCTGCAGGTGGAGAAGGAACGCGCGCAGTACCGCATCCAGCGCGCGGCGCTGCTGCCGTCGGTGGATGCCAGCGGCAGCATCACCCGCTCGCGGGTGAGTGATGCCAACAGCGAGATCGGCGTCAGCCAGGTGACCGAATCCGATAACGTGCAGGTCGGCATCAGCAGCTGGGAACTGGACCTGTTCGGGCGCATCCGCAGCCTGAAGAACGAGGCGCTGCAGAACTGGCTGGCCAGTGCCGAGAACCAGCGTGCGGCGCGCACCAGCCTGGTCGCCGAAGTGGCCACGGCCTGGCTGGCGCTGGCGGCCGACGAGCAGTCGCTGGCGTTCACCCGGCAGACGCTGGACAGTCAGCAGCAGACCCTGCAGCGCACCGAGGCCCGCCATGCACAAGGCCTGGCCTCGGGCCTGGACCTGTCGCAGGTGCAGACCAGTGTGGACGCCGCGCGCGCTGCGCTGGCCCGGCTGCAGACCCAGCAGGCGCAGGATTGTGATGCGCTGCAGTTACTGGTGGGTGCTCCGCTGGACGCGGCATTGCTGCCCAGCGCACAGGCACTGGACGGCACCGTGGCGCTGGCGCCGTTGCCTTCCAACCTGCCCTCGAGCGTGCTGCTGCAGCGTCCGGACGTGCTGTCCGCCGAACACGCGTTGCAGGCGGCCAACGCCGATATCGGCGCCGCGCGCGCCGCGTTCTTCCCGACGCTGACGCTGACTGCCAACTACGGCCACAGCTCCACCGCGTTGTCGACGCTGTTCTCGGCCGGCACCCGCGGCTGGTCGTTCGCGCCCAGCATCACGGCGCCGATCTTCCACGCCGGTGCGTTGAAGGCCTCACTGGATGCCTCGAAGATTGGCAAGGACATCGGCATCGCTCAGTACGAGAAGGCGATCCAGCAGGCCTTCAGTGAAGTGGCCGATGCCCTGGCCACGCGCGATCACCTGGCCGCGCAGGTGGAGGCACAACGGGCACTGGTCGCCGCCAGCCAGCGCAGCTACACGCTGGCCGAGGCGCGCTATCGCACCGGGCTGGACGGCTATCTGCAGGCGCTGGATGCGCAGCGCAGCCTGTTTGCCGCGCAGCAGGACCTGATCGCGCTGCAGCAGCAGGAAGCGGGAAACCGGGTGACGCTGTTCAAGGTGCTGGGCGGTGGCGCAGACGCACGGTAACGCGCCCTGCTCTGGTAGGTGCCGACCTTGGTCGGCACGGAAGCATGGAGTGTCGCGATCTGATGATTCGTGCCGACCAAGGTCGGCACCCACCAAGGCAGACACATGTGCCGACCAAGGTCGGCACCCACCAAGGCAGACCCATGTGCCGACCAAGGTCGGCACCCACCAAGGCAGATTCATGTGCCGACCAAGGTCGGCACCCACCAGAAGCGGACGGTGCTGCCTACGCCACGCGGCCGCGGCGTGCACGCTCCAGGTGCACCAGCAGCAGCGAGATTGCCGCCGGGGTCATGCCCGGGATGCGCTGCGCCTGGCCGATGGTCTGCGGACGCACGCGTTCCAGCTTCTGCAGGGCTTCGGCCGACAGCCCGCGCACCGTGGCGTAGTCGAAGGCTTCAGCGATCGGCGTGGCTTCATGCCGCTGCTGGCGCTCGATCTCCTCGCGCTGGCGGTCCAGGTAGCCGGCGTACTTCACGCCGATCTCCACCTGCTCGGCCACCTTGGCGTCGGCCACGGCCGGGCCCAGCGACGGCACCTGCATCAGCTGCGCGTAATCCAGCTCGGGGCGCTTGATCAGGTCCAGCACGTTGGTTTCGCGGCTGACCGCCACGCCCAGCGTGTCCTGCACTTCGCGGCCCAGCGCATTGGCCGGGGTCGCCCACAGCGCGCCCAGGCGCGCGCGCTCGGCGGCGACGGCGGCCTGCTTGGTCTCGAACGCGCTCCAGCGCTGGTCATCCACCAGGCCCATCTCGCGGCCGGCCGGGGTCAGGCGCTGGTCGGCATTGTCCTCGCGCAGCTGCAGGCGGTACTCGGCGCGGCTGGTGAACATGCGGTACGGCTCGTTGGTACCGTGGGTGATCAGGTCATCCACCAGCACGCCCAGGTAGGCCTCGTCGCGACGCGGGCACCAGCCGTCCAGCCCACGCACCTGGCGTGCGGCGTTGAGGCCGGCCAGCAGGCCCTGCGCGGCGGCTTCTTCATAGCCGGTGGTGCCGTTGATCTGGCCGGCGAAGAACAGGCCGTTGACCAGCTTGGTTTCCAGCGAAGCCTTCAACCCGCGTGGATCGAAGAAGTCGTACTCGATCGCGTAGCCGGGGCGGGTGATGTGCGCGTTGCCGAAGCCGCGGATGCTGCGCACCATCTCCAGCTGCACGTCGAACGGCAGCGAGGTGGAGATGCCGTTGGGGTAGATCTCGACGATGCCCAGGCCTTCGGGTTCGACGAAGATCTGGTGGCTGGCCTTCTCGGCGAAGCGCACCACCTTGTCCTCGATGGACGGGCAGTAGCGCGGGCCGATGCCTTCGATCTGGCCGCTGTACAGCGGCGAGCGGTGCAGCGCGTCGCGGATGATCTGGTGGGTCTGTTCGGTGGTGTGGGTGATCCAGCAGCTGACCTGCTGCGGATGCTCGTCCACCGAACCCAGGAAGGACATCACCGGGCGCGGCGAGTCGCCGGGCTGCTCATCCATCACGCTGTAGTCCAGCGAGCGGCCGTCGATGCGCGGCGGCGTGCCGGTCTTCAGGCGGTCCACCTGGAACGGGCGCTCGCGCAGGCGCGCGGCCAGCGTGGTGGCCGGCGGGTCGCCCATGCGGCCGGCGGCGTACTGAGTCGGGCCGACATGGATCTTGCCGGCCAGGAAGGTGCCGGCGGTCAGCACCACGGCCTCGGCATCGAAGCGCAGGCCGGTCTGGGTGATGACCCCGCGCACGGCGTCGCCGTTGATGACCAGGTCATCGACGGCCGCCTGGAACACGGTCAGGTTGGCCTGGCCTTCAACGATGGCGCGGATCGCCATGCGGTACAGGTTGCGGTCGGCCTGGCAGCGGGTGGCGCGCACGGCCGGGCCCTTGGAGGCGTTGAGGGTGCGCCACTGGATGCCGGCACGGTCCGCGGCATGCGCCATCGCACCACCGAGGGCGTCGATTTCCTTGACCAGGTGGCCCTTGCCGATGCCTCCGATGGCCGGGTTGCAGCTCATCGCGCCCACCGTTTCGATGTTGTGGGTCAGCAGCAGGGTGCGCACGCCGGTACGGGCCGCGGCCAGCGCGGCTTCGGTGCCGGCGTGGCCACCGCCGATGACGATGACGTCGTAACGATGGAAGGACGGGTTCATGGGGCTGTTCAGCTGGGGGCGGGCGCGGCCGGGGCGGCGCCGGGGTGGCGATTTTAGCGCCATTCGGGGCCGCGGCGTCGGTGCCGGCCGGCCGGCGTCGAAATCAGCCCTAAAGTTGGCAGGATTTTTGCAGATAACCCAATAGCACCCACCGTGGCTGGCGCCGCAGGCGCCCGTGACCGGAATTGGAACAGGGGCCGGTACAGGCGCACGGTGGGGGAGCAGAGGGCCGGCAGTCGGGGGACTGTCCGGCCCTGTTTTTTTGGGATTGCCGGGAAAGGCCCGACCACGCATGGCGTGGATCTACCGACGCTGGGGCTCTCTCCGGTTGGCGACCCGGCAAAACAGACGGCCCCGCAGTGCGGGGCCGTCTGTCTTCAGAGGTGCCGACATCCGACAGGGCCGGAACAGGGGGGATCCAGATGTTCCTGTCGGATATCGACGTAGAGATTTTTGCGGCGGCCCGTCTCGTTTTTGTCACTTTGTGACGCGGGCCGTCACCGGTTCCGTAGAGTGCAACCTGGACCGGGTGAAATGCAAGACGGTTCAGCGCTCAACTGTGCGCTGCGTCCCACGATCCATGTTGCGCCACGGGGAACCGTTCATCCTCGGCGCGCTCGGCGCCGGGGCCGGACGGGCCGGCGGTGGCGGCGCCGACGGCTGGATGTTCGACTGCGGCGGGCGACGCATCGAGTCCATGTTCCGCCACGGCGAACCGCCGTTGTACGACGGCCGCGGCGGCGGCGGCGGACGGTTCTCGCCACCGTTGCCGGGCGGGCGCGGTGGCGGACGGTGGTTGTGCGGCGGGCGGTAGATCGGGCGCGAGTAGTACGGATTGCCATAGCCGCCGTAGTAGCCGCCATAGCCGCCGTAGTAAGGGTAGCCGTAGTTGTAGGGATAGCCGGCCGGGTAGCGGTACTCCACCGACGGCGCACCGTGGTAGTAGCTGCCGCTGCGGCCACCGCCGACATAGTCGTAGGTGGTGCAGCCGGTCAGGGCCAGCAACAGGCCACCGGCAAGCATCAGGCGCGTTTTCATGGTGGGTCCCCCCAGAGGACGGGTTGTGCAGTCAGCTTCGTGCGCAGGCGTTGAATCGGCCCTTAACTTCACTGCCCAGGATGAATGGAGGTGAAGGCCCTCATGCTGGCATGACCTGTGCCGGGGTCGCCAGCGTGGGGCCATACGTTAATCTTGCGTCATGAGCGATTCACTGTTGCCCCGTGCCGACGATGTCCTGGCTGCTGCTGCGCGGATCGCGCCGCACGCCAGCGTGACCCCGGTGCTGCGCTCGCGCACGCTTGATGCGCTGGCCGGCGCGCAGCTGGCGTTCAAGGCCGAGCACCTGCAGCGCGGCGGCGCATTCAAGTTCCGCGGGGCCTGCAACGCGGTGTGGTCGCTGGATGCCGATCGCGCCCGTGCCGGCGTGGTCACCCATTCGTCCGGCAACCACGGCGCTGCCCTGGCCCTGGCCGCGCGCACCCGTGGCATTCCCTGCCACGTGGTGGTGCCCGAAGGTGCGGTGGCGGCCAAGCTGGCCAACATCGCCCGCCACGGTGCCACGCTCTGGCGCTGCCCGCCGACCATCGCCGACCGCGAGGCCGCCTGCGCCAAAGTACAGGCTGATACCGGCGCGACCCTGGTCCATCCCTATGCGGACCCGGCGGTGATGGCCGGGCAGGGCACCGCGGCCCTGGAACTGCTGCACAGCGACGGTCCGTTCGACGTGCTGGTAGTCCCAGTCGGAGGGGGCGGCTTGGCCAGCGGTACCGCCCGGGCCCTGCAGTTCGCCAGTCCCCAGACCCGGCTGGTGCTGGCCGAACCGGCCGGTGCCGACGACACCGCGCGCTCGCTGGCCGCAGGCGAGCGCCAGGGGGCTTTCACCCCGGACACCATCTGTGATGGCCTGCGTACCCTGATCGGCGCCCCCAACTTCGCGCTGCTGCGCGCGGCCGGCGTCGAGGTGATCGTGGTCGACGACGCCGCCACCATGGCCGCGATGCGCCTGCTGTGGGAGGTGCTCAAGCAGGTGGTCGAGCCGTCCTCGGCCACCGTGCTGGCCGCGGTGCTGGCACAGCCGCAGCGGTTCGCCGGCCTGCGGGTGGGCCTGGTGCTGTCCGGTGGCAATGTCGACCTGCCCGCGCTGCGTTGGGGGGCGCCTTGAGCCGCGACGGGCACCGGCCCCGCACCGGCCTGCTGGGCTGGCTGTGGCGGCTGTTCGTGCTGCTGGTGGTCTGGCTGCTGGGCGTGACCGCCTGGATCGTCTGGGTGGGGGAGCGCGACCAGGCAGCCAAGGCCGACGCCATCATCGTGCTCGGTGCGGCGGCCTATGACGCCAAGCCGTCGCCGGTATTCGAAGAACGCATCCGTCATGGCCTGGATCTCTATGAAGCCCGGTACGCGCCACTGCTGATCTTCACCGGCGGCTACGGTGGCACCGGCGCGCGCTTTTCCGAATCGCAGGTGGCGCGGCGCTATGCGCTCAAGCATGGCGTGCCGGACGATGCGATCCTGATCGAGACCGCCTCGCGCAACACCGTGCAGAACCTGGTCGAGGCCAAGCGGCTGATGGACCAGCGCGACCTGCACCGGGTGATCATCGTCAGCGACCCGTTGCACATGGCGCGCGCGCTGCGCCTGAGCAAGGCGCTGGGCATCGATGCGCTGGCCTCGTCCACGCCCAGCACGCGCTTCCGCAGCTTCCACACCAGCTGGCGCTTCCTGGTGCAGGAAATCTATTTCTTCCACCGCGACCTGGTGCGGCCGCCGCTGAGTTCGCCGGCCAACACCTGAGGCGGAAACCTGATTTGGGCAGACGCCCATCGTGGAAACGTGAGGTTGCCGGCCAGCGGCCGGCACTACCGGGCGATCAGGTCTGCCTGCGCCGGATCGGGATCGCCGACACCGGCACCGAGGCCACGTCATGCCCGCCTTCGCGGATCGGTGCGCCCGGGTCCGGTGCCCAGGCGTGGGCGTAGATCACTTCCCAGCTGCTGGGCAGCTTGCCGTCGGCGCGTCGCATCGGTTCATACGCCGCTGCCGCCGCGGCGAAGCGGCCACGCCCGGTCAGCGTGTGGCGGCGGTCCACCCGCGCATTGGTCGCGCCCATCGCGCGCAGCTCGCGCATCAGCGAGGGCAGGTCGTCGTAGGTCAGGGTGAACAGATCGCGGTCCAGCACCGGGTCGCGGAAACCGGCCATCATCAGCGCATCGCCGAACTGGGCGATCTGCGCGAAGCGGCTCACGTGCGGGCGGTCATCGGCAGCTGCGAACGCTTCGTTGAGTTCGACCAGCGTGTCCGGGCCGAAGGTGGAGCACAGCAGCAGGCCGCCGGGCTTGAGCACGCGACGGAACCCGGCGAACACCGCCGGCAGGTCGTCCACCCACTGCAGGCACAGGTTGCTGAAGATCACGTCCACGCTGTTGTCGGCCAGTGGCAGCGCGGCGGCGTCGCCGCACAGGCGCTGGAACGGCTTCCACCAGCCGGCCTGGCGCTTGGCCTGGTCCAGCATCGGCAGCGCCACGTCCAGCGCGATCACCTGCGCCTTCGGCCAGCGCTTCTTCATCAGCGCACTGGCGTGGCCGGTACCCGCGCCGATGTCCAGCACTACCTCGGGCTTGCGTGCCTCCAGGTAGTCCAGCGATTCCACCAGCCGCGCCTGCACCTCGCGCTGCAGGGCGGCGGCGGCGTCGTAGCTGTTGGCGGCGCGGGCGAACGCGCGGCGGACATGGCGGGCATCGAAGTGGGACGGCATTGCGAAAGTCTCTTAGAACGTACCGGGGTAGGCGCCGCCGTCGATCAGCAGGTTCTGCCCGGTGAGGTAACCGGCCTGTGCGGTGCACAGGAAGGCGCAGGCCGCGCCGAATTCATCCGCCGTGCCGAAGCGGCCGGCCGGGATCTGCTGGCGGCGGCGTTCGGCCACTTCGGCAGCATTGCCGTCCTTGCCCGCACTGTGGGCGAAGTTGGCGCGCAGGCGGTCGGTGTCGAACTGGCCGGGCAGCAGGTTGTTGATGGTGACGTTGTGCGCCACGGTACGGCGCGACAGCCCGGCGACGAAGCCGGTCAGGCCGCTGCGCGCGCCGTTGGACAGCGCCAGGATGTCGATCGGGGCCTTCACCGCCGACGAGGTGATGTTGACGATGCGGCCGAAGCCACGCGCGATCATCGCGTCCACGGTCGCGCGGATCAGCGCGATCGGCGCCAGCATGTTGGCGTCCAGCGCGGCGATCCAGTCGTCGCGCTCGAAACTGCGGAAGTCGCCCGGCGGCGGGCCACCGGCATTGGTGACCAGGATGTCCACCTGCGGGCACGCGGCGAGCGCTGCGGAGCGACCGGCCTCGGTGGTCACGTCGGCGGCGACCACGCGGACTTCGGCGGCGCCGGGCAGGGCGCGCAGCGCTTCGGCGGCGGCCTGCAGCGCAGCCTCACCACGGGCCACGATCACTACGTTGACGCCCTCGCGCACCAGCGCACGCGCGCAGCCCAGGCCCAGCCCCTTGCTTGCGCCGCAGACCAGTGCCCAGCGGCCGTTGATACCCAGATCCATGCATCAATCCTGCGGAATGAGGAAGGCGCTCATTGTCCGCCATCGGCCGGTGACAGGCCGGCAACGAAGTGTTGCAGGGCGGCGGCCACCTCGTCGGCATGGCCGAGGAAGGGCGCATGGCCGCCGTGGGCGATGGTCAGCGCCTGCGCACCGGGGGCCAGTGCCGCGGCGGCCTGCATTGCCGCCGGAGACACCAGCCGGTCACGCTGGCCGGCGATCCACAGGCTGGGCTTGGCCAGCGTCGGCAGTGCGCCACGCAGGTCGGTGCTTTCCAGCAGGCGCAGGCCTTCCAGCAGGGCGCGTTCGGTGGGTGCACCGCGCTCGACCAGGCGCTGGCGCAGCGTGCGCAGCTCCTCGCGGGCGTGTGCCGAGCCCATGACATCCAGCGCCAGGAAGCGTTCCAGGGTGCCACCGAAGTCGGTGGCCAGCTCGCGCCCGAACTGCTCGAACACCGCCGGCTCCACCGCATGCGGCCAGTCGTCGCCACGCACGAAGCGCGGCGTGGCCGCGATCATCGCCAGCCCGCGCACCTTCGGCAGTGTCGCGGCGGCGTGCAGCGCGAACAGGCCGCCCAGCGACCAGCCGCACCACACCGCAGGCGGCGTGGCCGCGGCAATGGCATTGACCACGAACGGCAGGCGCAGCGGCGTGGTGTCCTCGCGGCTGTGGCCATGGCCCGGCAGATCAACCAGATGCAGGGTGAAGTGATCGGCCAGGCGTTGCACCAACGGCGCGAACACGCCGCCCTGCAGGGCCCAGCCATGGATCAGTACCAGGTCCGGCCCCTGGCCGGTGACGTCGATATGCATGGGGAAACGGCAACAGGCTCAGGCAAAGACAGGCAGCGGCGGTGGCGCGGCCTCACGCGCGGCCAGGTCGACGCGATCGCGCGCGCTGGCAATGGCTTCGACCAGGCCACGCACCTGCTCGGGGGTGTGCAGCGCGGACAGCGTGACGCGCAGGCGCGCCTTGCCTTCGGGAACCGTGGGAGGGCGGATCGCGCCGACCAGCCAACCGGCCTGTTCCAACGCCTGGGACATCGCCACGGCGCGATGGTCGTCGCCACACAGCAGCGGCTGGATCGGCGTTTCCGAGGCCATCAGGTCCAGGCCATGGTGGCGGGCTTCGCCGCGGAACAGCGCGATCAGATCGGTCAGTTTCGAGCGCCGCCAGTTGTCACGGCGCGCCAGGCGCACCGCTTCCAGTGCTGCTGCGGCCAGCGCCGGCGGCATCGCAGTGGTGTAGATGTACGGGCGTGCGGTTTCGGCCAGGTGCTCGACCAGGTCGTCGCGGCCCAGCACCAGCGCGCCGGAACCGCCCAGTGCCTTGCCCAGCGTGACCAGCTGCAGCGGCACATCGTCCACGCCCAGCCCGGCGGCGGCCACGGCACCACGGCCATCACCGACCACGCCCACGCCGTGTGCATCGTCCACATAGAACAGCGCCTGCTGCAGGCGTGCCACCAGCGACAATGCACGCAGCGGTGCGATGTCGCCATCCATGCTGAACACACCGTCGGTGGCCAGCATCGCCGCGCCGTCGGGCGCGTGCTTGAGCTGGCGCATCGCGCCTTCGGCGTCAAGGTGCGGATAACGGCGCAGGCGCGCACCCGCCAGCCGCGTCGCATCGAGCAGGCTGGCGTGGTTGAGCTTGTCCTGCACGCACACATCGTTCTCTTCGCTCAGCAGCGCCTGCTGCACGGCCAGGTTGGCGGCGAAGCCACTGCCGAACAGCAGCGCGCGCGGGTAGCCCAGCCACTCCGCCACTTCGCGCTCCAGTGCCTCATGCAGAGCGTGGTGGCCGCAGACCAGATGCGAGGCGCCCGCGCCGGAGCCTTCGCGTGCGGCCGCATCCTGCAATGCGTTGACCACGCTGAACTGCTGGGCCAGGCCCAGGTAATCGTTGCTGCAGAAGCCGGTCAGCCACTGGCCGTCCACCTCCAGGCGGACACCATCACGACGGCTGACCGTGCGCCGCGTGCGGCGACGGCCTTGGGCATCGCGCAGGGCGCGTTGGGCGTGGAGGCGGGCGGTCAGGTCGGGGCGGGCCATGGCGGCTGAATGCGGCGACGGGGCGGCTAGGGTAGCGCGTTGCCGCGGCGCCTGCTTGCGGCCCGTCTCAGGCCGCGTGAGCGCAGCCACAGGCGGGCGCATCGGCGCTGATATCAGCGTGCACGGTGCCGCCGTGGTCGTGGCCCTCGGCATCCACCTGCACCGCCATCGGCTGCAACCCCAGCCGCGCGAACAGGGCCAGGTCGCGCTCGCTCTCCGGGTTGCCGGTGGTCAGCAGCTTGTCGCCGTAGAAGATCGAGTTGGCACCGGCCACGAAGCACAGCGCCTGCAGTTCGTCGCTCATCGCCTCGCGACCGGCCGACAGCCGCACCATCGAACGCGGCATGGCGATGCGTGCCACCGCGATCATGCGCACGAACTCGAACGGATCCAGCTCGGCGCTGCCATGCAGCGGCGTGCCCGCCACCTGCACCAGCTTGTTGATCGGCACCGAATCGGGATGCGCCGGCAGCGTGGCCAGCGCCAGCAGCAGGCCCACGCGCTGCGCGCGCGTCTCGCCCATGCCGACAATGCCGCCGCAGCAGGTTTTCAGACCGGCATCGCGCACGTGCGCCAGCGTGTCCAGGCGGTCCTGGTACTGGCGCGTGTGGATGATCGAATCGTAGTAGTCCGGCGCGGTGTCGAGGTTGTGGTTGTAATAGTCCAAGCCCGCATCCTTCAGCGCACGCGCCTGCTCGCCACTGAGCATGCCCAGCGTGGCGCAGGTTTCCAGGCCCAGCGCCTTCACCCCGGCGATCATCGCCGCCACCTTCGGGATGTCGCGGTCCTTCGGCGATCGCCACGCGGCACCCATGCAGAAGCGCGATGCGCCGGCAGCCTTGGCCTGGCGTGCCTTGGCCAGCACCGCGTCGGTGTCCATCAGCTTCTGCGCGTTCACCCCGGTGCTGTAGCGCTGTGCCTGCGGGCAGTACGCGCAGTCTTCCGGGCAGCCGCCGGTCTTCACCGACAACAGCGTGGACACCTGCACCTGCGCTGGGTCGAAGTGCTCGCGATGGACTGCGGCGGCGCGGAACAGCAGCTCGGGGAACGGCAGATCGAACAGCGCCTGCAGTTCGTCGTGTTGCCAGTCGTGGCGGATGGCAGCAGCCATGGCGGGACCTTGGGTACGAGTGGAGCGAGGGCGGCAGTGTGGGTGGGTTGGTGAGCCCTGTCAACTTGGTTGCTTCCAATATGGTTTACATAGATTGACCGCCATGAATGGGCGCTACGGTGTAAGTTCATTGCTGCATACGGACGCGCGAGCACGTGCCATGAACAGCTACCAGTCCTACCCGATCCGCCGCGACGCGGTGCTGTGCAGCCTTGCCGAGCTGCCCGACGGCGGCCTGCGCGTGGTGCTGGATGATCTGCGCCAGTCCGACACGCCAGGGCAGTGGAAGAACCACGTCTTCGTGACCTTCAAGGACTACCCGGCAGGGCAGTTCGATCCGGCGACGTTGCCCAAGGAGGAACTCGAGGCTTTCGGCCACTATGTGCTGGTTCGCCTGTTGGCCATCAATGGCTGCCTGCGCGATACGGACGAGCGCTCCGACAACGATGCCCATCGCACTGACCAGGCGCGGCAGAACATCGCCGCGCTGACCAGCGAGGACATCGCCTCGATCGATGAGCAGCTGTTCTCCCTCTGCGACGGGCAGTTCCGAAAGATCGCCTACATTGTGGGCATGGTCATGTCGCTGCAGCCGAAGTGCCGATCGGGAATTCCCGATGTGTTCTATGCACGGCGTGTACGCATGCTGGTGGAACGGGGCATGTTGCAGGCGCAGGGCGACCTCACGCGGATGGGCTGTTGCGAAGTGCGCGTCCGGCAGTAGGCTTGCGCCTACCAGGACCTCATTGGAACTGTGCTTACATCTACCTGCTGGAAGGACACATGCTGAAGTCCATCCAGAAGATGGGGGCATCTGAGGCAATGAAAGAAGGATGCGCATGGAACCGGATACGATGCCGCAGGGCGGAAAGCTGCTGATACTCGATCTGGATGAGACGCTGGTGCATGCCAGCGAGCGTGAACTGGAGCGAGCCGCGGATTTCCGCCTCGTCGGCTACCACGTCTACCTGCGGCCCCATCTGCAGGCATTCCTCGACTATGCCTTTGCCCATTTCACGGTGGGTGTGTGGACGTCGTCCGGGCAACTGTACGCCGAACCGCTGGTGGATCGGCTGATGCCGGGGCGTCCGCTGGCATTCCTGTGGTCCGCGCCGCGGTGCAGCACGGCCCGTGATTGGGAAACCGGCGGTTACACCTCGCAGAAGCGGCTGGGCACGCTGAAGCGCCACGGCTTCCGTTTGGAGCAGATGATCGGTATCGATGACACGCCCGGCAAGTACGCCAGAAACTACGGAAATCTGGTCGCGGTGCGTGAGTTCACCGGTGATCCGGCTGATGACGAGCTGGCCCATCTGCAGCTGTATCTGGAGTGGCTGCGGCAGCAGCCCAACGTGCGTGCGGTGGAGAAGCGCCGGTGGCGGGAGCGCCTGCAGGCATAGGTAGCTGCACAGGGCAGGTGCTATCGGCGAGCACCCGCACTCGCGCGTTTCACCGCATCCTGCAAGGCCTGCAGCCACAATAACCGCTGCCCAACGCAAGCGCTGGCGCGCAGACTGTGCCCCATGACCGATCTCCATCGCCTCCGCGGCCGCATCACCGCGCTGGTTCTCAGCGAGGCCTGGCGCCGCCGCGCCGCGCTCTGGGGCGGCGCTGTGGCCGTAGCGCTGGTGGCCATCCTGTTCGCCAAGGCCAGCGACGCGGCCTTCCATCTGTTCCAGCGCATCACCGCGCACTCGCCGTGGTGGGCCCTGCTGCTCACGCCGGGCATCTTCGCGCTGCTGGCCTGGTTGACCAGTGGCGTGCTGAAGCCCACGCGGGGCAGCGGCATTCCGCAGGTCATCGCTGCGTTGGACAAGCCCGATGAGCCATTCCGGAAGACCAATCTTTCGCCTGCGGTCTCAGCCGGCAAGCTGCTGCTGACCTCGTTGTCGCTGCTCGGCGGCGCGTCGGTCGGACGCGAAGGTCCCACGGTGCATGTGGGTGCCAGCCTGATGTATCTGTTCGGCCGCTGGTTCGGCTTCAAGGATCCTCGCGAGCTCTCGCACTTCCTGCTGGCCGGCGGTGCAGCGGGCATTGCCGCGGCGTTCAACACGCCGCTGGCCGGCATCGTATTCGCCATCGAGGAGCTCAGCGGCCGTTTCGAGCATCGCTTCTCCGGCACCCTGCTGACGGCGGTGATCGTCGGTGGCGTGGTGTCGCTGGGCCTGCTTGGCAACTACACCTACTTCGGCCATGTGAGCGCGCGGTTGCCGCTGGGGCAGGGCTGGCTGGCGATCCTGCTGTGCGGCGTGGTGGCCGGGTTGCTGGGCGGCCTGTTCGCGCGCGCGGTGCTGGCCAGTGCGGCGGGCCGCCCGCGTTGGCTGGGCCAGCTGCGCCAGCGGCATCCGGTGCTGCTGGCCGCAGGCTGCGGCCTGGCGGTGGTGGCACTGGCTTTGACGTTCGGCGACGGCGCGTTCGGCACCGGCTACGAACAGGCGCGCAGCCTGGTGCAGGGGCAGGCGTTGGTCGGCCACGAGTTCGGGTTGATGAAGCTGCTGGCCAACCTGGCATCGTACGTGGCCGGCATACCCGGCGGCCTGTTCTCGCCCGCGTTGGCGGTCGGCGCGGGGCTGGGCCACAATCTGGCGGTGCTGATGCCGGGCGTGGATCCGCGCGCGTTCGTGCTGCTGGGCATGTGCGCGTACCTGACCGGCGTCACCCAGGCACCGCTGACCTCGGCGGTGATCTCGCTGGAGCTGACCGACAGCGGCGATCTGCTCCTGCCGATCCTGGCCACGGTGCTGATCGCGCGGGGCGTGTCCGGTCTGGTATGCCGGGTGCCGATCTATCGTGGGTTGGCGGAGGTGTTGACGGCGTCGGCCGTTGCATCAACCGGGCCTGGGCAGGGCGGACGCCTTTCCTGATCGGCAGCACCCTCTGCAGTTGCGGGCAGTCCCGACACTGCGATCGGTGCTTCGCCGATGGCCGCACATGGGCAGCGCGATGAAGCATGGGCAATGCGCATTGATCTCCTGCGTTCGGCAACCCGTGTCTCCCGCGCACTGCTGGGTGTCCTGCTGCCACTGCGCTGCCTGGTCTGCGGCGATCCGGGCCATGATGATCTCGATCTGTGCCGCGCCTGCCTCGCCGGACTGCCCTGGGCCGGTCGCGCCTGCCTGCGGTGTGCACTGCCGTTGCCGGATGAGGGCCTGATCGTCTGCGGCAGCTGCCGCGAGGAAGCACCACCGCAGACGGCCACGCACGCCAGCCTGCTGTACCTGCCGCCGGTGGACCAGCTGCTGCTGCGCTACAAGTTCCATCAGGACCTGGCGGCCGGTCGCCTGCTGGCGCAGTTGATGCAGCGCGCACCACCGCCCTGGTCCTGCCCGCCGCTGGTGCCGGTGCCGCTGCACCGCCGGCGCCTGCGCCAGCGCGGCTACAACCAGGCTGCCGAGCTCTGCCGGCTGCTGCCGTTGCCGGTCTGGCAGGGGCTGTACCGGCGGCGGCACACCGCACCGCAGTCCGAACGCACGGCCGAACAGCGCAGGGAAAACCTGTTCGATGCGTTCGATGTCCACGGGCCGGTGCCCACGCATCTGACCGTGGTCGACGACGTGATGACCACCGGCAGCACGGTGATGGAAATCGCCGAAACCCTGCGCTGCGTGGGCGCCAGAGAGGTGCGGGTATGGGTGTGCGCGCGGGTGCCGTGATCGCTCCCTTCATCGCAACGGGCTAGGATGAACCCGGTTCCGGATCGAAGAAGTGACCATGAATTCCCCCTTGTCTCCCTTGTTGTCAGCGGTTGGCCGCAGCTGGTGGATCCTGCTGCTGTATGGCCTGGTCGCGCTCGGCTTCGGCATCATCGCCATCGGTTGGCCGCTGTCCGCAGCCATGGCATTGGCCTGGACGCTGGGGGTGATGGCCATCATCGAAGGGGTCATCAGCCTGTTCGCACTGATCAGTGGTGGCAGCGGCGCCTCGCGCGGCTGGCTGGCGCTGTATGCCATCGCTTCGCTGGGCTTCGGCATCCTGGCGGTGATCAACCCGCTGGCCACCGCCAGCGTGCTGGTGCTGTTCCTGGCGGCGTGGCTGCTGGTAGCCGGCATCTATCGCATCGTCTTCGCGATCCGCGTGCGCAAGCAGATCCAGGGCGAGTGGCTGCTGATCCTCAGTGGCGTGCTGGCGGTGGTGCTGGGGCTGCTGTTCGCGGCCAATCCATACGCAGGCGTGGCGGTGACCACGCTGTGGATCGGCATTGGCAGCCTGCTGTACGGGCTGCTGCAGGTGCTGGTGGCGTTCAAGCTGCGGAAGCTGAAATGAGGGGCGCGCTTCCGCTCCTGCTCGGCGCGGCGCTGGTGCTGGCCGGATGCATGCCGGGTGCCACGCCCGGTGCGCTGGCAGGCAAGGATCATGCGCCGCGCGCCGGCGTGGACGTGCGCCTGAGCGCGGTCGATGCGGCTGGCAACGGCACTCCGGCGCACTGGCAAGGTGAAACCCTGGCCCTGCGCGAGCCGCCGATTGCCGGCAGTGCGGACATCGCCGATGTGCGCTACGTGCTGGACGATGCCAAGCAGCCAGGCCTGCAGATCCGCTATCGGCCAGAAGCGCATCAGCGCATCCACGATGGCACCTCGGCCCTGGTGGGCCAGCGCGCGGCGATCAGCGTGGACGGCCGCGTGCTGATGGTGGCGACGGTGAAAGGCCCCTTCGGGGAATCGATGATGCTGAGCGGGCTGCCGAGCATTGCCGAGGCGCAGGCGCTGGCCAGGCACATCACCGGTCAGTGACGGGCGCGCCAACACCACCGCGCTACGCGCGGAGGTCGACCAAGGTCGACCGCTACCGTGCGAACCGTGCCTCGATCTCCTCCAGTGACTTGCCCTTGGTCTCCGGCAGCCAGAACGCGGCTACCAGGAAGAACACGAACGTGCACGCCGCCCAGAACAGGAACATGCTGGCGTAGCCGTAGTGGCCCACCGTGGGCAGGAAGATGGCGGCGATGGTCGTGGACACGAACTGGTTGATCAGCAGGGCGATGCTCATCCCATTGGAGCGGATGCGATTGGGCATCAGTTCCGACAGTGCCAGCCACACGCAGACGCCGGGGCCGACCGCGAAGAACGCGACGAACACCAGGATGCAGGCGGCTACCGCCCAGCCATGCGCCGGCGGCGGCACCGGGCCGATGCGGGCCTGCTCGATGCGCAGCGGTGCCTGTGCGGCCTTGGCCGGGTCGGCGAACGGGTTCAGATGCAGCTTGCGGAAGAACGCGCCGATCACACTGTCCGGCTGCACGGTCCCGGCACGCTCGATGCGCAGCTCGCGGTCGGTCAGGCTGTCGCTGCGCAGGGCGCGCACATTGGTGAAGTCACCGTAGGCGTACGACACGGTCAGCTGCATCGGCCGGCCTTCGCTGATTATGCCACCGCCCAGGCGCTGCCACTGTGCGTCGTCCAGCACCAGCTGCAAGCCATCGGCGCTGACCGCCGCGTGCAGTTGCGGCTGCACGTCGGCGCGGCCACGCTCGGCCTGGAAGAACAGCGTGGCGGCAGCCAGCAGGGCCACGCAGATGCCGCCGCTGCCGAGCATCAGCAGGAACTTGCGGCCCTTGCGGTCGACCAGCAGCAGCGCGACCACGGTCATCACCGCGTTGAGCAGCTTGATCGCCACGTCGGCGCCGTTGGCCACCGAGCCGGACAGGCCGGCCTGGTTGAGGATGTTCACCGCGTACGCCAGCACCGAATTGATGCCGGTGGCCTGGGTGCAGGCCAGCACCACGCAGGCCAGCACGAACGGCACCACGTAGCGGCGGCTGAGCAGTGGGTCGCGCTTGCCGTCGCTGCTGCTCGATTCCGGCGCCTGGATCTGTGCAAGGGTGGGTTCCACGTCGGCAGCAGGCAGCACCCGCTGCAGGCTGCGGCGGGCATCATCGACGCGGCCGCGGCGCACCAGCCAGCGCGGCGATTCGGACAGCCAGAAGATGCCGGCACAGAACAGCAGGCCGGGCGCCAGACAACTCCAGAAGATGGTGCGCCACGCATGATCCTTCACCGTGAACAGTTCCTGCGCCTGCTGCGCCAGCGGCAGCGAGCGCACGGCTTCGGCGGCGGCATCCACCGCATGTGCGTGGTACAACCCGATCAGCCGCCAACACCAGGCCGATGGTCAGCAGCAGCTGGAACATCGCCGCACCGCGTCCACGCCGCTCGGGGCTGAGCACTTCGGCCAGGTACAGTGGAATCACCACGCCGATCAGGCCGCCACTGATGCCCTGCAGCAGCCGCCCGAGCAGCAGCGGCGTATAGCCTGAGGCCAGCGCCATGATCGGAATCGACGCGGTGAACAGCAGGCCGGCCAGCAGCATCGCACCGCGGCGACCGATCAGGTCGGCGACCATGCCGGCGAACAGCGAGGACAGCACGCTGCCCAGCAGTACCGCCGCCACCACGAAGCCGAGTTGCTGGCTGCTGAGCTGCCAGGCGTGGCTGGCCGTTGCCTCCAGGTAGGGCAGGGCACCGGCGATGATGCCGATGTCGATGCCGTACAGCAGGCCGCCGAGGCCGCCGATGAAGAGCAGGTAGCGTACGGGCCAGCGCGGGGCGGTGCTTGCAGTCATCGGCAGTTCCTGTGGTAGCGCCGGGCCAGGCCCGGCGGTTCGTCGCAGAGTGCATTCTGTAGAGCCGAGCCATGCTCGGCTGCTTTCCGTTCCGATATCGAGGTTCCCCATGCCGCGCTTCGCGCGGTGAGCCGAGCATGGCTCGGCTCTACAGGGAGCCCGCGCGGCATCCGGGCCGCATCGCTTGCGTCAGGTCAGATCGACCACGCGCCCACCAATGACCACCTGCTGCAGGCGCAGTTCGGCGTCCAGCACCACCAGGTCGGCGCGGGCGTCGGGCGCGATGCGGCCGCGATCACCCAGGCCCAGATAGTCGGCCGGGAAGGTGGAAACCCGCTGCGAGGCGTCGGCCAGGTCCAGGCCGACGCGCACCAGGTTGCGCAGCGCCTGGTCCATGGTCAGTGCGCTGCCGGCCAGCGAACCCGTCGCCAGGCGCACGCAGCCGCCGCACTTGTGCACGCGCTGCTCGCCCAGCGCGTACTCGCCGTCGGGCATGCCGGTGGCGGCAGTCGCGTCGGTCACCGCGTACAGGCGCGGGATCGCGCGCGCGGCCAGCCGGATAACGCCGGGGTGGATGTGCTGCAGGTCGGGGATGATCTCGGCGTACTGCGCATGCGCCAGCGCCGCCGCCGCAATGCCCGGGCGATAGTGGTCGACGCCGGTCATGCCGTTGAACAGATGGGTGAAACCGGAGGCACCGGCCTGCAGCGCCGCCACGCCCTCCTCGTAGGTGCCGGCGCTGTGGCCCAGCTGCACGCGGATGCCCATCGCCGAAAGCGCGGGTATCAACGCGGTGTGCTCGCCGATCTCCGGCGCCAGCGTCATCACCCGGATCGGCGCCAGCGCGTGCAGCTGCTGCACCAGTGCCACCGTCGCCTCGATCGTACGATTGGGCTGTGCGCCCAGCCGCTGGGGGCTGATGAACGGTCCTTCCAGATGCACGCCGACGATGCTGGCGGCGTCGGCATCGGGCGCCGCCATTGCCGCAGCGACGCCGTGCAGCGCGTGCTCGATCTCGTCCAGCCCGGCGGTCATGGTGGTCGCCAGCAGCGTGGTGGTGCCGAAGCGCAGATGGGTGCGGGCGATGGTGCGTGCCACGTCGCCGCCCTGCATCAGGTCCACGCCGGCCGCGCCATGCACATGCAGGTCGACGAAGCCGGGCAGGATCACCGGCAGCTGCAGGTCGTCGGCGCCGCTGTGGTCGTCCACCTGCAGCTGGCGCACGCGTGAATCGAAGTGGACGTGCCCGCGCCGCCAGCCCAGCGGGGTGAGGATGCGGCCATGCAGGGTGCGGGTCTCGGTCATGCGGTGGGCTCGGCGATGATCACTTCGATGCCCAGCCGCTGCAGCCCTTCGCGGGTTGCATCGTCGATGCCGGCGTCGGTGATGATGGCGTGGATCTGATCCAGCAGGGCGATGCGGTGCAGGCTGACGCGGCCGAACTTGGAGGCATCGGTCAGCACCACGATGCGGCGCGCACGCTCGACCATGCGGTGATTGAGGCGGGCTTCGGCCTCGTCGTGGGTAGTCAGGCCGAACTGCAGGTCCAGGCCGTCCACGCCCAGGAACAGGGTGTCGAAGCTGTACGAGTTGAGGCTGGCTTCGGCCTGGCTGCCCTGCAGCGACAGCGACTGCTGGCGCAGCAGGCCACCGGTCAGCAGCACGGTGATGCCCGCGGCATTGGCCAGTTCCCAGGCGATGTTCAGGCCGTTGGTCATCACCGTCACGTCGCGATGCGCGCGCAGGTGGCGGGCCAGCGTCATCGTTGTCGAGCCGGAATCGATGATGATGTTGTCACCCGGCTGCACCAGGCGCGCAGCGCGCGCACCGATCGATTCCTTCAGTGGCAGGTTCAGCGCGTCCTTCTCATGGATGTCCTGTTCCTGCGGCGGCGTGCGCACCAGGGTCGCGCCGCCGTGGGTGCGGTTGGCCAGGCCCTGCGATTCGAAGTGGGTCAGGTCGGCACGGATCGTCACCGCCGACACGCCGAAGCGCTCGACCAGATCGGCCACCTGCACCGAGCCGTGCTCGATCAGCAGCTGCAGGATCTGTTGCCGGCGGGAGCGGGTGTTGCGCATGGCCATTCTCGGTTTTGCGGGAAAAGGTAGAGATTAGCCGTTCGCAGGAACGCCGGCAGCCGAACCTGCGTTCTGCGTGCGGGGGCCGGCCTGGTTGGCGCTGCAGGCACGGGCGTACTCACCCAGGCACAGGCCGATGCGGTGCTGCACCAGCGCGGTGGGGGTGTTGGCCAGGCTGCCTTCGCGCACGGCGCGGTACTGCTCCGGCAGGTACTGGCTGAGCAGCACCAGCGGCGGCGCATGCTGCTCCAGGTTGGCGAACAGGGTCTGCACCGCCTGTACCAGCGCCGGCTCGCCCCAGTAGTAGCGGCAGCGGTCGCTGAAGGAATAACGGCGCAGCAGGCGCAGCGCGGCGGCATCGCCCTGGTAGTAGGACTGCCAGTACTTCGGCTGCGCCACCATCACCTCGTCCAGCACCTGCGGCAGGCGCGAGCACTGTGCGGCCGGCAGCAGTTCGGCCTCGATCGCGGCCAGCGCGAACAGCGCCTCGCGGTAGGCGAAGGTGGCCGCCGGGCCGACCTTGAGGATGGCGAAGTGGTCGCGTACCAGCGCATGCAGGCCGCTTTCGCGCTGGTAGTCGGTGGAATGTGCTTCGAACACGATGCGCGGCTGCCGCTCGAGGAAGTCGGCCAGCGCATGGGCGGCGTCCGGGTTGTACTCATGCACGCTGCTGTGGTCGAAGTCCACGCCGGGCTGCACCACCATCGCGATCACGCGCTGCCACGCATCGCGCAGCTGTGGCGTGTCGAACGCCTGCTGGTGGATGGCCAGGGTCTGCGCGGCGGCAGCCGGCGTGGTCACCTGCAGGCCTTCGGCCAGCGAGGCTTCGCCGCCGGGAATCGGCACCTCGGTACCGATCACGTAGACCGGCGGCGGCAGGCCGTGTTCGGCGGCGGTGCGTTCGGCGATCTCGGCAAGCTCGGCCGAACGTGCAGCGACGATGGCATCGGGCAGCGGCACCGGGTCATCGGCGCAGGACATGCTGCAGTCGAGGTGGATCTTGTGGAAACCGGCGGCGACGTAGGCTTCGATCAGCACGCGCGCGTGGGTCATCGCTTCGGCCGCCGGACGCTTCTGCCAGGCATTCGGGCCGAGATGGTCGCCGCCCAGGATCAGCCGTTCGCGTGGGAAGCCTTCCTCATCGGCCAGGGTGCCGACGTAATCGCGGTACTGCGGCGGGGTCATGCCGGTGTAGCCGCCGAACTGGTCGACCTGGTTGGAGGTGGCCTCGACCAGCAGCACGGTGCCATGTGCCTGTGCCACGTGCATGGCCGCGCGCAGCACCTGCTCGTTGCTGCAGCAGACGCTGTACAGGCCGACATTGGCACCGGCGCGGTGGGAAGCAAGCAGGGTCTGCAACGGGGACATGGTCAGGCTCCGGACATCAGGAAAACGAGGGTTGGCAGGCGAGCAGGGCGGCACCACGTGCGCCACCGGCATCGCCGAAGCGTGGCGGCACGATCGGTGGCACCTGCACACCCTTGAACAGGTGGGCGGCGATGGCGGCGGGCAGGTGCTGGTACAGCGGCGCGTACTGCGAAAGGCCGCCGCCGAGCACGATCACGTGCGGGTCCAGCGCCAGCACCAGCGCGGCCAGGCTGTGGCCGAGCAGGTCGCGATGGATGTCCAGCGCCTTGCGCGCGCGGGCATCACCGGCTTCGGCCAGGGCGATCACCGCGCTGGCGTCGGCGGCGCTGCCACCAAGGTGGCGCTCGATCATCGCCACGCCACTGCCGGACACATAACGCTCCACGCAGCCCTGCAGGCCGCAGGCGCAGTCGATCAGCGGCAGGCCGTGGCGCTGCAGCAGATGACCGGGCACGCTCCAGTGGCCCCATTCGCCGGCCAGCCCGTTGAAACCGGTCAGCAGGCGGCCCTGCACGCAGAAACCACCGCCAGCACCGGTGCCGAGGATGGCGCCGAACATGCTGGGGTAGCCGTCGGCGGCACCGCCGTGTGCTTCAGACAGGGCAAAACACTGCAGGTCGTTGCCGAAATGCAGCGGGCGTTGCAGCCGCGCCTGCAGATCCGCGGCCACGCTGTGGCCGGTCAACGCAGGCACGTTCGCGCTGAGCTGGCGGCCACTGCGGCGGTCGCGCACGCCGGGCAGGGCGATGCCGATCGCCGCATCACTGCGGCCCAGTGCGGCATCGGCCTCGGCGACCAGCGCCACGACTGCCTGCAGGAAACCGTCGTAGTCACCCTGTGGGGTGGCCACGCGGCGGCGCCAGGTAACCTGCATCGCCACATCGCACGCCACCAGCTCGATCTTGGTGCCGCCGATGTCGATGCCGTAGCAGGCGTGGGCGATCAGCTCAGCCATGGTGGATGGTGACGCCCTTGACGACGCGGTTGACGGTGCCGTCCGGGAACGGGTTGTCCGGGGTCAGGCCCAGCGCGGCCGAGCGCTGCAGTGCGAACAGCTGCGCAAAACCCAGCCACACCGGTGCCAGCCACGGATCGTCCAGTGCCGGCACGGTGAGGGTGTATTCGTCGTCGGCGCCGATGTTCGAATGCGGACCGATCGCCAGCACCTGGCCGGCCACGCCGTCGCGGCGCAGTTCTTCCAGCAGGTCCTGTTCGTAGCGGCGCGCCAGCGGCTCCACGCTGCGCAGCACCACCACCAGGGTGTTGCCATCCAGCGTCGACTTCGGGCCATGACGGAAGCCCAGGGGTGTGTTGGCCAGCGCCAGCACGCGGCCAGCGGTGAGCTCCAGCACCTTCAGCGCGCACTCGCGTGCCAGTGCTTCCAGCGGGCCGCTGCCGAGGTAGATGATGCGGTTGAACGGGCGCTGCGCCAGTGTCGCCACCGGTGCATCCCACTGCGCCAGGCCTTCGCGGGCCAGCGCGGCGATCTGCTTCAGGCGCGTCACGCGCGCATCCCACGGCGAACGATCGAACACGGTCAGCGCGGCCAGCAGCATGCAGGTCAGGCTGCTGGTCATGGCGAAGGCGCGGTCGCAGCTGGCCGACGGCATCAGCAGGGTGCAGGTGTCGGCACGGCCGGCGCCACGGCGGGCCAGCTCGCCATCGGCGTTGCAGGTGATGTCGAGGAAGCGCGCGTCATCCACGTCGCTGCGCACGCGGTCCACCGCCGCCACGCTCTCCGGGCTGGAGCCACTGCGGCCGAACGAGACCAGCAGGGTCGGACGGTCGCGCTGCAGGTACAGCGCCGGGTGGGTCAGCAGGCTGGTGGTGTGCACCACGCGCACCTCGGCAGGCCATTGCGCGTTGATCGCGTCGGCCACCATTTCGGCGATGAAGCCGGAGCTGCCGGCGCCGGTGAACAGCACGCGTTGGTTGGGATCGTTGAGGCTGTCGCCGAGGAAGGCCTGCAGGCGGTCGCGGGCACGCGACAGGTCCTGTGCCAGGGCGTCCCACAGCGCAGGCTGCTGGGCGATTTCGGTAGCGGTATCGGCTCCGCCAAGGCGCTGCCAGGCGGACACATCGGAAAGCAGGGTGACGTCCATTCGGAGGTTCCAGTTGGGCCAGCGCACCATCTGCGTTTTCTTTCGAAATGTCAAACATCGAAAGTAAAAAGAAAGAAAAAAAGGTGGGTGGCTTTGCCCTGTGCGCAATGCCGGGAAAAACGAAAGGACCCACTGAATTCCGTATCGCACAATGCTTAACAGGTACCTGCAAGCGCTTACACAAAGTATTGCGGCGCAACAACTTTCGTTTCAACGGAATATATCTTCCTTTTTTCTTTCAATTTGTTGACATCTTTCGAATCGCTGCCCTAGAGTCGGCCCAATCGCTTTCGAAACGCCCGGTGAACGGGTTGGGAGTCCGCGTGGAAAACTGCGTTCGTCGCTCGCCGCTGATGCTGGCCCTGGTGCCGGCCTTGATGCTGGCGTCCATGACGGCCCGCGCCGAGCCGGTCGGCAACCTGCGTACGGTCAGCGCCAGCGCCAGCCGCGACGGCGTGCAGGGCTGGGACCTGCAGACCGACAAGGGCGCGCGCATCCGCATTGAACTGCCGGCGACCGACATCATCCGCGTGCAGGCCGGCCGCAACGGCACGTTGACCGGCGCCGGCGACAAGGCCGCGCCGATCGTGCTGCCGCAGCCCAAGGCGAGCGTGCAGGCGCAGCTGGAAGAAGACGCACAGGAAATCCGCGTGCGTACCGAGGCACTGGTACTGCATGTACAGCGGCAGCCGCTGCGCCTGCGCCTGGAACGGCTGGACAATGGCCAGCCCACCGCGCTGTGGCAGGAACTGCAACCGCTGGACCTGGATGCCACGCAGAGCGTGCAGGTGCTGTCCTCGCAGGCCGATGAGGGCTACTTCGGTGGTGGCCAGCAGAACGGCCGTTACCAGTTCAAGGGCCGCGAGCTGGAGGTGTCCTATTCCGGTGGCTGGGAAGAAGGTGATCGGCCGAGCCCGGCGCCGATGCTGCTGAGCAGCCGTGGCTGGGGCATGCTGCGCAATACATGGAGCGATGGCAGCTACGACCTGCGCCAGAGCGACCAGGCCACGCTGCTGCATCGCGAAGACCGCTTCGATGCGTACTACTTCGTGGGCGCCGACCTGCCCAAGCTGATCGAACGCTACACCCAGCTGACCGGCCGCCCCAACATGGTCGCGCGCTGGGCGCTGTCCTACGGCGATGCCGATTGCTACAACGACGGCGACAACAGCAGGAAGCCCGGCACCGTGCCCGAAGGCTGGAGCGACGGCCCGACCGGCACCACGCCCGATGTGATCGACAGCGTGGCCAAGCAGTACCGCGCCCACGACATGCCCGGTGGCTGGATCCTGCCCAACGATGGCTACGGCTGCGGCTACAAGCAGCTGCCGGAAACGGTGAAGGGGCTGGCCGGCTACGGCTTCCGCACCGGCCTGTGGACCGAGAACGGCGTCGACAAGATCGCGTGGGAAGTGGGCAAGGCCGGCAGCCGCGTGCAGAAGCTGGACGTGGCCTGGACCGGCAAGGGCTACCAGTTCGCGATGGACGCCAACCGCCAGGCATTCAACGGCATCCTCGACAATTCCGATTCGCGCCCGTTCCTGTGGACGGTGATGGGCTGGGCCGGCATCCAGCGCTACGCGGTGGCATGGACCGGCGACCAGAGCAGCAGCTGGGATTACATCCGCTGGCACGTGCCGACCCTGGTCGGTTCGGGCCTGTCCGGCATGGCCTACGCCAGCGGCGATGTGGATGCGATCTTCGGCGGCAGCGCCGAGACCTTCACCCGCGACCTGCAGTGGAAGGCGTTCACGCCGGTGCTGATGGGCATGAGCGGCTGGTCGTCGAACGCGCGCAAGCACCCGTGGTGGTACGACGAGCCCTACCGCAGCATCAACCGCGACTACCTGAAGTTGAAGATGCGCCTGACGCCATACATGTATGGGCTGGTGCACGAGGCCGCGCAGACCGGTGCACCGCCGGTGCGTGGCCTGATGTGGGACAACCCGCGCGACCCGCATGCGCAGGATGAAACCTACAAGTACCAGTTCCTGCTCGGCCGCGACCTGCTGGTGGCGCCGGTGTACCGCAGCCAGGCCGCCAGCCGTGGCTGGCGCCGCGACATCCACCTGCCGGCCGGCGGCTGGATCGACTACTGGGATGGCCGTCGCGTGCAGGCCGCCGCCGATGGCCGCCAGCTCGACCGCCAGGTGGACCTGGCCACGCTGCCGGTGTTCGTGCGTGCCGGTGCGATCCTGCCGATGTACCCGTCGATGCTGTTCGATGGCGAAAAACCGCTCGATGAAGTGACCTTCGACCTGTACCCGCAGGGCGACTCGCAGTACACGTTGTACGAAGACGATGGCAACACGCGCCGCTATCAGCAGGGCGAGTCGAGCACGCAGGTAATCCGCGTGCAGGCGCCGGCGCAGGGCAGTGGCCCGGTGCAGGTGCAGATCGACGCCGTGCAGGGCCAGTACAACGGCCAGCTGGCGCAGCGCCGCTACGGCCTGCGCGTACTCAGCCGGCAGGCACCACGTGCGGTGCAGGCCGGTGGCCGCGCGCTGCCGGCGCTGGCCGATGCTGCCGCCTTCAACAGCGCCAACGAGGGCTGGTACTTCGATGCCAAGGACCGCCGCGGCACCGTGCATGTGCGCACTGCCACCCAGGACATCCGCCAGCCACTGCAGCTGCAGCTGGACTTCGCAGTCGCTGCCGCAGCCACCGATGATGCCTATCCGGCCGCACCGGTGCTGGGCCGCGAACTGCCGGCCGACAGCCTGCTGGTGGTCAACCGCCCGGCCGAAGAGCCTGGCCATGCGTTGGAGAACGCCTTCGACGACGATCCGGCCACCTGGTTCCGCAGCGTGCGCAACCAGGCCGTGCGCACCGGCGCCCACGAGTGGGTGATCGGCTTCGGCGAGCGGAAGATGATCGATGGCATCGACATCGCGCCACGCAATGACAAGAACTGGAAGCACGGGCAGGTACGTGACTATGAGGTCTACCTGGGCGACAGCAACGGTGAGTGGGGCGAGCCGATCGCCCGCGGCCGCCTGCAGTTGAAGGAAGGCGTGCAGCGCATCGACTTCCCGGCCCACGCCGGCCGCCTGCTGCGCTTCCGCGTGATGAGCGTGCAGAACCCCGAAGGCGACGGCGCCAGCAGCACCGACCCGATGGTCACCGCCGCACAGGGCAGCGCCCGCGCATTCGATGCACTGCAGCCGCGCGACGTCGGCCCGATCGCCCTGTCCACCTTCCACATCCTTGAACACCAGGAACCGGAGCGACCGGCCCGGCAGCGCTATCTCTCCGAGCTGCCGGTGCCGGCCGCGCTGGCCAGCCAGGTGCGCACCGACCAGTCCTTCCGTGGCGACGCCGGCATGCGCATGAACGGCCTGCAGTTCCGCCGTGGCCTGGGGGTCGGCGCCAACAGCCGCATCGACCTGCGCCTGCAGGGCGGCTGGCACCTGCTGCGTGCCGACCTCGGCATCGACGACGCCTGCCGCAGCGCCGGCGGCCTGCAGTTCCAGGTCTGGGGCGACAACCGCCTGCTGTACGACAGCGGCCTGGTGAAGGCGCCCGGCGTGGTCAAGCCGGAGCTGGACATCCGTGGCCTTTCCACCCTGAGCCTGCGCACGCTGGGTGCGCAGGGCAGCCAACCCGCCCAGGTCTGTGCCAACTGGGCCAACGCCGTACTGATCGGCCAGGAGGGCGACTCCGCCAGCATCGTCGCCCCATGACCCCCACGTAACACCGCTCCTCCCCCGCCCCATCCCGACTACGGCCCTCATGGCCGTGGCCCGGGAGCGTTTTGCCCGCCGAACGCCCACGCGCTCACCCAGTTGCGCCGCACCCTTGCCAGGAGAGAACCCCGATGTTGCCCGCCCGCCACCACCGCCCCCCCTGCCGCC
The DNA here is from genome assembly GCF_049384825.1 of Stenotrophomonas sp. CASM106. Classification (NCBI taxonomy): domain Bacteria; kingdom Pseudomonadati; phylum Pseudomonadota; class Gammaproteobacteria; order Lysobacterales; family Lysobacteraceae; genus Stenotrophomonas; species Stenotrophomonas sp. CASM106. The sequence continues at coordinate 246,568 of NZ_JBMRFS010000004.1, forward strand.
CGATCGCTCCGCTGACGCTGGCCATTGCCGGCGCGCTGTTCTCGCTTGCCGCTCCTGCCTTCGCCCAGGAGAGCAAGGACAACGCCACCGACCTGGCCCGCATCGAGGTCACCGGCTCCAACATCCGCCGCACCGACGTTGAAACCGCCTCGCCGGTGCAGGTGATCAGCAAGCAGGACATCCAGAACATGGGTGCGCGCACGCTGCTGCAGGTGCTCGACAACCTGCCGGCCGCACGCCCGGCGCAGCAGGATGCGCGCTCGCTGTTCACCGGTTCCGATGGTGCCTCGCAGGCCAACCTGCGCGGGCTCGGCGCACAGGGCACGCTGGTGCTGCTGAACGGTCGCCGCCTGTCGTACTACGGTGCGCCGGCCGGCTTCCAGACCCAGTTCGTCAACATCGATGCGATCCCGGCGGCGGCCATCGAGCGCATGGAAGTGCTGACCGACGGTGCCTCGGCGGTGTACGGCACCGACGCGGTGGCCGGCGTGATCAACGTGATCACCAAGCGCAACTTCCAGGGGGCCGAGGTCAGCTTCACCAACGACACCTCCTCGCGCATCGACTCCTACGGCGAACGCCAGGCCAGCATCACCGCCGGCTTCGGCGACCTGGCCGAGAACCGCTTCAACATCTACGGCGCGGTGAACATGTACCGCCGCGACGCGATCCCGCTGAGCGATTTCTACGACAAGCGGCCCGACCAGTACTACGTCAACAATCCGAACTACCTCAACAACCTGCGCCTGGGCGTGGGCAGCAAGCCGGGTGAATTCAATCCGGGCACCTACTTCGCCTTCGATCCGGTCACCGGCCGCCGCGTGCAGGAAGCTGCGCCGGGCTGCAGGAACGTGCTGACCAGTGAAGCGGCCGGCCCGCGTTGCGTCTGGGAAACCTGGATGAACAACGAGATCGATGCCGGCGCCAAGTCCGAGCGCAACACCGCCTACCTCAACGGCACCTTCCTGGTGGGCGACAGCACCGAGATCTTCGCCGAGGCGACCTATACCGACATCGACCTGCGCGCCAACGGTGGCACGCCGCGCACCTATGGCACCACGACCGGCAACCCGACCAGCTGGTTCTCGCGCAACACCGGCAACACCGTCAACCAGTTCCTGTACCCGTTCCTGGGCCCGAACAACGAGTACAACCACGCCAGCCCGCAGTTGAGGGCCATGATGGGCGGCGTGGTCGGCCTGAACTACCTGCTGCAGGATGCCGGCCCGAACTACTTCGGCCAGCGCAATACCGACAAGAGCTACCGGGTGCTGGCCGGCGCACGTGGCAATGTGGGTGACTGGAACTGGGAAACCGCCTTCGCCAGCGCGGGTACCCACTCCACCACCTACCAGACGATCAACGTCAACACCAAGGGCTTCGAGAAGGCCTTCGGCCCATACACGATCGATCCGGGCACCGGTCGGGTGATCATCTCCGACCACCCGGCTTACAAGTTCGGCGAGATCAGCGAAGCCAACGCCGCGTTGATCCGTGAAGCGTTCCCGACCTTCGACATCCAGTCGTGGACCCGCCTGCATACCCTGGACGGCAAGATCGAAGGACCGCTGTTCCAGCTGCCGGCCGGCGAGATGCGCGCCGCGTTCGGTTTCAACGCCAGCCGTGAGACCTTCTACACCCCGGGCAACGCCGATGCGGCCAATGGCCTGATCACCCAGCAGGGCGGCTCGTGGTTCGACGGCAAGCGCAACACCTACGCGCTGTTCGCCGAGACCGTGGCGCCGATCACCGACAAGCTGGAACTGGATGCGGCGGTGCGCGTGGACAAGTACCCGAACTTCAGCGCCAACATCGCGCCGAAGATCGGCTTCAAGTACCAGGCGTTCGATCAGCTGATGCTGCGCGGCACCTACTCCACTGGCTTCCGCGCGCCGAGCCTGGCCGAGTCCGGCAATGGCGGCGTGTTCGCACAGCTCGGTGGCTTCCGTGACGAACTGCGCTGCGGCGAGACCAATGCCATCGCCAACCTGCTGCTGAAGTCGCAGCGGCCGGGCGATGTCGATCTGGGCAAGAGCCTGCTGAACGTCGATTGCAGCCGCACCGTGGCGCGCATGACCCAGCCGAACAAGGACCTGAAGCCGGAGAAGGCGAAGATCGCCACCCTCGGCTTCGTCTACGAGCCAGCGAGCTGGCTGTCGGTGTCGGCCGACTACTGGTTCATCTACCGCAACAATGAAATCGTCGCGCCGGATTATCGCCGCATGGAAGACATCATCTCGATGTCGCGCTCGCCGATCACCGACAGCGACCGCGCCAACCTGGCGCAGCTGGCGGCAATGTGCGCCGATCCGGCCAGCGGCGTGAGCTGCCCGGCCACCCTGCCGGGCTACTCCGCCGGCAACGTGGCCAGCGTGGTCGGCCAGTACAAGAACCGCGGCAAGACGCTGATCGACGGCTTCGACATCGACGCGCGCAGCCGCTTCTCGCTGGGCGACTGGGGCAACCTGAACATCGGCCTGGCCGCCACCATCGCCAACCGCAACCGCTTCTACATGGACGCCGAGAACGGCTGGTACTACGGCGACGTGGTGGGCTACTACAACAACCCGCGCCTGCGTGCCACGCTCAATGCAGACTGGACCTACAAGCAGGTGACCACCAGCATGTTCGTCAACTACGTGGGTGGCACCAAGTGGGCTACCGACCAGATCGACGAAGAGAGCAACAACAGGGAAACCTGCACCGGCGGCTACCTGGCCCTGCAGAAGAGCAAGTGCGATGGTGCACCGTCGTGGTGGACCGCCAACATGAGCGTCACCTGGCGCCCGGACGATGCGTGGAACCTGAGCTTCACCGTCAAGAACCTGTTCAACCGCCTGCCGTTCTACGATCCGAACAGCTTCCTGGGTGACTCCAGTGACTACGCAACCATCTTCGGTCGTGGTTACAGTGTGACCATCGGCTACCGGTTCAAGTAATTCCGTTTGCGTGACCTGGCGTGCCGGCTGCGGCCGGCACGCTGCCAAGAGGAGAGATGTTTGCCATGAAGCGTAGGGAATTCATCGCGGCCAGCGCCGCTGTCGCCGCCAGCAGCCTGCTGCCGCAGACCCCCGCCTGGGCACGCGGGCGCAAGGTGCGCCTGGCCATGATCGGCACCGGCATGCGCGGGCTGGTGCTGCTGAAGGAACTGGTGCGTCGCGACGACGTCGAAGTGGTTGCCGTCTGCGATATCGAGCCGATCATGCTCGGCCGTGCCACAGAGATGGTGGCGAAGGCCGGCAAGCCCGCGCCGAAGACCTATGGCCAGGACCGCGACACCAACGCCTGGAAGCGACTTCTGGAACAGAAGGGCATCGATGGCGTGATCATCGCCACGCCGTGGGAATACCACGCACCGATGGCGATTGCCGCGATGCAGGCCGGTGTGGCCGTCGGCTGCGAAGTGGTGGCTGGCATCACCCTGCAGGACCACTGGGACGTGCTGAAGACGCAACTGAGCACCGGTACCCCGTACATGCTGCTGGAAAACGTCTGCTATCGCCGCGACGTGATGGCGGCATTGCAGATGGTGCGCCAGGGGCTGTTCGGCGAGCTGGTGCATCTGCAGGCCGGCTACCAGCACGACCTGCGCGGCGTGAAGTTCAATTCCGGTGACCCGAACCAGCCCTACGACAGCGGCGTGGAATTCGGGCCCAAGGGCTGGAGCGAAGCACGCTGGCGCACCGAGCATTCGGTGCAGCGCAACGGCGAGCTGTATCCCAGCCACGGCATCGGCCCGTGCGCGATGTACACCGGCATCAACCGTGGCAACCGCTTCACCCACATCAATGCCTTCGCGACCAAGGCACGCGGCCTGCACGAATACACCGTGGCCAAGAGTGGCGGCACCACCCACCCCAGCACCCAGGTAAAGTTCAAGCTCGGCGACATCGTGACCACCACGCTGGCGTGCGAGAACGGCGAAACCATCCTGCTGCAGCACGACACCTCGCTGCCGCGCCCGTACTCGATGGGCTTCCGCGTGCAGGGCACCAACGGCCTGTGGATGGACGTGAACCATTCGATCCACATCGAAGGCCGCAGCCCGCCGCACCAGTGGGAAGAGTTCAAGAAGTACCAGGACCAGTACGAGCACCCGCTGTGGAAGCAGAATGCCGACACCGCTGCCAGCGCCGGCCACGGCGGCATGGACTGGTTCGTCATCCATGCATTTGTTGAAGCGCTGAAGGCCAAGGCACCGATGCCGATCGACATCTACGATGCGGTGACCTGGAGTGCGATCACACCACTGAGTGAGCAGTCGATCGCCAACGGTTTCCAGACGCTGGAGTTCCCCGACTTTACTGCTGGTGCGTGGAAGACGCGCAAGCCGATCTTCGCGTTCGACGGGAAGTATTGAGGTTTACACCCTTCCACGCTGTGACGGAGACGCCGGGCACTGCCCGGTGTTTCTGTTTCTGGAAGCATTCGTCTTGTAGAGCCGAGCCCACGCCCGGCTGCTTGTTCGGTCGGTCGCTCGCTTTATCAGAAAACTCTGAAATCCGACCCACTCCACAGTTTCTGACTTGAATGTGTAAACCACATCGGAGATAACGTTCACCGTGCGGTCAGGCCGCATTCCGGACCAGGGACGATCCGAAGCATGACGTGGCGAGGCATTAGCCCCACGTTCTCGTTCCTGCCGGTGCTGCGTTCGTCCAGGAAGGAGAACAGGGATGTTGGAACGACTGAAGACCATTTCGTGTGCCGCACTGGCGATGATCGCGCTGGGGAGCTTGGCTCCTTGGGCTGCGCAGGCGCAGGAGGTGCAGAAGAAGTGGGAGAGCTACCTGTCGATGGGCCAGCCGCGAGCCACCGAAGCGGCGGTGCAGAAGGACATCAAGTCGCTCTTTTCCCAGTACGAAAAGGACAAACCCTTCAATTGGCATGTCAAACGCCAACGCGTCCTTGGAAAGAAGGTCATCTACGATTACCGGGTGAGACCCGAGAAGATCGTTACTACCGACTGGGTCTACATCCACTCAGGGCAGGAGTACTCCTCCGAAGATCAGATTCGTAGCGTGATCCTCGCTACCCGCGTCAGCGACCCGCGGGCGGTGGGGCGTATCTTGGCGCAGGGACGTCAGCCAATGCTTCGAAGAGCTCAGGGCCGCTGCCAAAGAAATCTTGGGGCGTCTATCGATACTCTGAAATGGCGGGCGGTTGGGGGCCATCGATTGGCGGCTCCATTCAAGGTTCAGATAATCTTATGAAGGGCAATAAGGACGGTGATAATTGGGCGTGGTTTCGTCGCCTGTTCTCACTGGACGATATGGGAAGAGATAAGGTGGGTGGTGGATCCCTTTCTGTTCCTCCGCTGCCTGGAGTTGGGTTTGGCGTCATGTCGGGATCTGGTTACACAGTTTCTGGGCAGATAGCTACGCCGACTGGAAATGGGTGCGGGTGTCCTTGAGATGAATAAATACAATCGATTCCTTCGGGCTTACTACATCATGTTCTTCTGGGTACTCAGGCTAGTTGCTTGCCTTGGAGTTGCCGTGAATTTAGTAATCCTTGCTTTTGTGCTGATTGATCTTGCTGATGGAGGCCGAGACTATGGATTTACGGGCTTGGCGTTTGTCGCTTTCTCTATTTGCATAGCTTTTGCCATGTGGAAAATCGGGTCTGTCGGCCTGCTCCGTCTCCGGCAAGCGAAGGCGTCATAGATCTTGCGAGGTCGTCGGTCGCGGGAGCGAGTGTGAGGGCTTTAGGCCAGCGCGCCCGTGTCGTGATCTCCTTCCACAGCTGCGATGCGCTTGCCTGTCGAATCCTCCGGATATGGGCTATAGCTGTGACGTAGCACCCGCTGCCTGGGCCGCAGACAAGCGGCTTCGCCAAGGGGCGTCTGGGGCAGGTGCTGCACGCCAGTGGCTGCACCCAGTACTGCCACGACCGCTTCGGCCAGGTCACCCGCAAGGTGCAGACCGTCAACGGCGTTGCCAGCACGCTGCGCTATGCCTACAGCAAGGCGGGCCGCCTGGCCGCGCTGACCTACCCGGGTGGCAGCGTGGCCGACTACGTGCGCGATACCCAGGGCCGCATCAGCCAGATCGGCCTGACCCGGCCCGGCCAGGCGCGCCAGTTCGTGGGGAACAACGTGACCTACGCGGCCTTCGGTCCGGCCACTGGCTGGACATATGGCAACGGCCGCCAGCTGCAGCGTCCGCTGGATCTGGATTATTGCCCGCAGGCGGTGCATGACCCGGCCGCCGGTGGCCTGTCGCTGGGCTATGGCTATGATCCCGTCGGTTCGATCACCGAGCTGAAGAACGGCACAGGCTCGACGGCGCTGGCCAAGTACGCCTATGACGCGCTGGGTCGCCTGACCCAGACCCAAGACGGATAAAAAGCAATCCTGGAGAGTGGGTGAATTTCATGAAGGAGGGTGGGGTCAAATGAGCATGTTCAAGAAGACTGGTCTTCTCCTGTATCTGGTGGGTGCAGGGTATGTAAATGCGCAGGTGCCCCCTCAGCCGGAAAGGCCGGTGGTTGAGCTTGACGGCTCGATCGCGACGGATAGTGGCGCTGAGCTTGATGATAAGCAGCTACTTGCGTTGACTGGCCGCGCAGACGCGGGCGACGCTGAGGCAGCGTTTCGAATCTCACGCCACTTTGAGGGCAGAGGCACGGCTGGCAGCTCCCACATGTGGCTTGTCTATGCCGCAGCACTGGGGCACCCGATTGCACAGTACAACGTGTTCTTCATGTTGAAGGACAAGAAGGACTGCGCGTCATCAAGTGAGGCATACGCATGGCTCAAGAGTGCCGCGTTGAAGGGGGTGAGAGGCGCGGACTCTGAACTTGAGCAAGCGGCCCGCATAGCAGCTCAACGATGCGGTAGTAAACGATAGGGAGAGAGAGGTCCCTTGCCGATTGAGGGCTAGCAACGTCCAGCTACGCACTAAGTCCCCAGGCTCACATGGTGCGCAGAGGATGGGCGTGGGCTTCCGGCTACCGGTCGTATGTCAATAGATGGGCATGTGCAGCAACTTCAAAACAAGCAGGCGCGGTTGAGGCGATTGCTTGCTGATTCTGCAGCAAAGCGCTGTGCAGGTTATAGCAATGAGGCTTGGCAATGGGTGACTATGGCTCAACCAATTTGAGATATACATAATGTTTGATAAAGAGCGCGTGGAAAAAATAGCTGAAGCTTGGGTCAATTTTAATCGGCTCGCAATCGATGCGATTGAGCGGGATCCGCTCACAGGCGGGCTGGATGAAGTTGATGACATCATCCAGCGAGATCCTGGCGAAGGTTGGAAATTCATTGAGGCTGTCAGGCGGATGGATGTAGATGCGCACCTACTTTCCAATCTTGCTGCCGGACCTTTGGAGGACTACCTGGTTGCCCACGGCGAAACCGAGATCGAGAGGGTTGAACGCTTGGCAAAACACGACCCGTCTCTTCGGGATCTCCTCGCTCAGACGTGGAAGAACTCGATGTCGGATGAGGTGTGGCGGCGGGTACAACGTGCTGCCACATCAGGTTAGGCTGCCATGGGTAACGCTCGAACGCCTTATGACTACGCTTGGCAGCTTCGCTATCGGCATGGCCCGCGAGGCCGCAGGGGGAGTGCAGTGCAATAAGTAATAAATGCGGGAGGCCGTTGCGGAAGTGCATGCGGGAGATTGGCAAGGAGCTTCAGCCCGCGAAAATGAATCTTCCGGAATCAATAAACCACCTGCTTTGGTGGATGTCTGATGACTCAACCATTCAGCGCGGGCAAAGATGATGAAATTTATTCCTATTATTTTTATCTGCTCAGTCTTCACTATCACCTCTTGCGATCGCAAGGGCAGGGAAGTTGTGCCGGAGGACGTGATCGAAGTCTATGATTCGGCAGAGGGGGGTGCCGTAATTGGTACAAGTACTACTCCGGTTCCGGTTGTTGGATATGTCTATCCGGACAAGACTCGTTACGTGCTGAAGGTTTGCCATCTGGGTCACATAGGATATGTGCGGGATGGAATACGGGAGCTAAGGGCAGCAGTAAACCCGAGGTCATGCTGCCCGGAAACCGCGAGGAGCGCGGACTAGAGTTAACTAAACGAGGCGAAACTGAGATCATCAAGCTGGAGACTGTGGCGAAACAGGAGCTGCCACTGCGTGAATTACCTAGTTGGATGTGGGCCAGGGCGTACCCCAGCCAGGTTGGGAAGACACAGTGATGGCAGCGCACCTCGGAGCGGTCCCGCAACCGGCCATCGTGACTGCGGTGGATGGCGAAGCGCGCAACCATGACGCAGTGGGCAATACCACCAGCACCGGCAGCTACAACCACCGCGGTGACGCGTACTGTGTACTCAGGCTAGTGGCGCAGCACAGATCACGTTGTACGACGAGGCTGGGTATTGGCTGGGGAACCATTCGGGCACGGGCCAAGCGCAACGGCAGGCCATCTGGCTGGACAACTACCCGGTGGCGTTGATCAATGTGCCGGGCCCCGGTATACCGGAGCTAGATCAGCACTTTCGGATACGCAGGTGGCGTCCCGTCGTCTTTGGTAGATCAACTTGGTATGTGTCCCTGCGACGAGTGCGTTGACTACCTAAGCATAACGTTCGGTGTGGCAGGCCTCACCTTTGGAGGCTTGGAAGCTGTGAATGGCGCAGGAGTCACCATTGCCGGTGTTTTGTCTCTGCAGCCCGAAGTTGCAATCCCCGGATTTCTGGTAATGGTGAATGGTGTGGCAACGGCGTACGATGGAGTGTCAGCGATACAAACCGCACAGGATGGAAAGGGAAGAGAATCCACCTACACCGAGGCGGCGGGGGATTGCTGTGGTATTTGGCGCGAATGCGGGAGAGCTGTTGTCATTCGGCTTCACATTGAGCAGTTGCCTTCAGGTCACACCAGAACTGCTGCAACGCGTAGCTACTGACAAGGATGCCATGAAGGTGGTGAAGGATGTTAGGGGTGGGTCTGGGTGCAATTGCAGATAATTGAGATGATATGCATATGCGCAATAGAATACTGAATTGGCTCGGTTTGGTGTTTTTTTCGCTAATTTTTCTGAGGTCATCGTCCTATCTCGCATTGAAGGTGTATGCGATTGGTCACCTTGAGAGGGGCGATTATTTTGTAATGTTGCCTCTGGCGCTGGGTTCGCTCCTGATCTGCGGCATGTTTGTGGCAATTGTTCTTAAGAACGTAAAATCCAATCAATAGATTCCACCTGGAAGTTCACGCGCGACGTATGGATCCGTCAAGTGATTGGCCAAGGAGATGAGCCGATGGGTATCACTATCCATGATTTCAAGATGACCGGAATTCGTCTTGATCCGGTGTCCGGAGTGACTGTTTCTCTGTTTGATGACTCTGTGCAGGGATCCTATGATTTGGTCTTTGGTCGAGTCAGGAAGGCGAGCATTGATGGTTTCTCTAGCCAGAATGTCGTGCTCGATCTTAAGGTCTTCCATCGAAAGGATGATTCCTTTGAATTCCAGCGGTGTTGCTTCCTCCTTGGTCTAGACCCAGTGGCTGCCCGGGAAATTGTCGATGGTGACACCTTGGTCTTCATTGAGGCCTCTGTCGGCGCAGAGATTGCACTTCTAGTAGAGGGCACTTGGGAAGGCCGGTTGATTCCTGTCAAATCATGATTCTTGATCTGTCGAATGCATCGCTCCAAGACGCACGCACCGCCTGGCTTGTAGGTCGACAGGGAGCTGACAGAGAGATGGATTACAGGACGGATCACCATCGGGCCAACGCAATGGGCTCTACCGTGCGTGCAGCCCGATGAACATCATCGATCCTGTACTCCGCGAACTGCTTTCCCGGCTCAGTGTCGACACTGACTTCGGCGATACGGTGCTGACTTGTCCGGAGACCCAAGGGGCCTATGAGGACACGCCCCTGCATGTGGTGGCCTATTACAACGATTTGGCCCTCCTCAGCGCATTGATGCCCTTCGTGACCAACATCGATGTGCGTGGTGATCTTGATCTGACGGCGCTGGCAAGTGCGGTGGCACATGGCAGCGTCGCGGCAGCGGCCTATCTCCTCTGGTGTGGTGCAGACCCGCACGCAGGGAATGAGCTTGATCGGACACCACTGGAAATGATGTGCCAGGACCCGAGGTTTGATGATGCGGTGCGTATGATCGACACCGCAGATGGAGCCTGGTGATGGAAACTTCTGAAAAGAGGTTCTACCGATGCGCCTGATGACCTTCATCTGCCCACTTTGTGGCGCTAGCGGGCAGCGCTTTCCGCTGCGATCTGCTGGAAAGCGTCAAGCGAAGACGTCCTGCCGGGGGTGTCACGTCGAGCTTCGTTCAGACCCGCGGTTGGGCACGTACACGTTCTATCTTCTGTACGCACAGGTCATCATCCTGGTGGCGGCATTGCCGCTGGTCGGGGCCGGTGTCGCGGGTGAATGGGCACGGCTGGGAATGATCTGTCTGGTAGTGCTGGTGCTGTGCTGGTTCCCCGGCGTGATCAGGCACGTACGAAGTCCGATCGTGCGCGCCTGCCAAGATCCCGATTACAGCTATGCGCGCAGGCCGGGTGCTTCGACTACGCACGCTGCCGCAAACCCGGAGCAGAGTAGCGACACGCCAAGCGCCAGCCCGTGATAGGGAAGTCAAGAAATGACATACCATCTCGGCACGAGGTACAGTTCCTGGATCGTATTGCAGAACGGGTTGCAGATGGTAATTGACATTTGGCCGGCCCATTCTGGGGCTGTCCTGTCTATGCCTAAGGCTGCCATCTTGCGTGCAGCGGTGCTGCTCTTGCCAATGCTAGGGGGCTGCAGCATTCACCAGTTTCAACAGACGGAATGGAAGTCGGACTGGGTAGATGTTTCGTCCGGTGCGATTTTCCCTGGCAATTCAACGACTCTGCCGCTTGACCGCATTTCCATACTTGATCCTGATAGTGAAGCAGCCATTGCGGAGTGGATGTTGGAGCATTCGCTGGTCGTGGTATCGGCATCAGAGGTTGAAGGGAAGATCGGTCCAATGCCGTTGAGTGACCTGAAGCCAGCGGCCGGGGAGAGCGTCTATCTCGTCAGGGCCGCTTCGGATGAAAGTAGGGGCAAGTTCATCGGCTACGTCAACGACAAGGGACTTCTCATCATGTATGGGGTGATGGGGGGCTGCGGTGAGCAGAAGCAACGGGTGGTTGCCGTGAGCCTTCGGGAGAAGCCCGCCAACGTATTCGGTCGATGCTCGGCGGCGCTATAGTGCGCTGAAGCGCCGAGCTCCGCCTACTGCCTGGCGGATGACGCCAGGTGTGCGACCAATGGCGCGCTCGGCAACCGCAAGGGAGATCGGCGCAGCGCGACCAATGCGTTCGAGCAGATCGTTCTGGGGAGGTAATGGAAAACAGTCAAAGGAAATCGGGGTTGCTCAAGAGTTCTCTCGATGCCAAAGGCTTCTTCCTGTGCGCTTTGTCTGTCGCGTCCGTCTGTGTGCTCGCCCTGAGCGCATGCGAGAATGACCGCTTAGGGGAGCTGCAGCTGAAACCCATCTACGCGGAACTGAGTAGTGCGTACTATGGTGGGATGTGCGAGGGTGCAGCCGGTCCAGACGCCAGTATCGAGAAGGTTCGTGCGGTGCGCATTGGTACGATCGCTGGTGATTGCGCAGTGCTCTATTTGGACGGAGTAGATAGGAAGGGTGAGCCCGTGATCTATGGAGCGAAAACTGGGGATCGGCCTGAATGTGCTGGATTGATACGGAAGCTCGAAGTCGGACGGGCAAGCGCGGCAGTTCTCGGCAGGGCGCGGGAAATATGCAGATAGTGATTTTCAGATATTCTCCGTATGACCTCCACTGTTGGGGGGCGCAGATGCCCGCTGTGGGCCGGCAGTCGCAATCTTCTTCTCAGTGCCAGCCTGGCCTTAAGAAACTCGAATTCGGCGTCTGGTATGAAGATGAATTTGGATACCTTGGAAAAGGTCTCATCAATATTGTTCGACGCGCTCCGCTCCAGGGGCTTGCAAGAGAACTGGCCGCATTGTTCAGGAGGTATCGGATTCCACTGGCCCAGCTGCGAACGCTGGAGGCAGGCAGGTACTCTCGAGCGCTGCGCGATGCGTTGCGCGAGTAGGGCGCCAAGCGGGAGGCAAGGTGCATGAGCTCCCGCACTCCTCCACAAAAGAACGCGATCGGTCTGCACGCCCTCGGAGAGGTACAAGATGAAAGCCAGGCAGATTCTTCGGTACGGGCTGGCCTACGCGGTGTCGTGTGGAGCACTCTGGCTGTTCCTGCACTTTGTGGGCAGGGCGCTTTACGCCTTCGACTCACATCAGGTTTTCTTCTGGCTGTATGCCGTCAGCCTTCTGTTGCTGGGAATTGGCGCACGGGTTCCCGCCGCTGGCCGCCTGACGATCAGGCGGCTTGCCGAGGGGGCTGGCTTGGGGCTGCTCGCGGGCCTTCTGGCCCAGGTCGTGGTGCTTGTACTGGAAGCCTATAGATTCAGCGGATTCAGGCCATCGCTGCTCTGGCAGGTACCGGTTTCGCTGATGGTGATGAGCGTCGTGCTGCTCACGCCGCTCTGGGGCGTAGTGCTGGTTGCCCTCACCGTCGCATGCCGCCGCGACAACAACCCACATCAGGCCTCGAACCCATGAAGCGCCTGACTGCCTTTTGCCTCGTGGTTGCACTGACATCCTGTGCGGCGCATCCGAACCGCACCACGAAGTGTCCACCGGCCCATTTCACCTACGTCGGCACCGAGAGAGTCGACGGACTGACCTACGGGCGCTTCCAGATCACCCACAACGCTGATCAACCGCTTCAGCTGTGGGTGGATGAGAGACGCAGGTTGAACTCAAGGACCGCTCGCGCAGAGATGAGGCGTAAAGGCGAGGATGCCTGGCGACCTTACAACGTGATCCTTGAGGAAATCACACCGGGAGCGATCGGGCTGTCGATCGGGCAGGGTGAACAGCAGAGCGTTTTGTTCGATGGTGATGGCGTGTTCCTGCCCGGCCAATCCAGTGCGGACACGGAGTACTCCATCGTGGTACGGGATGCAGCCGGTTGCGAACATCGCACCGCGTCATTCATTCCCTGACGTTGCCGCCGCTGTGCGAGATTCTCGGTCACCCCCGCTCAGCGGCACCCACTGCATGCGCAGCGGGTGCCCCACAGCGGTCTGCGCGATCTCAATCGGCACGCCATCCCGCAGCCACGCGGCCCGCCAGCACCAGCTCGGTATCTGAGGTCAAACTACAGCAAATGCCAATGTCCCGCGAACTGATTTTCATAAGGTGCATGAAGGGCGCAGCTGCAGTTGGAGCGTTGGCGATCTGCTGCGCGCTGATTGCGTCCATGATGAATATGGGCTGTCCAGTCGTTGGGTACTCTCCAGCAGTCATGTTTGCTCTTTTTTTCGCATTGCTGGTGCTGCTTGTGTATTCCAAGTTCGAACTGGCGGGGAGGGGAATTCTGTCGGTTGAGGTTGGGCGAGTGCGATTCGCATTCGCTATGGCTTTCCTGGCCGAGATGTTCATGATTGGGTTGCTGGTCGCCCGCAACCTCGAATGCGATAGCTTCGTTCGCGCGATTCCCATTCCTGGGGCACTACTTGTCTTCTATACAGCTGCTGCCTTCTCATTTGTATTCAGTGACTTCTACCTTGGTGCAGCACGAAAAATCATCAGACTTGGTGCTCGGCCGAGGAACTTCTTAAGAGACAAATAGTTGGAACTGCCTTTGTGGTGCGTGAGCATCCGCCACGTGAGTGGCGGGTGCTCCGCAGGGATAGCGCCAGTGCTGACTCAATCGGCACGCCATCCCGCAGCCACCCGGTCCGCCAGTACCAGCTCGGTATCCACCTGCCGGCCATCGCGCAGATAACGGATGCCCACGCGCGTCCCAACCGGGCGCTCACGCAGCAGCGCACGCCAGTCCGCCAGCTTCCGCGTGGCAATCGGCTCGCCTGAAATCATGACGATGCGATCATCCCTTCGCAGCCCCGCGCGCGCACCAGCGCTGGTCGGCGCCACATCGGCCACACGCAGTGCAGAGTCCTCGGCCTGAAGCCACAGCCCACTGCGGTCGAAGGCATCGGCCTGCGTGCTTTCAGCGTTGGGCACCAGATAAAGGCGCTTGGCGTCGTAGTCGATGCCCATGGAGAAGCGCCGCAGCACGCCGCCACCGAGAATCGCGCCATAGTCGGCCAGGGCCAGTGCACCCTTGTCGGTGCTGGACAGATCACCGACCAGGCCGGTGACCTTGATGTAGCCCATGCGCAGCACACCGAGCCGGGCCGGTCGCGCCCGCCCCGGGCCACCCAGGCCCCATCCAAGCACCGCCTCCTCACTGGCGTGGTACTTCTCCAACAGACCATGGGTACGCACGAACGGGCTGCTCAGGCTCAGCGAGTTGCGTGAGCCGGTGTCCAGCCACAACCGCAGCGGAGTGCCGTCCAGCTCGCCATTCAGTACCGGTGCGCGGTCGTCCTGTTCGAACGGCAGCACCACCGCGTTGGCGGGCGGCTGGTAGTGGCCCGGTCGGGTGAAGCTGAGCACGCGCGCGCCATAGTCGAAGGTGGTGACGAAGCGCAGGAAGGTCTCGTAGCCGATGAAGCCATCGTGTGGCACGCCCATCGAGTTGATCTGCTGGCCGAGGTCGATGATGTGGAACACCGGGTTTGCAAGGTGCGCGCCACCGATGCGCAGGTGGCGGGCCTGCGCCAGGCCCAGGTCGCTGGCGTTGTCGCCGGCACCATGCACGCTCAGGCGGCCCGTGGTGGTCAGCCCCAGGCGCTTGGCGGCGGTCGGTGTCAGCAGATTGATGGCGCCCGTATCCACCAGGAATCGCGCCGGCTGCCCGTCCACTTCGGCCTCGATGTAGACATGGTTGTTGATCAGGTCGAACGGAATGCGGGTGGTGCCGCTGGCATCCTCGATATAGCTGTCATGGGCCATCATTGGCGGTGCATACACGGTGTCTGTTACCGGGCCATCCACCTGGTAGCGCTGCACCTGTACATCGCTGCGCAGTCGCGGATCAGCACGGCCCCGGGCATCGAGGGTGTCGGTGATGATGCGATGGGGCAGCAACAGGCCTTCGACCGCCCGGTAGTCCTCCAGTGCGGTGGCGGTGGGTGTGCGAGCGGATGCAATGACCACGCGGCCGAGCAGGCCGCTGCCCCTATCGAACCAGAGCTCGATCGGGTCGGCGCCCTCCGGCTTCGTGGCCAGGACGGTATAGCGCCGGCCATCCAGAGCCTCGGTGCGGGGCGCGGCAAAGTGCGTGGTCGGATAGGCGTTGGACCAATAGGCACGGGTCGCCAGCCACGACTGCGTGCGCGCGGTCCGACGTGGCACGGTGCCATCCAGCAGGCCGACCTCGCCGCCATAGTCGCGCCGCCAGGACAGTTGCCCATCAAAGCCCTGCGCGACGGTGAAGTCTCCCAGTTGCGCCTGTTCGGCATAGCGCCCGGCACGCAGGTCCTGGTTGAGCTGCCAGCGCCCGTGCAGGCCGCCCACCGACTGCTCGCCCACCGCCTGCAGACGCTGTACCGACAGCCACTGCTCGCCACCACTGGCTACGCGGGCCTTGGCCAGCACATCGGCAGCATCCACCCCCGCGGCGTGTGCCGGAACCGCCAGCATCCACAGCAGGCCACCTAGCATCCATCGCAAACGCATCGCCTCACCTCCTTCGTTGGATCAGGAGGTGATGGCAGCGCACGGACCGGGGATATTCGACCGGGCGTGAAGGATTGGACGTTCAGTTGGACGCGGTGAGGCGGCGGTACTCGCTCGGCGTCTGTCCGGTGGCGCGCTTGAACGCGCTGTTGAAGGTCGATTTGCTGCCGAAGCCGGCGGCAAGGCCGATGTCCAGCACGCTGCGGAGGTCGGACGGATCGGACAGGCACGCCCTCGCGGCAGCGACGCGGAAGCTGTTCACGAACTCGGAGAAGCTCTGGCCCACCCCTTGGTTGAGCGCCTGCGAGACCTGGTTGGGTGACCAGCCGCTGCGCTGGCTGAGGGTCTGAAGATCCAGCCCGGGCGCTTCATGCAGGCGTTCGTCCTGCATCAATGCGGTCAGCGCGCTGGCGATGGCCGCGCATTGTGCTGCGTCGATGCCCGAGCGTTCGTAGCGTGCGTGGGTCGTATCCTCGGCGGACGCGGTCATGTCCACCATGATGGGTGCCGCAGTGCTCGCACGTACGCGCAGCTGCTGGCGTACGACCCGGCACGCCAGCAGGTACATGCCCATGGTGGTCAGCAGGCTGAGCCCGATGCTGGCCAGCAGTGGAGCAGCGTCCGGCGGCCACCGGTTCATTGCGCTGGCAAGCCAGCATCCCGCCATCACGATCGCCAGCCCGCGCAGTCCGCTGCGTTGGATGGCGGCTCCGGGCGGGGCGGGCGGCGCACGCAGCGAGAGCCACAGCGCGGCCAGCAGGTAGGGAGCACCCTGCAACAGCCAGCCGTGGAAACTGAGCTGGAACAGCACATCGCCCAGCGGTGAGGCCTCGAAAGGCGCGAGTGCGTTCAACAGGGAAATGGCGAACGCGAGGCCAGCCGGCAGCAGATGCGCGAGCGGCAAGGGTGTTGCAGCGGCCTGCGCGGGTGTCAGCAGCGCACGCGCATGGCCATACAGCAGTGGACCGAGCAGATAGACCAGAGGCACTTCGATGACCCGCAGCCAGCGCACGGCGTCGGGCGAGAGCCAGGCCTGGCCACCCAGCAGCACCAATCCGAACAGATTGGCGGCGGCGAAACAGGCGAGGAATGCGGTGAGCAGCGGGTTCCCACGCGATGTGCGACCGACGCTCACGCCGGTGGACAAGGTGGCCAGGCCGAGAATCGCAGCACCCGCGGCCAGCTTCAGCAGATCCGGTGGCGTCATGCGCGCAGTGTTGATGAAGCACGTGGCAACGTCCAGCGCGGGCTGGCGGCGTGCAGGCAACACAGGGAAAAATGGCGCGCCCGGAGGGATTCGAACCCCCGACCAATGGCTTCGGAAGCCACTACTCTATCCGGCTGAGCTACGGGCGCGTTGTAGAACCGCCGCGCCGTCGGCCAGTGCCGGGGCGGGCATCGCAGCGCCATGAAGCGGTGCGGGACCGGCATTCTATCCAGTTTCGCCGAACAAATCTCCCCCCACCGGCAAAGCCCTGCCGGAGGGGCAGGAGTATCCTATCGCCATGGCTGATACCCCCCTCACTTCGCCGCAGTCGCCGGCGACGCCGCGTTGGCGGCATTACTGGAGTCTGATGCGCGCTGATCGCCCGATCGGCACGCTGCTGCTGCTGTGGCCCACCTGGTGGGCGTTGTGGCTGGCCGCGGGCGGCCTGCCGCCGCTGTGGACGCTGTTCGTGTTCACCGCCGGCGTGTGGCTGACCCGCTCGGCCGGTTGCGTCATCAACGACTACGCCGACCGCTGGCTCGACCCGCATGTGGAGCGGACCAAGGCGCGCCCGCTGGCCACCGGTGCGATCAGCGGCCGCGCCGCGCTGGCGCTGTTCGCCGTACTGATGCTGGTGGCGTTCGGCCTGGTGCTGACCCTGAACGGGCTGACCATCGGCCTGAGCTTCATCGGCGTGTTCCTGGCTGCCAGCTATCCGTACCTGAAGCGCTACACCCATCTGCCGCAGGTCTACCTGGGCATGTCGTTCGGCTGGGGCATCCCGATGGCGTTCGCCGCCGTGCAGGGCGAGGTGCCGATGCTGGGCTGGCTGCTGTATGCCGGCAACATCCTGTGGTCCACCGCCTACGACACCTGGTACGCCATGGTCGACCGCGAGGACGACCTGAAGATGGGCTCGCACTCCACCGCGATCCTGTTCGGTGATCTCGACCTGGTCATCCAGGGCGTGCTGTACGCACTGTTCCTGGCCACGATGGCGCTGGTCGGCGTGCGTGGCGGGCTGGGCGGGTACTACCTGGCCGGCGTGGCCGTGGCCACCGCGCTGGTGGTGTACGAGTTCTGGATCTGCCGCAACCGCGAACGCGGCCCGTGCTTCAAGGCGTTCCTGCACAACAACTGGGTGGGTGCCGCGCTGTTTGCCGGCATCGCCGCGGACCTGGCGCTGCGTTGATCCCAAGGCCTGGTAGAGCCGGCCGCTGGCCGGCTGCGCCCGTGCGCGATCCCGAGGTTGCCGGCCAGCGGCCGGCACTACCGCCTTCCACCACCTGCGATGATGCCTGGATCTGGTAGAGCCGGCCGCTGGCCGGCTGCACCCGTGCGCGATCCCGAAGTGGCCGGCCAGCGGCCGGCACTACCGCCTTCCACCACCTGCAATGATGCTTGGATCTGGTAGAGCCGGCCGCTGGCCGGCTGCACCCGTGCGCGATCCCGAGGTTGCCGGCCAGCGGCCGGCACCACCGCCTTCCACCACCTGCGATGATGCCTGGATCTGGTAGAGCCGGCCGCTGGCCGGCTGCACGACCATCCCGATTAGGAAATTGCCGGCCAGCTGCCGGCACTACCGTTCTGTGCCGCCTACGACCAATAGGTGGCTGACAGCCCGCACCCCACCGCCCAGAATCGGGCCATCGAACCTGGGAGGGTAGGCGATGGCCTCTACGGCAGCAGTACAGGACGGCTGGATGGCGCGCGCAGCGCTGCGTTCGGCCGCCTGGGCGGAAAAGTGGTTCCCCGACGCGTATGTGTTCGCGGTGCTGGGCGTGGTCATCGTCGCGCTGGCCGCGATGGGCTTCGGCTCGACCCCGCAGGCCACCGCCAGCGCCTTCGGTGACGGCTTCTGGAGCCTGATTCCCTTCACCATGCAGATGGCCTTCGTGGTCATCGGTGGCTACGCCGTGGCGACGGCGCCGGTGGTCGCGCGCTTCATCGACTTCCTGGCCCGGGTGCCGCGTACCGGCCGCGGTGCGGTGGTGTACGTGGGCCTGGTCAGCATGCTCGCCTCGCTGCTCAGCTGGGGGTTCTCGCTGGTGTTCGGTGGCCTGCTGGTGCGTGCGCTGGCCCGTCGTACCGAACTGCGCATGGACTACCGCGCCGCCGGTGCTTCGGCGTACCTCGGCCTGGGTGCGGTGTGGGCAATGGGGCTCAGTTCCTCGGCCGCACAGCTGCAGGCCAACCCGGCCAGCATGCCGCCGGGGCTGGTGGAGATCACCGGCGTGCTGCCGTTCACCGAAACCATCTTCCTGTGGCAGTCGATCGCGCTGACCTCGGTGCTGATCCTGGTCTCGCTGCTGATCGCCTGGCTGACGGCACCCGCGGCGGGTAGTGCGCGTACCGCCGAGGAGTTCCCCGGTGCTGCACAGGCCGAGCCGGAACCGCTGCAGCGACGCACGCGCCCGGGCGAATGGCTGGAATACAGCCCGCTGCTGACCGTGCTGCTCTCGCTGCTGGCGTTCGGCTGGCTGTTCAACGAGTTCGCCAACAAGCCGGTGATCACCGCCATCGCCAACCTCAATACCTACAACTTCCTGTTCATCTCGTTGGGCCTGCTGCTGCACTGGCGCCCGCGCAGCTTCCTCAACGCGGTGGCCAAGGCGGTGCCGAGTACCACCGGCGTGCTGATCCAGTTCCCGCTGTACGGCGGCATCGCGATGATCCTCACCCACGCCGCTGGCGGTGACGGGCAGACCCTGGCGCACCGGCTGTCGAGCCTGTTCGTGCACGTGGCCAGCACCGATTCGTTCGCGCTGGTGATGGGCGTCTATTCGGCCGTGCTGGGCTTCTTCGTGCCGTCCGGTGGCGGCAAGTGGATCATCGAGGCGCCGTACGTGATGCAGGCCGCCAACGAACTGAAGGCGCACCTGGGCTGGGCGGTGCAGGTCTACAACGCGGCCGAAGCCCTGCCCAACCTGATCAACCCGTTCTGGATGCTGCCGCTGCTGGGCGTGCTGGGCCTGAAGGCACGCGACATCGTGGGCTTCACCTTCATCCAGCTGCTGGTGCACATCCCGCTGGTGCTGGGCCTGCTGTGGCTGCTGGGCATGACCCTGGCGTATGTGCCACCGGTGATGCCATGAATGCAGAGCTGGCTTCCCTGCATGCGCCGGGAAACCAGCCTCGTTCAGCGCGTGTTTCCGGCTGCGAGCGCCATGAATACGAGCAACGCTGGGGATGGCATGAGGACATGCGGAACCCGCATGAATCCTTCAGCGGCTTGTGCCGCAAGGGCTTTCGCGCGTTCATTCACGCGCGTACACACAGGTGTAGCCGTCCGCCAACGCGCGATTAACTCTTCGCTGCAGACGATGGCCCCGTCCACCGCATTCCGCGCGTGGCTTTGGAGATCGGACATGGCACAGCAGAACCAGAACCCGAACCAGAAGCAGCAGGGCCAGCAGAACCAGCAGGATCAGCAGCAGGGCCGTGGCCGCGACCAGCAGCAGCAACAACAGCAGGAACAGCAGCAGCGCAACCAGCGCAATCAGCAGCAAGGTGGGCAGGACGAGGAAGAGTGACGTCGGTACCCACCCTGGGCAACCCCCGAAGCCCCGCCGCGCGCGGGGCTTCGCTTATTCCAGCACGCCGATGCGTTGCAGCACCGGCGCGGCCGACATGTCATTGGGATTGGTGCCGGGCTGATCCTGCGGCACCTCCATGCCCATGCCGCGGTACAGATCGACCCAGTGCTGGGCGATCTGCCCGGTCTGCGGATTGCGGAAGTTCATCGGCTGCAGCGCGAACACATGGTGCGCACGGAACGCACGCTCGATGAAGTCGGAACAGTAGTAGCTGTCCTCGTTCAACACATACGACGTGTTGTACGGCTTGCCCAGCATCATGCGCGCGGTGGCGACCGCATCCTTGATCGCCGCCTGCTGCGGTGCCCGCAGGCGATAGACCACGATCTGCCGCTGCTTGGCCCGGGCGTCCTGGCGGAACTCGACCAGCGATTGCCGACGCGATCCCTTCTCGTCCGCATGCAGTACCTCCCAGCCGTTTGGCGCCACAGCGACCAGGGCCACATGATCGAAGCTGGGCGCGCCCTGCTTGCCGGTGGCATCGTCGATGGCCGCACTGAGGCCGCTGCGGCCGGCGGTGACGAACAGCAGATCGCCTTCGTGGACATCGACGGCCATCGCCAGCGCTGGCCACAGGGCGGGCAACAGCAGGCCGATCATGAGCAGGAGGCGACGCATGGAGAGTCTCGGTCAGGCGGAATGCCGGAATTGTAGGGCGCGCGGTAGCATGGGACGACCCAACCGGATTCAGGATGAGCCCATGCGTCGAAACCGTTCCGCTGCCGTGCTGATGCTTGCCTGTGGCGTGGCCCTGGTTGCCTGCACGCCCGAGCCCCAGGTGACGCCCACGGAAGTGGCGCCTGCACATCCCGCGCCGTCGTCCACGGCGGCAGCGGTCCAGCCCGCACCGGTGCCTGCCAGCGGTGAATGCCCCTACTCGCAGTTCGATGCGTTCCTGAAGCACTTCGGCAACGAGATCGCGCTGCAGGAAAAAGCCACCGCCGATCCGCTGCTGGACAGCTACATCGATGCCGAGGCCGAGCCGGAACCGCGCAAGGTGGAAAGCCGCCTGGCGCTGGCCGATGTCGAGTGGCCGGTGATGCCCGATCCCGCCGCGTTGGCCGGGCAGGGCCGCGAGATGCAGGTCAGCACGCTGGCCGATGGGCAACGACAGGTACAGATCCGCACGCCGGACAGCAGCGACCAGCAGACCTACACCTTCGCGCAGTCGCCCTGCTGGACGCTGGTCAAGCGCGAGGATGAGTCGATCTGATGCCTGTCCCGGCACAGGCGCGGCCGGGCGGGGGCTGCTAGGCTCGGAGCCTGATCCAGGCAGGGAGACGCCGATGCAGGCTCGCAGGATGTGCACCATCACCGCCACCATGACTGTCATGCTGGCAATGGCACCCTTCACCGGCGTCCAGGCGCAGTCGCTGCCGGCCGACGATAGCGCCTACTTCGCCAGTGCGGCAGCCGAACAGGCCGCGCGCGGCGAGCTGGGCAAGCGTGTCGAGGCCCTGCAGCAGGCTTCCGCGCTTGCACCTGCGCAACGCTTCCATCAGGCCGAGGCACTGCAGGCGCAGTGCCTGCGTCATCACAGCTATCTGCATCTGCAGGCCGCACGCAATGCCCGTGACCATCGCCCGACGCAGGCGCTGGACCAGATGATGGGGCTGTGCAGCCGCATCGCCCACACCGGCCGCGCGGCGCTGCGCGAAGCGCCCGCAGACGCGGCGTGGGCCGCACCGTATGCCTTCCTGCGCGCGCGTGCGCTGAAGGACGCTGCAGCACCGGCCAGTACCGCACTGGATGAGGCCGTGGAGGCCCTGGCCGATCCGGCGCTGGACAGTTTCGCACGGCTGCGTGGGCAGATCCTGCGCAGTGCCGAGTACCCGCAGATCGAGCGTGATGGTCGGCACTGGGACACCGGGCACGACAAGCAGGCACTGGCCCAGCAGCAGGACCGCGCGTTGCGGGAAGCGGGCTGGAAGGGTTATTGGCAGGGCCTGCACTCGCGCCGCGAGCCGATGGCCTCGGTGCTGCTGGGCCTGGTGCAGGTGAACGATGCCGCCGCGCGCCTGCAGGGCGATGGTTCTGCACCGGCGCGGGGCTACCAGCGCATGGGCCTGGATGCATCGGCGGTGGATGCTACGCTGCAGGCGATCGAACGCCATGCACGGGACCGTCGCGCCTACCAGGACATGCTGCTGCGCCACGCCGCGCGTTCAGGCATCGATGCGCCGCAGCTCTGGGATACCACGTTGCCCGATGCCGGCTATATGCCGCCGGTACTGACGCTGGCGCAGCTGCGCGACAATGCCGCCGATGCCATGCAGCACCTGGGGCCGGCATACGTCAGTGAGCTGCGTGCGCTGCTCGATCCGGCCAACCGGCGCATGGATCTGGCCACCGAACGTGGTGACCGCAGCCAGGACGCGTTCTCGGTAAGCGCTCCCGGCGTGCCGGCAATGCTGTTCGTTGGCGTGCGCCGTGGTGATCTGGAAAGCGATGTCGAGATCGCCCATGAGGCCGGTCATGCCATGCACGGTGAGTGGATGCAGCGCGGCCATGCCTCGCCGCTGCAGCGCAATGGCAGCCAGTGGCTGACCGAGGCCTTCGCCATCTACAACGAACTGCGCTTCCGCGACCAGCTGTACCAGCAGGCAGAGGACCCGCGGGCCAAGGCCTATTACCTGAAGTCACTGCTGGACGATATGGTGCTGCAGCTGTTCACGTCTTCCGAAGAGGCGCAGCTGGAGCAGTCGATCTACGAGGGCGTGGCGGACAACACGCTGGGTACCGCCGATGACCTGGACGCGTTGACCGGCCGGGTGCTGGCGCGCTTCGGGCAGGACCCGGAGCGCTATCCGCAGCTGCGCAACGGCTGGATCGGCAAGCGCCTGATGTATGACGACCCCAACTATCTGGTGAACTACCTCTATGCAGGGCTGCTGGCCGTGCAGCTGTTCGTGCAGGATCAACGCGACCCGGCAGGGTTCCGTGAACGCTATCTCGCGGTGCTGGGCGAAGGCTTTGATCGTGCGCCGACCGAGCAGGTGGCGCAGTTGCTGGGGCACGCGCCCGACTGGCCGGCGCTGGTCGATGCCGATATGCAGGTGTTCAATCAGGCGGCCGCGCAGCTGCAGGCGCTGCATGCGCGGATCGAGGCAGGGCAGGGCACGTGAAGATGCTGCGCAGGACGACGTGCACCCGGGCCACGGCATGGCTGTTGATGCTGTTGTGCCTGTTGCCGATGGTGGTGATGGCCGGTGCTGCGGTCCCTGCGCTGGATGACCCGGTGGTGGACGCCGCCAACGCACTTTCGGCGGATACCCGCGACATACTGCGCACGCAGGCCTTCAAGTTGCAGGCACGCACCGGCGCGCAGCTGCAGGTGCTGGTGGTCGACCATGCTGGCGACGAGGGCATCGAGGCCTACGCACAGCGGGTGTTCGACCAGTGGCAGCTGGGCCGCGAAGGCGTTGACGATGGCGTGCTGCTGCTCGTGGCCGTGCAGGACCGCCGGGTACGCATCCAGACCGGTTACGGTCTGGAGGGCGCGATTCCAGATGCCTATGCCGCCCGCATCATCGACAAGGCGATCGTGCCGCGTTTCCGCGATGGCGACCTTGACCAGGGCCTGCTGGATGGAACGAAGGTCGTGGTCGCGCTGATCGATGGCGAGGACCTGCCGGCCTGGGAAGCGCCAGCGATGCGCAACGTGTTGCCGGCCGATTGGCGCAGCGCGGATTCCGTGGTTGCACTGACGCTGCTGGCCGGCTTCCTTGCGGGTCTGTGGCGCTCACCGCCCTCGGCGCCCGCGGCCAGGATGCCGGACGACCTCGCACGCAGGCACCGCGAGCGCCAGCGTGGAGCGCCACGCGAGGTCACCACGCCGCAGGCGCGCCCGAAGCGATTGCCGGCCTGGGGTCGCCCGCTGCTGGTGACGGCTGTGGTAGCCGCGGGTCTGCTGTCGGCGGCTATGTGGGCGCCACGCCAGGCATTGGCAGCGGTCTGCATCGTATTGGCGTTGTGCGTACCGGTGGCGAGCCTGCTTGGCTGGTGCTGGCGCCGCAGCCGAGGTGTGCGCGTGGTGCTGCTCGGCATGCTCGGGGTCAGTTCGGGGTTCTTGGTGGTGATGCTGCTGCGTGGCCAGTTGCCGCCCAGTCTGGCCCTGCACACGTTGCTGGACCTGGCGGCAGGCATCGTAGCCATGCTGCTGTTCTTCCTCGTGCAGGCGTGCCGCGCGCGCTGGCACAAGGACCGCAGCAGCTTCGGGGTGAGGTTCGCAGTGCTCTTGCTGCTGACCGCTGGCTACGTGCTCTTCGCACTGCTGGCCATTGATCGCGCCGACCCGGTGGCACGCCTTGCCGCGACGATCGGGTGGAGTGCCGGCACGGTCGTGCTGTACTTCGCCTGGATTTTCACCATGCTGCCCGGTGAGAAGGCACGCGGCAGCCGCAGATCATCCGTCGGCCACCGCAGTGCGTCCAGCACCCCGTCGTCAAGTTCGTCTGCGAGCAGCTCCAGCAGCTGGTCCGGAGGCGGCGGCCGCAGCGGCGGAGGTGGTGCGTCGGGCAGCTGGTAGTTCAGGCTGCCTGTACCCGCCAGCCGAGCACAACGTCCTCCACGACACCGGGGCCAGCCACGTCGCCCACCTGCAGCAACAGCCCCTGCGCATTGGGCAGGTCCTTCTGCTCGGGAAACCACCGTCGATCGGCCGCGACCACGATCAGCAGGCCCTCGTCGTCGCCCATCGGTGCGAACTGCGGCGAAGCCGGGCTGATCGGCTGCAGGCCGAAACGTTGGTTGGACAGTTCGCGTACGGCCTCGACATCGCGGCTGGGCAGGCCGACTTCGCTCAGGCAGGTCAGCTCGCTGCCATGGAACACGCCTTCGCAAGCGCTGGCCGGCAGGCGGCGGCGGCCGATCAGTTCAAGGATCAGGCCGTCCGGGCCGGTGAAGTACACCGACTGCGACTGCCAGCTGCTCTCCAGCGCGAAGTAGTCCAGCCCCGCCGGATTGCGCTGCAGCGGCGTGCGCTCACGCAACCACGTCATTGCCTCGCTGAAGCGGTTGTCCGGCACGTTGAAGGCCAGATGCACGCCACCCACCGGACGCCCCGCCGCAGGCTGAAGTTCGAGGGTGCTCCAGCCGACGTGCACATGGTTGCCGACCACGCGCTGCTGCAGCACATCGTGGAAATATGTGGCCACGGAAGCGACGTCGGATACCGGCAGAGTGAGGTGCAGCAGGCGCATGATCGATTCTCCGTGGACGCGCCCACTGTAGCGCCGGGCGATGCCCGGCGGCCACTAGCGCAGCGAATGGTTGAAGAACCGTATTGCCGCCTCCGCTGCCTGCGCGTGGGTCTGCGCCTTCGGCACCGATGTGCTGCACAGGTCCTGCAGCCGCTGTTGTCCGGCCGGGGTGCATGCGGCGAGGAAATCGTAATGGCCGACACCGGGCAGCACCTGCAGTGCAGCGCCCGCAATCACCGCACGCGCAGCCTCGCCATTGGTCTGTGGTGGCGCGACCGTGTCCGCCTGGCCCAGCACGATCGACACCGGCTGTTTCAGCGAGGAGAGCTGCTCGGGCGCAAAGGCCTGCACGATTGCCGGCGCCAGCAGGAACACCGCGCGCACGCCGGGAATGGCGCGTGCGTCGTTGGCGTGGGACATCCATGGCGACAGCTCGGGCGACGCCGCAGCGGCAACGCGCGCCTCCATCGTGTGCGTTGCCGCCTCCTGTTGGGGCCGGCAGACGCCGTCATCCGGATGTGCGGTGCAGAAGTCCCGCAATCGCTGCAGGTCCGGTCGCGCACCGGCTGCCAGCAGCGCGGTGTAGCCACCGGCCGAGAAGCCGGCGACCCCCAGGCGCTCAGGATCGACATGCGGGCCCAGCACCGGATCAGCTTGCACGGCCGCCAGTGCGGCACGCAGGTCATCGGCGCGCAACCAGGTCAGAAGGCTGCCGGGCAGGGTCATGGTGTCAACGCCGTTGTTGCCTGGATGATCCACCGCAATCACCAGATATCCGGCCCGCGCCAGCGCCGTGCCCAGCCAACCCATCATGCGCGCGCTGCCGCCGTTGCCATGCGAGAGCAGCAGGGTCGGCAGGCGATCACCCGCGACCGGCGCATCCTTGGCCGACCGGCCGGCGTCGAACAGCGGCGCGTCGGGAGGACCGATGGTCAGCGCGTTTTCGCGGCTGCCGGCCTGTGCCGGATACCAGGCCGTGTAGCGCAGCGCGTCGCGGTGCCCTGCGTCGCGCACGGCGGCGCTGGCCAGCGTCGTCGTGCCGTGGCGCTCGCCGGCGACGCCGCTTTCGCGGGCGGCGCCGACGCTCGCGAACGCCAGCAGCATTCCTCCCAGCACAGCAGCGGTCATGCGCATCTTCAACTCCTTGTCAGTGGGGACGTTCTTCCACCGGCAGCCAGATCTCCACGCCGCCGTTGCCGCTATGCTCGTCGAACCGGGCGTCGTAGCGCTCCAGGTCCGGCGCATCGGCAAGGCTCAGGTTGGACGCAGGGAGATAATGATCCAGCAACCAGAACCAGGTCGAGCGGATGGCCGAGATGTGTCCGCCGTGCCAAGCCACCAGGTAGCGGCGCGCCGGGATGTCCACGCGTCGCCAGTGCGCAGGCACGCTCGGCACCGTGCTTGCCGGTAGTGCCGCAATGTAGTCGAAGCCACCATCGTCATCACTGTTGCAGCACACGCCGAAGCTGACCGGTGCCGGCGTCGGCCACTCGCGGTTGAGCTGGGCCCATTGGCCCGGAATCGCGCCGCTGCTGTCGCGGGTGTGCCGCATGCCGACGCCTGCCAGCTGGAACGCGGACGTATCGAGCAGCCGCGGGGCTTCAATGCAGGCTGACGGGGCCTCGTCCAGGCGGATCGCCTGCACCAGCGTCAGCCCATCGGTGCCCTGTTCGCGTACCCGTTCCGGTGTCTGCCCGAACTGTTCGCTGAAGGCACGGGTAAAGGCAGCATGGGTGGTGTAGCCGGCCCCCAGCGCCACCTGCAGGATGTCGCCCGCGCCGTTGGCCAACCGCTGCGCGGCAGCGCTCAGGCGGCGCCCGCGCAGGTAGCGCACCACCGAGGTGCCGGTGCGGGCCTGGAACAGGCGTGACAGATGAAACGGCGACAGGCCGGCCGCAGCGGCGATATCGGCCAGCGCCAATGGCTGGTCCGCATGGGTTTCGATGTACCACAACGCCTTGCCTGCCGCGCTCATCCTGCCGTTCCCCGCATCCAATGCCGGCACAGTAGCGGATCGGCAGGCGCGGCGTTTAGCAGTTCTTGCGCTGCCGGGCTTTGCGTCTGCCTGCGTACCGGCAACAATGCGTGCTTCATGGACGTGATGGGGGGCAGGGAGATGCGATCGACGACGGGGGATGCCAGGCCAGCGGAGCCCGGCCGATGATCGAGATGATCGAAATGCTGCTTGCCCTCTGGGTACTTCCCAGTCTGTTGACCCTGGCGCTGATGCTGCTGATGTTGTTCGGCGCGCCACGGTGGCGCGGCAACCCCTGGGTGTACCGTGTCGGCTTCGCGTTGCTGGGCGGGTTTCTGACACCGACGTTGTTGGGGGCCGGTCACGGTGGGTTGCCGTGCGCGACTATCGGCGGGCTGGTGATGATACTGACGCAGCTGCAATGGATCGGCGATCTGCAGGTCGACTTCATGGGGATCGGGATTCGCAACAGGGGCATCTGGATCATGTCCACCCCCGCCTTGGTGGTGTTCGCTGCCATGATGTTCGTTCCGCTGCGAACGGCACGGCCGGCCCGTTTCGGCTTTGGCGACGACGCCAACGGCTAGCCGCTGTGTGCGGAGATGGGGCGTGGGTCTGCATTGCCACCCATGCATGGCGTGGATCTACGGATGAGCCCTGGCAGGGGCCAACCTTGGTTGGCGCATCAAGCTGTCGTACTGACGTCATGCCTCCTTCACACATCGCGCCGAGACTGCGCGCCTTGTCCAGGCCTGTTGTGTGCGCACAGGTGCTGGCCCTGTCGCGTCCTCCCGGAGCCCTGCCGTGCATCGTTCGAAGCTTTCGCGTTCCATCCTCCTTGCCCTTTCCATGGCCAGCGCAGGAGGCGCGATCGCAACGGAGGCCGATGCGGTCGATGCCGCCGGCGGCAGCCGCGCCGCGCCCACCCAGCTCGACGCGATGCTGGTCACCGGTACCCGCGCGTCCAACCGCACCCAGTTCGAAACGCTGGCGCCGGTGGATGTGTTCAGCAAGGAAGACATCAGGTCCGTCGAATCCACCGACCTGAAGGACGTGCTGGCCCAGCTGGTGCCGTCGTTCGTGGTGCAGCGCCTGCCGATGGCGGACGGCCAGGTGTTCGTGCGTCCGGCCACGCTGCGTGGCCTGTCGCCGGACCAGACCCTGGTGCTGGTCAACGGTCGCCGCTTCCACCGCAGCGCGCTGCTCGGCAACCGTGGTGCACAGGCCGCTGATCTGGCACAGATTCCAACCAGCGCGATCAAGCGCATCGAGGTGCTGCGTGATGGCGCGTCGGCGCAGTACGGCTCGGACGCCATCGCCGGCGTCATCAACATCATCCTGGAGGATGGGCCGGGTAGCGAGATCACCGCCGGCTACTCGCAGTACGCGCAGGGCGACGGTGCTTCGCGCGATTTCAGTGCGCGCACCGGCTGGTCGCTGGGCGACTATGGCAGCCTGGTGCTGTTCGCCGAATCGTCCACCTCCGACGCCACCTCGCGCACCCGCCAGCGCCCCGATGCCATCGCCTTCCAGGCCGCGCATCCGGAGCTGGAGGTGCCCAACCCGGTGCAGCGCTGGGGCCAGCCGGAACTGGAAAGCCGCCGCGTCGGCTTCAACGTAAAGGCCAACGCCAGCGATACGCTGGAGCTCTATGCCTTTGGCCTGTACAGCCACAGCGATGGCGTCAGCGATTTCAACTGGCGCAACCCGGACACCACCACCGGCGCGTACCGCACCACCGCCATCTTCCCGGGCTGGAACCTGCGCTCGCTGTATCCGGTCGGCTTCAGCCCGCAGTACGGCAACGTGCAGAACGACCTGCAGCTGGTCGGTGGCCTGCGCGGCGAGATCACGCCGAAGCTGCGCTGGGATGTCAGCGCCTCGTATGGCCGCAACGCCATCGACTATCGCCTGAAGAACTCGATCAATGCCTCGCTCGGTCCGGCCAGCCCGACCGACTTCGATCTCGGCCGCCTGACCCAGACCGAGAAGAACGCCAACGCCGACTTCAACTACGAATGGGACGTGGCTGCGCTGTCCAAGCCGATCAACGTCGCCTTCGGTGGCGAGTTCCGCCAGGAAACCTACCAGGTGCGCGCCGGTGATCCGGCCTCGTACGCGGTGGGTCCGGGCGCGGCCGCGGGCCTGGAGGCCAACTCCAATGGCGCGCCGGGCTTCTCGGCCAGCCAGGCCGGGCAGTGGAGCCAGCGCAGCAAGGCCGCCTACGTGGACATGGAAGTGCCGCTGGGCGAGCGCTGGAGCATCGGTGCAGCCAGCCGCTATGAGGACTTCTCCAGCTTCGGCAGCACACTGGACGGCAAACTGTCGGCGCGCTTCGCGATCACCCCGGACGTCGCCCTGCGCGGCACCGTGTCCACCGGCTTCCGCGCGCCGACGCCGGCGCAGCTCAACACCACCAGCACCACCCAGGGGTTGGATACGCGCACGCTGCAGATCTTCACCAGCGGCCGCCTGTCGCCGAACGATCCGCTGGCGCAGCTGCTCGGTGCCAGGCCGTTGAAGCCGGAAGAATCGCGTACCGCATCGCTGGGCCTGACCTGGCGCACCGACCTGGGCCTGTCCGGCTCGGTGGATGTCTACCAGATCAAGCTCACCGACCGCTTCAGCCAGTCGGCCAGTTTCGCCATTCCGGCCGGTACGCCCAATCCGCTGGGCTATACCTCGGTGAACTACTTCACCAACGACTTCGACACCACCACCACCGGCGTGGACGTGGTCGGCAACTACCTGCGCGACCTCGGCGAGGGCCGCATGACGCTGACCCTGGCCTACAACTACAACCGCACCCGCGTGGACAACGGCAGCACCTCGGTGGCCACCAACGAGACCCAGCGCGTGCTGTTTGAAGACCGCCTGCCCGAGCACAAGGGCAGCTTGACCGGCAGCTGGGACATCGGTGCCTGGTCGCTGATGGCGCGCATGCGCTACTACGGTGCCTGGACCGATTCCAGCGGCAATGCGGTGGGCGATATCTACCAGCGTTTCGGTGCGATGAGCTTCCTCGACCTGGCCGTCGGCTATCGCATCAACGAACATCACAGCCTGCGCGTGGGTGCCGACAACGTGTTCGACCGCTATCCGGACGAAGCCACCTTCCAGGCCAGTCGCGGCCTGGTCTACTCGCGCAACGCGCCGTACGACACCGACGGTGCCAACCTGTACGCACAGTACCGGCTGAGCTTCTGATGGACCGCAACCGCCGCGTCCTGTTGTGTGCCGGTGCACTGCTGCCGGCTGCAGCTGCGCTGTCTTCACTGCCCGCCATGGCGGCCGCGGGTTACGCTGCGCCCATGCAGATTCCCGCAACGACCGTAGCGCCGGACGCGCTGGCCCGCGATGAAGGCTACTGGGCCGCCGTGGCCAGCCACTTCGACATCACCGATGAAGTGAACCACCTGGAGAACGGCTACTGGGGCGCGATGGGCCGCGAGGCGCTGGCCAGCTACCAGCGCCACACCGCCGAGGTGAACCGTGGCAACGCCTGGTACGGCCGTCATGAGTTCCCGGCGCAGTACATGGCGGTGCAGCGGCAGGTGGCCGAACTGCTGGGCGTGGGCGCCGACGAGATCGCACTGACCCGTGGCGCCACCGAAGCGATGCTGGCGCTGATCGGTGGCTACAACCGCCTGCGGCCCGGCGACCAGGTGCTGTACGCCGACATCGACTACGACAGCATGATCGGTGCGATGCGTTGGCTGCAGCAGCGCCGTGGCGTGCAGGTCGAGCGCATCGCGCTGCCGGTGGTGCCCGACCATGCGCAGATCCTGCAGGCCTACGAGGCCGCGTTCGCGCGGCTGCCACGCCTGAAGCTGGTGCTGCTGACCCAGGTCAGCCATCGCCATGGGCTGGTGCTGCCGGTGGCCGAGATCGCCGAGCGTGCACGCGCACGTGGAATCGACGTGATCGTCGATGCGGCGCACGGGTTCGGCCAGATCGACTACGCGGTGCCGCAGCTCAAGGCCGATTTCGTCGGCATCAACCTGCACAAGTGGATCGGCGCACCGGTCGGTGTCGGCGCGATGTACGTGCGCAGGGGCCGCGTTGCGGACCTCGACCCGTACATGGGCGAGACCGACGACGGCCGCGTGGGCAGCCGCGTACACACCGGCACCGTCAACTTCGCCGCTTACCTGGCACTTCCGGAGGCGATTGCCCTGCACCAGCGCATCGGTGCGGACAACAAGCAGGCGCGCCTGCGTTACCTGCGCGAGCGCTGGACGCTGCCGGCGCGGCAGATGGCGCACATCGAAGTGCTGTCTTCGCCGGATCCGGCGCTGGCGAGTGCATTGGCCAGCTTCCGCCTGCGCGGGCGCACCAGCGTGGCTGACAACATCGCGCTGCAGAAGCGCCTGTTGGATGAGCATCGCGTGTTCACCACCCATCGCGACGGCTTGGACTCCGGCGCCTGCGTGCGGGTGACGCCGTCGGTGTTCACCCGGCCGCAGCAGATGGATGCGCTGGTGAAGGCCCTCTCCGCCTTGGCCTGACCCTGCTTTGGTGGGTGCCAACCTTGGTTGGCACATTCCAACCGTGCCGGGGAATCTTCCGCCGGCCAGCGGCCGGCGCTACCGGTCGGGTGGGTGCCAACCTTGGTTGGCACATTCCAACCGTACCGGGGGATCTTCCGCCGGCCAGCGGCCGGCGCTACCGATCTGGTGGGTGCCAACCTTGGTTGGCACATTCCAACCGTGCCGGGGAATCTTCCGCCGGCCAGCGGCCGGCACTACCGGTCGGGTGGGTGCCAACTGTTGGTTGGCACATTCCAACCGTGCTGAGGAATCTTCCGCCGGCCAGCGGCCGGCACTACCGGTCGGGTGGGTGCCAACTGTTGGTTGGCACATTCCAACCGTGCCGGGGAATCTTCCGCCGGCCAGCGGCCGGCACTACCGGTCGGGTGGGTGCCGACCGTTGGTCGGCACATCCCATTCCAGGGCTACCGCTCGATCGCCGGCAACGCGTCCGACAACAACAACCGGTCAATCCGCCGCAACGCGCTCTCCAGCTGCCGGCGATCGGCCGCCAGCCCCAGCGACAGCCGCACGCCGTTCTGATGCTGCACCCCCGGCGGGCAGAATGCCGATGAAGGCGCGATCGCCAGCCCCTGCAGCTGTGCGGTACGCACCAGGGTGGCGTCAGTCCATGGCGCTGGTACCCGGCACCAGGCATGCAGGCCTTCGGCGCGCAGCAGCAGCGAAGGCGCCAGCAGGTAGCGCGCCATGCGCATGCGCTCGTGCGCTTCGCTGCGCACCTGCGCCAGCAGCGACTGCGCCGAACCATCCAGCAGCAGCTGGCTGGCCAACGCCGAGACCAGCGGATGACCCATCAACCGCGTCGCCCGCAATGCAGCCGTCATCGACTCGGCGTGCGCAGCGCTTGGGCACTGCACGAACGCAGTGCGCAGGCCGGGGCTGATCACCTTCGACAGCGTCGCCACGTAGAACACATGGCGCGGTGCCAGCGCCGCCAGCGGTGTCGGTGCATCCTCGGCGAGGTGCCAGTAAGGATCGTCTTCGATCGCCAGCAGGCCTTCCCTCTCCAGAACACGCGCCAGCGCTTCGCGCCGCTGCAGCGGCAGGGTCAGCGCGGTCGGGTTCTGGCAGGTGGGGTTGAGATAGACCAACCGCGCGCCGCTTTCGCGTGCCAGCCGGGCCAGCGCATCGGGGCACATGCCGTGTTCGTCGCTGTCCACCGGCAGCAGCCGCCGGCCCAGTGCGGCGGCGGCCTGCAGCAGGCCCGGATAGACCAGCGCATCGCAGAGGATCGCATCATCGTCGCGGCCCTGGCTGACCAGGATCGCGGCAAGCGCCACCTGCGCGCCTTCGGTCAGCAACAGGCTGGCATCCTCCACCGCGCCCAGCATCGGTTGCAGCCAGCGCGCTGCCGCGTGGCGGTCGGTGGGATTGCCGCCGCCCAGGTGGTAGGTCATCAGGTTCGGCGCGTTGCTGCGCGCAAGCACGGCGGCGGCACCGCGGCGCAGGGTTTCGGCCAGCGCATCGGCATCGGGCACCGGCGGCACGTTCATGCTCAGGTCCACCACCTGGTCGAAGCCGGCCTTGGGTGGTGCGATGAAACTGCCTTGTGGCCCGCGCGCCTCGATCAGGCCGCGCTTGCGCGCTTCGTCGAATGCCCGCGTTACCGTGGTCAGGTCGACGCCGAGCTGCTGCGCCAACGCGCGCTGCGAGGGCAGGCGTTGTCCTGGTGCAAGCCCACCGCGACGTACCGTGCGCTCCAGCGAATTGACGATGCGCAGGTAGATCGGCCCGTTGTGCGCGAGCACGTCCTGCACCCATTCGCGGGCTGCGACATCCGGTCGCGGCATGTACGGAGCATGTCGGGGCGTATCGTTGCTTCCAACGGCGGGAGCCTGTCCATAACCATCGGTCGGTTCGGACAGGTGACCGCCGTTGTTGCTTGTGGCGGCCACAGCGGCCAGCGTCAGTGGTGTCATTGCGCGTCCTCAGCGCTTGGCCTGCCAGGGGCAGTAGCAGCCCACGGCAAGCAGTCCTTTCGGGCGCACGGTTTCGCCGCGCACCAGTCTGTCCAGCAGTGGTTCGACGAAGCTGTTGGCCGAGTTGCAGACCATGCCGATGCTGTACGGGCCGGCATAGGCGAGGTGGCCCTGCCGGTCCCAGATCGCCACGGCAGGGCTGGCCGGGATGTGTTCGATGCCGTCGATGGTCGGCAGGTTGATCACCTTGTTGCGCAGCGGCTCAGGCAGTTCGCCGTGGGTACCGGGGCGGCGGATCGCATAGAAGTCGATGCCGGCGCGGCGGTACATGCTGATCAGGTAGCTCAGGTGTGCGCCGGTTTCGCGGTTGCAGACGGCACACGCCGGGTCCCAGAAATGCACCACGCGGATGCGGCCGGTATCACCGGCCAGATCGGACGGCAGGCGCAGCTGCGAGTCGTCGAAGACGATGGCCTGTTCGGTAAACGTCGACTGCGCGCTGTAGCCGAAGTACTGCCACAGCGCAGCCGCCACGCCGGCCATGAACAGGCAGGCGAGGGCGATCATCGTCGGCAGCAGCCAGCGGCGGCGCGGCGCGGCTGCGCCCATCAGGACGCGTCCCCGCCGAACTTGTGCACGTACTGCTTGCGCATCTCGCGGCAGGAGTCGGCCTGCGCGCGGCGCTGGATCTCGCTACGCGACGGATCCTCGCTGCGCTGCATGCATTGCTCGATGGCGTGGCGTTCGGCGGCCTGCACATCCACGGTCTGCGGCTGCAGGCAGACCCAGGCCAGCGCGGCCAGCATCAACACCACGAAGGCACCACAGCCGGCCATTACCACGTGGAACTTCAGTTTCTCGGCGCGCATCGATGCACGTCCCTTCATCCATACATTGCATACAAAATATCATCTTGTATGGATGTGGCGCCATGCGCCCGGTTCAGACGATGGCGTTGTGCCGGGCCTCGGGGGCTTCAGACAGGATCTCGTTCAATTTGGCCAGCGCCCCGGCCAGCGCATCCTGGTCAACTGCGCCGCCCAGCGACAGGCGGATCGCGTTGCCCGGTGGCGGTTCTTCCACGCTGAAGGCGTCCGAGCTGGCGATGCCCAGCCCCTGTTCCTGTGCGGCCTGGATCAGCCGGTACTGGTCCAGCCGCGGCGGTAGCGGCAGCCATACGTGCAGGCCGGCCGGGTGCGCCCGCGCGCGGGATGGCAGGTACTGCGCGGCAATCGCCTGGCGCTCGCGCAGCTCCTGCTGGAAGCGCTGCACCATGTCCTCGGCCTGGCCGCTGCGGATCCACTGCGACGCCACCGCCACCATTGACTGGGTCGGCATCAGCGCGATCGCACGCAGGGCGTCCAGCACCGGTTCCATCGGTTCGCCGGCCGGCACCACCAGGTAGGCGGTGCGCAGGCCCGGTGCCAGGCACTTGGACAGGGTGGAGATGTAATACACCGGGCAGCCGGCGTCGCGGTGGGCGGCCAGCGGCGGTGCGGCGTCCCCGGCCAGCAACCAGTAGGGATCGTCTTCGATCACGGTCAGATCATGGCGCTTGGCAACCGCCAGCAGGGCCTGCCGGCGTTGTGCCGACATCGTCGCCGTGGTCGGGTTCTGGACGGTCGGTACCAGGTACAGCAGGCGCGGGCGGCGCAGCTGGCAGGCCTCTTCCAGCGCGTCGGGCAGCATGCCTTCGGCGTCCATCGCCACTGGCACCACGCCCCGCTGCAGCACGCGCGCGGCGGCCAGCAGGCCCGGGTAGGTCAGCTGCTCGGCGGCGATCAGCTCGCCCGGCTGGGTGCGGGCCAGGATCAGTGCGCACAGTGCGGTCTGCGCGCCGGGGCAGATCACCACCTGGTCGGCACCCACCGTGCCCAGCACCGGTGACAGCCACTGCACGGCGGCGGCGCGGTCCTCGCGGGTGCCGGCGCCGACGTGGTAGCTCATCAGTTCGCCCTGGCCCAGCTGCTGGCCCACGTGCTGGAAACCGGCCTCCATGCCCTGTGCGAACGGCGCGCTGCCCAGCAGCGGCGGGATGTTCATGCTCAGGTCCACCGAGGTGCTGCGGTTGCCGGCCGACAGCGCGATGAAGGTGCCGCCGGCGCCCTGCGCATCCAGCAGGCCAGCCTGGCGCAGCTCGGCAAAGGCCCGGGTGACCGTGGTCAGGTCCACGCCCACCTGCTGGGCCAGGTCGCGCTGCGGCGGCAGCCGGTCGCCCGGGCGCAGCACGCCGTCATCCACTGCCTCGCGCACCTGCTGGGCGATCTGCAGGTACAGCGGGCCAGCGCCCTCGCGGAAGGGGCGAACCCAGGTGCGATTGGGGTGTTTCAGGCGGCGGCCGGCGGCAGGTGGCGTCATCGGTCAGTTTTTCCATACGTGCAGATGCACAAGTCCATACAATGATGTATCTTGTATGGGCTTGATTGGAGTGGATCGCTCTCTTGTAGGCGACCTCGTACCCACAGTGTAGCCGCTCCACGCCCGGGCGCTGCGCGCAGGCGAGCCGGTCAAGCGCGCTTCTTCAACAGGGTTGACCTCCAATGAATATCTGCTGGAACCGCATCCGCCTGGCGCTGGTCGCCCTGGCCTGCGTCGGCCTGTCGGGCTGTGACTGGGTGCTGCTGGATTCGAAGGGCATGGTCGGGCTCGCCCAGCGCGACCTGATCCTGATCTGCATCGGCCTGATGCTGATCGTGGTGATACCGGCCATCGTGCTGACCTTCGTATTCGCCTGGCGCTTCCGCGCCGGCAACACCAAGGCGAAATACACGCCGGAATGGTCGCACTCCACCAAGGTGGAGATCGTGGTCTGGGGCATCGCCACGGTCAACCAGCTCAACTTCCCGGCCAACCGCCCGCTGGCGTTCAACATCACCTCCAACTCGACGATGAATACCTTCTTCATCCCGCAGCTGGGTGGGCAGATCTACGCGATGGCCGGCATGCGCACGCAGCTGCACCTGATCGCCAACGAGCCCGGCCAGTTCCGTGGCATGTCCGGCAACTACAGCGGGCATGGCTTCTCGAACATGAAGTTCATTGCCACCGCCAGCAGCAACGAGGAGTTCGAGCGCTGGGTGGCCGAGGTACGCAGCGCACCACAGGCGCTGGACTTCAACCAGTTCAAGGCGCTGGCCGCACCGTCGAAGAACGCGCCGGTGCAGCACTTCTCCAGCGTCGAACCGCTGCTGTTCAAGAAGGTCATCGACCAGTTCATCGGCGTCGGTGAGAACACCGCTGCTGCGTCCCCGGCGGGTGCTGCCGGTGGTGCCCAGGTTTCCCAGGAGTAACGAACATGTTGGGTAAATTGACGTGGGAGGCCGTGCCGCTGCACGAGCCGATCGTCGTGGTCACGCTGGCGGCCATGGTGCTGGGTGGCCTCGCGCTGCTTGGCGCGGTGACGTACTTCAAGCTATGGGGCGTGCTCTGGCGCGACTGGTTCACCACCGTGGACCACAAGAAGATCGGCATCATGTACGTGGTAGTGGCGCTGGTCATGCTGGTGCGTGGCTTCGCCGACGCGCTGATGATGCGCGCGCAGTTGGCCGCGGCCGGGCCAGGCAGTGATGGCTTCCTGCCACCGGAGCACTACGACCAGATCTTCACCGCGCATGGCGTGATCATGATCTTCTTCGTGGCCACCCCGTTCGTGGTCGGCCTGATGAACATCATCGTGCCGCTGCAGATCGGCGCACGCGACATGGCGTTCCCGTTCCTCAACGCCTTCAGCTTCTGGATCTTCGTGGTTGGCGCTGCGCTGATGATGATCTCGCTGGGCGTTGGCGAGTTCGCCATGACCGGCTGGGTGGCCTATCCGCCGCTGTCGGGCATCGAGTTCAGTCCGGGCGTAGGCGTGGACTACTACATCTGGGCGTTGCAGGCCTCGGGCATCGGCACATTGCTGACCGGCGTCAACCTGTTCATCACCATCCTGCGCATGCGTGCGCCGGGCATGACCCTGATGAAGATGCCGGTGTTCACCTGGACCGTGCTGGTCACCAGCGTGATCATCATCGCCGCCTTCCCGATCCTGACCGTGGCGCTGGGTGCGCTCACCCTGGACCGCTACCTGGACTTCAACTTCTACACCAACACGTTGGGTGGCAACCCGATGATGTACGTGAACCTGGTGTGGGCCTGGGGCCACCCGGAGGTGTACATCCTGGTGCTGCCGGCGTTCGGCATCTTCTCTGAAGTCACCGCCACGTTCGCGCGCAAGAAGCTGTTCGGCTACAAGTCGATGGTGGGCGCCACGCTGGCGATCGGCATCCTGTCGTTCATCGTCTGGCTGCACCACTTCTTCACCATGGGTTCCGGTGCCAGCGTCAATGCCTTCTTCGGCATCATGACGATGATCATCGCCATTCCCACCGGCGTGAAGATATTTACCTGGCTGTTCACCATGTACGGTGGCCGCGTCGAGTTCAGCGTGCCCATGCTGTGGACCATCGCCTTCCTGGTCACCTTCACCATCGGTGGCATGACCGGCGTGCTGCTGGCCATCCCGGGCGCGGACTTCCTGCTGCACAACAGCCTGTTCCTGGTCGCGCACTTCCACAACACCATCATCGGCGGCGCGCTGTTCGGCTACCTGGCCGGCTTCGCCTACTGGTTCCCGAAGGTCTTCGGCTTCACCCTCAACGAGCGCCTGGGCAAGTGGTCGTTCGCCTGCTGGGTGATCGGCTTCTACCTGGCCTTCATGCCGCTGTACATGCTGGGCTTCATGGGCATGACCCGCCGCATGAACCAGTACGACAACCCGGCGTGGACGCCGTACCTGATTGCCGCCTTCATCGGTGCACTGTTCGTGTTCGCGGGCATCATCCTGATGCTGGTGCAGATCTACGTGAGCGTGCGCGACCGCAAGCGCAACCTCGACCTGACCGGCGACCCGTGGAACGCACGCACGCTGGAATGGGCCACGCCGTCGCCGCCGCCGTTCTACAACTTCGCCGTGGTGCCCAAGGCCGATGAGCTGGATGCCTTCCACGAAGCGAAGAAGCGCGGCCTGCCGCCGCCGCCGAAGACGTACGCCCCGATCCACATGCCGAAGAACACCGGCGTGCCGCTGATCCTCAACATCTGGATCCTGGTGCTGTGCTTCGCCTTGGTCTGGCACATCTGGTGGATGGCCGCAGCCAGCTTCATCGCGATGATCGTGACCCTGATCGTGCGGTCCTACGATGAGGACGTGGATTACTACGTCAGTTCCGAAGAGGTGGCGCGCACCGAAGCGGCCAACCTTGCCAAGCTGAAGGAGGTACGCGCATGAACCTGTTGACCCGCCCGGAGCTGGCCAGCGACACGCAGGCGCACGAGGACCACCACGAGCACGACCATGGCCACGAACAGGGCGGCATGAAGGTGTTCGGCATGTGGGTGTACCTCATGTCCGACCTGGTGCTGTTCGGTTCCCTGTTCGCCTCGTACGCGGTGCTCAGCACCGCCTACGCCGGCGGCCCCACCGGCAAGGACCTGTTCTCGTTGCCGTTCGTGATGGCCGAGACCTTCCTGCTGCTGGTCTCCAGCATCACCTACGGCCAGGCCGTGCTGGCCATGCATCGCCACGACACCTCGGCGGTGTTGCGCTGGCTGGGCGTGACTTTCGTGCTCGGTGCCTCGTTCATCGGCATGGAGATCTACGAGTTCTCGCACCTGATCCACGAAGGCGCGGGCCCGAGCACCAGTGCCTACCTGTCGGCGTTCTTCGCGCTGGTCGCCACCCACGGCCTGCACGTGGCCAGCGGCCTGATCTGGATGGCGGTGGTCATGCACCAGGTCTACCGCCGTGGCCTGACCCCGACCAACATCACCCGCGTGTCGTGCCTGAGCCTGTTCTGGCACTTCCTGGACCTGGTGTGGATCTGCGTCTTCACCTTCGTCTACCTGATCGGAGCCTTCTGACATGGCCCACGTCGAAACCTCGCGCGCCGGCAATGCGCACGGCTCCACCAAGTCCTACCTGATCGGTTTCGTGCTGTGCGCGCTGCTGACCGTGGTGCCGTTCGCACTGGTGATGAATCCGGTGCTG
Source organism: Stenotrophomonas sp. CASM106 (assembly GCF_049384825.1). Taxonomy (NCBI): domain Bacteria; kingdom Pseudomonadati; phylum Pseudomonadota; class Gammaproteobacteria; order Lysobacterales; family Lysobacteraceae; genus Stenotrophomonas; species Stenotrophomonas sp. CASM106. The sequence goes on from NZ_JBMRFS010000004.1 coordinate 286,657, forward strand.
TCGCGGCCGCTCACGCTGTTCCTGCTGGTCGGCTTCGCAGTGGCGCAGATCCTGGTGCAGCTGGTCTATTTCCTGCACATGGACCGCAAGTCCGAAGGTGGCTGGAACCTGGCCAGCTTCGTGTTCACCCTGGTGATCCTGTTCATCGTCGTCGCGTTGTCGGTCTGGATCATCTGGAGCATGCACTACCACATGATGATCAACTGAGCCTGCGAACCGTGAAAGGCATTGCGTTCCCCCATCGTGGCCTGCGCCTGGCCGCAGGCCTGCTGCTCGGCCTGCTGGCCGGCTGCAGCGCGCAGTCGCGCATGGACTTCTATGCGAAGGACATCGCCTGCGAAGAACTTGGCCAGCAGTGGTCGATGCCCGACAGCCACGGCACCGTGCGTGGCCCCAAGGACCTGCAGGGGCAGGTGACCTATCTGTTCTTCGGCTTCACCAGCTGCCCGGACGTGTGCCCGACCACGATGGTCGAGCTGAGCCAGGTCAAGCACCTGATGGGCAAGGATGCCGATCAGCTACAGGTGGTGTTCGTCAGCGTCGACCCGGCCCGCGACACGCCCGAGGTCGCGCGCACCTATGTGGAAGCGTTCGATCCCAAGGCAATCGCGCTGGTTGGCAACGATGCGCAGCTGGCCGCGATGGCCAGCGACTTCAAGGCGTTCTACGAAAAGGAACCCGGTCAGGTACCGGATACCTACACCATGAGCCACATTGCCGGCGGCTACGTGTTCGACCGCCAGGGCCGCCTGCGCCTGTTCGCGCCGTACGGCATGCCGGTGGAAAAGCTGTTCTCGGACGTGCAGCGCCTGCTGCTCGAGCCCGGCCACCCGGCCGCCGGCAACGACGCGCTGGCCAGCTGCCACCTCAAGCACAGCGGCACACTGGCCGCGCGGTAACGCCGGTGGGTGCCAACCTTGGTTGGCACGTCCGAATCTGCTCCTGGTAGATGCCAGCCTTGGTTGGCACAGCTGTAGAGCCGAGCCCATGCTCGGCGCCGCGCGCACCGCGCCTGCGGCACCCCGTAGACAGCAGCCGAGCATCGGCTCGGCTCTACACGCGCACGGCCCCGGCAGGTGTCGACCGTTGGTCGGCACACCCCCACACCAATCCCCGGCCGGCCAGGAGAGCCAGCCGGCCGGGGCACCGCTCAACGCCTTACTTGGTCTCTTCCCACTGCACCACGTCCGGCTCGGTGGCGCGGATACCGGCGGTGGACAGCAGCTTGGTGCTCGCATCCAGCGCCGCGTTCACCGACGGGTACTCCACGATCGCCTGGCCCGACGCCTTGGAGACCTTCACCACGGTGCCACCGGTGGCCGTAGCCGCGCGCTGGGCCGATGCTGCATCGGTGAAGAACACCTTGACCCGCGAGGTCGCCACCACCGGCGCTCCGTCACGGGAGACCGCCGCCGCGAACTTGCCGGGACCGGCATCAGCAGGCGCCGCCGCGGCGCCATCCAGCGAACGCTTGGTACGCGAGCTGGTGGTCGCCGCCGCCTGCGGGGTGATCGTGAACTGGCCGCCGCTGGCCTGCTTTACCGTTGCCGAGGGCGACAGCTGGAAACGCGTGCCGCCCACATCGAACGAGCGGCCGGTAGCGGACGCCTTCAGTTCCTGAGCATCCACGGTCGACAGGGTCCTAGCCGGAGGGGTCTGCCCCGAGCTCTGTGCCCAGGCAGGGAAGGTCATCGCCGCGAAGGCGAGCGTGCTCAACAGAATGGTGGTCTTCATCATCAGTGCCCCAGAACGCGGATCTTGAAGAATTCGAGGTTGCCACGCGATGCAGCGGTCGCGGCCTGCCCCATGTCGGTCACTTCCAGCGTCCAGGTGCCCGTGGCGTTCTCATCCAGGAAGGCATTGCTGGACAGCAGGTCCCAGCTGGTGAAGTTGCTCTGCGCGCCACCCGTGCCCGAACCGATCGCGGTGAACGCCGGTTGCACCACGCTGCGGGTACCGCTGGGTGACACCAGCACGAACTGCAGCTGGCGCGTGTTGCGGTGGTTGACCCGGAAGCCCAGCTGCACGCTTTCGATGTTGCGCGCGCCGTTGGCCAACTGGAAGGTCAGGCGTGCAGCGGCGGCCGAGGTGTTGCCGATGGCCACGGTACGCGTGGTGTTGCGCCAGCCGCTGTCGACCAGCGCACCGAGCGACTGGAAGTTCTCGGCCACCTGCACCGCGCGTGCAGCGTTGACCACGCCGAAGCCATACCAGTTGCTGTAGGCACGGCCGGCAGCATTCACCGTCCAGCCTGGCACCAGCGTGCGCCCGTCGGCCAGCGTCACCGCCGGCTGGTTCGGGTGGTTGCGGGTGGCGGTGGTGGCCAGGATGTACTTCACATCGCGATAGGACAGGTTCGGATTGGCTTCCAGTACCAGTGCCGCCACGCCCGAGACCATCGGCGCTGACGCCGAGGTGCCGTTCATCTTGGCGGTGTAGTTGCAGGTGCTGTCGATGGCCGACAGGTTGCTGTCCAGCGTGTTCTGGCGGTTGGTGTTCTTGTTGCTGCCCTGCGCGCACCCGGTCACGTCGGTGGTGACGATGGCCGGGTCGTAGGCGCGTGCCACCAGGCCGGGGGCGTACTGGGCCTGCAGGCCGTATTCGCCGCCGAAGGCCGACACCCACAGCGCCGAGCCGGTGGAGGAATACGACGAGCGCACGCCATCGGCACGCACCGCGCCTACGGTGATCACGTTGAAAAGGTTGTTGCGCGGATCGCGTCCGGCCGGCACGCAGCCGGTGTTGCGGTTCTTGGTGTCGGTGGTGCAGACATCCTGGGTCTGGCTGATCGAGGCATTGTTGAAGTTGTTGCCCGCCGACTTCACGTAGATGCCGCCGCGGCCACCGCGCGTACCCGACAGTGCCTGCTCATACGAACGAATCGTGTTTTCGCTGTACGCCAGCGGCAGGTTCGGATTGCCCGGGCCGGCGCCCCAGCTGTTGTTGAACACCTGCACGTCGGCCGACTCCGCGCCGTCCCACCAGGCGTACTCGATGTTGCTCTGCTGGTTGCCCAGGGCTGAGCGCGAAATCGGGTTGAAGCCCTTCAGCGTCGCCGCCGGCGCCACACCACGTACGCCCAGGTTGTTGGCGCCCACCGCGCCAGCAATGCCGCCGACCATGGTGCCGTGGTTGTCGACGTCCGGGTTGGTCGGGGTGGGGTTGTTCGAGCCGTTGGTGAAGTTCTTGCCGGCCACCGCCGCCACGTTGGCCGCCAGGTCCGGATGCGCGATCTGCAGGCCATCATCGACGATGGCGATGGTGACACCCTGGCCACGGATGCCGTTGCGGAACAGGCCATCCACGTTCAGGTCGTTGCCGGCCACCGGCAGGGTGTCGGCCGGGACGGTCTGCCCGGTGTTGAGCAGGTGCCACTGGATACCCGCCAGCGGATCGGCCTGTTGGGCCTGCGCGGTGGCGGCCAGGCTGCCCAGCACCAGGGCAGTGGCAAGGGCCAGGCGCGCAGAGCGCGGTGGCGCGGAGCGTTGCGTGTGTCGCTTCATACACGAATCCTTCTGTTGTGAATCGGCATGGCAGGACGGCGGGGCGGAACTGCCCCATCGCAACGAGCCAAACGCGACACAACGGAGAACCCCCTACCTCTTCACATCCGCAATGTACGAATATGCAAATTGCGTCACAAACACTTATTCCGTGGGGTAATGACGGCTGCAGCGGCCCGCATCTGGTGGGTGCCAACCTTGGTTGGCACGCGTATCCACGCATGGCGCGAATCTACCCAGCATCATCGCGCGCCCTCACATCGCGCTGTGCTACTACAGCCCGTGCACCCTTCCGCACGGAGCACGATGATGGTCAATCCGCTCGCCCAGGCCCATCGCGGCCTCGGCACCACGCTGTTCAGCCTGTTGAACCCGATACCCTTCGGCTTCTTCGTCGGTGCACTGATCTTCGACGCGATCTACCTCAACAGCGCCGAGGTGATGTGGGGCAAGGCCGCCGCCTGGCTGATCACCTTCGGCCTGCTGATCGCCATCGTGCCGCGCCTGATCAACCTGTTCGCGGTCTGGCGCCGCAACGGCACGGCCACCCGCATCGACCGCATCGACTTCTTCCTCAACCTGGTCGCGGTGGTGCTGGCCATCTGGAACGCCTTCGTGCACAGCCGCGATGCGTATGCCGTTGCTGTGCTGGGCACGATCCTGTCGGCGCTGACCGTGGCCCTGATCGCCCTGGGCCTGATCCTGTTGTCATTGCAGCCGCCGGTGCTGCAGGGAGGTCGTCATGGCTAAGCACATCCTGCCCACCGTCGCCGCGCTGGCACTGGCCGTCATCCTGTCGGCCTGCGCGGGCAAGGCCGAATACCATCCGGCCGACCAGTCGGGCCCGCAGCCGCCGCTGCCCAAGCCGGCCAACTTCCTGATGCCGCCGATGCAGGTACCCAAGGGCGTTGGCTGGGCTGATGGACAGACCCCCACGGTGGCCGAAGGCCTGAAGATCGAGCGCATCGCCGCCAATCTGCTGCACCCGCGGCGCCTGCTGACCCTGCCCAACGGCGATGTGCTAGTGGTGGAAGGCAATGGCCCTGGCGAAGAGCCGGTCACCACGCCCAAGCAGTGGATCGCCGGCAAGGTGAAGGCGCGCTCGGGCAAGGCTGGCAAGGGTGGCAACCGGGTCACGCTGCTGCGGCGCACGCCGGGCACCAACACCTGGACCCAGCACGTCTACATCGAAGGCCTGCATTCGCCGTTCGGCATCCAGTTGATCGGTGACACGCTGTACGTGGCCAACACCGGCAACATCATGCAGTACCACTACGTGCCCGGCGAAACCCGCATGTCCGACAAGGGCCGCGAGTTCACCGACCTGCCCAGCACCATCAACCACCACTGGACCAAGGAACTGCTGGCCAGCCGCGATGGCAGCAAGCTGTACGTGGGCGTCGGCTCCAACAGCAACATTACTGAAAATGGCCTGGCCGTCGAATACCGCCGCGCGGTCGTGCTGGAGGTGGACGTAGCCACCCGTGGCAGCCGCATCTTTGCGTCGGGCATCCGCAACCCGACCGGGCTGGACTGGGAGCCGAGCACTGGCCAGCTGTGGGCCGTGGCCAACGAGCGTGATGAGATCGGTGCCGACCTGGTGCCGGATTACCTCACCTCGGTGAAGGAAGATGGCTTCTACGGCTGGCCCTACAGCTACTACGGCCAGCACGTGGACGAGCGCGTGCAGCCACAGCGGCCGGACCTGGTGGCCAAGGCGATCGTGCCGGACTATGCCATCGGCTCGCACGTGGCACCGCTGGGCCTGTTGTTCTACACCGGCCAGGCACTGCCGGCGCAGTACCACGGCGGCGCCTTCATCGGCGAGCACGGCAGCTGGGACCGCTCGCCACTGAGTGGCTACGAAGTGGTCTACGTACCGTTCAAGGACGGCAAGCCGACCGGGCGGCCGCAGACCGTGGTCAGCGGCTTCACCTCGAAGGACGAGAAGACCCTGATGGGCGCGCCGGTGGGCATGGCGATGGATGCCGAGGGTGCATTGCTGGTGGCCGACGACGTGGGCGACGTGGTGTGGCGGGTGTCGGCACGATGAAGGCCGCTGGCCGGCACCGGATGACCCGATGCTGGTCATTTCGTTACGATGCTCCCCGTCGATAGGGAGCATCGTATGAAGTTGAATCATGAAACGTCCAACGTGGCCGCGTTCAGCAGGAACCTGGAACGCGAGCTGGAGAACCTGGGGCATAGTGCCTATATCGCGCCAACCGACCATCAGGATGTTCGGCTGGGTGCGGACGTGCTTGCCTCAGATGGCCGGAACTTCTCGCTGATAGAGTTCAAGGATGAGAAGCGTGATGCAGCCAGTGAAGCAAGAAAGCCGCGCAGGAAGACGCTGTGCCGTCGCCTGGATGGGTGGTCTGACATCCATGCAAGCTGCCATCTGATCGGCTGGCGATCGCGCCAGGGGTCCAGTATCGAGTTTCCCGTGAGGAGCTACGGAACCTATGTCTGTACTCCCGCGATCATCCAACTTCCTCAGGCTGATATCACCTTCAGCAGCACCATCTCCATCCAGTGCGAGACGGTCCAGGAGTTTGCACAGGCGATGGTGTCGCAGAAGGTCGGAGTCGACTTTCAGGATTTCAGGGACTACGTGCGATGGCTGCTGTCACTGGACGATGACACCGACGATAAAGGCGAAAATGACGATGCCAACGACGTCGAACTGCTGATGTGTTGTGTCGTAGACGGTAAGCTGTACACCAAGGAGTTCGCAAACCTCGCCGAACTCAAGCTCTGGATCGACAACGCGCCCGGCCCCAGCCCGCGTAGAACCTTTGTGATGTGACGTGACGTGCGTCCGCGTCCACCGTGGCGCGGCCTTGCCCGTATGCCCAACCCCGCAGCCGAGTATCAGATTGAGTTGCCACGCACCCCGTTGAACACGGACTCGGCAGCAAACCCGACGCCGCCCAGCAGTACGCCGAAATACACCACCGTGGCCACCACGAAGCCATAACCGGCCGCCACCGCAGCGCCATCGCGCTGGATGAAGCCTATGGCGAAGGACATCAGCGCCAGTGCGGGCAGCGTGTTGCTGAAGGGAATCGGCCCGGCCGGCGCCATCAGCAGCAGGGTGGCCACGACCAGCGCCAGGTTGTTCAGGCGCATCATCCTCTTCGAGCGCACCATCACCGCCAGCCGCATCGGCCGCGACAGCCGCTCCATGCGGTGCACCCATTTCAGCGCACGGCCCAGGTTGGCCTTCAGCTTGTCGGTGGCGATCTCGCGGCGCGCCAGCTTCTGCGGCACCCATAGCGGGCGGTTGCGCACCCGGCTCAGGCCGATCAGCAGGATCGAGGCGCCGAACACGGTGCTCAGCCCGGGAATCGATACGGGAATGATGAAGATGGCCGACAGCAGGATCACGATCAGCAACAGGCCTTCATCGCCCAGCGCACTGAGCAGGGTGCCGACCCTCACCTGGTCGCCGGGCAGCTCGTCGATCATCTGCTCGATCTGCTGGGCCAGAGGGGCGCTGTCGTCGGTTTCGGGGGCACGGTAGGTCATGCGTCGCAAGCTTCTCCAGGGAAGGGCGGTCAGCGGGCCGTCCTGCGGTGGGGGACGCACAGGATCCTGCAGTATCCCGGCCAACGTGGGCAAAGAGGTGAACCGGGCATGAGGGGTTAAACTGGCGTGCCCCGCACGAGTTGAACGCAATGGACATGGGCCGCAGGCAATCGACCATCGAACTGGTCGCCATCGACATGGATGGCACCCTGCTGGACCCGTCGCACCAGCTCACCCCCCGCGCCAGGAAGGCCATCGCGCAGGCGCGGGCGCTGGGCGTGCACATCGTGCTGACCAGTGGCCGCCCGGTTCCGGGCCTGGCGCCGTACCTGCACGAGCTCGGCATCACCGGCAACGACGACTACTGCATCGCCTGCAATGGCGGCCTGGTGCAGCGCGTCGGCACGCGCGAAACCGTGGTCGAGTATCCGCTCAGCTTCGACGATTTCCTGTTCTGCGAGCAGGTGGCCCGCGAAGTGGGCGTGCACTTCCAGGCGCTGGACAGCCAGCGCATGTACACGCCCAACCAGGACATCAGCTACTACACCGTGGCCGATTCGCATCTCTCGCGGATGCCGCTGTCCTATCGCCGCGTGGAAGACATGGACCCGTCAATGTCCTTCATCAAGCTGATGATGATCGACGAGCCCGAGGTACTGGATGCCGCCATCGCGCGCCTGCCCAGCGAACTGACCGAGCGCTTCGCGGTATTGAAGAGCGCGCCGTTCTTCCTGGAAGTGTTCGACCACCGCGCCGGCAAGGGGCCGAGCCTGCAGAAGTTGGCCGAGCACCTGGGCATCGACCGCGCCAACGTGATGGCCATCGGCGACCAGGAGAACGACCTCACCATGCTGCAGTACGCCGGTACCAGCGTGGCCATGGGCAATGCCATCGATGCGGTGAAGGCGGTGGCGCGGTTTGAGACCAGCAGCAATGCCGATGAAGGCGTGGCGCGCGCGATCGAGCGTTTCGTCCTGCAGTAGCCGCGCGTCCCTATGCTCTGGTAGCTGCCAACCTTGGTTGGCACACACAATCGGCAAGCGCCGACCAAGGTCGGCCTCTACCAGGCCCCATTCGTCCCGGCAGGTGCCAACCTTGGTTGGCACACGCAGGCGGCCAGTGCCGACCAGGGTCGGCCTCTACCAGACCCCATTCGCCCCGGTAGGTGCCAACCTTGGTTGGCACACACAATCGGCAAGCGCCGACCAAGGTCGGCCTCTACCAGGCCCCATTCGTCCCGGTGGGTGCCAACCTTGGTTGGCACACACAAACGGCAAGCGCCGACCAAGGTCGGCCTCTACCAGGCCCCATTCGTCCCGGTGGGTGCCAACCTTGGTTGGCACACGAGCACCGACCAAGGTCGGCCCCCACCATGCCGGGGCTATACCCACGTATAACCCACCCATCCCCATCGCCATCGGCGCTGTACCACCGCGCAATGGCGGATGCGGCAGCGCGATGCAAGAATTCCGCACGTCGAAATCACCCCACCGAATCCCACGGCAGATGATCGTCTTCGTCTGCCACTGACCGGCACGCACCGCGCCGTCAAGCCCTCAACGCAATCGCATCGCCAGCCAGGGCGCCGACACCGGCGCTGCAACGCGCTGGGCGTGCGCCTGCGCGGCTCTCTCCCTGCACCCTGGATCTACTGCCATGAACACCCCACCCACGACGCGCCTCGCCCTGGCCATCATCGCGGCCACCACTGCACCTGCCTACGCCGCAGACACGCACGACGCCGCGCTCGACACGCCCACCACGCTCAACGCCCTGCAGGTCATCGCCACGCCGCGCGGCGCGGCCGTGGCACCGACCCAGGTGGTCGGTCCCAACCGCTACATCATCAACGCCGAGGACCTCGACGCGATGGTCACCGGCAACAATGGCCTGGCCATGCTGAAGCAGGTGCCGGGCGCGAGCTATACCGCCACCGATGGGCTGGGCCTGGATATCTCCGCCACCAGCCTGTTCGTGCGCGGCTTCCGCATGAACGAAATGGGCATCACCTTCGAAGGCGTGCCGCTGAACGACAACGGCTTCCTCTCGCTCACCGGCACCAGCGTGGTGAACGTGGGCGTGCCCGATGGCATCGGCGCGATCACGGTCAGCCCCGGCGGCGCACCGGTCAGCGTGTTCTCCAGCAGCGTCAACGGCGGCAGCCTGGAATACCGCCTGCGCGACCTGCAGGACACGCCCAGCCTGCGCGTGAAGCAGGGTGTGGGCAGCAACAGCACGCTGGTCACCACCGTATCCGGGCAGAGCGGCCAGCTCGGCGAGCATGGCCCGAAAGTGCTGGTCGACCTGCAGCGTGTGTCCGCCGACAAGTACCAGGGCGAGGGCACGCAGAACTTCCTGCGCGGCGACCTGAAGCTGCAGCAGGACGTCGCCTGGGGCGATGTCACCGTGTTCCTGTCCGACAGCAAGGCCAAGGTCTGGGGTTACAACAACATTTCCTTCGACATGATCAGCAAGCTGGGCTGGAAGGCCGACATCTTCTACCCGGACTACGCCTGGGCGTACTACGTGGCCTCGCCGGAGAACGCAGACAAATCCTGCGGCGCCTATACCTGTGGTGAACTGTCCGGGCTGATTCCCTACGACACCGGCCAGAGCACGCGTGACCGCGTGTCCTCGATCAACCACCGCTTCCAGATCAGTCCGGCGCTGAGCGGCAACGTGCAGCTGTACAACGCCAACAGCCACACCCAGGCCACGCTGACCGACCCGAACGTGCCGTCGCCCAACGGCGCGCCGTTCTCCGAACAGGTGCAGACCCCGCGCCTCAACCGGCTGGGCGGCATGGTCAACCTGCAGTTCGAGACCGGCGCGCACACCGTCACCGCCGGCTTCTGGCAGGAGAAGAGCAAGGCCGCCGCCAAGACCGAGTGGTACCAGCAGCCGCTGCTGGGCGAGGGTCCGCCGCTGAAGGCCACCGGCCCGTTCGATGTGTACGGCCCCGCGTTCAAGACCGACAACGCATCGAGCTGGGTGACCCGCTCGCGTCAGTTCTACCTGCAGGACGACATCGTGCTGAACGACACACTGAAGCTGGGTGTCGGCTTCAAGGCCGTGGACTTCCGCACCAGCGGCGGCGGCCTCGGTGATGCCAAGGACCGGCCGGTGAACGGCACGCTGCGCGCGAAGAGCAACTTCCTGCCACATGTCTCGCTGTTCTGGAGCCCGACCGAATCCACCGATGCCTTCATCGACCTGGCCAATACCATGAACGGCTACCGCGTGGCCCAGCGCGGCAACATCGGCTACACCGCCTCGGCGTGGACCATCACCGACCAGGAGGAGTTCGACCGCGTGGCCGGCACGCTGCGCCCGGAGAAGAACTGGAACCTCACCGTGGGCGCATCGCATCGTTTCGACCGGCTGACGATCACCGGCGACGTGTTCTACAACGACATCCACAACCGCTTGCTGTCGGCCGCCATCGGTACCCAGTTCGCGCAGATCAACACCGTGCGGCTGATGCCGAAGATGCACGTGATCGGCGCTGACCTTGGCATCACCGCCGACCTGAGCGACCACCTGCAGTTCTACCAGGGCGTGGCCGTGGCCCGTTCGTACTACGACAGCGATTTCGTGGTGGGTGACACGGTGTACCCGATCAAGGGCAACGCCCAGCCGGGCTACCCGCAGATCTCGCTGGTCAGCGACCTGTCCGCCCACTTCGGTGACTGGCGCTTCGGTGCCACCAGCACCTCTTACCTGCGCCAACCTTTCACCTACGAGAACGACATCCGCGTGCCGACGTTCTGGCAGGTCAATACCTATGCCGCCTACCGCTTCGGTACGGACAGCGCGGTGCCCGGCCTGGAGCTGCGGCTGGACGTGAGCAACCTGTTCAACCGCCACAGCATCGGCACCGCCACCATTGCCGGCTCGTCGTTCTCGGGGGATTACCAGACCCTGCAGCGCAGCGCGCCACGGCAGCTGATGTTCAGTACCTCGATGGCGTTCTGAGGCGATGAGGGTGGGGTCAGAGCCCTTTGCTGCGCAAAGGGATCCGACCCCGCAGCCACCCCGTGATCGGGGTCAGATCCCTTTGCGCAGCAAAGGGCTCTGACCCCCAAAACCCGCCCGGAAGCCCGCCTTGCGCAAACAACAGGGGTTTTCTGGCAGCGACGCAAGGTTCCCACAATGTTGCTGGGTCATCCTGTTGGCATGGCACAGCACAACCCGCGAACCCCGTTGTTCGGCATCCGGGGCCCAGGACGGCCCCGGCAGGCGCTGTCCGTGGCGCCGGCGATCGATCTGCAGGGCGAGTACCAGTTCTGGCAGGTCTACGAACGCGTGGTCCGCCCGCTGCCCGGCGGTGGGCTGCGCCGGGCCTGGCTGGTGTGCCAGAAGGTGTACCGGGACCGCCTGCGGTTCCCGCATGACACCCGTGAAGCCGCGCTGGCGCGTGTGCTTTTCGGCAGCAACAGCACGCCCGAGCGCGCAGCCGAACTGCAGGACCTCTTCGGCCTTGTCAGCCGCCGCATGGCGTCCGTTGCCGTCCGGCGACAGGCGCCCATCCCGGGAAAGTGAATCACTGGCCAGGAATCGACACGCGTTGATGGCTTTCTCTTGGTCCGCCTGCTTTTGGCCTATTCTGGGGCGGGCCGGTAAGGACGGGAAACGATGGAAATCAGACGATCTGCACGCCTTGTGATCGTTGCTGAGGATGCGGTGTTGCTGTTCCGGTATCACGATGAACACCACGCTCCCTTCTGGGCTACACCGGGCGGGGAGCTTCTGCCCGGGGAGGGATATGCGGACGCCGCACGGCGTGAGCTCAGGGAGGAGACCGGATTGGATCTGCCGATAGGCGTGCGGCTGGAAAAGCGCGATGCCGTCTACGCGGTCGCCCGATCAACGCCCGCGCGATGGCTGGAAGAATATTTTCTGGTCCGCAGCCCCAACCAGCCCGACATCCAGCGTGACGGGTGGACGGAGGAGGAAAATGCCACGATCAGGGCGTGGAAATGGTGGCGCGTAGAAGAGATGAGAGAACAGCCTGCTTCCCTGTTCAAGCCGGAATGGCTGCCGGATCTTTTTGAACGTGTGCCCGCATGACGCGGCCTGATTCTGCCCGCTGCGATTACGTGCTCGCCTTCCCCCGGTCCAGCTGCCGGTAGCCAATGGCCTCGGCCAGATGCGCCGTCTGGATCGTTTCGCAACCCGCCAGATCGGCAATCGTGCGCGCCACCCGCAGAATCCGGTGCATCGCCCGCGCCGACAGCTGCAGGCGCTCGATGGCCTGTTCCAGCATGTCCTGATCTGCCTCGCTCAGTCGGGTACAGGCCCGCAGTGCCGCCGGCGGCAGATGCGCGTTGAGCCCGCCACGCACCTGCTGCTTGGCATGGGCGGCTTCCACCCGTGCACGTACCGCCGCACTGGGCTCCCCCAGCGGCGTGCTCTCCCGCAACTCCACTGCGTCCATACGGGCCACACTGATATGCAGGTCGATACGGTCCAGCAACGGACCAGACACCCGCGCACGGTAACGGTTGATACGCTCGTCGCTGCACAGGCAGCGGTTGCTGCGGTCACCGGCCCAGCCGCAGGGGCAGGGATTCATCGCCGCCACCAGCTGGAACCGCGCCGGATATTGCACGCTGCGTGCCGCGCGGGCGATGCGGATGTGGCCGGATTCCAGCGGCTCGCGCAGGGTCTCCAGCGCGCTGCGGTTCCACTCTGGAATTAGGGTAGCATGGTACATGTAAACCCCCGAGGAGTGCTCAATGCATCTGCTGCGGACTTCAGAGATCCCGCTTACCGAGCTGAACAAGCTCATTCCGGCTTCTGCGGCGCTTGAAGAGACTCCCCTCCCGAGACTCGAGCCCCGCTTCCCCCTTCTGGTTTCTGAAGAAGGGCAGCTTCATTGGGGGGCCTTTGCGTTTCTCCTGGACACATTTCGAATCGACTCCACCCGTAGCAGGGAGAAGACGCTCTCCACTTACGCCGAAGGGCTGAAGAGCTGGCTGGAATTCGTCGAATGCAACGGAGGCGACTGGACGAGGCCGACTGCATTGCTGCTCAGCGAGTACCGTCGCTTCTTGTCCACGGCACCGAATCGAAAGAGAAGACTAGCTAGCGAAACGATCAACCTACGGACGACCACCGTTCGAGAGTTCTACAAGTTTCTGGAGCATTGGGACGGTGAGGGCCTGGCAGACTCAGGCGGGTCCTGGGAGACGGAGCCGATCAAACAGTTCCTCGCTCGAACTAGTCGGCTGCGGCGGGCAAAGGCTTACAAGAGAAAAGTGCGTGCCATGAGTCCGGAGGAGACTTCGCTCATGGCGGCAACCCTGAAAATGCCTTACTCACTGATGTTCCTTTGGACTCTCGGGACGGGCGCTCGTCGCACCACCGTTGCAGATCTCGATCTCACACAGCTTCCAAAGAACGCACTGAATGTCAACTACATCGAGACTCGGACGAAGGGCGGAAAAGTCATCAATCTGGTGGTGACCTCCCGCTTGGCACAACGAACACTCGATTACTGCCAGACAAGTAGGAACAAGGCAGCTGCGAACTCCACTGAGAAAACAAGCCGGGTCTTTCTGAACTCGAGAGGCAGGCCGGTCACATCGAAGTCCTACTACCAAGCCTTCAGGCGAGCTGCGAAAGTGCTTGGCCTGAACGTGACACCGCACATGTCGCGACATACCTTCGCCGCGCATATGAAGAGTCGTCTCGAGGAGATGGAGAGGCGAGGTGCAAACATCAACTCGATCAAGGTCATTCAGCATCTTCTTGCGCACAACAGTGCAGAGACAACCGAGCTTTACTTGGCCTCCGTCAGCTCCATAGATTCAGGCACGCTTAGGGCAATCCTTGAGACAGAGGAGGCATTGGGATGAGTGGCGTCTCGGAGGCCGTCTTCGCCGGCGATGCGCCTGGCGACCCAGTCAACATCTATGACTTCTCCCGGCTAGGCCTTCCCCGCAAGCCCACTCACGCGTTGCTGAATGCCTTCACCGGCGTGACCTCTACTTACAGGGTGCAGAGTCGAAAGCAAGCATGGGGCTCAATCCGAAAGTTCGCAAACTTTCTGACCGAGCTGGACGGCGACCCGTGGAAGAATATGAGGTCCTCTACGATCTCGCAGAGATACGCGGAGTGGCTTAAGGCGAAGCTCTTGCTAAAGACTGGGGGAAGCCATTTTAACCTGCTTCGACAGATATATGCTTGGCTCGCCACTAACGACACCGAGAACTCGGTGACATGGATGAACATATACTTCCCCCGAGGTCAGTTCCAGAGGGAAGAGGAGTGTTCTCGAGAAAACATCCTTTCCGAAGAGGAGATGCGTGGCATTCTCATCGCTTCAAAGAAGGGGATCGATGAGGTAAGGGCGCGTACAAGGGTGATGGCGTCATTGGCAAATGGAGCTGATGTGCAATGCCTTACAGCCAAGGATAGAGCTGACCTAGATGGCATGCGTCGAGGGATGGCCCAAGGCGTACTCGGAAAGATAAATCTCTGTGCGGCGGGCTTTACGCCATACAGCGTAAAGTACCGGCCTCTAAAGAGGTACCTATTTCTAGAGATCTGCGACTACATCCCATACCTGCTGTACATAGCAATCGAAACGGGCGGGAATCCTGGGGGTTTGATGGCCTTATGCGTTGATTGCATCAGTGATCATGCCGTCGACCCATTAAAGAAAGAATTCACCTGGGATAAATTCAGGGCGACTGAGCAGAGCTCGGCTTCAGTCAGTACCGAAGGTGCGTACGCCATCCCAAAATTGATCGGCGAGGTAGTCGAATTCACTTCGGTACTTCGTATCGCTGCGGGTGCTCGTGCGGACACGGTCTTCCTTAGTTTGTGTCGTGGCAGCATAGGTCGCGTGTCGATTCAGTCATGGCACAACGAACTGGCGCTGTTCATAGACCGGCATGGCCTACCCGACTTCAATTTTGTTGACTTGAGGTTGTCCGGCGCGAGGCTCCTTGGGAATCGAGGCGAGAAGATTGAGCGAGTCCAATCCGAGCTTCAGCACAAGAATTCCAAGACCACCGGCCTCTATATTAGGTCGCCTGAGCGCAAGGGGGCCGCACAAGCGAAATTGTTGGGATTTATGGGGAAGGTAGTCCAGTCCGCAAAAGCGGTGGGCTTGCATCCAAGAAACTACGAGACTACCCAGGGTTACGACTGCACCGACGCGCTCTCAGGTGAAGCGCCCGCATCCAAGAAGGGTCAGAAGTGCCTGGATTTCCTTTACTGCGCCTTCTGCCCCAATAGCGTAGCTGTGCTGGATAGTCCGCGGCACGTTGCACGCATGATTGCTGCTCAACGGGAACTTGACGAAATCAAGAGACTGGCGGTGACCTCTCGTGACGTGGCTGCCAGGTACAAGCACGCGTACGAGAATTCGCACGAAATCCTGTCTGCGTTGCTTGGCAGGGTTACGAAAGTGGTTCTTCGTGAAGCAGAGAAGCTCTCCGTATCTGTCCCTGTTATTGGTCTGGAGTAGCCATGAAATCCTTGCGCCAAGCCACGCCGCCGGTCAGCGAATTGTCTCTCGACGGTCTCGGTATCAACTTCGAGGATGATGAGTGGTTCCTCAGACGAAACGTTATCGACGGGATTGTGGAGACGCGAAGGCTCGATTTCTCGTGCATCCCTGATGGCTGGAAAGTGCCGATAAAGATCTATTTGGCACTTGCTATGCTTGGTAGGCTGGAACGATCGACACGCTATGCTCTTGTCCTCTACGAACGATTTATCGTCCTTAGAAGCTTTGCCGTTTGGTGTTATGAGGAAGGCGTGGATTCGCCAAGCGATCTGAGTCCCGAGCTCATTTGCCCATGGACCGATGCTAGTCGCGCAGTCGGCCGTGTGGAGGCGGGTGCTACTCGGATGCGGGCCAAATTCATCTGTGTCGAGGATTTTCTACTCAACGTGGGAGATGTGTCTGCAGTAGTGCGCGCAGAGATGGTCCGCGTAGGAAAAAGGATGTCGAAGGAGGCATCAGTTGCAGCTAAGAAAAGAAAGGTGGATGACGACCTGAGTGAGCAGGAATGTCTCATGCTCTTGGCAGATGCAATCAAGCTAATAGAGGAAGATGGGCCCACAATAGAAGCCTTCATGGGTGAGGTAATGGCGATAGAGGCTGGGAGGCTGTGCTCAGCAGGCCGAAGGATGAACTCCTTCTACATCGCTAAGCGATCTTTGCCCTTCAATGGTTTCAGGTCAAAAGCTCTAGCTAAGTTGGATCCAAGAGTTGGCTATGGCGAGCAAATAATGCTGAAGATCGCTGAGGGAGCGGCGATCTTCATTATATCTTTGCTCAGTTCCATGAGGCCATCCGAATCTCGTCGGCTCACGACTGCAAGCGTAAAGCCATCCAATGCGCTCGGTATGCCGGCGGGTGCAGAGACCTCCGATTTGATCGAAGGGGTTCTGAGCAAATCTGGTAGGCCGCATGAATGGGTCGCAGCGCCAGCAGTCTCTGACGCAATTGCATTCTTGGAGCGATTGGGGCGCCCGATTCGTGATCATGTCGGGACCGCCGCGCTCTTCGTGCTGAATATGTATAGAGGACGCGGACCGGCTGAAGCTCGAGATGATCAGCGTGGTGCTAGAGTCGATGGCTATGTTGCACTCCGCAGGAGCATGAGAGCATTCGCTGAGGCTAGTATTCCTGGGCTTGATTCTGAGAAATTGAACTTTCGACCATTACGCCGATTCATGGCGCGCTTCATTGCGCGGCGCGACCGCTCGAGTTTGGGTGCTCTGGCATATCAGTACGGACACTTGGAAGCCAGGATCACTGACACCTACTATGTTGGTCTGGATCGTGATCTCTCAACTTTGCTTGAGGAGGAGAACGCAAATGAGGTAGTGAGCGCTATGGATGATTTGATTAGTGCTGAGCACGTCTATACGAACTTGCCTACACCTGTTATCGCGGAAAGCATTTCACGGATGAACGGGGTCTTGGAGCGAGCATCGACAAATCTTGAAGTGATGAGGATGCTGGGTGCCGGTGTGGTACTCGGTCCTTGCGACTGGGGCTATTGCTTCTATCGCGAGGCGCGAAGTCGCTGTGACGGCGATGCGAATGGCCCAAATCCCGGCAAGCGCACTCCTTCCACATGTGCTGGTTGTCTCAACTTTACGGCTACAGCCAAGCACGCCCCTTGGTGGGAGTTGCGAAGGCAAGATCTGATCAGTTTCCTCAAGCTGAGGGGAATTCCCGAGCAGTCTCGTCGCATTGCTGAAGAGCGCCTGGCTTCGACGGAGCTGATCCTGAAGAAAATAGGGAGTAGCCTCTGATGCGCCAGATAGTTCTAGCCGAGACTGAGGCGCAGATTGCTCGCTGGAGGGCGGGTGGCCCTAAGCCTACGGTGGTCTCCATCGCTTCCGCATGCGGTATCAGTAGACAAGCTTTCTATAAATCACACAGAGTGGCCTTGGGCAAGCTCAATGATGCGGTATCTGCGCAGGATGCTCCGAGCGCCCGGGCGGCTGATGCTCTGAAGCTGGAGATGTTGAGAGTCAGATATGAATCTGAGAAGGCGAAAGTGAAGGTACTTACAACGCTGTGTGGGGAGCTGGCCTGCGAGCTGACAGATGTTCGCGAGAAGCTCGCGCAGGAGCGTGCGCGTAGTGACAGGCTCAAGCGGCGTACCGACAAAGGACCGAAGCTAGTTCGATAGTTGGATCCTCATCGGTAGTCGTGTCGCTAACGTCACGACCCCGCGTGCTAGCGCCAACTTGCTGGCGTGACTGGTTGGCCCATCAAAGGCCAGCTGATGTAAGTAAGGACGAAGCCGGCACATCCAGAGCCGTTGCAATCCGGATGATCGTGGAGAGCCGGCAGTCCTTCTTGCCTTGCTCGATATGGCCAAGCTGCGTCCGATGCATACCGAGTTGAGCTGCAAACTCTTCCTGGGAGACGCCCAGCGCCAGCCTGCCCTCCTTAATGGCAGTCCCTAGAGCTTGCTGGGGCGGTGGCGCTTTCACGCCCTAAGCTTTCGTCGTGCAGTACTTTTGGTCTACAGTACTTACGGTAGCGTCCGGCCGGCACTGGTGATCGAGGCCTTGGCGCTGGTGACTGTCCCGTAACCTGCTGGGGTGCTGAAATGAGCTTCTTCTTGGTGGATTCAGACTCAGAGTTCACGTTGGAGCTCTCCCTAACCAAAGAGTCGGAGCTCGACCTACGTCGTCAGCTCGAGAAGCTCCAGCAGGGAGGCCATTCAGGTGCGATCTCGAGGCGACTGGCTGCCGAATTCTCGCGCCTGGTGCCGGAGCTATTGGACTGGGACATAAAGCGGCCAACCAAAGCCCAGATCGCCTATGCAAGATCAATCTGCTATCGATTGAGAATCGAGCTGCCATTGGAGGCCATGGAGTCAAGGCAGGCCATGCACCTATTCATTTCCTCTCGCGGGGCGTGTTCCCACCAATCTCTCGAGCCCTCTATTGGGGATAGCACTTAGCACTACTAGCTGGGACGTGGATGTCCTCGAAGGCTATCAATCGCGTTCCGCTACCCTTGACGTAAGAGCACGCGCAGATCCTTCCGCATCCTGCAGAAGCTTGGGTCGATCTACATCGACCAAGTCGCCATCGATCTTGACTACCCGTCCGCCGATTATCACTGTGTCAACGTCGCTTGGGTGTGCCGAGTGGACCAGCAAGGCTGAAGGGTCTCCGCCGCCAAAGCCTGCGAGATTCAACGAGTCCAAGCGGATGATCTGCAGGTCAGCGCGCTTACCCACGGACAGTGTGCCAATTTCGCTTGCCATACCGACGACCTCTGCGCCGCCTATCGTTGCCAATTCAAGCAAGGACCGCGCATCCGGTGCCGTTTCGCTACGTGCCCCGCCACTCCAAGTAAGGGATGCAAGTCTCATGGTGGCGAACATCTCCGCGCTGCCAGCTAGCGAATTACCATCGATGCCGAGCCCTTGCTTACTGACGAGTGCGAACTGATCAAAGCGGGTTAACCCGTATCCAACGCGCTGTTCGCTGATAGGCGTCACGGCCAGGCTGCTGCCAGCTGCCTCTAGAACTCTGAGTTGTTCCGCGCTGGCATCCGGGGCATGAACCACGGTCAGGTTTGGATATAGGTACTCACGCTCAATGAGTGCATCAAGCATTGGGCCAGGTTCGCCACTCACATGCACCTGGATAGGCAGTCCCAGCTCATTTGCTGTATCGAACTCTTGCTGACGCATGGCCCAGTTGCGAGCATCGGTACGATTACGTGGTAGCCGCCACGCCAAGCCGACGCCCACTTGGGCACTCTTGTCCAGCCTAGAGGCAATAGAGCGAAGTTGATCGAGATTCATCGGGTGCTTCGTGGTCTTATCTGGTCCCCCGTAGTACAGCGTCCCACGAATTCCAGATCGCTGAAGTGCGCGCAATCCCGCCTCCCCATGCGCGGGGCCAATAACGTTGTCGAAAAAGTCTGCCGTGGTGGTGATTCCGCTGCTGATCAGCTCCAGTGCACCAAGATGCATTGCGGTTTCGACATCATGTGGTGTCATTGATCCTGCAAGCTTCGAGCTCACAGGAAAGAACTGACCTTCCTTGTTCCGGAACTGACCACGCATTGTCGTGACGTAAAGATGGGAGTGGGTGTCAACGAATCCCGGCAACACGATCGCACCCTTTGCTTGGATGCGCCTAGCGGTGCCCGCCTTGAGGCCTCTGCCGATGGCAACAATGCGTCCTCCCTTTATCAGAACGTCAGTCTGTTCTAGATCGCCGACGCCGGGATCCATCGTCATCACATATCCGCCTTCCACCAGAATGTCCTCGGCGTATGACGTCGAAACGGCAGTCAGAAAGACGGAGCTGGCAAGAATGGTCGCGCTAGTAAGCCGCATGCGTACGTCCTCAGGAAGTCGTGGATGACTAGATTGGCTGCGGTCGCTTTTTGAGCATTATTGCCATAAGGAATCTCATGCCAGCTCACACGAGCTTCATATGGGAGGCTCTGTCGCCGCCCAAATGAAGTAGAGAACTTGAGGGGGAACTAGCAAGCGATACGGGCACTACCGTCAGACACGTTTTTGGTTCTGAAGTAAGCTACTTACGCCGAAAGGCGTGCAGAACCGATGGCGCGCAAGCGGATGATCACCTACCTACGCTTCTAGCGGCCTCAGAACGATACGGACGTACGGGCACCGATGATGACGACATCTCCACGGTCTCCGTTGCCGCCGGGCCTTTTGATCCACTGGAGATCTGGGCTGAATGACAGGTGCGGCCCGAGTTTCACTCGGTAGTAGAACTCCGCCGCGAACTCATCGTTGCCTGGCCGGACGCCAGATCCGTAGACTTCCCGCAAGCGGCGGTCTGCTGAAACCCGGCTGTTCAGATGGCTGGTTGCGATGGATAGGCCTAGCTCGTCATCCGGCCGTGTGACGAAGCCTGAGAGCGACGCGCCAATAGCAATCGTGCGGTCAACGGTGCTCGTTCTCCGGTCAACCACTGTGCCATTGAGGTACAGGCTCAACCGTCTCTGATAGCCCTCATGGGATAGGTGGACGTCGTGCACCGCGCTGAGGCGCCCGGAAGCTGTGCTATCGATGATCTTAGACGCCTCAGAAATAGCGTCCAGCACTAAATGGCACGTAGCCCGACCTCCTCAGGAGCACCGGCTCCGAGGCGCTAGCGCTAGAGAAGAACTCGGCCGCCGCATGGTCATGGCGGCCGCCCGCTTGCCCTCGGGAGGACATGATGGTCGCTACAGTGCGAGCATTAGTCGGAACCGCTAAGCTGGCTGCCCTTATCCGAGTGTAACAATGGGGCGCTGCCTTGCTTTCATTGCCATTTTTACGGGGCACGGAGAGGCTGGGATTGCGCAGCATTCCGCGCACAACCTGTGAAGAGAGGCCCTAATGAGCACTTTTGCGCGCAAATGAGTCACATGCCAGTCCAGTCTCCTGAAGAGATTGCGGAAGCCCTGGGAAAGCGGTTGAGGGCGCGTCGCCTTCTCTCCAACGTGTCCCAGGCAGCGTTGGCCGATAAAGCCGGGATCTCTCGCAGAGCATTGGTGCAGCTTGAGAGTGGGCAAGGATCAACGGTTCACACGCTGATCTCTGTCCTCAAGGCATTGGGATTAGAACAGCACCTGACCACGCTAGTACCAGTGCCCACCGTTAGTCCAATGGCCATGCTGAAGGCTAAGCGATTGCGCAGCCGGGCGAGCTAGAGGTTGGAGCGGCCTTGGGTCGGCGCCTGCGCTGCACGAGTAACAATTCCCCGACATTGGCTGATTACTTGAGGCTCGAACCAGTTGCAAGGTCCTTGTGGTCATAGCGCTCCAGGTGGTCGATAGCACACCGAACTTCGGCCGACCTGGCGCTTCATTCAGTACGCGATTTCGGCGACAGAAAGAGCCGTAGTGTATGGAAGGACATGCCGGGACGGCTTGCGCCCAGTATAGCGTCGGCCGTTCATAGGGTTGAGGGCCGAACGCCGCCATGGCGGTCGCGGATAGCTGCAGGGCCGACGCATGTTCAATGCGGCTCTGTTCGGCGAGTTTCGTTGCTCGCGCTGATAAGCTCGCTGATTCGTGCGCGAATAAGGCGCGAGGCTACCTCTAGTCCGTCATCGTCTGGCGGATAAGGAGACCCGAAGAGTGGAATCTCAACCCAGAGATGTTCTTGTCCGGGATGGACGTACGGACCATGGTCATCGAGTAGCAGCGCATTGCCAAGGTATGGGGAGACGTAGCGCAGGTCCTTGGTTTTTCCCGACCAATCAATGTATTGAAGCCCAGAGAACCAAGCAGGGACGCTGCCTTCTTTCGCTAAGAGAGTTCCAATTGCTTGCGCACGATCTTTCGGCACGGTGGTAAAAAGGACAAGACTGTCAAAATTTGAACGCATTTCGTCCAGAAAGCTACGCAAACCTGGTCGGGGGATCTGGCTGATGGCATTGGATATGAGAGTTCCCTCAAGATCCAATGCGAGTATGGTCGGCCGCACGGGAAGTTCCGTCTTACAAATGGTCACAGCGCACATTGCGCGCATCGAGCGGCCTTGTCCACATCGTGAGCCTCCTGGTACGCCCGGCAGAATGGCGCGTGAGCGCACGGGCACGCGTAAGTGTCCAATTGCCTCTAGATGCCAAGTCTATTGGCCAGTTCAGATGCATCCGCGCAATGCCAAGCTAGTGCGCCGAATGGATTCAAGGCCGTCGGATGACCGCTTGGCGCGAGGGGGGCACACCCCCAGTTCCCGTATGACCTGCTGCTTGCGGCCCTTCGTCAACTCCCCAGTGAGCAGGAGGAAGCAACTCGAGTCTGAGTGGAGCGCTCGCCTGCCTAGGTAGCAGGGTAAATCATGCACGGGATTGTAACGGACAGATTAGATCGTAACCGCTCTGTGATACTGTCAGATTACTTTGTTACATACGGTTGTATGAACGACCTCCAGGCTGCTGCCCACTACCTCCAGAACTTACTACCCGACATGGTCGCGGAGTTCGAGCCCAGGCCTAGTTCCAAGGCGCGCTTCTTGCCCCACTCTCTCAACAGCATGTTCCGCCTAGCCGAGATTGATCTGCTGGGCCTGCGGGTGCTGCTGGCCAAGGTCCCGACACAGGCGGAACCCACGCCACCTTCTCGGCTGATCGCACAGGTGCACCTGCTGGCTGAAAAGGCCGGCTTGAGGGTCGTTCTCGTGCTCTCGGGCGTGTCGCCATACACTCGCTCCAGGCTCATCGAGTCTCGTGTGGATTTCGTTGTGCCTGGCAGCCAGCTGTTCGCTCCGAGTTTCCTGATGAGCCTGCGCGAGCGCGATTCGTCTCCACCGGTGCCCCTATCCGTTGGGAAGCACCTGAGCCACCCAGCGCAAGCAGTTCTGATCGCCGCTCTACTGCGGCCCGATTTTGAGGAGCGCGGCATCCCTGGGAGCGTCCCGTGGGTGCCGCTCGAACTTGCGCGCGAGGCAGGCTATTCGCGAATGACCGCCTCGCGGGTAGCCCGCGAACTGGTGGCGGCTAACTTGGTCAGCGCCCGGCGCAAGGGACGGGAGACGAGCCTGCGGTTCCTGCAAACGCGACGGTCCTTGTGGGAGGCGGCGCTGCGGCGGCTGCGCTCGCCGGTGCTGCGCACAACCGGCATCGGCAAGGGTGGCTTGGCCATGCTGCCGGCCGATGATTGTCGTGCTGCAGGGGAAACCGGTCTGTCCGTGTTCACCGAACTGGCAGCGCCAGCGCGGCCGGTCGCGGCGATTCCGCGAGACTACTTCCGTGGGCATCCGGAACCAGAATGGTTCCCCGTGGCCGGCGAGGGCTACGCAGATGTGCAGCATTGGGCCTATTCCACCCGCTTGGGCGGCGCGGGCGCCGCCGTGGACCGGTTGTCGCTGTACTTGTCCCTGCAGGGACAGGGCGACCCGAGACTGGACGGCGCGCTGCGGGACCTGCTCGATGAGGTCTTCGCTTGATCGCCGGCGCGCCGGAGTTTGGCCAGTGGTTTGCGAAACTCCGGGACTAGTTCGTGGTCATCGGCGGCGGTGCGCTGGTCGCCGTAATGCAGGAAGCACAGCCTCCGCCGCTAGACCAATGCGGCGACTTCCGTGTAGACGCGGCGAAGATGCTGATCGGACATGTCCAAGATTGGCTCATACATGAAAGAGTTCAGATGAATGTTCTCCGGCGTCATCAGTAGGACGCGCTGAATGACGCCAATGTTGGGAAGTTCGGCAGGAAAGTCGTTCCGATAGCGCTTCAGTAGCGCCTGAGTCTGGTTGGTTGTGATCGCAGCCAGCCAAGCTGAATCGTTGATCCTCCCCGCCATGAATCGCTCTGCTTGCAGGCGCGTAGCAATCGCCAGCACAACCTTATTCTCGAAGTTGATTCCATCCGGGGCCTGCAGACAAGTAGCGACTTCAATGCCTAGAATATCGATGAGTCGCTCTCCAGGGTTGCCAGACTGTCCGTTGATGCCAAAGAGCCTGGAGTAGATGCCATCAAGATCCGCCACGGTGATCTGATCTGTACCGGCCTTCCAGTGAAGCAGGGACGTGAGGAGAAGATAGTCTGGATCTTGTTCGTCCTTCATGTACTCAATCAGGTTGCGCATGAAGGGAATACAGCAGATTTTCTTGCGGTTATCGGTGAAAAATGCGGGTTTCCACACATTGATGAAGACGTTACGCACGCCCTGGGCAGCCTCCAGACTTATCCCAGTGGCTGTCTTTGACACCATGAAGCAGTTCTTCCGATGAACGAGACGACGGCTCTCGATGGTCCGATAGAAATCAAAGTTGTGGGTCAAGATGAGCAGTTTGAAATTCTGGCCTTCAGCCAAGTCGGAAAGGTACTGGATGATGGCGTACTTGTTCTTGTAGTCAAAAGAGTCGGCGATGTCGTCAACAACTAGGAGTGTCTGCTTGCCTGCCGAGCCGCGTACCTCAATGTCAAACAACATAGTCAATACGTGAAACGCTCTTCTTTCTCCAGTACTTAACGTCTGTAGAAGCGTGTCTCGTTCGACTTGTGCTTGATCACCCCCCTCCTTGAAGACAAAGCCCAGGCGCGGTGCTGTCTCCGTTCCCAAAACAACTTGAACCTTGTTGGCCACCTCGAGATGGAACGGGACGATGAAGCGGCTATTGAAGATATCAATCACACCCTGCCATTGTGTGTGCTCTTGGCCGGCCTGCGCCTCAATCTTGGCTGAGCGAACCGCAGCGTTCTCGATCTTGTTGATGAGGTCAGTGTATAGATCGTGATTCGCCTTCAGATAGGACAGCCAGAGCTTCTTGTTCAGGGCCGCTGGATCGGCCAGCTCGGGCAGCAGTTCCTCGTGCCCCTGCATGTACGCCTCAAACTCGCGAACCTGCGCGTTCTTCTGGATCTGCTTTTCAAGCTCTTCGTACTTCCTCCGAAGAGCAGCATCCTCAGAGATTTTGGCGCGCTCTGCATCAACAAGAGCTTGGAGCTCTGTCTCGGATTTGATCTCCTTCTCTTCGTCTCCGCTGAGTCGAACGGTATGATTTGCCTTAAAGAAGCCACTGATCTTCAGCTCCTTGGCGACGTTGGTAGCCGCGTAATAGTTGAAGCCTCCCTTCTTGAAGTACTTCGACGCGGCGAGCAACTCGTTGTACTTCTTCGTGTACTCGTTGATCGCCGTGCGGAAATCACCTTGGCCCAAGAATGCCACGACTTTCTCATCGTTTAGCACGTCGTAGGGGACATCCTTGAAGTCTGGCTTCAAGTCCTTTGACAGCTCATCCTTAAGCTCAACCAAAGCAGTGTTGAAATCTCCGTCTGCAGGCGCAAACGTTGACAGAATCTCGCGCTCCACAGAGCGCCTGGTTTTCGAGGTGGTCTTGATCGCCATGACAAGTGCTGCTCGCGCAGCGGTGATTCCAGTGTGCAGCGCTTCATACTCCTCACGAAGTGTGGCATTCACCAAGAGCGTAGCGGTGGCGTTTCCATTGCTGGCGAAATCCTCAAATGGCCTAAGCACGAGTACATCGCTAGCAACGAGGTCGGCATTGTTCTCATCGCTGACCACGCGGACCGTCGCGCGGTTCGGGAAAATTCTGTCGCGCGATGGGTTTCCATTGGCGATGTCCTGAAGGGTGCATGCCAAAGAGCTCTTCATCGAGCCGTTTGGTGCGTAGATGGCGATAGCTGCCGTGCCGGCGAAGTCCAGCACGACGTCCAACTTGCGGATTCCGTAGCAGTTCTCCAGTTGGAGCTTGAGCTTTTCCATTCTCTCTCTCTCCTAATTTTTAGTTCGAGCTTCCTAGGTCATTCTTTGCGGTTCGAAGCCAGATTTCCCCGAGTCAGAGTGGCAAGATCCAAGACGTCGGCCGGGGGATATTGTGGAACATCAGTTTGGCCTAGATGCCAGCGTATCCTGTAATTTGGCAGTGCAGCTCGGCGTGGGGCTGCACCGCCAGTCGGGTTCGGCCAGATCGGCTAGAGCCAACTGAGACCGATCAGCTGTCACATTGCACGGGCCGTACGGATGGCTCGGAAAGCTGATGCGGTCACTTAGGCCTGGACTTCCGGCAGGGGGGGGCCTCTGAGAGGTCGCCACCCTTCGCCGATGGAATCTCGCTGATGGACCTCAATCTATAGTAGGCGTAGAGGTGCACCAAGCGGCGGAGACCCGCGACAGGTGCCGGTAGAGACTTGTAGCACCGTCGCTATCAGCCCTGCCTTAAGCTAGGTGCGGGTAGCAGGAGCACGCGAGTAACCCGGTACCGATCACCGCGCCAGCCAATCGTGTTGTAGGGATCGGGAAGCCACCGTTGCTTGGCACCGAAGGTAGTTTCCTTCGTGAAGGACGCCTACACCCGCCTATGTTGCTGATCGAAGAGGATTGTCACTGCTAGATGGAGAGCTGAGTCCCCGGAAAAATCTGCTTAGATTCTACTGCAGAGTGTCGAGAACACCTCAATTTGTGCACCTTTGGATAGTCGAGGTCCAGTCTTGGCCGGAAGCGGACACTGCGCCAGTGGTCGATTTCCTGCCACCAGAAAGATGACGTTGCGGATGAACTCTCACGGGTCTAGATCCGCATATTTAGTCCCATCGGATACAACGTGGAAGTCTTGATCAGTTGCCTTTCGATCATTTTGGCTGAGGCCTCAGGGATCCCATAAGCCGAGATGTCGTGCACACAGATCACGTTCTGGCCCTGCATCCCCCGCATAGCCTCGTGAAAGCGGCGGTTCGAGTTCTTTTCCAGCGCTTCTTCAACGTGCTCCATGTATCTTTGCTGCCACGAGCGCCGAGATCGGCCGACATAGCTCATGCCTTTGATCGTCTCGTAGCCGATACGGCTTTTGGTGAAAACAAACGCCTTAACTTGCTCTTCTGCGGTTCCACTCTTTTTAATTCTCTCAAGCTCTTCTTGAGTGAACAGTGGCCGTTTGTAGGTATGCCGATAGACGATGTGATCACCGGTAGGTGTGTACTCCGTCGAGCAGTAAAGCAGGGGCACGCACACCAGTGTGCTGCCTCCGAACAAGCGATGTTTGCTTTCAGCGAAAAAACTTACCCCGCTCATATGACCGGGCTCCAGCATCAAAGTGAAAATCGAAGACCCGGTGTCCACGTCGTGATGGCCGACAAGCCGGATACCCGTGTGCGGGACACCTGTGGTCGCTGAATCACGAAGTTCGCCTTTGAGGACATTCACGCCTTGGTACCGCATGACCGCGTCCATGGCGACATCCACGTCGAAATGGGGGCCGAAGAAGAGCCGCAGAGCGTCAGGGTTGAGAAAGCTCGACATGTGCGAGTGAGAAGGTTACTGAGGTGAATCAAGTATGCCTGTTGCCAAATAGTATCTGTAGTATGCCTTGTCGAAAATACGTGCCTCCGAACCGAGACACTCTGAAGTGCTCAATTAACGTCCAATCATGTGACGTCACATGAATCGGAATGCGTACGAAGCGGATCCCGCCTCAGCGAACCATGGAAGCAAGGTTCTATTCGGAGTGCGGCGGATGACTCCTTGTCGTATGCACGCCAGAAGCCTTTTGTGTCGATTCCGCAACTTCCGGTAGCGCGGGCAACCAGTCTCTGTACTGATCGAACGCTTCCTTGAAATTTGCCCTGTTCTCTTCTGCCTCGATTCCGTAGATGCTGAAGAGTGCAATGGTTCCTACTGGAACACCCTTGGGAGCTCGGCCGGCTTTACGCATGTTCTCTTCGTGGAGCACGGCACGCAGCGACTCTTTGTGATCAGTCCGCAGGTAGTTCGCCAAGTTCGAGATCTCTTGGTAGACCTTGCCTGCGTAATCGAATGCTTCGCCTGTCGTTGGAATCTCGCCTTTGTGGAGCGCCGCGTACCGGGCAGTAGCCAGTTTCTTGTCGAACTCGTAGGGCTTTCCGGTCGCAGCAAGATAGAGAAACAAGAAAGCACCGAACTGCCGCTCAGACTGCGAGGCCACCTCCTTCCACGAAGCCTCGAAGTTGCCCGGATCAACACCGCTGGACCGGGCGAAGACACGGATCGCAAGCTCGAAAAGTCGCTCGCGCGACGCAGCCAGGCATGCGACAGCTTGAAGCGTCTGATCATGGATCAATGCGTCTGCGGCAGCGGTCAGCAGCGTTTCGAACTTTGGGTTCTGGACGATGGAGAATGCTGCGTGGCCGAGCGGACATGTGGCCTCGACCGTGTGTCCATCGTAGTAGTCGCCTACAAACAGGTACGGTTGGACGCTGCCCGACTTGGTGCACTCAACGCACTGCAACAACGATTTCATCCAGGAATCTACCTCGTAGCAGAACTGATCGACACTAATTTGGGTGATCGAATCGCGTGAGCGTGCTTAGTCCAGTACACCGGCCCGGCCGATCTCGATCAGCTCGTCCGCGTCCGCTCAGTCGGCATGATGATGCATACGATTGCTTGGAGTTCCCCCTAGAGTCTGCTTCTGGCGGAAAGCGGACATGGGCCCAGACCGACCGTAAGGGAAGGTGGCAATGTCCGCTACCGACCCAAAGCGGACGATGTGTCGTGCGCCTCTGCAATTCTGTCGAGCCGCCCATCGAAGGGGTGGTTTTATTTGCACTGGCCCCTGTTTTCGAGCCAGCAGCCATTGAAACCGCCCGAAGGCGGTTTCGGCTGTCTACGCCTGCCGAGTTGCCTAGCCGGGCAGCTTTGCCGCAAGCACCTCTACCTTCTCGATGGTCGGCGGCTCGGAGAATAATTCCCCGGCCTTTGCCATCAAGGCCGCCGCAACCTTGCCGGAGAGATGGGCTTTGCCAAACGTCATCCCGACATCATGTTGGTGTGCGCTTGTCTGATCGCATCAGCAATGCGGTCGACGACAAGATCGATGTCGGGGTCAGGGTCGGGTTCATGCGCGACAGTCGTTTCGTCGCGCGCAAGGCTGCCGATATGCGCCTTACAATCGTTGCAGCTCCGCGTCTGACCAAGAAGGTGGGAACACCGGATGGAGTCGATGAACTGGCCGGTTCTCCGGTGACAGCGGCCATCGACATCATTACCGGGCGACCGTGGTCCTGGCACTTCAGTGCAGGACGCCAGTGGACGCCTGTGTCGCCAGCCTTCATCGCGGACAACGCCGACATGGAAATGGGCGCCGCATTGGCCGGAATTGCGTTTGCTCAATTGGCGGACTACATGGCGGCCCCCTATATCGCCAGTGGAAAACTGGTGCGGGTTCTGCAGAAGGAAGAGCCCCCGGCTTGGGGCTTGTATGTCTATCGGCCTCAGCGCGCCCCTGTGCCAGCGAGAGTCCGGGTCGTGTTCGATGAATTGCAGACAGCTATTGGGTCGTTGCCGGCTTTGCCTTAGGGAAGGTCTGAACAAGTCACTCGTTTGACTGTATGAATCGCCCCGGCTTCCCCGGAGGCTCCATCACTTGAGAGGATGGAGCCATGAGAAAGTCGAAGTTTCCCCCGAGGTACAGGAGCGGGCCGTCCGGATGGTGCTGGAGCACCAGAAGGACCACGACTCGCAGTGGGCCGCGATCGGTTCGATCAGCGGCAAGATCGGCTGCACGGCCGAGACCCTTCGTCGTTGGGTTCGGCAGGCCGAGCGTGACCAAGGCATGCGTGCCGGGCCGACGACGTCGGATCTGGAGCGATTGAAGCAGCTCGAGCGCGAGAACCGCGAACTGCGCCAGGCGAACGAGATCCTGCGCAAGGCGTCGGCGTATTTTGCCCAGGCGGAGCTCGACCGCCGCACCAAGTGATGCGCTCGTTCGTCGACGAGCACCGCGACGTCTACGGAGTCGAGCCGATCTGCCGCGTTCTGCAGATCGCTCCGTCGTCGTACCGGGAGCATGCTGCGCGGCGCCGGGACACGCTCCGGGCGTCGCCGCGCGTCCGGCGTGACCTTGCGCTCATGCCGGAGATTCAGCGTGTCTGGACGGAGAACCACGAGGTCTACGGGGCCGACAAGACGTGGCGCCAGATGAACCGCGAGGCGATTGAGGTGGCGCGATGCACGGTCGAACGCTTGATGCGAAAACTCGGGATTGCCGGGGTTGTGCGCGGAAAGTCGGTTCGGACGACGCATCCGGATCCGGCCCGACCCTGTCCGCTGGACCTGGTGCATCGCACGTTCAAAGCGGACCGTCCGGACCAACTGTGGGTCAGCGACTACACCTTTGTTTCGACTTGGCAGGGATTCGCCTACGTCGCCTTCATCATCGACGTCTACGCACGGCGAATCGTCGGCTGGAAGCTGTCGTCGAGCCAACAGACCCAATTCGTGCTCGATGCGCTCGAACAGGCGCTTCACGCGCGGCGTCCGGGCGACGCGCTGGTGCATCACAGCGACCGCGGATCGCAATATGTGTCGATTCGCTACACCGAGCGCCTGGCCGAAGCCGGCATCGAGCCGTCTGTCGGAAGCGTCGGAGACAGCTACGACAACGCGCTGGCCGAAACGATCAATGGGTTGTAAAAGGCCGAGGTCGTGCATCGTCGTTCCTGGCGCAGTCGCGAAGAGCTGGAACTGGCCACGCTGCGCTGGGTGGATTGGTACAACCACCGGCGACTACTCGGATCGATCGGCTACATCCTACCCGCCGAAGCCGAAGCGAACTACTATCAACAGCGACAGCACGTCACGGAGACGTGACTCACGCCAACGAGCCTCCGGGAATCCCGGGGCGATTCAGGCTTACGCTACACCGGGTCCAAGGAACTGCGGTCAAGACAGGAGGGCCTCCGCGCTGGGAAGAACTCCCAGGCGTATCGTGCGCACAGCTACCATACGAAAGTCCCACCCGAGGCTATTGAGAAACTCATTCGTCATCACACGAGTGAGGGGTCGCACGTAGGGCTGTGTGACCCCCATCCTGCAGCGTGAGCTGATTGGGTCAAGGCCGAGTTGTCATGCAGGCAGTTTGGCTGCAAGCAGTTCGACCTTCTCGATATTGGGCGGAGAACTGAGCAAGGTCACGGCGTTGGCCATCAAGGCCGCGGCGATCTGGCCGTTCAGATGCGCCTGGCGACCTGCCTCATCGGCAAAGGCATCGAACACACCAAACGTCGAGGGGCCAAACTTCAATGCGAACCAGGCCGTGGTGCCGGACTCGGCGTTGGCGAGCGGCAGTGCGCTGGCCAGGAAGTCGGCAAGCGCAGCCTCCTGGCCGGGTTTGGCTTCGAGGCGAACAAACAGAGCGAGCTTGGTCATGATGTATTCCTTTGGGTAAATGGGTTAGGTGAATGGATCAACGAGCCTGCAATCTAAATCCTCATAACAACCATCTCTATAGGCAATAATGACAACTTTGATATCATTGTTGCCATGAAACTCCACATCCTTGTTTGTGATGGCGTGTTTGATCTGGGGCTTGCGGCGCTCACTGACACAGTGGGCTTGGCCAATGCGATGGCGGGCTCGCTGCCACAGGCTCCCGCGCACATAGAGCTCACGCTGGTGGGCGTGCGGCGTCGCATCCGAACTGCGCAAGGCTTGACGGTCCCCGTGGTCACTGCGCGTGGTATGCCGGAACCAGACGTCGTGCTTGTGCCCGCGTTTGGTGACAAGATGCCTGACACGCTCTCGGCTCGGCTCACACGCCCCGACGTGCCCGACGCGGTCGCGGCGCTACAGCAGTGGTCCACCGCTGGCGCGCACCTAGGTGCCGCTTGCTCCGGTAGTTTCTTGCTTGCAGAGAGTGGCCTGCTTGATGGGCATCGTGCGACGACGTCATGGTGGCTGGGGCCGATGTTTCGGCAGCGCTATCCGAACGTCACGCTGGACGAGTCACGCATGATCGTGAACTCGACACGCTTCACCACCGCGGGTGCCGCTTTGGCCCACGTCGACCTGGCCTTGCGCATCATCCGGGAGCGCAGTCCGGCGCTGGCGGCCCTGGTGGCACGCTATCTGCTGGTCGAGACACGCAGTTCGCAAGCCGAGTTCGTGATTCCCGACCACCTTGCGCATGCCGACCCGATGGTGGAGCGCTTCGAGTGCTGGGCCAGACGTCGGCTCGCGAAGGGGTTCTCGCTCGCCGAGGCGGCCAGCGCCGCGGGCACAAGCGAGCGTACCTTGGCGCGGCGGCTGCAAAGCGTTTTGGGCAAGACACCGCTGTCGTATTTCCAGGACCTGCGCGTGGAACATGCCGTGCATCTCCTGCGCACCGGAAACGCGAGCGTCGACCAGGTCGCCGCACAGGTCGGGTACTCGGATGGGGTGACCCTGCGGGCCCTGTTGCGCCGTAAGCTGGGCCGGGGTGTCAGGGAGTTGCGACGCGGTGGATGACCAGAGGCGTTTGGTGTATGTACGGCTGGAGACCGCCGGGAAACTGTCCGAAGCAAAGGCCTACCCACTTGCGTCTACTACATCGTGCGTTGGGTGCGAAAGCACCAGCCGTGCCAAAATAGTTTTCAGTGACCTTTCAAAGGTCAGAGTATTGGGAATACTGTTAGCTTTACCACTGTTTTCTGTTCACTAATCTGGGTTTTCATCCACATGCTATTCAATCCACTTCAAGTAGGTTCTCTCAACCTGCCCAACCGCATCCTTCTGGCACCACTGACACGCGCCCGTGCCGACGCTGGCCACATGCCCAACGCGCTGATGGCCGAGTACTACAGCCAGCGAGCCACCGGCGGCCTGCTGATTTCCGAATGCACCATGGTGGCGCCCGGTACATCGGCCTTCGTCAATGAGCCTGGCATCTACAACGACGCGCAGATTGCAGCCTGGAGGCAGGTGACCGACGCGGTGCACGCCAAGGGCGGACGCATCTTCATGCAGATCTGGCACGCTGGCCGCGCAGCCTACCCTGGCGCTGCCGATGGCGCCCCCATTGTCTCCAGCAGCGCCACCGCTATTGAGGGTGAGATCCACACGCCCCAAGGCAAGGTGCCGCACGCGGTGCCCCGCCCCCTGGCCGTCGAAGAGATTCCCGGCATCGTGGCTGCGCTTGCTCAAGGCGCACGCAACGCCATTTCCGCCGGCTTTGATGGTGTGGAAGTACACGGCGCCAACGGCTACCTGATTGACCAGTTTCTGCGCGACACGCCCAACCAGCGCACCGATGCTTACGGCGGATCGCCGGAAAACCGTGCACGTTTGCTGTTCGAGGTACTCACTGCCGTGACCCAGGCGATCGGTTCCGAACGTGTGGGTCTGCGCCTGTCGCCCCTCAACAGCTTCAACAGCATGAAAGACAGCGACCCGCTGGCCTTCATCGGCTTCGTGGCCGATAGGCTCAATGCCTTCAAGCTAGCCTACCTGCACGTGATGCGCGCCGATTTCTTCGGCGTGCAGAAGGCCGATGTCATGCCCGTAGCGCGTGAAAAGTACAAGGGTGTGTTGGTGGGCAATATGGGTTACAGCGCTGATGAGGCAGAAGCAGCTATTGCCGAAGGTAAGCTTGACGCTGTGGCCTTTGGCACCGCCTTCCTGGCTAACCCGGACCTGCCCGCACGCATCAGGGCCAAGGCACCGCTGAACGCGCCTGACTCCAACACGTTCTACGCAGGTGGCGCCAAGGGCTATACAGACTATCCGACACTGCAGGTCGCGTAAGTCACCGCCCCAGAAGACCGAAGAAACGAGCCACTTTATACCCAAGGCTCTGCCCTTCGATCTTGCGAAGCTGTGAATCGATGGCGTCTACCGAGTGTTGTGCGCCATCACGATCTTTAATTGATAAGTTGCCTCGGTTTGCTTCGCCGCCCGCCGAACTCGTACATCGTCTCCGGCTCAGGTAGTGCCGAGGCCGATTTGGGAGGGCGACAGCACCACCATCGTTTCACCGCCCGCAGCCCAGCCCGTGCCCGACGTCATGGAGGATTTGCTCGCGATGGTGGGCTTGGGTGATTCGGCCGGCGTTGGCCAGGATGCCGAGGAGTTCCTCCACACCCCCGCGCCAGCAACAGCCGCGACGTCCATTCCATCGCCTGCACCCGCGCCTACGCCTGGGCCATCGGCAACGAAGCCATCCGGGGAACAGTTCATGGTTTGGCTGAAGCAGGGAATCGCCTCACGACGGTTCATCATCAACGACGCGAAGGTACTCGTGCATACGGTGAATGACACGGCCTGCCTGGTCAGCCCGGGTGTGTTCCACACGCTATGCGCAGGAGCATCCCGAAGTGGCCGCACTCGCCAAGCAGGAGAATCAACAGGATTGGCAGTGGGTGCAGAAGAGCTTCGAGAAGCTGCAGCTACATCGAAAGCAGCCCAGGACTGAACACTTGGACCTGTGAAGTCACGGGCCCGAGGAAGTCCCGCCGACTGCATGGCTACCTCCTCGAAGATGGGTCCTTGGCACTCGCCGAAATACCGCCCAACAACCCCCATCTTGCTCTGACTCAGGAAGGATGACGCGATTCGGGCATTGATCGCCACCGTCGTGTGGCGACGATCAAGTCCCCGCGAAAATTGGCAACATTTGGCGAACTGAGCTACTCGGCCCGCGCCAACTCCTGTGCAAGGAACGGAGCGGTTCTGCTGCCAGACGTTCGGGCCACCTGCTGAAGGGAGCCCGCCACCACGATGCTGCCGCCGGCAGCGCCTGCACCAGGCCCCACGTCGATCACCCAATCGGCCTGGGCCACCGCGCGCATATCGTGTTCGATCATCACTACGGTATTGCCGGCATCGACCAGGCGCTGCAACTGTACCAGCAGCCGGTCGGCGTCCGACGCATGCAGCCCGGTAGTCGGCTCGTCGAGCACGTACAGGCTTCGGCCGCGCTGGCTGCGCTGAAGCTCGGTCGCCAGCTTGATACGCTGCGCCTCGCCACCGGAAAGCTCGGTGGCCGGTTGCCCCAGGCGCAGGTAGCCCAGTCCGATATCGCGCAGCAGTTGCAGTGGCCTTGCCACAGCGTCTTCACCCGCGAAGAATTCGCTGGCTTCGTCCACGGTCATCTGCAGCACCTCGGCGATGTTGCGCCCGTTCCATTGCACCTTCAGCGTGGCCTCGTTGTAGCGTGCGCCATGGCACGTCGGGCACGGCGCGTACACGCTGGGCATGAACAGCAGTTCCACGCTGACGAAGCCCTCGCCCTCGCAGGTCTCGCAGCGCCCCTTGGCGACGTTGAACGAGAAGCGCCCGGCGTCATAGCGGCGGCGTCGCGCATCGGGCGTGGCAGCGAACAGCTTGCGCACATGGTCGAACAGGCCGGTGTAGGTGGCCAGGTTCGACCGCGGCGTGCGCCCGATCGGTTTCTGGTCCACCTGCACCATTCGCTGTATGGCGTCCACGTCGCCTGCCAGACGACCGCCAGTCGCTTCGATCACTGTCGGCCCTTCGCTGGTGGCGGTTTCGGCCGCATCGTCTTCCGGCTCGTGGCCCAGGTGCAGCAGCACCAGCTCCGGCAGGGCCTGCGCGACGAGGCTGGACTTGCCCGAGCCGGAGATGCCGGTGACGGCCGTCAGCACGCCCAGCGGAATGCGCGCATTCACGCCATGCAGGTTGTGGCGGTGAATGTCCTGCAGCTCCAGCCAGCCGGTCGCTTCGCGTGCCCGGCTTCCCGGCGCGGGGATCTCATCGAACAGGTAGCGTGCAGTACGCGATTCGGCAATCTTGCGCAGGCCATCCGGCTCGCCGCTGTAGAGCACGCGGCCGCCACGCTCGCCGGCATCCGGCCCGACATCCACGAGCCATTGTGCACGGCGCATCAGGTCCAAGTCGTGCTCCACCACGAACACCGAGTTGCCGGCCTCGCGCAGACGGTCGAGCGCGTCGTACAGGGCTTGGCTGTCGGAGGGGTGCAGGCCCGCCGAGGGTTCGTCGAGTACGTACACGACACCGAACAGCATGGAACTCAATTGCGTCGCCAGCCGCAGGCGCTGCAACTCGCCGGCTGAAAGCGTCGGCGTGGCTCGGTCCAGCGTCAGGTAACCCAAACCCAGCCCACGCAGTTGACGCAGGCGCGCCATCACGCCACCGGCCAGGCGCTGCGCGGCGAGGCGCTTTTCTTCCGATAGCGCCGAGGTGCGGCGCACGTCGGGCGATACCGCATGGACGGCGCGGCCGGAGGCCGCGCGTTCGGCACGGTCGCGTAGGGTCGCTTCCTTGTCCGTAGCCGCCCCCGCTGCATGGGCGCGGAAATCGCCCTGGGCGATGGGTTCGAGCAAGGCCGCCAACTGGTCCAGCGGCACCTGCATGAACTCGCCGATGTCCACGCCGGCGAACGTGACCGACAGCGCCTCGGGCTTGAGCCGCTTGCCGTGGCAGGTGGGGCACGGTTTGCCCTCCATGAACCGGGACACGCGCTTTCTCATCAGCGCGCTCTGGGTGTTGGCAAAGGTCTGCAGCACATACCGTCGGGCGCCGGTGAAGGTGCCCATGTAGCTCGGCTCCATCTTGCGCTTGAGCGCGGCGCGGGTCTCGGCCGGCGTGAGGCCGGCGTACACCGGCACCGTCGGTGTTTCCTCGGTGAACAGAATCCAGTCGCGATCCTTCTTCGGCAGGTCCTTCCACGGTCGGTCAACGTCGTAGCCCATGCTGACCAGGATGTCGCGCAGGTTCTGGCCTTGCCAGGCGGGGGGCCAGGAGGCGATCGCCCGCTCGCGGATGCTCAGGGAGGGGTCGGGCACCATGTTCGCCTCGGTCACCTCGTACACATGGCCCAGGCCGTGGCAGGTCGGGCACGCTCCCTGCGGCGTGTTGGGCGAAAAATCCTCGGCGTACAGCATCGGCTGGTTGGCCGGATAGGCGCCGGCACGCGAATACATCATCCGCACCAGGCTGGACAGGGTGGTGACACTGCCCACGGAGGAACGCGCGTTGCTGGAGCCTCGCTGCTGCTGCAGCGCCACCGCCGGCGGCAGGCCGTCGATCGCATCGACGTCCGGCACGCCGGCCTGGTCGATCAGTCGCCGCGCATAGGGAGCCACCGACTCGAAGTAGCGCCGCTGGGCCTCGGCATAGATGGTGCCAAAGGCCAGCGAGGACTTGCCGGAGCCGGAGACACCCGAGAACACCACCAGCGCGTTACGCGGGATGGAGACGTCCACCTCCTTGAGGTTGTTCTCGCGCGCGCCACGCACCTGCACGAGGCCGCTGGCCGCAGCGGCACAAGAGGATTCACCGAAAGAATTGTTTGGCATGTTCTTGACTTGTAGTTCGTCCCGCTCAGGACGGGACTTCCTGAGTTCGGGTGCCGCGGCGGCTGGCTTCCAGTGCTGCGGTGACAGAGCGGGCGTCGTAGCTGCCGCGCAGGCGGCGACCCTCGACGAAGAACGTCGGCGTGGCGTGCGCACCGCTGGCGACCGCACTGGCGAGGTCGCGCTCGACACGCTCGATCACCGCAGGGCTGTCGAGATCGGCGATGAACCGATCGACGTCGAGCCCAAGCTCTGCGGCGTAGCCGATCAGATCCTCGCGCTCCAGCGCGTGCTGACGGGTGAACACGAAGTCCAGCCACGGCCAGAACATCCCCTGGTTCGCCGCTGCCTCGGACGCACGCGCGGCAATCGGCCCGTGCGGGTGGTGCGGAAGATGGCGCACCACATACCGCAGGTCGTCACCGAAGTGGGCGCGAAGATCGTCCCACGAACCGGTGGCGTGCGCACAGTACTCGCACTCGAAGTCCACGTACTCGACGAGTGTGAGCTGCGCGTCCTCCGGCCCGCGGATGTGATCGATCTCCGGATCGACCGGCGGCTCAAGCACCATCGGCAGGTCCGCGGTCTTCTCACCCCACCGCTGGGCGGCGACCTTGAAGATGAGCCACCCGAGCAACGTGGCGAACACCATCGACACGAGCACGCCGACCGTCGCCTGGCGGCCCAGGTCCGAGGTCGTGCCGAACGCGAGCCCGATGATCAGCAGCGACACGGTAAAGCCGATCCCGGACAGCGCCGCCCCACCGAACACGCTCCCCACCCCGACGCCCTCGGGCAGCCGGCCCAGGCCGAGACGGATGGCGACGAGCGTGGTGAGCCCGATGCCCAGGAGCTTGCCGAGCACGAGCCCTGCGATGATGCCCCACGTGACTGGCGAGCCAAAGGCCTCGGCGAGCAGCCCGCCACGCAGGTCCACCCCGGCGTTCGCCAAGGCGAACACCGGCACGATCAGCAGCGCCGTCGGCAGCCGCAGGAACTCGTGCAGCCGCTCGTTCACCGAGATACCCCGGGACAGCCCGTAGTCCACCGCGCGGGCCGATGCGGCACTCGGAGACTGCCAGAAGTCACGGAACAACTGTCTTGCCGCAACGACCCCGTGACGTTGCGTCGCATAGGCGGGGATCAGCAGCCCCGCGGCCATCCCGGCGAGGGAGGCATGGATGCCGGAATACACGGTTGCGAGCCACAGCACGATCACGATCAGCACATACGGCATTGCCCGCCACTGGCGGGTGCGCCCCAGCAACCACAACCCGACGAGACTGGCAAGGGCGATCAACAACGGGACGACGCGGATCTCCTCGCTATAGACGATGCCGATGATGGACACGGCGAGGAAGTCATCGACCACGGTCAGGGTGAGCAGGAACACACGCAATTGACCAGACAGCCGCGGACCGACGATCGCCAGGGTGCCCAGCATGAACGCCGTATCGGTGCCGACCACCGCCCCCCACCCGTGCAGGCCCTGACCTCCGGCCAGCCCCACGAGCAGGACGTACACCAGCGCGGGAAGCACAACACCCGCGACCCCCGCGATCAGGGCGAGACGGGCACGGCTGGGGTCCCTGAGCGACCCGTGGGCGAATTCCTGACGCACCTCCAGGCCGATCAGGAAGAAGAAGATGACCATCAGGCCATCGTTGACCCAGTGATGCAGGTCCATGTGCAGGCCCAGCGGCCCAAAGTTGAACCCGACGTCCAGGTGCCACAACCCGAAATAGGCATCGGATAGCGGCGAGTTCGCCCACGCCAGCGCCACAACCGTGACGATCACCAGCAGCACCGCCGCCCCAGACTCCGTGCGTAGATAGCGGGCAACTCGACTCCGTCTGATATTCGCAGAGGATTCACCGAGAGAAGCGTCTGGCATATTCTTATCCTGTAGTTCGTGAGGTAGCAATGGGCCGATTTCGGGGGGATGTCGGTCAAGCGTCCGGGCTTGGCGGCGTCGCGTCATCGAGCGAGCGCAGCCAAGCAAGCCTTTCTCCCAGCCTTCGCTCGACGCCCTGTCCGTTGGCTGGTACCAGCCCGGCCGCGCCACGCCCTCGGGAAAATAGGTTTGCCCAGCGGCATAGCCGTTGGGCTCATCATGCGCGTAGCGGTAGCCTTCGCGATAGCCCATCTGCTTCATCAGCTTCGTCGGCGCATTGCGAAGATGGAGTGGCACTGGCTGGGAACCGCTGCGCTTGACGAATGCCTTGGCCTGATCCCAGGCCGCATAGGCGGCATTCGACTTGGGGGTCAGTGCGAGGTAAGTCACCGCCTGGGCCAGCGGTATCTCACCTTCGGGTGAGCCCAGCCTGTCGTAGGCCAGCGCGGCATTGAGTGCCAGTTGCAGCGCCTGCGGGTCGGCATTGCCGATGTCTTCGCTGGCCATCACCACCATGCGGCGGGTCACCTGGCTTACGTCGCCGCTGCCGTCGAGGATGCGGGCCAGCCAATACAGGGCCGCATCGGGGTCGGAGCCCCGTAGCGACTTGTGGAAGGCTGAGAGCTGCCAGTAGAACTCGTCACCGCCCTTGTCGAACCTGCGCAGCGATGGACTGGTGGACAGCCTGGCAAACTCGCCATCGACCACGGTCTTGCCAGCGCCCGACGCCGCATTCGTCACCTGCTCAAGCAGATTGAGGAAGCGCCTGCCATCGCCATCGGCAAAGCCCTTGAGCAGGTCAAGCGCGTCCGCGTCCAGCGTGACGCCCTGGAGATGCGGCAGTGCGCGTTCGTAGAGCTGGTTCAGTTCGTCGCTGGACAGCGGTTCGAGGGTATAGACCTGTGCGCGCGAGAGCAGTGCGGAATTGACCGCCAACCCCGGATGCTCGGTCGTCCCCCCCACCAGGGTCAGGAGACCGGACTCGACATGGGGCAGCAGGGCATCCTGCTGCGCCTTGTTGAAGCGATGGATCTCATCGACGAAAAGCACCGTCGATCGACCATGGTTGTCCAGTTCAGCCTGGGCCTCGTCGATGGCTTGCCGGATGTCCTTCACCCCGGCCAGCACGGCCGAGATGGCGATGAATCGGCTGTTGGTCGCACTGGCGGCCAGGCGCCCCAGGGTGGTCTTGCCCACGCCTGGCGGCCCCCAGAGGATGAACGAGTGCAACTTGCCCGCCTCGAACGCGAGACGCAGCGGCTTGCCGGGGCCGAGCAAGTGCCGTTGCCCAACGAATTCATCCAGCGCCTTGGGCCGCAGGAGTTCGGCCAAGGGAGGCTTGGGCTTTGTCGTGAATAGATCGGCCAAGTTCCTCACCCTGGCATCTGTGATAGTTGACGTTCCGATAACGTTGGCACCTCAATCCAGGGAGCCGGATTTGTCCAACGCCGTGGGCTCTTTGTCGGCAATCGCATGCATGATGATGCGAGAGCCGCGGTAGCCGATGCTGTGGTTCCATACCCAGCTCAAAGCGACGCTGAGCCGTTCTCCACCAGCGAGTAGCACAGGCTGGCAGGATCGAAGCGATCGACCTCCTTCTCCGTTTCCTGCGTCCACGGAAGAAGTCTCAAACGGATGCCGGATACGACCGGGCCGGGAGGAACAAATCCATGCTTGAACGGATTTTCGCCGCACGGCTCTCCCGTCTCGGAATCCAGCGAAGCGCACCAGAGATACGTCGAGAACTCGGTGTGCTTTTCGCAGTGCAGGTCTCCTTCATCCCATGTCACGCCGTGAAGCGGCGTAGCATGGTCGGGTTCGGCAACGCCGAAGCGATGGGACAACTCGCTCATCGCCATCTGATCCCTGGCCTGGTCGCCTTCGGTCATGAAAGCGAGCTGCAATATGCCGCGGGGGGCCTGAATCAACAGATGCGGGCGCGCGTGCACTTCACCCGCGGCGGCAGCACGATCGGTATAGGCCGGCATGCCGTACACGGTGGCGGTCGCAGTGGGGTGTACGGTCGTCGTATTGATGTTGGCCGGCTCTTTCACAACGACCTCATTTCTTCTTGGTGAAAAAACACGCTTCAAAGCAAATGCCCGCAGCCATGCGTTTGGCACATGGCTGCGGGCCATCTTCATGAGCGGGCACCGCTCTACACGGTCCGTCCAATAGGCTGGCCGTCTAGAGGCTTGTGCTGGCCTTTTCAGAACGCCCTCAGCTTCCGGGCTTTCAGACGAAGGTGTACGCGCAGACCTTGTTGCCCGCCGGATCACGCAGGTAGGCCGCATAGGCACCCGGCAGGTGGCCACGCGGGCCGGGCTGGCCCTCGTCGGTACCGCCTGCGGCAAGGCCGGCGGCGTGGAAGGCGTCCACTTCGGCGGGAGTGGCGGCCGCAAAGCCGACCGTCACGCCGTTGCTGGAAGACGCTTCACCATTGCCCGGACGGGCGATGATGAAAGCCGGCTTTTCGCGACCGAAAAGCACCCATCCGTTGCCGAAAGGACCGAGGTTCTTGATGCCGAGAGCACCCAGAGCGGCGTCATAGAACGCGGTCGACTCCTGGAGGTCGGCGGCGCCGACGAAGACGTGCGAGAAGATGCCGTCGCCGGAAATGACAGGATTGGACATGGTTGATTTCCTTGGTGGCTGATGTTGAATGGATAGTGGGTGATCAGTAGTGGATCACCGTGCGAATCGACTTGCCTTCATGCATCAGGTCGAAGGCCTTGTTGATGTCGTCCAGGCCCATGGTGTGGGTGACGAACGGGGCGAGATCGATCTCGCCTTTCATTGCGTCTTCCACCATGCCGGGAAGCTGAGTGCGGCCCTTGACCCCACCGAACGCCGAACCCTTCCAGGTGCGACCGGTGACCAACTGGAACGGGCGGGTCGAAATTTCCTTGCCAGCACCAGCCACGCCGATGACGATCGACTGGCCCCAGCCGCGGTGGGCAGCTTCCAGAGCCGAACGCATCACGTCGACGTTGCCGATGCACTCGAAGGTGTGATCGACACCCCAGCCGGTCATCTCGATCAGAACCTCGTGAATCGGCTTGTCGAAGTCCTTCGGGTTGAGACATTCGGTCGCGCCGAAGGTACGAGCCAGTTCGAACTTCGCCGG
Organism: Stenotrophomonas sp. CASM106; assembly: GCF_049384825.1. Classification (NCBI taxonomy): domain Bacteria; kingdom Pseudomonadati; phylum Pseudomonadota; class Gammaproteobacteria; order Lysobacterales; family Lysobacteraceae; genus Stenotrophomonas; species Stenotrophomonas sp. CASM106. Next base: position 328,709 of record NZ_JBMRFS010000004.1, read on the forward strand.
ATTGGTATCGATGGCGATGATGCGCCCCGCTTTGGCCTGGCGTGCACCTTGAATCGCAGCCAGACCGATGCCGCCGAGGCCGAAGATGGCCACCGAGTCGCCGGGCTGTACCTTGGCCGTGTTGTGCACGGCACCGATGCCGGTGGTCACGCCGCAGCCCAGCAGGCAGACGTGCTCGTGGTTGGCGTCCGGGTTGATCTTGGCCAGCGAGACTTCGGCGACGACCGTGTATTCGCTGAAGGTCGAGCAGCCCATGTAGTGGTAAACCGGCTGACCGTTGTACGAGAAGCGAGTCGTACCATCGGGCATCAGCCCCTTGCCCTGGGTTGCGCGAACCGCGACACACAGGTTGGTCTTGCCGGACTTGCAGAACAGGCACTCGCCGCATTCGGCGGTGTAGAGCGGAATGACGTGATCGCCAGGCTTCACGCTGGTCACACCTTCACCCACCTCCACGACGATACCCGCACCTTCATGACCCAGCACGACCGGGAAGATACCTTCGGGGTCCTCGCCCGACAGGGTGAAGGCGTCGGTATGGCAAACGCCGGTATTCGTGATCTTGATGAGCACCTCGCCCTTGCGTGGTGGCTCGACGTCGATCTCGACGATTTCCAGCGGCTTTCCTGGCCCGAAGGCTACTGCTGCACGTGATTTCATGATGTCGCTTCCTTTACTGCCTAACTGAATTTGCCCTCATCGAGGGCACCCTGGTGCCTCTATCGCAGATAGGAGCGGACGATAGAGATGGTCTCGTCAATGGACTTGTTCTGCGAATCGCTCCTGATTTCGCTACTGGGAAATTCTTCCCGCAGATAGCTCTCCAGAACGGTTTCCATCCATCCGTTGACTGCTCCACGAACGGCCGCAAGCTGCTGAGCAGCTGCAGGGCATTGCGCACCTGCATCAAGCGCTTGCTCAAGAGTCGCTAGGCGACCTGATGACCCGAGTGGCGAGCTTTCCGCAGTGCAGGCAACATCTGTCCGTCCCAGTCACGATCGACCGCAACCTGGGCCTGTTCTTGGTTTCGTTCCAGTGCCTCAACGTCAAGATCACTGATCGCCCATGTCTGCGTGCCGCAAGTAGTCGCGAGAATGCCGTCCTCGGGGAATCCACGATCCATGGGTGCATAGATCGTGGCCTCGCCAGTGTTCGTGTCCAGCGCCGGACTCCAGTCAGCGGCTCCCGTCGTCACGGCCTGTGCGACGAACATCCGGTTCTCCAGTGCCCGCGCCATGCAGCCCACACGAACCCGGGTTGCACCTGCCCTCGTGTCCGTACAGCTCGGGACCAACAGCAGGCGTGCACCCGCCTCTCGCTGGGCTCGCACGGGCAATGGAAACTCACTGTCGTAGCAAACAGCGATGCCGGCACGCACGCCATTCAGGTCGAACACCTTGAGTTCGTCGCCCCCCTCGATGACGCCAGTGTCTTTCTCGAACCCCGTCAACTGCAATTTGTCCTGGTAATCACGCGTGCCGTCCGGCGCAAACCACCACGCGCGGTTGCGATAGCGATCCGGTCCAACCCGGGTCAAGAACGTACCAGCCTGAATGGTCATGCGCAGCTCGCGCGCCAGGTCGGTGTACAGGTCCAGCCACGCAGGCTGCAAGGCCTGCAGCGCGGCCAGCGAGGCGTTGAAATCCTGGCGGATGCCAGGCTCGAACATCGCAGCCAGTTCGAGGGACAGATATTCGGGCAACACGGCCAGTTCCGCTCCGGCACGGCTCGCCTCCTCCAGAACCTGCCGCTGCCGCGCTGCGAATGCCTCGAAGTCCGTGGGCTGACCCACGGCGTATTTCGCAACTGCTACTTTCATTTCGCGTTCTCCAGGGGGCGCAGCCACATCGTGAGCGTCTGCTCGGTTTCGCTCGGCTCACCCACCTGTTTCCAGGGCAGCGTAACCTTCATGTCCGACTGCCGCACGTAGCCACGACGGGTCCAGAAGGGATCATTACTGCGGTAGTTGGAAGGACGCCGGGGATCGTCGTCTGCTCGATCCACCGACGCGAACGATGTCCACTGCATGCCCCCCAACGAACGGGCATGCGCTTCGCGTTCGTCAAAGAAGCGATGGCCCAGGCCAAGGCCCCGGAAGGCCGGAAGCAGGACTGATTCGCCGCAGTAAAACACTGTCTCCATCGGGATTCCTCGATCGGCGAACGGCACGTGGAAGGCCGGCTCCGCATCGCCGAGCGGCAATCCCGTGGACGCACCCACGACCACGTCATCAGCGAGCGCGAGTACCAGCAGGCTGTCTGCCGAACGGGCGTACATAGCGAGGTAGTGCTTCTCGTATTCGGTGTCGCCCTCGTACAGGTAAGGAAAGCTGCGGAAGACGCTCGCCCGCAGGCCTGCCACGGCATCGAACCATTCGGCAATGTCCGGACCACGACGAACCAGCACCTGCACGTCGCTGGTCATCTCAGGCGTCCCCTCCAACCTGTGCGATCCAGTCGCCGAGGTTGTAGTAGTTGGTGACACGAGCGATCTTGCCATCGCGGATGTCGAAGAACGCGCCACCCGGCAGCACGTAACGCTGGCCCTTGGCTTCCGGCAGCCCGTCGTCCGTCACTTTGTATTCGCCATGCACCACGTACTCCGCGCCTGCGCGCAGGCCGTCGGCGCTGACCATCACCACGATCCCGCGCAGTTGCTCGCCATAGCAGCGGTCCATGCGCTGCAGGAAGGCGCGGAAGGCTTCGCGACCGACCTCACGAGCGCCCTGGTTCAAGTCGTGCGCGACGTCATCGGTCAACATGGACAGCATGGCCTCGCGGTCGCCGCGGTTGAAGGCGTCGTAGTAGGCAGTGATGAGAGTGGCAGCGTTCATTCGCGTTCCTTATTGGGTTGTTCGGAGCGGAGCATTCCGGGGTGCTGTTAGTCTGGGCAACCGCTCCCCGCTTGTATATGGAATTGTTTCGATTTTATAATTTCACAATCTGGAACAATCAACGAGCAGCAGAACCGGCCATGAGGCGTGCGTCATGAACAAGGAAATGGAACTACTGCGTATCTTTCGGGTGGCGGCCGAAAGCAGCAGTTTTCGCGATGCGGCCGCCCGGCTGGGGACTTCTCCGCAAGGTGTAACCCGTGCCATCCAGCAACTGGAGCAACACTACGGCGAGGTGTTGTTTCATCGAAGCACGCGCCAGGTGCGCATCACCGCCTTCGGCGAAGGGCTGCTAGACCGAGTGCGCCCCGCATTGGAGCAGTTCGAGGATCTGTGGCGAACGCCTGGCTCCGACCAGCAGGCCTCTCTGTCCGGTACGGTTCGCATCACCGCACCGCACAGCCTGGGCACCAGAGCGGTGCTACCGGCACTGGAGCGCGTGGCCGAGCGTCATCCGGGCATCACGCTGGATGTGCGCCTGTCCGATCGCATCAGCAATACGGTTGACGAAGGGATTGACGTCGGGATCAGGGTCGGATTCATGCGCGATAGCCGCTTCGTCGCACGCAAGGCCGCCGACATGCGACTCCCCATCGTTGCCGCTCCGCGCCTGATCAAGAAAGTGGGCGTACCTGCAAAAATCGATGCGCTAAGCAGCCTGCCAGTTACCGTGGCCTTGGATATCAATACCGGCCGTCCCTGGCCTTGGCACTTCAAGGCGGGACGCCAGTGGACACCTACCGCACCCACTCTCGTCGCCGACAATGCCGACATGGAAATGGGAGCGGCGCTGGCCGGGATCGCGTTCGCGCAACTGGCGGACTACATGGCCGCCCCCTACATTGCCAGCGGGAAGCTCGTGCAAGTGCTGGAGAACGAAGAACCTCCGGCATGGGGGTTGTACGTCTATCGGCCTCAGCGTGGCCCAATTCCGGGAAGGGTTCGAGCGGTATTTGATGAAATGCTGGTCGCCGTTGGATCGTTGCCAGCTTTGCCCTGACGCGTCGCAAGACTCTGTAGGGCACACACCTTGAAAAGCGGGGCACTGAGGCTCGGTGGCTCACCCCTCCGGTTGAATGGTAATCCCCCGGCGAATTCAACGTTGAAGTGCAATGTGGTTGGGGTTGAAGAATACCTCGCTTGGGGTTAGGTAGCCGAGCCTCTTTCTGGGCCTGTCGTTGAGACGATCCTCGGCGGCTTGTAGCTCTTCCATGGTGATGGTCGAGAAGTCGCGGCTGCGCGGGAAATACTGTGGCAGCAGGCCGTTGAGGTTCTCGTTGCAGCCGCGTTGCCACGGGCTGTGCGGATCGGCGAAGTAGATCGCAGCCTTGAGTGATCTCTCCAGCCTGCGGTCCTCGGCGAACTCGCTGCCTCGATCGAAGGTGATGGTGTGGATGTAGTCGGCCAGCCGATCCATGCGGCACTCGATGGCTTGCGAGACGGCATCGGCGGTGCCGTCCGGACTCCAGGTCAGGCGCACGAAGCCGCTTCGCCGCTCGACCAATGTGATCACCGCGCCCGTGCCGCGTGCGGGACGCACCGAGTCGCCTTCCCAGTCGCCAATGCGGCTTCGCTCGGCGACTTCAGGCGGTCGAGCCTGAATCGGCTTGCGGTCGGCGAAGCGGCCCGTGCGGCGCTGGCCGTAACCGCGACGCCGCTTCGGTTGCCGCAAGTGCGAGTGCAAGCCGAGCTCGCGTGCATACCGGTAGACCGTCGTGTGGCTCACCTTGCCGGCTTTGAGCGGTTAAGCATGTTGCCCTCCTATTTGTTCCATATTCAGGAATAGCTTAATCCAATAATTTCCATTTATTGAGATCAATCATGGGGCTAAGATTTGTTCACTGCCAGGTTAATCAGCCATGGCGAAATACAAACCCGCCGATGAGGTTCTCAACATGAGCAATAACATTTCTGGAAAAGTTGTCGTTATCACCGGCGCCAGCAGTGGCTTGGGTGAAGCGACTGCACGCCACCTTGCTGCGCTTGGCGCGCGCGTAGTGCTGGCCGCACGCCGCAAAGATAAACTCGACGCATTGGTGACTGAGCTGACCAATGCAGGTGGTCAGGCAATCGCGTATCAGACCGATGTCACCTCTCAGGAAGAAGTCAAAGCGCTCATTCAAGGTACCGTGGACACCTACGGGCGCATTGATGTACTGGTCAACAATGCCGGGCTGATGGCGATTGCACCGCTCAGTGATGCTCGCACTGACGAGTGGGATCGCATGATCGACATCAACATCAAGGGGCTGCTGTACGGAGTCGCGGCTGCATTGCCGGTCTTCCAGAAACAAAACAGTGGCCACTTCATCAACATCGCATCGGTTGCAGGCCTGAAGGTATTCAGCCCTGGCGGCACGGTGTACAGCGGCACCAAGTTTGCTGTACGGGCCATTTCCGAAGGACTGCGTCACGAAGTCGGTGGCAGCATTCGCACCACGACTATCGAACCGGGTGCTGTGGACTCCGAGTTGAAATTCGGCAGCACCCACCAACAGAGCCGCGATTTCGTGGTGGACTTCTACAAGCATGCAATTCCCGCTCAATCCGTCGCTCGGGCTATCGCCTTCGCAATTGAGCAGCCTGCTGAAGTGGATATTAACGAGATCGTTCTGCGCCCAACGGTGCAGGAATTCTAATGAGCTTAGGGCCTGCCGCTTCGGCGTCAGGCCCCGCTTATATCGAGTGAAAAGCTGTGTGAATCGCCCCCTGGTTCTGTAGTTACCAGATAACCGCGTTTGGCCGGTTTGAGTTTGTTGCATCAGATGGGTGTCGGCCAATAGCCGCCATTGTGTTCCCGGTGAGGCTTTGCCTGCGCGTAGTCCGATGCAGCAAGGAAACCCCCAGGTGTTGTTCGAGCATTTTTACCTGCTTTCCCACCAACTGAGGGGATAGGTTGAGGTCATCCGCAGCAGGGCTGAATGATCCCAGCTCTGACGAACGTAGCCATCTGGGTCGGGCGATCCATTAAAAACTCTCTGTTTCAAATATTACGTCATAGTAGGCCTTTATCCGCTACCAACCAATGATTACATTTTATTCACTCTTCGATTAGCCGCAGACCTTTCCTGCGCACTTCGAAGCCCATTCAAAAACGAGGTATCCGCAATGGCACGCATTGTCAGAATCCATGAATACGGTGACGCCAGTGTTCTGAAGCTGGAAAATTTGGACGTATCGGCACCGGCGGCAAACGAGGTGCAGATTGGCGTCAAAGCGATTGGCTTGAACCGAGCCGAGGTGATGTTTCGCAATCACGCATACCTACAGGAAGCCGAGTTCCCTAGCCGCCTGGGCTACGAGGCCGCAGGCATCGTGGTTGCAGTGGGTAGCGCAGTAACCGGGATCAAGGTGGGTGATGCAGTCGCTCTCATCCCGCCTCTGGACATCGCCCGTTGGGGCACCTACGGAGAGCTGGCCAATGTACCTGCTCATCTGGTGGTGAAGAGCCCCGAGAGGTTGTCCTTTGAAGAGGCTGCTGCGTCCTGGATGCAGTACGTCACCGCCTGGGGTGCACTCATCGAGCAGGCCAAACTCGGGCAACACGACTTTGTCCTTGTCACCGCGGCATCAAGCAGTGTCGGTCTGGCTGCCTTCCAGATAGCACGCATGGTCGGCGCCACACCAATTGCAATCACGCGAACCCGTGCGAAGAAACAGGCCCTTCTGGATGCTGGTGCCGCGTATGTGATCGTGAGTGACGAAGAGGATATCGTCGAGCGCGTGATGGAGATAACGGCCGGACAAGGCGCCCGCGTTGTGTTCGACCCGGTTGGCGGGCGGTCCTTCGAGCCCCTCACGCAGAGCATGGCCCGAGGTGGCATTCTGCTGGTATACGGTGCACTCAGCTCGGAACCGACGCCATTCCCGCTGTTTACCGTGCTGGGCAAAAGCCTAACCCTCAAGGGCTATCTCTATGCAGAAATTGTGGCCGACCCAGAAGTCCTTGAACGTGCCAAGGCGTTTATTCTGCAGGGGCTGGAGTCTGGAGCACTGAGCCCGATAATCGCCAAGACCTTCCCTCTGAGTGACATCCAGGAAGCCCATCGTTTCCTTGAGGCCAATCAGCAGATTGGAAAGATCGTGGTGACAGTCTAATCGCCATTTCTGGGGCTGAGAGCAGAATCTTTCGGCCCCAGTTCAACCCGTCCCACTGACCGCTTTTGGCCGATAGCGGACATAGGCCCCGCGGCGAATGTCCACCTCTTCTTTGGCGATTCGGTCAGAGCTCAATTCAATCTGATCAACTGCCTACCAGCTTGTCGACTTCGCCTGCGAAATGATCTTGGGATCTGGGAAGCTACCCTTGAGAATACACCGACGCGACCGCGATGCCGGCCGGATTTCCCCTCAGGCGCTATGCAAGTCTACAATATACCGTCAAGTACCCAACGGATCGGCTAGCGATGACTCCACCCTGACGCTTGATTGAAGAAGCGACCCAGACACATAGGTCTGGAAGGGTGCCTGTTTCTTTCGTTTGGCGCGCACGGCTGTGCGCGGAGATCATTTTCTATGTCTGCAATTTATCCCCTGCGCCAGCAATGGCTCGGTAACATCCGTGGTGACCTGCTGTCGGGCATTGTCGTTGCGCTAGCCCTGATTCCTGAGGCAATCGCGTTTTCCATCATCGCCGGCGTCGACCCAAGGGTAGGTTTGTATGCCTCGTTCTGCATCGCCGTCATCATCGCCATCGCCGGTGGCCGCCCTGGCATGATCTCGGCTGCGACCGGCGCCATGGCGTTGGTGATGGTCACGCTGGTGCGCGAGCACGGCATTCAGTATCTGTTTGCCGCCACCATCCTGGCCGGCGTCCTGCAGATGCTGGCCGGCGCCCTGCGGTTGGGCTCGCTGATGCGCTTTGTGTCGCGCTCGGTGGTGACCGGATTTGTGAATGCACTGGCGATTCTCATTTTCATGGCGCAGCTTCCCGAGCTCATCGGCATGCCGTGGATGGTGTATGCGATCTGTGCTGTGGGTCTGGCAATCATCTACCTGCTGCCGCTGCTGACCAAAGCCGTTCCTTCGGCATTGGTGGCGATCGTGGTTCTCACGGCCGCTTCCATGTATTTCGGCTTCCAGGTACGCACCGTAGGCGACATGGGGGCGCTGCCTGACAGCCTGCCGTCGTTCCTGATTCCGGATGTGCCATTCACCTGGGAAACACTCCAGATCCTGCTGCCGGTTTCGGCGACTTTGGCGGTCGTTGGCTTGTTGGAATCGCTGATGACCGCGCAGATCGTCGAAGACATGACCGATACCCCGAGCCAGAAGAATCGCGAATGTGCGGGCCAAGGCTTGGCTAACACCGTAACGGGCTTCTTTGGGGGCATGGCAGGCTGTGCAATGATCGGCCAGTCGGTGATCAACATCACTTCCGGTGGCCGGGGCCGTCTCTCGTGCCTTGTGGCCGGCGTGGTTTTGCTCCTTCTGGTTGTTTATGGGTCAAACCTGGTGAGTCAGATTCCAATGGCCGCACTGGTCGCAGTGATGATCATGGTCAGCATCGGCACCTTCAGCTGGCGCTCGCTGCGCGAGCTGGCCATTCATCCCAAGAGCTCTTCGGTCGTGATGATTGGCACGGTCATCGTGACCGTGGCTACCCACGACCTCGCCAAAGGCGTGTTGACAGGCGTGATCCTGTCGGCGGTGTTCTTCACCCGCAAGGTCGGCAAGATGCTGATCATCGACGACACCCAGGTCGAGACCGACTCGCGCGTCTACGTTGTGAAGGGGCAGGTGTTCTTTGCGTCTTCTGGACAGTTCGTGAGTAGCTTCAACTATCTGGATGTCCCCAAGGAGGTCATCATCGATCTGAAGGACGCCCACTTCTGGGACGTGACCGCCGTTGATGCGCTCGACCGGGTAGTGATGAAGCTGCGCGAGCACGGCGCGACCGTTGAGGTGTTCGGTCTCAACGATGCAAGTGAGACCTTGGTAGACCGCTTGGGAAAGCATCGTACGCCAGGCGCCACACGGTCGTCGGGTCATTGAACAGATGAGCGAAGCGGGCACCGAGGGGTGCCCGCTTCCTTTTCGGCAGTCATCGAGTTGACATATGGCAAGGCAATACTTCGATTATTCTAGATAAATGGTTGCGATGACATGCGTCCCCTGAATGTTCTGTTCCTTTGCACAGGCAACTCGGCGCGCAGCATTCTTGCCGAAGCACTGGCCAGCCATTTAGGGCGCGAACGTATCCGCGCTTACAGTGCGGGCAGTCATCCCAAGGGCGTAGTTCATCCGGTGGCCCTGCAGGTGCTCTCGGAGATTGGCTTCGACGTTGCCGGACTGTCGAGCAAGCCGTGGGATGCATTCGCAGGTCCGGAAGCACCGCAGATGGATCTCATCGTAACGGTGTGCGATCGTGCCGCGGGTGAAGCGTGTCCCGTGTGGCCGGGCCACCCGGCTACCGCCCACTGGGGCATCCCCGACCCGGCCGCAGTGCAGGGCAGTGCTGATCAGGTCCATAAGGCGTTCCTGAGCACGCTTCACCAGCTCCAGCACCGTCTCGGATTGCTGTTGGCGCTTAAGCCTGAAGCGCTGGACCGCATGGCCCTGCAATCGCAGGTGCGGGCGCTGGGCAATGGCGCCGAGGCTCACGCGCCAGATAACACCGGAGAAGCCTCCCCGATGTAGTCGCTGATCTGCCTTACTGCCTCGCGCGCGTATCGGGTCACCCCGATCAGCGTGGCCGATGCTGCGCCATTCCAGTCGCCATAGCCGAGCAGCCAAACCGATGGCGCTGCGACCGACCGAACCTGGGTGTCATCCACGTCGATCCGACCACGAGCGTTGACAATGCCCAGTCCTTCCAGGTGCGACAATACCGGCCGGAAGCCGGTGCACCAGATCACCGCGTCGAAGTTGCGTTCGCTGCCATCTGCCCACTGCATGCCGGTGGCGGTGAAACGGACGGGTGGCGGCATGGAGACCAGTACACCGCGGCGCCGTGCGTCCACCACCGGCGGCACCATCACGATGTCGCCAAAACCATCCCGCTGAATATCCGGCTCACGTCCTTCCTGCTGAGCCCTCCACTTCTCGGTTGCGCGTGCGAACAGAACGCGCCCGTCGACATCGTCGGCCAGGAAGGCTGGCGCCCGCTGGGTGATCCACGTGGTCTTGGCCACCTTGGAGACCTCGGCCAGAATCTGTGCGCCTGAGTTGCCGCTGCCGATGATGGCCACGCGCATTCCGGCGAAGGGTTCGGGATGGCTGTAGTGGGCCGAGTGCAGCTGCACGCCGCCGAAAGCGTCCAGACCTTCATATCCGGGCGTGCAGGGATGCCGCCACGTACCCGTGGCGCTGATCACTGCACGTGTCTGCCACTGCCGGCCGTCATCTGCTTCCACCCGCAGCCGGCTCCCCGAGCGGCTGATGCGTTTCACCTGCACGGGACGGATGACGGGCAGCGCATACTTATGCTCGTAGCGCGCGAGGTAGTCGAGCACTTCCGCCTGCGACGGGCACGGTTCCCGGGTAGCAGGCATCGGCCAACCGGGAATCGAGCTCCAGCCCGCCGGCGAGAACAGATGCAGGGATTTCCACGCATGCTGCCACGCCCCGCCAGGTGACGTTTCGGCATCAAGAATCACATAGGACAGCCCGCTGCGACGCAGGAAGTAGCCAGCCGAAAGACCCGCCTGGCCACCTCCGATCACCACGACATCGACGCTGTCCATCGGGACTTCCTCATGCTGCAGCACCTAGGCGATTCAGCGGCTCCGTGCATCGGCAGGAAAGTAGCTTTTGCCCAGGCGCAGGGCGACGTGGACCAGCAGAATCAGCACGGGCACTTCCACCAGCGGGCCGATAACAGCCGCGAAGGCTACCGGGGAAGCCAGCCCGAACGCCGCGATCGCCACGGCGATGGCCAGTTCGAAGTTGTTGCCTGCTGCGGTGAACGCGATCGCGGTGGTGCGGGGGTAGTCTTTGGCGATCAGCTTGCCCATGAAGAAACTGATGACGAACTGGATGATGAAGTACAACGTCAGCGGGATCGCGATGCGTACCGCGTCCATCGGAATCCTCAGCACATCGCCTCCCTTCAGGCTGAACATCGCCACGATGGTAAACAGCAGTGCGGCGAGGGTTACCGGGCTGATGGCGGGCAGGAACGTCTCTTCATACCATTGCACGCCCTTGCGCGCCTTCAACCATCGGCGGGTGAGGAAGCCCGCCAGGAACGGGATACCAAGGTAGATCAGAACAGCCTCGGCGATGGTCCAGAAACTGACATCGATGACGCTGCCCTGCAGACCGAACACCGGCGGCAACCAGGACAGGAAGAACCACGCATAGACGCTGAACAGCGCAATCTGGAAGATCGAGTTGAATGCCACCAGCCCGGCGACGTACTGGCCGTCACCGCGGGCAAGCTGATTCCAGACCAGCACCATGGCGATGCACCGTGCCAGCCCGATCAGGACCAGGCCGGTCATGTACTCGGGGTAATCGCGCAGGAACAGCACGGCCAGGCCGAACATCAGGAACGGACCGACGATCCAGTTCTGCAGCAGCGAGAGCATCAGTACCCGTTTGTCGGCGAAGACCCGCGGCAGTTCCTCGTACTTCACCTTGGCCAGCGGCGGATACATCATCAGGATCAGACCAATCGCGATCGGGATGTTGGTCGACCCTATGGAGAGGCTGTTCAACGCGCTGGGTACACCTTCGAACAACGCCCCCATGCCGACGCCGAGCGCCATGGCGGCGAAGATCCAGAGCGTGAGATACCGGTCCAGGAAGGACAGGCGGGAGGTATCAGTGGTCATGGGGATTTCCGGAAAGACGGTCAGTTGATCTGTGCGATCGGGTCGAGCCGGGCCTTGAGGGCCTCGCTGTCATCCCAGACGCTGTCTGAGATCTCCAGAAACGCCTTCAGGCGCGCCTTGATGATCTGGTGCGCGCGATCGAACGCTTCGGCTTTCTGTCCGTCCGAGCCTTCAACGCCGGCCGGATCGAACAGGCCCCAGTGCACCCGTACAAAGTCGCCGAACACTACCGGGCATGCCTCGGCCGCCGCGCTGTCGCAGACGGTGACGATCAGATCCATCGGCGCGGCATCCGCTTCGGCGAACTCGTCCCACGACTTGCTGCGAAGGCCGTCCACCGGGAAACCCTCGCGCTGCAACTGAGCAATGGCAAACGGGTTGACGCGGCCGGCCGGCTGGCTGCCGGCGCTGAAGGACTCGTAGCGGCCTTGGCCCCACTTTTTCAGGGTCGATTCGGCCAACACGCTGCGAGCGGAATTACCGGTACACAAGAACAGGACGCGACGGGTCATCTGAGCGATCTCTAAGGTGGGTTGGTCAGCAGCCAACGGGTCGTTCGCAGGCCTGTTCGTCGGCACAACAGTTCTCCGTGAGATAGGCCACCAATGCGGTCATCGCCTCGAACTCGGCCCGGTAGCAGATCGTCCGACCATGTTGCTCGGCGCTGATCAGGCCCGCAGCCAACAGTTCCTTCAGGTGGAAGGAGAGCGTGGCACCAGGCAAGCAGAGCGTCTGGGCAATGTCACCGGCCAGCTTGCCGCCGCTGCCGGCCTGTACAAGCAGGCGGAAGATCGACAGGCGGGTGGCGTGGCCCAAGGCAGCAAGAGCGTGGGTTGCAGCGTTATGTTCCATGATTCTAGAATAATAGAATCGATTCCGTAGGACAACCCCGTGCAGCAGATCCCCAACTTGGTCCCAGGTGCCTTGGACATCCCGACGGCCACCAAGCTCAACGACCCGGCCGCGCAGCCGCACCGCCCGCGCATCCTGATCCTGTACGGGTCGCTGCGACCTCAGTCGTTCAGTCGCAAGCTGGCGCTGGAGGCGCAGCGGCTGCTGGAACAGCTCGGGGCGGAAACCCGCCTGTTCGATCCACATGAGCTGCCGATGCTTGACTCGGTGCCAGCCACCCACCCAAAGGTGCAGGAGCTGCGCCAGGCCTCGCTGTGGTCGGAGGGACACGTGTGGGTCAGCCCGGAACGCCATGGCACCCTTACCGCGGTATTCAAGAACCAGATCGACTGGCTGCCACTGGAAGAGGGCAGCGTGCGCCCCACCCAAGGCCGCACGCTGGCCGTGATGCAGGTCTGCGGCGGTTCGCAGTCGTTCAACGTCGTCAACGCGCTGCGTGTGCTCGGCCGGTGGATGCGGATGGTGACGATCCCCAACCAGTCCTCGGTCGCCAAGGCCTGGCAGGAGTTCGACGACGAAGGTCGAATGAAACCCTCGGCGTACTACGATCGCGTGGTGGACGTCATGGAGGAACTGGTCAAGTTCACCCTGCTGGTACGTGGGCGCACCGACTACCTGGTGGACCGTTACAGCGAGCGCAAGGGGGCCATCGAGGCGGCGGCGCTCGCGGCCGCTGCAGGGGTGGTGGAAACTGTTTTGAACGAGGAGGAAAGTGCGTGAACGCGGTCATCTACCACAACCCCAAGTGCGGCACCTCGCGCAACACCCTGGCGATGATCCGCTTCGCCGGGATCGAGCCGGAAGTGATCGACTACCTGGCCCACCCGCCCAGCCGCGCGCGCCTGGTCGACCTCATCAGGGCCGCGGGCTTGAGCGTGCGCGACGCCCTCCGGCAGAAGGGCACTCCTTATGACGAGCTGGCACTGGGCGATGCGGCACTGAGCGACGACGCGCTGCTTGATGCCATGCTGGCGCACCCAATACTCATCAATCGTCCTTTCGTGCAAACCGATAATGGCACGCGCCTGTGCCGCCCTTCCGAACTGGTGCTGGATCCTGCCGAAGCTTCCCGGACCATTCCGGAAGGAAGATGGAGAGTTGGTGGCCGAGCACAGGGGAAGCCCGGCGACCTAGTCTGGGTGCTGGGCCGGGCTGGCCGCCTTTGAGAACAACCGGAGATCCTGCCCCATGCCGACGCTCCATCCCGCAAAAAGCGAAAGTGCGTGGCGTGTCTTCCTGGTGTTCCTACGACTGGGACTGACCTCGTTCGGCGGCCCGATCGCCCATCTGAGCTACTTCCGCCTCGAGTTTGTCGAGCGCCGCCGGTGGCTGACGGACCGTAGCTACTCGGATCTGGTGGCCTTGTGCCAGTTACTGCCAGGCCCAGCCAGCAGCCAGGTTGGGATGGCGCTGGGCTTGGCTCGCGCCGGCTGGCTTGGCCTGCTGGCCGCCTGGGCAGGTTTTACCCTGCCATCGGCCGTACTGATGATCCTGTTCGGATTTGGCGTTGCTCGATACCAAGGCATCCTCGAATCCGGTTGGCTGCATGGCCTGAAGATCGTTGCAGTTGCCGTGGTGGCGCAGGCTGTATGGGGAATGGCCCGGACCCTATGCCCGGACCGCCTGCGGGCAGGGATGGCGCTTGTCGCCGCCGTATTGACGCTAGCACTGCCCTCGGTCTTCGGCCAGATGGTGGTGATCATCTGCAGCGGCCTGCTCGGTCGCTGGGCGCTGAAAATCGAGCCTGCCCAGGGCCAGTTCGCTTGCAGCTATCCCGTCTCGCGAAGAACGGGCTCGGTAGCGCTGATGCTGTTGGTGCTGCCGCTTGTTCTGCTGCCTGTGTGGGTGGTGGCTAGTGGCTCCCCGTTGGCTGTGCTGTTGGAGGGGACGTACCGTGCTGGTGCCTTGGTCTTTGGCGGCGGCCATGTCGTACTGCCGTTGCTGCAGACCGCGGTTGTCCAAAGCGGCACGGTGACCACTGCGGATCTGCTCGCTGGGTACGGTGCGGCGCAGGCGGTGCCAGGCCCTCTCTTCACTTTCGCGGCGTACTTGGGAGCCCTGGCCAAGGGGCCGCTGGGTGGCTGGCTTGGAGGCCTTGTGCTGTTGGCAGTCATTTTCCTGCCAGCCTTTCTTGTGCTCGTGGGGGCGCTGCCGTTCTGGGAGGCCCTGCGCCACCGAAAGGCTTTGCAAGCTTCGATTGCTGGCGTCAACACCGGGGTGGTCGGGATTCTGCTGGCTGCGTTGTACAACCCGGTGTGGACGAGTGCGATCCATGACCGATGGGATGCCGCGATGGCGCTGGTTGCGTTCGGGCTACTGGCCCTCGCGCGTACACCGCCGATCTTGGTTGTGTTGCTGGCTGCCATGACGACCTGGGCCCTGCCACGGTAACGCCGCCAGGTCAATCAGGCGCGCCTCTGCAGCACAATATAACGTCTGCTTCTGGCCAGCAGCGGTCATTCACAATCCCTCGGTCAAGTCGAGTCGCAGGACGCGAACGTGACAGGCCCTAGCTAGAGATGTTATCTCGCGCGGCTATTCTCTCGACCAGTGTATTGATCGCCGCCTCCATGGCGTGGGCAGTCTTGTCGCCGCTCTGGTTGGTGATGACGAAAATGCCAAGGTCATACTTCGGCATGATGTAGATATAGCACTGCGAGCGGGGCACACCACCATGATGGGCATAGTAGGTGCCCTTCAAGCGGTCGCCGCCGACGATGTTCCAGAAATAGCCGATGCTGAACTCGGAATCGAATTCGACAAGAGTACGGTGTGATTCCGTCACGACGGGCCCACCGGCCAGCTGGAACTTGAGGAACTTCACCATTTCCGGAACGGTCGCCTTTACGTTCCCCGATGCTCCCCAAGGCAACTCCGGCATGGGCGAGGTCGGTACCGCGTTGTCACTGTGGTAGCCGACCGCAAGCCGGGGCGCCTCAGCATCGCCCAGCCTGATTCTGAGGTCCGCCATTGCCGCGGAATCGCGGAAGAATTCGCGTAACAGCGACTCATAGTCGCTCTTGTAAACCGTCTCCAGAATATGCGCCGCCAGTTGGGTTCCAGCACTGGAGTAGGCGTAATCCTTTCCGGGCACCTGGTGAAGCTCGACGGCATGCAGGTCCCTGAAGAAATCCGCCTTGCCATAGCCGGCGTAAATGGCATTGAGTTCACGAGGCGTACGCTGATCGGTGAAGTCCGCGAGCACCGTGTTCGCGCGTTCCGGCAACATGTTCGGAAGACCGCTCGTATGCGACAGCAGGTGACGGATGCGGATGGGGTCGCCCTTGTACTGCAGGTTCGGATAATTGCCGTGCAGATACTTCCGGACATCGTCGTCCAGCCCCAGCCTGCGCTCCAGGACGGCATTGGCCATCAGGGTCCCTGCCATGGTCTTGCTCAACGAACCGATTTCGTAGAGGGTCGCGTCGGTCGGAGGGCTCAGCCTGCCGGCTTCCATGTTGCCGCGATGACGGATGAATTCCTGGCCCCGATATACGACTGCGATCGAGGTTGAGTGGAGCAACGGCTGCTGTATCAGTGTTGCGGCCACCTCATCGAGGTCCGCCCCGAGATCCTTTGCCGGCACATGCTCGCCCTTGCAGCCGGCAGCCAAGAACACGACGGACAATACGAAGTAGTTGAGCCACCGCCCGTTTCGAACAATCCTCGAAATCGCTTGCATGCGTCTGTGCTTGAAGGGTTTTGGCAAGAACTCTCAAGATAGCCGAACACCGAGGGCCGCACACCTGTCCCTGTTCTCGCGGCGGCCGCCCCTGGCGCCAGCCAGAAGGTGTGCGTGTGGACGTCCGCTTCGTGCCGAAAGCACACGTCGTCCCGGAGCTTCGTCGGCATCAATGGGTGGAGTCGTTCGCCCGCGACTGGTAGAACTCGCCGATGCGTCGAACAAACCGCTGCGGGTTCGCACCGGCAAGATTGGTCAGCACGATCACGGCCAAGTCTTCATCCGGGTAGACGACGAATGCCGCGCGGGCACCGCCAATGCCTGCGACCTGGCGCGGGCGATCAGCCTTCAAAACCGGCCAGCCTAAGGCCCAATCGCTTTTCGCCCCGCTGTTCAGTGGCTCTTGCTGCCACATGCGCTGGACATGTGCATCATCAATCAACTGGTCCTGCGACAGCGCAATGATCCAGCGCGACAGCTCTTCGGCCGTCGTCTGGATTCCGCCACCCGCCCACAGGCTGTAGGGCATTTCATAAATCCAATGCGACAGGCGCTCACCATCGTCCGGTGCCAGCGAGCCCCGCGGCGACCAGCTGTAGATCGTGGCGGCTCCGGCAACCAGGTCATAGCTGTCACCGAACGTGGTAGAGGGCATGCCCGCCACATCGAACTGTCGCTGCGTCACGAATCGCTCGTATGGTTGCCCGCTCAACTTGACGATGATCCGCGACAGCAGGCCGTAGTTGGTCTGGTTGTACGAGAACTGTTCGCCTGGCGATACCTCCAGAGGCCGAGCCTCGACCGCACTCCATGCCTCCGGCTCCGTCGCACCGCCAAAGGCCCCCTGCGAGTCGATGATCTCCGGAAGGCCTGATGTATGCCCCAGCAGCTGCCGGATCCGCACCCCACGCCAGGTCGCGGGCACATCGTCCAAATAGCGTGACAAGGGGGCGTCCAGATCCACCCGTCCGTCCTGGACCAGTTGCATCATGGCTACGCCGGTGAACGACTTGGTGGCCGAGTTGATCGGGAACAGCGTCTTGCCGGTAACAGGCACCCGGTTCTCGACATTGGCGAACCCGTAGTTCTCCAGCAGCACTACTTTCCCGTTTTGCACCACTGCCAGCTGGAGGCCCGGAATCCGCTGCTTCTGCATGGCCTGCTGGATGAAGGCCCTGGCCTTGCTGTTGGCTTCCTTAAGAGAACCGGCCGCAAGCGCCTGGGCTGGAAGCCATGCCGACAGGGCAACGGTCAGCAAGGCGGTGCGCAAGAGTGCAGGCAGCATGGATTTCCCTGGGCCAGGTCGTCTGGAAAATGGATTGGCGAGTGCCGACGGAACCGATGCCGGCCGGCAACCCTAGGCCCAGGCACCCGGGCACGACAGTGCAAAGAGTCATGCTCACAATGGAGTTGGCTGAATGGTCCGGGGGAAGTTAGGTAAGCCCGCGCATCGGCGGCCCGCTCGGCATGGGGCTGATCGGGCTGCCTGACGCCCGGAGCGGTTGCACGCCACACGCATGGCCCGGGCAGCGTCGAATCCCCGCTAGGAATCGGATCCTGCCAGATCGGACGGCAGCTGTCGGCCAGAAGTGGATACTGCAATCATTGCTGCCTGAGCCCACTCTCCAAAGGCAAGGGGAGCGCCTGCTGTTCGCCCGCTGTCACATCAACTGCGACTAGCTGAAATCTTTGATCGCCTACCTGGCAGGGCATTCCGCGCACCAGCATCCTGTTCGATCTGATGACTAATGATTCTCAGGACTTGCTGCGGTACCGGTGTGCGGCTACCTCGCTATCACTACTTGATCAGGAAGTCATTCAGTGATTTTCCGCTTGCTACCAGCTCGGCTATCCATCGCGGTTGCCGCCCTCGACCGGACCACGTCTGGCCGCGCACTGCAGGATTGCGGTACTTGGGAGCGATCTTGGGCACTGTCGATTTGGCAGGCCTCCGATCACCTCGCTTCTTGGCGGTTTCGGAGGGCACGATCACTGAAGCGCCGTAGAGTTCCTCTATCGTGTATCCATGATCCTTGACGTACTTGTTGATCTTGGCGCGCATCGCTGTGGCCTTAGGGCGTGACAGCACTTTGGACTGCTGCTTCTCCGCCTGAGCAATCAGTGAGCGAAGTTCCTTGGCAGAAAGGCCGCTGATATCAATAGTCATGAATTCTTCCCCGATGTCGAGGCCCTAGCCTATTCTCAAATGACATTGCGTGTCACTCCATGTCCACTATGAGTCGCTCAATCTCAGGATCGACTACTAAGAAGTTTATCGTGTTAGCTACTCTCTCACTGCACATGATTTTCACGTGGCATATGGACCTGAGGACTAAAGATGCGCCGTGAGTGATTGCTGTGGTCCCGCCAAGAATTCTTTGAGATCGCCAGTTTGAGGCATTGGATGAATCGACGTTAGACTCAAGCGCTTTCCGTAGCAGATCAGGGAGGCAAGGCGCATAACCGTGAGATCAATTCCCTTCATTGTCGCTGCCGCGTTGGCGGGAACTTCGCTGGCTGCAGAGGCTTCTGAGGATAACCTCCATAGAGATCCTTACTTTGATCCAGGAGGCGCCGTCAGGTTCAACTATGGCTGGCTCGACTACGGGCCGACCAGCCGCCTGCAGCTTGAACTGCTGCGTGCAGACCTTGACGCTGGAACCGGACCGTTTTCCTTCTCTGCCCAATACCGCTGGTACGATGGCTTCGACGCCGTGCATCACGCCTACGCGGGCTGGCAGTTCTCCGATGCTACCCAGCTCAAGGCAGGTATCCAGCAAGTCCCGTTCGGGCTGCTCCCTACCGTTTCGCAGAGCTTCTGGTTCGGCTCCGGCTACTACTTGGGCATTGAGGATGATTACGATCCGGGCCTTGTAGTGATTCACCGCACCGGCAGCACGACCTGGCATCTCGGCTGGTTCTCCGGAGACGAATACGGGTCCGGGGCTCGCTATGATCGCTACTCCTTTGATGTCGCGCAGACCGAGGCGTTGCCGTATCGTGAGCGGCAACGACTGCATGCACGCGTGGAGCGCGCGCGCGCCTGGGGCGGCGGCGAGCTGTTGCTGGGCGCATCAGCGTTTGCTGGCAAGGTGCAGAACACTCAGACACGGCGTCACTACGGTCATCAGGGCGCGGCCCTCCACGCACAGTGGCAGCGCGATGGTTGGACCGCGCAGTTGCAGTGGGCGCGGTACCGGTATGCCGTGCCCGGAGATCGCATCGCAATGTCGGCGTTCCAATCCCCCTTCCAGGTTGCAGCGCAGGCGGATGTGCCAAGCGCCAACATCGCCTATTCGTTCGGCCAGAAGGGCTGGCTGGATGACATCACCTGCTATAACAACCTCAGCATGACCCGCCCGGTCGGGCACCGCGCGGGCCTTCGTGATTCGTGGCAGAACGTGACCGGTTGCAGCCTGCAGAAAGGCATCATGCTCACCTATGTCGACTGGATCGCTGGCCGCAACATGTGGTTTGCCGGTGGTGATGGTATCGGCATCGACGAGGGAGGTCCTTCCCGCTGGCATTCACGGCTGAACTTCAACATCGGCTTCTACTTCTGATCGGCCTCGCGCAAGCCAGAGGCTTCTTCACCCAACAACACGGAGGTATCCATGCAGAGCACGGCTCCGCAACATCCCCCCGTTCGCCAGCGGATCCTTCCGCAGGTGTTCATTCCCACGGCAGCCATCGTCATCGCGCTGCTGGCGCTTGCTGCCATCGCGCCCGATATAGCCACGCGGTGGTTCACCGCGGCCAAGTCATGGGCTGCCAATGATGCAGGCTGGTTCACCATCCTTGCGGTGGCCGGCTTCCTGGTCTTCGTCGTCGGCGTCGCCATCAGCAGTTACGGCCGCATCAAACTCGGCCCTGACCACAGTACGCCGGACTACAGCTACGGCTCCTGGTTCGCCATGTTGTTCGCTGCCGGCATGGGCATCGGTCTGATGTTCTTCGGCGTTGCCGAGCCCATCATGCACTACGCCACGCCGCCGGTCGGCTCGCCCGAGTCGGCCGCAGCTGCCCGCCAGGCCATGCGCATCACCTTCTTCCACTGGGGCATCCACGCATGGGCGATCTACGCAGTGGTAGCGCTGTCGCTGGCGTACTTTGCCTACCGGCACAATCTCCCGCTGCGTGTCCGATCCGCACTGTATCCGCTCATCGGCGATCGTATCCACGGCCCGTTGGGGCATGCTGTAGACACGTTCGCCGCGCTGGGTACCATCTTCGGCCTGGCCACCTCGCTGGGGCTGGGCGTCATGCAGATCAACGCCGGCCTGAACTACCTGTTCGGCCTGGAGGTCAGTACGCTCGTCCAGGTTGGCTTGATCACCGTCATCACACTGGTGGCGACCGGCTCGGTCGTGGCTGGCCTGGACAGCGGCGTACGCAGGCTGTCCGAGCTCAACATGATCCTGGCGGCAGCGTTGCTGGCCTTCGTGCTGGTCTGTGGACCCACCGTGCACCTGATGCAGGCACTGGTGCAGAACACCGGCATGTACGTTTCCCAGCTGTTCTCGATGACCTTCAACCTTTATGCCTACGAACCCACGGGTTGGCTGGGTGGCTGGACGCTGTTCTACTGGGGCTGGTGGATTGCCTGGTCGCCCTTCGTTGGCATGTTCATCGCGCGCATCTCACGTGGACGCACCGTCCGTGAGTTCGTGGTGGGGGTGTTGCTTGTGCCGCTTGGCTTCACATTCCTCTGGATGACCATCTACGGCAACACCGCGTTGCACATGGTGCGGGCGGAGGGCATCCAGCAGTTGGTGCAGGCGGTCTCAACCGACAGCTCGATGGCGCTCTTCGAGTTTCTGGAGCACCTGCCGCTGACCATGCTGACCTCTTCGCTGGCGGTCATCCTGGTTGCGCTGTTCTTCGTAACCTCAGCGGACTCCGGTGCCCTGGTAATCGACATGCTTACCTCGAAGGGTGAGCAGGAATCGCCGGTCTTGCAGCGGATCTTCTGGGCGCTGCTGGTCGGCGGCCTTGCGATTGCCCTGCTGGTGGCCGGCGGCTTGGAATCATTGCAGGCGGCCACCATTGCCAGTGCGTTGCCATTTACGATCGTCATGATCCTGATGTGCTGGGGACTGCTGAAGGCCATGCATCTGGATGCAACCAAGCGCTCGATCCTGCGCGAGGCACGTATCTTGCCGGGTACCAGCGAGGATTGGCGGGCGCGCCTGCGCCTGCTGGCGCACAATCCGTTGAAGATCGAGGTGACCGGCTTCATCGAGCAGCGTGTCATCCCAGCATTGGAAGAGGTTGCGGCTGAGCTGCGCAAGCAGGATCTGCCGGTCCAGGTCTCCAAGGGGGAGGATGGTCGTGCGTGGCTGCAGGTTGGCCATGGCGAGGAGATGGACTTCTTCTACTCGGTACGGCCCCAGCCCTATGAGCCGCCGACGTTCGCCCTGCAGGATCCCCGTCGGCCGGTCAGCGAGGGTACCCGTCATTACCGTGCGGAGGTCTATCTGCGGGAGGGCGGGCAGGACTACGACGTCATGGGATGGACCAAGGTTCAACTCATCCACGATGTGCTCGATCAATACGAGCGCCACCGTCAGTTCCTGGACAAGGTGCGCTCGTAGAATCTGCACACAGATGCCGCCCGGAGTAGCGGCATCTGCCTTGGGTCGGGCATGACCCTGCGTTGACGTGGCCTCGGCGCCCGGCCGTGCTATTGATGGTCGAACTTCCCAGGAAGTAGCCCATGCTCACCAGATTGAGGCTTGCAGCCAGCAAAGTTACAAAGCGGATGTGGTTCCGTTCGACCCTGTATGGCGCCCTAGGCATCATCACGGCGTTGGCGGGCGCGTTCCTGAAGTTCCTCATTCCCGTCGGCCTTGCCGCGCGGATCGGCGCAGATTCCGTCGGCAACATTCTTGGCATTCTTGCCGCGTCGATGCTGACGGTCACCACCTTCTCGCTGTCCACCATGGTCTCGGCCTACGGGTCCGCGTCCAGCAGCGCCACCCCGCGCGCGGCCCGCCTGCTGATCGAAGACACCCGGGCCCAAGGTGCGCTGGCCACCTTCATTGGTGCCTTCCTGTTCTCGATCGTGGGCCTCATCGCGCTCAGCACCGGCATCTACGGAGATAGCGGCCGGCTTGTACTGTTCGGGGCAACTATCGCGGTCATCATCGTCATCACAGTGACGTTGCTCCGGGCTATCGAGCAGTTCTCACGCTTTGGCCGCGTCGGCGAAACCATCGATCTGGTGGAGCGGGCGACCCAAGTGGCAATGAAGCGCCGCGCCGAGGAGCCTTCGCTCGGCGGAGCCAGTGCGGTTCGGGTAGGAGAGGGGGCGGTGCAGCTGGTCGGCGATCAGGTGGCCTACGTTGAACACGTGGATGTCGGGCGGATCAACGCCATTGCGCAGGAACATGATCTACGCGTTCATCTGCTCTGCCAGCCGGGTACGTTCGCAACCCCAACCCGTCCGTTGATAGCCATCGAGGGAAATCTACTTCCTGAAGTACAGAGTAAAGTGATCTCAGCCATTTCCTTTAGCGACGCGCGCTCCATCGAAAATGACCCACGGTTCGGGCTGGTCGTGCTTGCGGAAATTGCCCAGCGAGCCATGTCACCTGCGGTGAACGACCCTGGGACCTGCATCGACGTCATCGGGACATGTGTCAGGCTGCTCTGTGCATGGTCCAGCCACGGAGGGGACGCTGCGACAGGCGAGGTGCTGTATCCGCGCGTGCACGTGCAGTGTCTCGACGTACGCGACATGTTTGAGGACGCGTTCACTCCGATTGCCAGGGATGCCGCCGCGTCCCTGGAGGTCAGTATCCGGCTGCAGAAGGCCTTCGCAGCGTTGGCAGGGTCCTCGAATGAAGCGACAAGAGTCGCATCACAGGCGCATGCCCGCATCGCGTTGGAGCGCGGCCTATTGGCCATGGATTTCGAAGCTGATCGCGAGGCGCTTCGAGCCGTCGCATCTTATTTGACTCTGGAGGATGTGGACCACCGTTCGTAGTATCTTCCTATCAAAGCCTTTGAAGCGCTGCGCTGGCTATCAGTGCTCGGCTGTGGTCTGGAGCACATCCGGTCAGCTCACCTTCCACAGCATGTATGCGGCAGTAATGAAGATCAGTACTGCAAATACCGTGTTCAGAGCTCCACGATAGTTGGCCAGCTTCGTCGAAGTTGCTGCACCTGCAATACCGCCAGCCACGCCGGCAACGACGAAAACTGCCGCGAGCTTCCAGTTGACCAGACCTGTACGCGCGTAGTTCAGTGCGGTGGTCATGCCAAATGCGGCGACGGCGACGAGCGAGCTTCCGACTGCGGCGATCATCGGCATGCCCGTCGCGGCCACCAGTGCGGGCACGATGAGAAAGCCTCCGCCAATGCCAAAGAAGCCAGAAAGCCCGCCGGCGGTGGTGCCCAGCCCAATCAGCGCGGGCGCGTTGCCTCTGCCGAGCCGAGCGTCCGTGAGTCCAGGCGTGTTGCGCCTGCGAAGCATGGCGATGCCGACAACGATCATAGCCACAGCAAACAGCGCCAACAGGCTCCTGCCGTCGAACGCCTTGCCCAAGCTGGAACCCAGGTATGCGCCCGCGATCCCCGCCAGAGCGAAGACCGAGGCACAAGGCCATCGAACGTTCCCTCTACGGGCATGTATCACCAGATTCGACACCGCATTGACCGCTACTGCCAGGGCGCTGGTGCCGATAGCCACATGCGGATCTCCCACTCCGACCACGTAGAGCATCAGTGGTACCGCCAGGATGGATCCGCCCCCACCGACCACGCCCAGGACGAAGCCGACCAGGACGCCAGACAGGCCGCCCAGAACCAACTGCAGCAGAGATAGCGCTTCCATGTGTCAGTCGCCGGACGCCGGGCCTTGCTGCAGCCGTGCTGCGATGGAAGAAAGGTCATAGCCTGCATCCGAAGCAACAGACAGGACGTGGTCAAACGCCGCTCCATTGTGAACGACTTCCGACAGCGCCCAAAGCATCGCAGCACGGGTGCCGGTTCTGCAGTACGCGGCAACAGGGCTTGGCAGCGCTTCGATCAACCTGGCAAAGGTATGCACCTGATCATCGGTAATGACGCCAGGCAGCGCAGGAAGATAGGCAAACTGCATGCCCGCCTGGTGGCAGGCGGCCTGCAGCGCATGGTGACTGGGCTGCTCCGGCTGTTCATCGTCGGGGCGGTTGCAGATCACGCTCGCAAAGCCCTGCTCCTTCAGGGCTTCAATGTCCTTTGGCAGGAGCTGGCCGGACACCTTGAGGCTGGCGGAGAGTGGCTTGAGGTTCATGGTTTTCCCGTAGTTGCAGTGGGGCGGTGAATGAGGCCATGCAGGAGCACGCCAGCGATCATTGCCGTGGCGAAGATGATCGCGAAGGGCTGGCCGGTTCCCAGCAACGCGATGGCTGGGCCGGGACATAGTCCGGCCAGACCCCAACCCAGGCCGAATATCGCCGCACCGATCACCAGGCGCCGATCGATGATGCGATGGGCGGGAATGTGCAGCGATACGGCAAGCAGCGGCGTTCTGCGGGCGCGTATCCACAGGTAGGCTGCGCCGGAAGGGATCAGTGCGCCCAGCATGACCAGCGCCAGGGAGGGGTCCCAGGCGTCGCTCACATCAAGGAAAGCAAGCACGCGGGCTGGGTTGGCCATATCGGATACGACCAGGCCCAATCCGAAGAGTGCGCCGCACAGGAACGCGGCTAGACGGATCATGCCGGGCCCCCGGTCGTAATCTGTACCAGGGTTGCCGTGGCCATGCCCACGAGCATGAACACGCAGGTCGCCACCACCGACCGAGGCGATGCCCGGCCCAGGCCGCAGACACCGTGCCCACTGGTACAGCCAGCCCCAAGGCGAGTTCCGTAACCCACCAGCAGTCCGGCGATCACCAGCACCACAGTTCCGTTTGCGGAGAGCGCCGGCAGGGGTATGGGTCGGGCCGCCAATGCCAAGCCTGACGCCAGGGCAAGTCCTGCCAGAAACAGGACTGCACCGCTGCGCCCGCCGTCACCCGTCATGCCCAGTGTCTTGGCAAGCAGTCCCGAGATGCCAGCAACGCGCCCGAGTAGGAGTAGATAGGCTCCGGCCGCTGTTCCGATCATGGCACCGCCAGCGAGCGGCCAATACCAGGCCAGGTGAGAGAGCGTCATAGCAGGTCCACCGGCAGCTTGAGATATCGCACGCCGTTTTCCTCGGGCTCGGGCAGATGGCCGGCGCACATGTTGACCTGCACTGACGGCAGGATCAGCCGTGGCATCGGAAGTGTGGCATCACGAGCCTCCCGCAGTTCCACAAACATGGCTTCGCTCACGCCCTCGTGCACATGCATGTTTGTTGCCCTTTCGGCACCGATGGTAGTTTCCCATGCGAAATGGTCCCGGCCGGTGGCTTTGTAGTCGTGGCACAGGAATACGCGAGCGGCGTCGGGCAGGAACAGCAGGCGCTGGATCGAGCGATACAACTGGCGCGCTGAGCCACCTGGGAAGTCGCATCGGGCAGTGCCGTAGTCCGGCATGAACAGCGTGTCGCCAGGAAATACGGCGTCGCCGATCACGTACGCCAGACAAGCGGGAGTATGGCCTGGCACGTGCAGCGACATCGCCTGCAGATTACCGATGCGGAAGGAGGCACCGTCGGCGAACAGGTGATCGAACTGGCTGCCATCCCGCTTGAATGCAGTACCGGCATTGAAGAGCTTGCCGAAGGTTTCCTGGACTGCGGTGATGTGTTCGCCAATAGCCAGCGCGCCTCCCACCTGCTCCTGCAGCCATGGAGCCGCGGACAGGTGGTCGGCATGCGCGTGGGTTTCCAGCAACCACTGCACCTGCAGGCGCTCGGCACGCACGTAGTCCACCAACGCCGATGCGGAGGAAGTGGACGTGCGGCCTGCGGCCATGTCGAAGTCCAGGACGCTGTCGATGATGGCGCACGCTGAAGAAGTTGGATCGCGTACGACGTGGCTGGCAGTGAACGTAGCAGGGTCAAAGAACGTCTTCACGGAAGGTGAGGGAAGCAGGCCGGCACGCGCATCGCTGACCAGGCGCACAGCCTGGTCCAAGGGGGCGTCTACCGCTACGGATGGGATCATGGCTGGCTCCAAGAGGCTTCGCGACCTGAGAATTACATAGTTACGTAATATGTGCAACTATTGAAATATGCTAGATTGGACGCGTGCCCGCATGGTCTTTGCATCACATCACCTGCCCAAGTTGCCCTTACCCGTGACCAGCCCCCCATTCAGCCCGTCAGACCTAGCCACGATGAAGGAGCGCGTGCCTGAAGTGGCCGAGTTGCTGCGCTTCATGGCCACCCCCTCGCGCCTGTTGCTGCTATGCCAGCTCGCGCAAGGTGAAATGACGGTGGGCGGACTGGAGGAAGCCACCGGCATTCGACAGCCGGCGCTCTCCCAGCAACTGGCCGAACTCCGTCAACGAAAGCTCGTAGCGACCCGACGGGAATCGCGGTCGATCATCTACCGCATGGAAGACCCGCGCGTTGCAGCACTGCTGGGCGCGATGCATGGGATTTTCTGCGTGGACGATGCATCAACTTGACGTGATCTAAAGCGTCCTGGAAGGGGCGGGCTGGACTTCCTGACCCAGGGAATTTAGGCAACTGGCGTAGTCTGCCCCAAAACCCTTTGGCCACAGCGGGCCCGAGGTCTGCTGCGGCCTAGGGGTATTCATGAGGGAGGGGGTGGCTGTCTGCTTCTGGTCGGAAACGGACCCCGCACATGGTGACTATGTGAAACGCAGTGAGTACTCCCTCTTCCCGTCAGAAGCCGACGTGTTGTCAGTCAACTTGACGACCTAAGGACGAGCTCATCAAGGAAAAGGACACCGTGATGGGCCAGCGAGATCTCACCGGGGCAGGGTGGATTGCCGCCGCCTACCAATGCCGCCGCGCTCGCACTGTGGTGCGGTGCCCGGAAGGGCCGCTGCCGCCATCGTCTGGGGTCCAGCCCTTCGCCACTCACCGAGGCAATCGCGGCCAGCTGCAACGCCTCGGCTTCCTCGGTATCCGGCAACAGGCTGGGCAGGCGCGAAGCCAACAGCGTCTTGCCGCAGCCAGGGCTGCCGATCAACAACAGATGGTGCCCACCGGCGGCCGCCACTTCCAACGCGCGCCGTGCATGCGCCTGCCCCCGCACGTCGGCCAGATCGGGCAGGGGCAACGGTGTCGTGTCCACGCGCTCCACGGGCGGCAGCAGGCGCGGATTGCCCAGACCGGCACAGCACTCCAGTAGCGTGCGCGCCACGCGCACATCCGCGTGCTCGGCCAGCGCCGCCTCGGCGGCATTGCCGGGCGGCACCACCAGGATGCGGCCGGCATCAGCCGCCGCAATCGCAGCAGGCAGCGCTCCGGCCACCGGCCGCAGTTCGCCGGTCAGCCCCAGCTCGCCCAGGAACTCGTATTGCAGCAGCGACTGCGGATCGACCTGGCCACTCGCGGCAAGAATGCCCAGCGCGATGGCCAGGTCGTAGCGCCCACCTTCCTTGGGCAGGTCGGCAGGCGCGAGGTTGAGCGTGATGCGCCGCTGCGGAAAGTCGAAGCGTGCACAGAGCAGCGCGGCACGCACGCGCTCGCGGGATTCGCGCACGCTGGTCTCGGCCAGGCCGACAATCTGGGTGGCGGGTAGGCCGCCAGAGAGGTGCACTTCCACCCGCACCAGCGGGGCATCGACCCCGGCGCGGGCACGGCTGTGGACCAGCGCCAGGCTCATGTGTGGATTCCTGCAGAAAGACGCCTGATGATGCGGCAGGTAATCTGCGTGGGACTATCGGGGTTTGCCGGCAATGCGTCTCGGGGTATTTCTGCCTGCAAAGGGTGCAGCGTGCGCATCGAGGGCAAATGATCTGTGCAGCGCGGCTCTGCGATGGCGGTCTCGCAGGTCTTGCGTCAGACAAGGCGTACTACAGGGCAGTGAAGGAAAGGAGCGAGCTGAAATGCAGTGCATTCGAGTACTGATGGCCCTCTCGCTCGCCATGGGCCTGCCGGGGTGCCGGGATGAGGTGGAGAGTTCAACGTATCCCATTGGCCAGACGGGAGAGACGTGCACAGCCTACAAGGGCTTCGACCGCCAGCCTCCTGAAGTAGTTGTGGCCGAGCTTGCCAAGCGAGGGTTGGATCGCAGCCGTTTGGTGCATAGGACAGTCTGCGGCCCGATCACAAGTTGGGACATTCTCCCCGCAGGGGCGTCGATCGATCGGACACCTCCGCCAGACGCATATGTAAGCGTCCACCTGCTGGAAGACGGCTCGGTTTCCGTCAGTACAGACCGCCCCTGACGTTGGCGCCGTCCTTGATGATCGAGCGGCGGGCGAACAGACAAAAGTACGGATGGGCTCGCAGGCGGGGCGAGTGGCACCCAGGTGGGCTGGAAGGGTGACAACGATGCGACCCTGCGTGCTGAGAGCGGCACCAGGACAGCGGCGGAGTAGACATTGAGTTTTCCACATGTCAGGAGTACCCGGGAAATGTACAGATTCAAGGCCGAAGTCGTTTCCATGGAGGAAGATGACTACTGCATCGTAGTTGGCTTGGCCGACAGCTCGACGAATCCGTCTCGTTACGTGGTATTGCAGAACGCGAAGGCGTATGACGACCAGGACGAAGAGTTGGGCATGGCGCACGCCCATATCGAGGTCGGTGGAGGTCTTGAGCCTTGCTATGGCGGTCTGGTGCATATCTCTCTGCGGCGCATGGAGCTTGAGCTGTCTCTCTCCGAAAGTGCACAGAGGAAGCTTGGGATCACTGGTGGGATTGCAGTGACACTGAAAACGTTGGAAAACGGCAGCAAGCTGGAGGCCGCGTTGCGGAAAATCTGTGTTGCGGAGGGTATTCCGTTTGATCTGAAATGGTGATACGTCTCCGGAACGAATGGGCTATCCGCGCATGAGTCGCGAATGTCCCGTGATCATTCCTTCAGATGGATGGACGAAGTTGTCATGAACACACGCAGACTCATCTTGATTGCGCTGGGCATGTTGCCTGCAGCTGCAGGCTTCCCCGCAGGGAGTCTACGTGTGGACTTTGTATCGGAAGCCTTCCGCGATGGAAGTTTCATCCCGCATGTCTACAGCGAGCGGGATGTCCTGCGCCGCTATGGTGATGGCGAAATGGTCGCGGACGCGGCAGGGCTGATACGGCGTAGATATCTGGATCCAACTACCCGATTGGAGGTGCTGATGACCTCCAACCCTGACGTCGCTCCGGAGTTCCGAACCATCGATGAGATCCGCGTTTCATCGATCAGCGCGGGGCAACCCGCTGCAGGCAGAACCGAGAGCTTGCGCGGCGTGAAGCTGAAAGGCGTTGCCATGGGTGACCCGGCGTCCAAGGCTGCCAGCGCAGCAGGCGGGTATGGCCCGAGGGACACAGAGCAGGCAACGCTGGGGGGCTTCAAGGTCGAGCGCACCTGTGGGTTCTCGGAAGGTGGATCGAGCATTTGCTTCTACGTCCGGGATGGAAAAGTGGTTGCGATGGCACTGGGGTTTGGCCCTTGACCAGTTGCTGCGCCCCTTGCGGTGCAGGCACAGCGCAACTGTGAGCGTCAGCCTACGATGGCACTTCAGCGCTGAAGTAGTTGGTGGGATCGGGCTGGCGGCGGCCTGGGGCCCCAAGCAGGCACCGCTGCTCATCCAGCACCAACCCATTGAAGCGCCCAAACCGCGTCTCAACCCACGAAGGCCCCGCACTTTCCACCAGCAACCGCCCCTGGCTCTGGTGCAGATCCAGCCAGCGCTCGAAGCTGATGCGCAGACGTTCGATATCCGGTGCCCGCCAGTGGGCATCGGCAGGCATGCGGATCAGCACGCGCGAGGGCGCGTTCTCCACCTCCATCACCAGCACGCCCTTGCAGCGGATCTCGAAGGACGTCGCCCCGGCATGGCGCGCGTGCAGTTCAAAGCCCTCGTGGGCCTTCGCGGTCACGAAGCCGCGCGCATCACTGTGCAGCAGGCGGTAATCGGCCGGCTGCAGCTTCTGGTAGGCCCACACCTGATCGCCCGCGGGCTCGGACCACTCCACCCACATCGCGCCGATCACTGCGATGCACACCACCGCAGCGGCCAGGCCGTGCATCTTCATTCGTCGCCCCCGCACACAGGCAGAAAGGTCCGCGCCATAAGCGTGCGCTCAGTCCTTGGGTCGCATCCGCTCGTGGATGAAGGCGGTCAGCGCCAGATCGGCCATCACCAGCCCCTCCATCACCCGGTCGCCGACGTACTGCTCGGGCTCACCGTTCTGGCGCGTGCGCTCGGCCGCCAGCAGGATCTCCTGCACGATGCGCTGGCCGGTGAGTGCGCAGTCGGCGTCGGACAACTGCATCTGCCGGCTGCGTAGATGATGCCGCTCGGGCCAGGGCTGGCCATCGGCCGCAGCGCCTGCGCCAATGGCGTGCAGGATGGCGATGAGGCTGTTGGGGTCAGGGCTCGGAGCGCGTGACGGCGCTTCCTGGATCGGGCGCGGGGGAGGGGAGTGCGGCGTGGTCATGGCGGGCTCCGTGCATGCAGGCAGAAGCCGCCACCGATAAAGGTGGCGGACAGGGCGTGGCTCGAAAACCGGTTGCTAGACAAAGCCGGCGGGCACGAGGCCCCCACGCCCCGCCCGCCATAGCCGGCAGACGGATTGCCAGCCGGCACCACGCGCGGTGGTGCCGGCTGGCAAGCGCAAACTTACGTCTAGCAATCCGGGTTTTCGAGTCCCGACCACCGATGCACGGTGGCGCAGTAACGATTACCTGCTGTTGTGCGGAATGCCAACGGGTAGGGGTCAATGCCGCCAAAACCCGAGACGCTTTTGGCATTGTCGCATAGCACCGGAAGCGGCGAGAGCCTTGGCGTGCTTGGCGCAGCGGCACTTCTGGAACGGAGTCGTCAGAACCTTCCGTCAGAGATGTAAGGCGCGGCAAATGCGACAGCACTCGCCCATCGGACATGTGTGATCGCTCATGCAACCGAACCGCTGCGACACCCGCTAGATGGTTTAAATGACTTCTTGCCTATTGAACCTACCGAGTGCCCCGCGCAATCTGACTACCGCTGTAGTCACGCGGGGCTACCCTGCCCGCAGCAGGACGGTCTTGTAGCGTTTGAACGGATTCCACCCACTGGCGCAGGCCAATACAAGGATCACTGTACGTGTTACGCCGCAATCGACTTCTTCTGTCTGCGGGTCTGATCCCGCTTCCGTGGTTCCTGTTCTGGACCAGCGTTGCCGCCGTGTTTGCGCCGGGCTTCAACCCGCTTGCGCAGCACGCCAGCGAGCTGCTGCAGGCGCCGACGCTCGCAAGCATCTGCGGCAGGATCGCCGCCATCGGCTCCGGTGTCGGCTTCGTGGCGTTCTCCATCGGGGTATGGCGGGAGTCCGGCCGCCGGCTTGCAGTAGGTGCAATCTGCTGGTTGGTCTTTGGCATTTCCATGCTGACCAACGGGCTCTGGCCCATGGGCCATCCGATGCACGGCTTCTACACCATCGGTATCGCCAACATCATTGCACCGGCGATGTCACACATCGAGTTGAGCGCGTGGTCTGCCAACCGAAGGGCGTACGCCGTGACCGCTGTGGTGAGCATCGGGGGCATCGTCTATCTCTGGTTGAACGTGGTGGGGGCGGATCCGGAGGGGTTCAGGGGGCTGACCCAGCGCGTGTTCTCTTCGATCAACTCGCTGTGGCCGTTCCTGGTTGCGTTATATCTGGTGCGCAGGGGTTCAAGTGCGTTGCGGACGCAGCCGGCGCCTTGATGGAAAGGCGCGCCGGCACATGGACGACTATTGAGCGTGTGGGGTTGAGAAGGGGATGAGGATGTTTCGCCGTCAGCTGATCTACGTTCAAGTGCACCAGGACCACTTTATCGCGCGCGTGGTGGGTGGAGACAGGACCATCCGTCGCCAGTGCCATGCCCTTGGCAATCGCGCGGGCCCGATCAAGGACTTCTCTACTCTCCAGCCCCAGCTCAAGGCGATCTTCTCGGAACTCTTGCCTGGGTTCTCTTTCGTCAAGCCGTGGGGGCTTCTGCACTTTGATCCGGTTGAGTATCCGGTCACGAAGGAGGAATTGGCCGGATTTCAGAAGGCTGCCATGCAAGGTGGTGTGAGCTTCTGTTTTCTCTCCACGTGGGAGCAGCGGCATGAAGACAAGGATCTGTTGGAGATGTTCAAGTAGGGTTCGGCCCGATACTTTGTTCTAGGCCATGCAGATTCTTGGGCCGGTTCGAGGCACTGCGAGAGTCCGCTCTTGGCCGAAAGCGGACACTGGGCCAGCTTCCGGCCTAAGCGGTGCCGATCTCCGCATTCGACACTCAGGCGGCCTCCGCCGGAGGGCTCGTTCCTACCGTTTGGAGGGAGGGGGGCGGCGGTGAAACATGTGCTTGTTAGCCGGACCCAGCCTCTCTAAGATCGATCAGTATCAAGGGGAAAGCCCGCATACGGTGATTTGTGGATACGTCGCAGGGCAGGACTCACGGGTCAGTCTATTAGGTCGTTAGAACTCATAGAGGAAATTCATGGCACGTTGGACAGAGACTCATGCAGATCTGGTTCGTATAGCCTCCGCTCTAAAAGAGATCCCAGTTTCTGGCATCGTTTCCATGCGTCTTTCAGATGGATCAAGCATCGAGGGTGTCATTCGGCGCATGAACTTCGGAAACAATGCTGGGCGCGGTGGTTGGCGCTACTACGGAGAGTACGAATTGGAAAGCATCGATGGAGCCAGATGGGTCATCGACGTTCTTGACATTGAATCAGCTTGTGACATGTGGAAAAGCCGCCACGCAGACTATGAGGCAGCGGGCCGGATTAACATCATCAGGTGAGTTCTAACAGTTCGTTCAAGGTGAAGCCATTTCGTGGCTCGCCTTAACTCTGGCGTTAGGCCAGGCAGGGGGGCAATTGATATTCGAACAAGCATTCATGGCGATGCCAGAGTTCCTAACCGGTACGCCGTTCTCGGCATATCAGTTCGAGGCGACAATCGCCAATGCTTTTACACTGGCTATGCTCCAAGAACTCAATTCGCGCAATGTACAAAATCCGATTTCACTGCTCCGCAGTGAGGTGTCGTATCCTGGAACGGGGAAGCATGCAGACATTCATATTGGGCTAGGGCCCCTGGGAATTTTTAACAAAGAATTCGCTTCATACGGGTATTACCAAGATAACTGGCTGGAGGCGAAATTCTGCCGTTTGTCTACGGCTGGTACGCCAATCGTCCCCCCGCTGACCTCTACCCATCTGCTGCTGAAAGATTTGCTCAGGCTTTGTATGCTGGTACCCGATGCGCGTCCTGGAGATGCGTCGTCATCGGGTCGCTACTTGCTGCACGCCTACCAAAACAATCCGAGCCAGTATCTCGTCCACAACCGAAACTCTGGCGGCTCGCGGACGGAAAGGGCTTGGCTGTCCCCGCTATTAGAAGCGGGCGACCAGCATCTTGTGATTCGAGACCTTGGGAAAGAACGAACGAAATCGTTTGATGTGAACGTTGGCAAGAAAGCTGCCCTCTATCAAGTTGAAGCTCACATCACTAATCTCGTGCACAAGCCTCGGACGGCAAGCTCCAATGTTTATTATATTGTGCTAACCCGTATCAATGATTTTTCGGTGATGAAGGGTAATCTTCTTTACGGTCGCAGCAATGGGCAAGCGACGGGAAATCCAAAATTCTTCCGGAACCTGGCGACTGCGGCTGACCGGCGTTTGGCGTGACAACTCAATCAATCCGAGGCCGCTTCGAGGCTCGGCGCAGTTCAGGCGTTGAACGTCCGCTACTGGCCGGAAGCAGACATCAGCACTGCGTCGGCGCTTGGTCCGGTGCTATTGTCCGCTTTCGACCCAAAGCGGATATCTGCACTTCTACCGGAGCGAGTCTGCTGTGAACACCAAGCCCTCCGTCGGGTTCCGTTGTACGCTGGCCTGTTCGCGGGACGCAGTCGCGCTAAGGTCACATTGCATCAAGGGGAAAGACCGCCATAGGTGCTTTCTGAATAAGTCGCATAACCAGACCCGCGCGTCTGTTTATTAGGTGGTTGGGCCGCTAAGGAGAGGTGTATGGATCGTGCACAAGAAACAATGCTAAACGCGGGTCTGATTTTTATATATTCCATCTGGCTTCAGGGGCAGATGTCAGATCTCGTCATCCTCAAGAAAAATCCGGAATTGGTGGTGGATTTTGTGGCTGACCCAGCCAAAATTCCTGCCGCCTACCACGAACTGCGAGTCAGCTACTGGGAGCGCCAGTTCGGAGATGTAAAGAAAGAGTTCTTGGAGGTGTTCGCTGATCAGCTAACGGAACTAGAGCTCAAAGAAATAGACGAGATTTATCACGTTCGCAATATGATCGGCCACGCCCATGTATCAGGAGGTCGTGATTACATGCTCTATCGGCCCAGTAGTTCCCGCAAGGAGAAAGAGGTCCTTGCAGCACTTAATATAAAATCAATTCTTGATCAGGCAGATCCTGTGCTCATCAAGCTGCCATTTGGGCAGCCAGAAGTTTTCAAGTCCCTATCTGATAAAATTGAACACCTTGATCAAGTTTGTTTTGCAAGGTTAGCAGCATCGCTTCGGGTGCCGCATGGCCGCGTTAGGTAGGTCGCAGCCTGACAATTCGTTTAAGCCGAACCCACTTCGCGGCTCGGCTAAATGCAAGGGTAGAGCGTCCGCTTCTGGCCGGGAGCGGACATTGGCTCACGCATGGCAATTCCTGCGGATCAGTGGCCGGCCAGCGATCCGTGACGGACATGCCCGTGGTGTCTTGAACGTGGATTTCGCGGGGCGTCTGATCCTATGCCTGCATCTGGCCATGCGCCGGCTTGATGGCCGAACCCAGCCGCCCTAGGATCGCGCTGTATCAGGGGAAAGCACGCCACATGGTGCTTTGTGGGCAGGTCGTATGACCGGACCCAAGTGTCCATCCATCCACCAGGGAGTCAGGTCCCATGAGAAACATGGCAGTGCTCCTACTCGTGCTTGCGCTTGCCAGTCCAGCTGCAGTCGCAGCGGATAGCCCTTCGGCACACGCCGTGCTCAATCGGATTGCCAACGAAGGGGGGCGCAAGGTGCTTTGGGACCTGTGGCAGCACGAGCGGGAGTTTGGGCAAGTCACCTCTGGCATCGAGTCAGGCGATCGTGCATGGCTCGAGGTTGCGGCTGCGCTAAAGCCGTTTTCAGATGCGGGCGCCTCGCTATCCATCAATTACGCGGTAGCCCGTGCATTGCCCAAAGCGCCTGAGCGGGTCTTGGCATTGACCACCCAGGGATTCAAGCTCGAGGACATCTGCACATCGCCGTTCATCGAGCCAGATCCGGGAGTCGCGGAGGCGTATGAACGACGTACGCTTGCGGCACTTTCACGACTGAAGGGCACATCGGTTGCGTCCGTTGCGGCAGAATGCGCGGCGCAGGTCCGCCTTCCGGATGGGGCTTGATGATTTTTACGGCTGGGCTTTTTGGACATGTTCAAGTAGGGACCGGCCAGCTCTCCGTTTGAGCCCAAGCCGATTCCCCCGGTTCGGCCTATTCTGAAGCTGCTGTCGTTCGGTTCCGGCCGGAATCTGACATCAACGAGGCCTACGCACTGGAATACATTCCGAAAAGGACAACTGGATTACCATGGCAGCATTCGATCATTCCCTGGTGACCCTCCGATTCTTCGGCGACGACCTCCTGCCCGAAGAAGTCAGTGCCTTGCTCGGAGCGACTCCAACCGCATCGCATCACAAGGGGCAGGAACTCAGAGGCAACCAATCAGGCACCGTGCGTATCGCCAGGACTGGAAGCTGGCAACTTGATGCGGCGCGTCGTGAGCCTGAAGATCTGGAAGCGCAGATCTTCGAGATCCTCGATCAACTCACCGGCGATCTCGCCGTATGGCAGGCTCTGGCACGCTTCCGACCTGATCTGTTCTGTGGCCTTTTCATGGGCAGCAGCAATGATGGTGTCTCGCTTTCGCCTCGCGCGCTGCTCGCCTTGGGTGAGCGCGGCATTGAGCTCGGGCTGGACATCTATGAAGCCGATGAAGAAGTGCGCAACGCCCAGCGCCAGCAGGCCATCAGTTGATGATCTCCCCACTCCCCGAAGCAACAAACGCCTTCAACTGCCGAACGAACTCCGCGTCATAGGCTTCCCACTCCACAATCTCCCCAACCACCCGCAACGGCTGCGCACTCCGATACGACCGCGTCGGGTTCCCGGGAAACTTCTTGTTGGTCACGTTCGGGTCGTCTTCAAACGGCCCGGTCGGCTCCACCACATACACGCGCGGCCGCCCTTCACCCCGGGCCATCTCCGCAGCCAGCCCGGCGCCCTTGGCAATCGTGGTGAAGTAGATGTGGTTCATCACCACGCTGTCGCGATAGTTGGAGCGGAAGCCCGCGCTCAGCAAGTCGCCCACGGCCAGGTCAGCGCGGGTGCCGTGATAGAACGGCCCAGCCACCTGGTCGCAGGTGTCATGCGAAACGGGTGTCCAGTCGGTGTCCTGTGCCATTGCTGCTGCCCCTCTCTGTGCTGCCGGATCGACAGGCCGGCGAGTCTAGGGCGCCCGTTGGGCCTTGCTGCAAGGCCCCATCCGGGAAATAATCTGTAAACGGGAGGCGCAGTGCGCCTCCTTTTTTCATTCCGCGGCGCCGCGCCCTTCCAACTCGCGCACGGCCGTTTCCAGCGCGTCCAGCTTCTGGCGGGTCTTCAGCAGCACGGCGCGCTGCACTTCGAACTCCTCGCGGGTGACCAGGTCGAGCTTGGCCAGGCCGGCCTGCAGCGCGCTCTTGAAGGTGGCCTGCAGTTCCTCGCGCGATTCGCGCAGGCCCGGCGGCACCAGGTCGCTGAGGCGACGGGCGAGGTCATCGATTTGATTCAGGTCGATCATGGGGTGCTCCGTGGGGGTGGGCCCGTGCATCCGGCGCGGGCAGGCCGTTCGGGCACAAGGATACTGCCGGCACCCACTGCCCGGACAGGCGGCAGCGGCTTCGCACGGGCCGTGTTCAGGCGCTATCCTCCACGCCGGAAGACAGGAGATAGACGATGAAGATGGTCATGGCGGTGATCAAGCCGTTCAAGCTCGACGACGTGCGCGAAGCGCTGGCCGAGCGTGGGGTTACCGGGATCACGGTGACGGAAGTGAAGGGCTTTGGTCGCCAGAAGGGCCACACCGAGCTGTACCGTGGCGCGGAGTATGTGGTCGATTTCCTGCCGAAGGTGAAGCTGGAAGTGGCGGTGACCGATGACCAGGTGGAGGCGGTGGTTGAGGCCATCGTGAAGGCCGCCGGCACCGGCAAGATTGGTGACGGCAAGGTGTTCGTGTACGACCTGGGCAGCGTGGTGCGTATCCGTACCGGCGAGTTGGACGCGGACGCGTTGTAACCCGCTCGGCGGGATGTTGTAGAGCCGAGCCCATGCTCGGCTGCATTTCGCGCGATGCAGGAACAGCAGCCGAGCGCGCGCTCGGCTCTACAAAGAGCGGTAAAGCGGTCGAGCGAGCTCGACCCCTACCGCCGCTTGGCCCACTTGTAGAACCGCTTCCAGCCCTGGCGCACGGCGGCGACCCAGCCCGGGTCGGCCACCAGTGCGGCCTGCGCGGCACTCGGCGCCTGGCCGGTCACGCGCTGGCGGATCTTCAGCAGGTTCTTCATGTCGCTGCGGCGCATCTGCCGGCTCAGCGGGCCACGGCGCAACCAGCGGGGTACGCGCCAGGCGGAGGTGAAATCCAGCAGGACCGGCACGCCGCCACTGACCACCACGTTGGTGCCATGCAGGTCGTTGTGGGTGATGCCGGCGGCATGCAGGCGGCTGAGCGCGTGTTGCAGCTGCTCGAACACGTCATTGCCGACGGCCTGCGCGGTGCTCAAGGTCTGGCCGGGAATGAACTCCATGCCGAGTGCCAGGCCGCCCAGGGTGCCGAGCAGCGCGGGGGCATGCTTCCAGCCGCCGAGGCGCTGCAGCATGCGTGCTTCACGGCGCACCATCAGCCGCGCGATCAGCGAAACGGGAGTGCCGCGGTAGCGGGAGTAGTCCTTGATGACCGCCTCGCGCCCGTCCAGGCAGGTGCGGTAGACATCGGGGGCCAGGAAGCGCTCGCCGCGCTTGAGCAGCAGCGGGGAGGCGGCATCATTGCCGCAGGAAGAGGGGGGAAGAGCAGGAAGATGCATGTCGGGGTCTCGGACGACCCGGTGGGTGGCGCAAAGCGTCAAGCGAACCGGTGTTACAGGGAGTTACTAAGTTTTCGTTAATTTTAGTACTCGCCAGTTCGCT
Source organism: Stenotrophomonas sp. CASM106 (assembly GCF_049384825.1). Taxonomy (NCBI): domain Bacteria; kingdom Pseudomonadati; phylum Pseudomonadota; class Gammaproteobacteria; order Lysobacterales; family Lysobacteraceae; genus Stenotrophomonas; species Stenotrophomonas sp. CASM106. The sequence goes on from NZ_JBMRFS010000004.1 coordinate 367,211, forward strand.
ATTCCACGATTTGTCGGAGAAATGTCGGGGTCGTGGCTGGAACAGTTCGTCACGCAGAATCGGACAATTCCGTCTCACTTATAAGGGTTGCCCCGCTGGATCAATGAGTTGGGCGCGCTTCCAGCCCATTCATCGGCGGCGCGCTGAACGCCACGCACGTCCAGCTTGACCCCGGCGCACGCCCTGCCGACCATAAGCTGTTAACCCGCGACATCGGCGGCCGCCCCCCTCCGGCACGTCCCCGTCCCCTGCCGCGTTCCGAACCGGTGCTGGCCGCCTGGCCGTGCATCGCCCCGTTTCCCGTTCCGGCCGCGGCTGGAGGAAAGTGCTTTGATCATCAAAATCGTCATTGCAGCGCTGTTCGTGGCCTGCGTGCTGTACATCCACTTCCGTGGCAAGGTCCGCGCGCGCTGGTCGCGCCAGCTGCTGGACCACTCCAGTTTCATGGCCCCGATCAACGTGGTCATGTACATGTTCTCGAAGGTGCCGACCACGCCGTTCCTGGACCCGGGCAAAGAGTTCCCGCAGCTGGAGCCGCTGCGCCAGAACTGGCAGATGATCCGCGACGAGGCGCTGGCGCTGCGCGACGCGCAGAAGATCGCTGCCTCCAGCACGTTCAACGATGCCGGCTTCAATTCGTTCTTCCGTCGTGGCTGGAAGCGCTTCTACCTGAAGTGGTACGGCCCGTCGCACCCGTCCGCGAAGACGCTGTGCCCGAAGACCACGGCGCTGATCGAGTCGATCCCGGACGTGCGTGCGGCGATGTTCGCGCAGCTGCCACCGGGCAGTGAGCTGCGCCCGCACCGCGACCCGTTCGCTGGCTCGCTGCGCCTGCACCTGGGCCTGAGCACGCCCAACGACGATGCCTGCTACATCGAAGTGGACGGCATCAAGAAGAGCTGGCGCGACGGCGAGTGGATGATGTTCGACGAGACCTACATCCACCATGCGCACAACGAGACGCAGCAGGACCGGGTGATCCTGTTCTGCGACATCGCCCGCCCGCTGCGCTTCGGCCTGCCGGGCCTGTTCAACCGCGCGGTGGCGGCCACGCTGCTGGCCGGTGGTGCATCGCCGAACCTGCCGGGTGACCCGACCGGTGGCGTCAACAAGGCGTTCGGCAGCGTCTACAAGGTGCGCCTGAAGGCCAAGGCATTGCGCGAGCGCAGCGTGGTGGCCTACCAGCTGATCAAGTGGGGCCTGGTGGTGGCGGTGATTGCCGGTATCTGGGCGCTTTGATCGTTACATGAGGTTGCCGGCCAGCGGCCGGCACTACCGGAACATGAAAAAACCCGCGCTGTCGCCAGCGCGGGTTTTTGTTTTTGCATTGGTGGGTGCCGACCGTTGGCCGGCATGCCTTACTTCAGTGCCGCCTGTACGAACGGCGGGGTCACCAGTACGCCGGTGTGCAGCGCGGCGGTGTAGTACAGGGTGTTGAAGGTCTTGGCGGCCGAGTCGGCCTGGCGGAAGTCGAAGCTGCTGTCGCCCTTGCGCGCCATGGTCACGCTCCACCAGCCGGTGGGGTAGCACGGCTGCGGGAACGGCAGGGTCTTGAACGAACCGAAGCCGGCCTTGCCCATCTCGGTGCGCATTTCGTTGATCAGGTCCAACTGCATCAGCGGCGATTCGGACTGCTGCACCAGGATGCCGTCGTCCTTCAGGGCCTTGAAGCAGCTCTCGTAGAAGGCCTTGTTGAACAGGCCTTCGCCGGGGCCGACCGGGTCGGTCGAATCGACGATCACCACGTCCACGCTGCCGGCCGGGCAGTTGGCCATGTAGGCCACGCCGTCGTCGAACAGCAGCTCGGCGCGGGCGTCATCGTTGGAGTCGCACAGTTCCGGGAAGTGCTTGCGCGCCATCACGGTGACCTGCTCGTCGATGTCGCACTGGGTCACGCTCTCCACGCCGCTGTGCTTGAGCACTTCGCGCAGGGTGCCGCAGTCGCCGCCACCGATGATCACCACGCGCTTGGGTGCGGCATGGGTGAACAGCACCGGGTGGCTGATCATCTCGTGGTAGAAGAAGTTGTCCTTGCTGGTCAGCATGATGGCCCCGTCGATGGTCATCAGGTTGCCCCAGTCGGTGGTCTGGAAGATCTCGATCTTCTGGAACGGCGACTGCACCTCGTCCAGCTTGCCGGTGATGCGGTAGCCGATGGCCGAGCCGGTGCGCTCGAAGTGTTCGATGTACCAGTTGTTGCTGTCAGTCATTGGAAAACAGTCCTGTTCGGAGGGGTGGAGCCGGGCTGGCGGGCGGGGCCGCGTGGCACAGATGCCACATCCGGACGGATCGGCCCGTTCAGGTTGGAACCTGTCACGGGCGCGGGCGCGCATGATAACGAACCTGTGGGCATATAGGCGTTATCATGCCCCCCCTTTTATTGCCAACAAGGCCGACTGAAATGACCGATTGGTCCCTCGACCAAGCCCGCAAGACCTACTCGATCCCGCATTGGGCGGACGGTTACTTCGACGTGGATCAGGCCGGGCACATGGTGGTGAGACCGACCGGGGCGGACGGCCCGGTGGTATCGCTGCCCAAGGTGGTGGACGCTGCGCGCGCGGCCGGTGCCAAGCTGCCGCTGCTGGTGCGCTTCCCGGACATCCTTGGCCAGCGCCTGGGCAAGCTGCAGGCGGCCTTCGCCCAGGCCCAGCAGGACTGGGAGTACAGCGGCGGCTACACCGCCGTGTACCCGATCAAGGTCAACCAGACCCGCGGCGTGGCCGGCACCCTGGCCAGCCACCACGGCGAAGGCTTCGGCCTGGAAGCGGGCAGCAAGCCCGAGCTGATGGCCGTGCTGGCGCTGTCGCGCCCGGGTGGCCTGATCGTCTGCAACGGCTACAAGGACCGCGAGTACATCCGCCTGGCCCTGATCGGCCGCAAGCTGGGCCTGCAGACCTTCATCGTCATCGAGAAGCCGTCCGAGCTGAAGCTGGTGCTGGAAGAGTCCAAGGCGCTGGACGTGAAGCCGGGCCTGGGCGTGCGCATGCGCCTGGCCTCGCTGGGTGCCGGCAAGTGGCAGAACAGCGGTGGCGACAAGGCCAAGTTCGGCCTGTCGCCGCGCCAGCTGCTGGACCTGTGGAAGTCGCTGCGTGACACCGAGTACGCCGACTGCCTGAACCTGCTGCACTTCCACATGGGTTCGCAGATCTCCAACGTGCGCGACATCGCCAACGGCATGCGCGAAGCCACCCGCTACTTCGTGGAGCTGTCGCGCCTGGGCGCGAAGATCACCCACGTCGACGTGGGGGGGGGGCTGGGCGTGGATTACGAAGGCACCCGTTCGCGCAGCTTCTGCTCGATCAACTACGGCCTGCATTCCTACGCCAGCAACATCGTGCAGCCGCTGGCCAATGCCTGCGAAGAGTTCGGCCTCACCCCGCCGCGCATCGTCACCGAGTGCGGCCGCGCAATGACCGCGCACCACGCGGTGCTGATCGCCAACGTGTCGGAAGTGGAAGAGGCGCAGGAAGGCCGCGTGCCGGACCAGCACGACGATGAGCCGGCGGCGATCCGCCACCTGCGCGAGATCCACGACGAACTGGACGTGCGCCCGGCGGTGGAACTGTTCCAGGAAGCGCAGCATTTCCATGCCGAAGGCCTGGCCAGCTACGCGCTGGGCCAGATCGACCTGCCGCAGCGTGCGCGCATCGACGACCTGTTCTATGCCATCGCCCATGGCGTGCGTGCGCGCCTGAGCTACGACGAGAAGAGCCATCGCTCGGTGCTGGACGAACTGAACGAGCGCCTGGTCGACAAGTACTTCGTCAACTTCAGCGTGTTCGAATCGATCCCGGACGTGTGGGCGATCGACCAGGTGTTCCCGATCGTGCCGATCGAGCGCCTGGATGAAACCCCGGACCGCCGCGGCATCATCGCCGACATGACCTGCGACTCGGACGGCATGGTGGAAACCTATGTCGAGAACGAGAGCCTGGACAGCTCGCTGCCGCTGCACAAGATGAGGCCGGGCGAGAGCTATCGCATCGGCTTCTTCATGGTCGGCGCCTACCAGGAAATCCTGGGCGACATCCACAACCTGTTCGGCGATACCGACGCGGTGGAAGTGCTGGCCGATGCCGATGGCTACGCCATCACCCAGCAGCGCCGCGGCGACACCACCGACGTGATGCTGGATTACGTGGGTTACCGCCTGGACGAACTGCGTGCGACCTATGCGCAGCGCGTGGCTGCGGCGCAGCTGTCGCCGGAACGCGCGCAGGAACTGTCGGACGCGCTGGAAGCCGGCCTGACCGGTTACACCTACCTGTCCGACGAACCGCTGGTGTGATGGACGGCGCCGGGTTTGCCCGGCGCCACCGTTGCCGATGAGCGCGCGCGCGATCTTCCACCTGTTCCTGCATGCCGCCGTGCCAGCGTTGCTGGCATGGCTGTTCTGGCGCAAGCGCTTTGCCTCGGCGTGGCTGCTGATGCTGCTGGGCTGGATCATCGACCTGGACCATCTGCTGGCCGAGCCGATCTATGCACCGAACCGCTGCAGCATCGGGTTCCACCCGCTGCACACCGCACCGGCCATCGCGGTCTATGCGGGGCTGTGCGTGCCGAAGAAAACGCGGTTGTTCGGTATCGGTCTGATCATCCACATCGTGCTGGACGCGATTGATTGCTGGTGGATGCATCACCGTTGATGCTTGGTGCGTGTCGACCAAGGTCGACACCTACCGGGTGTACGGCGACCGGTCGGATTGGCGCTCGGTAGAGCCGGCCGCTGGCCGGCTTCCGCTGGGTGTTCCCGGTGATCACGTGGCTGCCGGCCAGCGGCCGGCACTACCCACCGTTGGGTTGGCCGCGTCACGCCACCGGCAACCACAACGTCGCACGCAGGCCCGGCTGCGCATTCTCCAGCTGCAATCGCCCGCCATAGCTGGCGGCGATATCGCCTACGATCGCCAGGCCCAACCCGCTGCTGCCTTCGCGCTCGTCCAGCCGCACACCACGCTGGGTGACCCGTTCCAGCGCGTCTGCGGCCAGGCCGGGGCCATCGTCGCGCACTTCGACGCGTAGCTGCCCTTCGCTGGTTTCCGCTTCGACAGTGACCTGCTGTTGCGCCCAGCGCCCGGCGTTGTCCAGCAGGTTGCCCAGCATCTCCTCCAGATCCGCACTGGCGCCGGCGAACTGCAGCGCCGGATCGATGCCTGCCGCCGTGAACGCGATGCCACGTTCGCCATGCACGCGTGCCATCAGCCGGCACATCGCCTGTGCGACGGCCGCCACGTCGGTGCGCTGGCGATGGTCGGCAGCCAGTCCTGCAGCCAGGTAACGGTCGACACTGGCCTGCATGCGCGCACTCTGCTCGCGCACGGTGGCACGCCAGTGCGTACCGTCGCCGTCGGCCTCGGTGGCCAACACGCTCAGTGGAGTCTTCAGCGCGTGCGCCAGATCCTGTGCACTGGTGCGCGCACGCGCGACCATGCGTTGCTGGTGGTCCAGCAGCGCGTTGAGTTCTTCACCCAGCGGTGCGACCTCCGCGCCCAGTCCCTGTGTGTCGATGCGCTGCGCATCGCCGCGACGTACCCGTTCCAGCTGCGCACCGAGGCGATGCAGCGGGCGCAGGCCGAAGTGCACCTGGCTGGCCAGCACCGCCAGCCACGCCGCGACCAGCACGCCCAGTGCGATGGCGGTGCGCTTGCGGAACGCGGCAACATCGGCATCCAGCGCGCTGCGGTCGGTGGCGACCACGGCCACGAACGGTTCGCTGGCGCGTGGCAGGCGCACCTGCTGCACGCGTGCACGCAGGAATTGTTGCAGCGGCCCGGGCAGATTGCGCGTGGCCGGCCCGGCGGCCTTCGCCGGCAGGGTTTCATCCCACAGCGAGCGCGACTGCAGCAGCACGCGGCCATCGGCACCGGCGATCTGCCAATAGGCACCGGAAAACACGCGCTGGAAGCGCGCATCATTGGGTTCCTGGCGCAGGCGCAACTGCCCGTCCGGGTCCACTTCGGCCTGTGACAGCAGGGTCAGCATGTCCTGCTGCAGTTCGTGGTCGAGGCGGTCGCGCGCGCTGCGCTTGAACAGCTCGCCCAGCAGCGCGCTGGCCAGCAGCGAGACCAGCAGCAGCCCGACGCCGCCGGCCAGCAGCAGGCGCCGCCGCAGCGACGGTTGCCGGTTCATGGCGCGGCCAGCCGCCAGCCCTGGCCGCGCACGGTCTGGATCAGGTCGATGCCGAGCTTGCGGCGCACGCGTCCGAGCAGCACGTCCAGTGCGTTGGAGTCCGGGTCGTGGCCGCCGTCGAACACCTGTTCGCCCAGCCGGTCGCGGCTGATCACCTGTCCACTGTGGTGGATGAAGTAGCTGAGCAGGCGGAATTCCTGCGGACTCAGTGGCAGCGCCTGTCCATCCAGCTCGAAGCGGCCGGCGTTGACGTCCAGCTGCAGCGGGCCGCAGTGCAGGCGCGGGCTGGCGTGGCCATGGCTGCGGCGGATCAGGGCGCGCAGGCGCAGCACCAGCTCATCGGCCTGGAAGGGTTTGGTGAGGTAATCGTCGGCACCGGCATCGAAGCCGGCCAGCTTGTCGTGCCAGCGCCCGCGCGCGGTCAGCACCAGCACCGGAAAGCTGCGGCCGTTGCCGCGCCAGCGCTCGATCACGCTCAGCCCGTCCAGCCCGGGCAGGCCGAGGTCGACGATGGCGGCCTGGAGGTCTTCGATCTGGCCGATTTCTTCGGCCTGGCGACCGTCGGCGACCACCGCCACCACATAGCCGGCCTGTTCCAGCAGGGGCACCAGGCGCTGTGCCAGTGCGGCATCGTCTTCGGCCAACAGGATGCGCATCAGTCGTCGAGCTCCGTCTTCAGCAGCTTTCCGCTGCGCGCATCATAGTCCAGCTCCACCACCACGCCGTCGCCGCGCAGGATCTCCACTTCGTAGACGCCGTCGTCCAGCTCCACTTCCAGCAGCTGGCCCGGGTAGCGCTTGAGCGCATCGCGCACCACGCTCTCCAGCGGCACGTAGCGGCCCTGCTGCACGGCGCGACGCGCGACCTGCTGCGCCGGGTCCTGCAGGGGCGCGGCGGCGGTCGGGGCGTTGGCCAGGGCCAGCAGCAGGGGCAGGGTGGCGAGCATGCGGGTAAGGAAAGAGAGAGGGGTACAGGCGCGAGTGTGGCGGGGATGACTAACAGCCGGCTAACAGCCACGGCTAAGGCGCTGTTAACCGGGCCATGCATCGTGGCGTTGCCGGGATGGTCCGGCAACGAACAGGAGAACCCCCATGTTGAAGTCGCTCACCCTCGCCACTGTTGCCCTGCTTGCCGTCGCGCCGGCCGTACAGGCCGCGCCGCTGGGCATGGCCCAGGTTGAACAGACCCTGCGCAAGGCCGGCTACACCCAGATCCACGAGATCGAACGCGATGATGGCCTGTGGGAGGCTGACGTGAGCCGCGCCGATGGCCGCTTCAGCGAGGTCTACGTGGACCCGAAGACCGGCGAGATCTTCGATGAGCACAGCGGCCGCGCGCTGCTGACTACCGAGCAGGTGCTGGCACGGGCGCAGTCGCATGGCCTGCGCGAGATCCATTCGCTGGAACGCGATGGTGCGACCTGGTCGCTGGAAGCCCGCAATGCCCGCAACCAGAAGGTAGAGGTGCGCCTGAGCGGCTATGACGGCCGCATCCTGCACAGCGAGCGCGATGGCTGGCTGGATTGATGCGTGTGCGGGTAGGTGCCGGCCGCTGGCCGGCACGGAATGCAGAGCGTGTCGACCAAGGTCGACACCCACCGGCACATGCAAGGTCGACACCTACCAAGTGTACGCAGCGGTAGTGGCCGACCTTGGTCGGCCCAGGCCTGGCGCGGGGCTTACCAGCCGTACGGCGGCGGGTAATCCCAGCCCGGCCCGCGGCCGTAGTAGCCGCCATACGGGCCGAAGAAGCCCGGGCCCTTGCCCTCACTCACGTGGATGTTGAGGTTGACCCCGTGGGTCTTGCCTTCATCGGTGGTGTAGTTCTTGCTCAGGTTCAGCGTGGCCGCGTTGTAGTGGCTGTTGCCGCCGTTCTTCGAATAGCCGATGCCGGTGGTGAAGCTGCCGGACACCTTGACCTTGTCGTCGGTCACGTCGGCGATCTTCGCATCGTCGTGCACGCGCGGGCCGCTCTTGTCACCGTAATAGGTGCCGGGCGGGTCCTGCTGCAGGGCCGGGTCGTTGAGGTAGCGCATCGGCGCCTGCGGCAGCGTCAAGTCCAGGCCGGCAGCCTGCGGCGCAGTGGCGCCAGCGGCGGACTGGGCCAGCACGGTTCCCGGCAGGGCCAGGCACAGCAGCAGGGTCAGGGGGCGGATCATGACGGCGCTCCAGCGGACAGGTGGCCGCGCAACTCGCGGCGGTACAGGCCGACGCTAGCAGGGGTTGCTTGAATGATGCCTGTCGGCGCCGGATTGGGGTAGAGCCGGCCGCGGCCGGCTGCAGGTCACAACCGCCCGAACCCGAACAGCCTTTCCAGCGCATGCTTGCGCCGCTCGATCCGGGCCCGCAGCAGCTGGGCGCCGATCATCGAATAAGTGATGCCGTTGCCGCCGTAGGCCATGGCGAAATGGACCCGCGGTCCCCACTGCGCGTGCGGGCCGAAGAAGGGCAGGCCGTCGGCGGTTTCGGCGAAGGTGCCGGCCCAGGAAAAGGCGGGTATCGGATCCAGCCGTGGGAACCAGTGCCGCAGCTGCTTCATCAGCTTGCCGGCCTTGCCATCAACGCGCCGGTCGCGCCGGGCGGGGATATCGATGGCGTCGTCCAGCCCACCCACCAGCAGGCGGCGGTCGCCGGTGGCGCGCAGGTACAGGTACGGGCGGGCGCTTTCCCACACCATCGTGTTGCGCAGCCTGCCGAGCACGTCCGCTTCGATGGGATCGGTGATGAAGGCATAGCTGCTGCGGTTGCGCGCAACCCGCTGTTCCAGCCACGTCTGGTTGGCATAGCCCATGGCCAGGACCACGTGGCGGGCACGGACCGAGGCGCCGGCCTCGGTCATCGCGGTGACGCCCTGCGCGCCAGGCTTGAGCGTGTGCAGCACGGTGCGGTCGTGCACATGGCCGCCGCGGCGGCGCACTCGTTTGAGCAGGCCGTAGGTGAGACAGTAGGGATCGACCCGCGCCGCCTGGCGGGTCAGCAGGGCGCCGCCGGCATCCACGTCGAAACGCTCGCGAAGCGCTTCGCGGTCCAGCCAGCGGGCATCCAGGCCGATGCTGCGCCGCGCCTCACCTTCGGCCATCAGGCGCGGCACGTCGCGATGGCGGCTGGCCAGGTACAGGCTGTCCATGCGCTGGAAATCCACGTCCTTCAACCCGCGTGCCACTTCGCCCAGTGCCGGGATTGCCTCCGCGCAGGCCCGGTACGCCCGTGCTGCGGCGTCTTGCCCGTAGCGTTCGGCCAGTTCGAGCAGATGGGTATCGATCTCGTACTGCAGCAGCGCGGTGCTGGCCGCCGTGCTGCCCCAGCCGATGTCACGCTGCTCGATCACGGCCACGTCATGGCCATGGTGGGACAGCTCGTCGGCAATCAGCGCGCCGGTGATGCCGCCACCGACCACCAGCACATCGCAGCGCAGATCCTTCTCCAGCGGGGGGAACGCCTGGATCAGTCCGTTGCGTACGGCCCACCACGGGTAACCGCTTTTCAGGTCCATGCGTGCGTGGGGCTCAGGCTGTGGGTTTGCCGGTATGTGGCGTCTGGATCAGTTCGGACAGATCGAAGCCCTGCAGGCGGGCCGCCGCCAGATAATGGTCCTGCACGGTCGCGTCCAGGCGCGGCTCGCGCGCCAGCAGCCACAGGTACTTGCGATCCGGGCTGCCGACCAGCGACACGCTGTAGTCCGGGGCGATCTGGATCACCCAGTAGTCGCCCTTGGCGAACGGCAGCCAGCGCAGGCCCTTGGGCAGGAAGCTGACCTCCAGCCGCGCGCTGTCGTTGTCGACAGCGCAGGCCTCGCCGGTGGCCTCTTCGATCTCGCCGTCCATGCGGCAGCGGTTGGTGACGCCGACGTTGCCGTTGTCGAGCAGGGTGTAGTGCGCCGATACGTCGGTGCAGCCTTCCGGCTCGTGGCGCATCGGCAGGCGTGCGATCTCGTACCAGGTGCCTAGGTACCGCGGCAGCTTGAGGTCGGCGACGGTTTTCAGCGGCGGGTGCTCGGTCATCGGCGGTCGTGGCAGGGGTGGGCCTCCACGATGCCGATGGCCTTGCCATGGGCGGGTGAAGCCGGGGCGATGGCCGTGTCCAGAACGTTCCATCGCCCCGGCGGAGCGCCCGTTGTCACCGGCCTGGGGGTATCCTGCCGCCAGCGCCGTGTTTTCCTGATCCAACCGAGGTGGAGGTGCCGATGTACCAGGTGATCCTGTTGAAGAGTGAATCTGCGTTCGCGCGCGAACAGTGGCCGCAGGTCGACGAACTGGTCGACTACGAAGGTGTGAGTTACAGCCTGCGCGCCGGCCCGCGCCAGCCGCTGCCGACCGACCACGACTGGCACCCGGTGGCGGTGTACGCGCCCGATGAGATCACCGAGGAAGAGTTCCAGGACTGGTATGCGCTGCAGCAGCCGACGGTGGAAGAGCTTCGCCTGAAGTACTGATGCGCGACGCTGGCGGGGCCGCCCATCCGGCCTTGACCGGCTCTGCCGTATAGTCGCGCGCAGGCGCGGTGGTCCGCGCGAACCGGTGTGGCTGCGTGTCTTCTTTCCTGCGATCGATCCGTGCACGGGGGCCCTGGTGGGTCCTGCTGCTGTGTACCGCCTTCCTGCTGTCCGCGCCGGTGCTGGCGCAGGATGAGGACCCCACGCCGAAGCAGCAGCTGGCGGATATCGATTCCAGCCTGAAGGATGTGGAGCGCAAGCGTGGCGATGCAGAAGCCACCGAGACGCTGGCGATGCTGTCCGAGAATGCCTCGCAGGTACGGCGCGATGCCGAGGCGCTGGAAAAGGCGCTGCAGCCGCAGCTGGACCGACTCAACGAACAGCTGGCGCAGCTGGGAACGCCGGCAGAAGGGGCCGCTGAGCCGCCGGAGCTGGCGGCGCAACGGCGCACCCTCACCAAACAGCGTGACGGCCTGGCCGCTTCGGTGGTGCAGGCCAAGGCCAGTGCCGTGCGTGCGCAGCAGCTGGCGGCGGACATCGAGCAGCAGCGAGCCGCGCAACGCACGGAAGAACTGGGCCAGAAGGTGGCCTCGCCGTTGTCGCCCGCGCTGTGGAGCAAGGTGGCCGAACGTCTGCCGATCGATATCGCGCGGGTTGCGCCATTGGCCGGGCAGGGCCGCGATGCGCTGGTCGCCGGTATCCGCGCCCATGGCTGGGGCACGCCGTTGCTGGGCCTGCTGGCCGCGCTGGTGATGATGTTCCCACTGCGGCTGTGGCTGCGCAAGCTGGGGCGCCGTTTTGCTGCGTCCGAACGTGCGCCCGATGGTCGACTGCGCCGGTCCGGCCTGGCCATGTGGCTGCTGCTGGTCGGTACGCTGCTGCCCGGCTATGCCGTGGTGGTGCTGATGGCGGCGCTGGATGCCATCGATGGAATCGCGCCGCGCCTGCAGGTGGTGGCCGACGGCCTGGAGACCGCAACGTTCCGCGCGGCCTTCATCGCCGCACTCAGCGCCTGCCTGCTGGTGCCCAAGCGCCCGTCATGGCGGCTGTTGAACCTGGACGACACCGCCGCGCTGAAGCTGCGCAAATACGCCTGGGGCGCGGCGGCGCTGGCCTGGCTGAGCACGGTGCTGGTGGCCCTGGACCAGGCCACGCGCACCAGCGACGTCACCACGGTGGCGCTGGACGGACTGATTGCGCTGACTTACCTCGGCCTGATCATGGCCATGCTGGTGACCCTGGCGCGCCTGCATCGCCGGCAGACCGCCGAGGCCGAGGCCAAGCTGGAAGCGCAGGCCGATGGCGTGGGTGCAGCCACGCCGGTGCGCCGCAGCAGCTGGCTGGTACTGGCCCGGGTAGCGGGTAACATCGCGGTGGTGGCCGCCATCATTGCCACATTGCTGGGCTACCTGAATTTCGCCAAGTTCGTGAACCAGCAATTGATCGGCGGCAGCATCGTGGTGTTGGCCGCGACGTTGCTGTTCAAGTTCGTCGATGACCTGAGCACGTGGATGCTCAACGCCGACAGCAAGGTCGGCCAGACCATCCTGCTCAGCACCGGCCTGAGCGTATCGCGGCTGGAACAGGCGGGCGTGCTGCTGTCGGCAGCGCTGCGTACCATCGTCGTACTGATCGCGCTGCTGGCGCTGGTGGCACCGTTCGGCAACATCGGCGCGGTGGTGGAGCGCTTCACTTCACTGTTCACGACCGGATTCGATATCGGTGGCACCAAGCTGGCACCGGCGGGGATCGTGTTGGCGGTACTGGCGCTGCTGGCCGGCCTGGCGATCACCCAGCTGGTGCAGCGCTGGCTGACCGACACCTACCTGCCCAAGACCGAGCTGGACCTGGGCGCGCGCAATTCTGTGAGCACCGTTGCCCGTTACGTGGGCATCATCATCGCGGTGATCTGGGCGCTGTCGGCGATGGGGCTGCAGCTGAGCAAGCTGGCCCTGCTGGTCAGCGCACTGTCGGTGGGTATTGGCTTCGGCCTGCAGGTGATCACCCAGAACTTCGTCTCCGGCCTGATCCTGCTGGCCGAGCGCCCGGTGAAGATCGGCGACTGGGTGAAGCTGGGTGACCAGGAGGGCGACATCCGCCGCATCAGCCTGCGATCGACCGAGATCCAGGTGGGCGACAAGTCGACGCTGATCGTGCCCAACTCCGAGCTGGTCACCAAGACCGTGCGCAACATGACGATGGGCAACAACCAGGGCCGCATCCAGATCCAGTTCGCGGTGCCGCCCAGCACTGATGTCGGCAACCTGCGGCAGGCGCTGCTGGATGCGTACACCGCGCACACCAACGTGCTGAAGCAGCCGGCGCCGACGGTCTACATCGACAGCATTGCCGGTGGCCAGATCACCATCAACAGTTTCGCGTACGTGGCCAGCCCGCGGCAGGTGTATGCAACCCGCAGCGATCTGTACTTCAGCCTGCTGCAGATCCTGGCCGAGCGGAACATTCCGCTGTCGACCCCGACCGACATCCACATCATCCGCGACCCGCAGGAGTAGGGGTTGTTTTGCAGGGCTGCGCCCTGCACCCGCGGTAGTGCCGGCCGCTGGCCGGCAACTTCAACAGCAACAGCAACAGCAACAGCAACAGCAACAGCTGATTTCCTGCGGGATGGCGGGGTGGGACCGGTTGCGGGAGACGCCGTAAACCCCCAGGCCGGCCCAGCCGCTGGCGGCTGTGCGTTCGGGCGCTTGCGAAGCAGTGCTTCGCAAGCAAAGCGCCCTCACCCATGGGGGCTTGGCCGCGGCATCCATGCCGCGGACACTCCCGCGACCGGACCCACCCCGGCTTCGACAGTTTCCCGCAATCTGTCGGAAATGCTCTTGGGGTCAGATCCGTTTTCCGGAGGAAAACGGATCTGACCCCATCTTGATTTTCGATATCTGACAGAGTGTGTCGACCAAGGTCGACACCGCCCCGCCAAACTACGGATTGCACGCTGTTGCCGTTGCTTCTGAGGTTGCCGGCCAGCGGCCGGCACTACCACGGGTGCAGGGCGCAGCCCTGCAAAGAACCCTATCCCCGTGGTCGGCTGCGCGAGGGCACCAGTGCGAACGTATCCACCGCCAGCTTCTCGGCATGGTTCAACCACGCGCGGATCTCCAGATCATCCACTTCGTGGTCCAGCCCGAACGACACGTTGATCTTGCCGTCGGCATCGGGCTGCACCCACTGCTGGGCCAGCACCACCTTGCGCTGCGAGGACACCGCCTCGATCCAGAAACCGCGATCCGGGCGCGTGCTCGCCACCAGCTGCAGCATGTACTGGCCGGCACGGGTGCGGCGGCCCTTCTGGGTGATCATGTGCGCCTGGCGCACGCTCGGGCGCGGGCCCTGGAATGCGTCCAGCGGTGCATCGACCGCGATGCCGCCGCGCAGGTCATTGTCGCGGTACAGCTTGATGCCGTTGTCGCGGTTGACGAGCAGCGCACACCAGTCGCCGTCGGCCGAACCGTCCTCGAATGCGGTGCAGCGATCAACATAGGCCAGCGTGTTGTCCGGATCCGCGTCATCGAACTGGCGCGAGGTGTTCTCCAGGTAGACCGACTTCAGCCCCCAGTCCTTGCCGTACTCCAGCAGCACCGGTGGCTGCACGTGCTGCAGGCCGACCACCACCTGGTCATCGCCATCGATCTTCAGTTCGCGGGTCGGTTCGCCCAGCCACAGTGAGCGGGCGAAGGCCAGGTACTGCGGGTAGTCGCGGCCACCATCGCGCCGGGCCGCCACGCTGGCGCTGGGTGCGCGTTGGCTGTCGATCAGCGAGCGGCCAAAGCCCATCGTCTTCAGGTTCGGGTCCAGCAGGCTGAGCAGGGTCGCACCCGAATCCAGGGTGGTGCCGGCGTCGGCGCTGAGCTGCTGCGGGGCAATGCCATCGCCCAGGAACAGCAGCAGGTTCTCGCGCTTCTGCCGGGTCAGGATGTGGGTCAGATCGTTGGGCATCGCCAGGTGGTCGGAGGCGATCACGATCAGCGTGTCCTTGCCGTACGGGCTGGCCTGGATGCGCTGCACAAGCTGCGAGATCAGCCGGTCGCTGCACTTGAGCGCGTTGAGCATGTTGATGTTGCCGTACTGGCTCTGGTAGCGCTCGCCCTTGCACGATACCGGCAGGTGGCCCGCCGGGTGGTGGGTGTCCATGGTCAACGTGGTCAGCATGAACGGTGAACCGGCGCGCGAGAGCTGTTCGAAGCGCTGGTAGGCGGTATCCAGCAGCACGTCGTCGTGCACGCCCCAGGCCGAGTAGTGGATGCGGCCGATCTTCTTCTGCTGCTTGAACCAAGCGAGGTCATGCACTTCATCAAAGCCGTGGCTGGCCAGGAACTGGCCCTTGCCGGCGAACTGGCCGTTGGCACCCCCCAGATAGTGGTTGGTGTAGCCCTGCTGCTTCAGGTAGTCGCCCAGGCAGACCGCCTTGGGCAGGAAGCTGCCCATGCGGTCCATGCTGTTTTCATCGCCCTGCGAGGTGGTCAGCGGCACGCCGCACATCGACGACACCAGGCCGGCGATGGTCCAGCCGCTGCCTTCGGCCGAGGCCAGCCCACGCACGTCCAGCGACTCGGACGCCAAGCGGTTGAGGTTGGGCATCAGGCCGGGAAACACGGCCTCGTCCAGATAGGTGCGTTCCAGGCTTTCGCCGTAGATCCAGACGATGTTGCGCGGGCGCTGCAGCGGCTGCGTCGGCACCTGGTACTCAGGGGCGATGCGGGCGAAGTCGACCGGGCGCAGCTGCTGGTACAGGCGCTGGCCGTCACGGGCCAGCGGGCTGATCATGATCGTGGCCACCCACACGGCCGCGAAACCGGCGAACAACGCGCCACCGTGGCCGGGCCGGCGCCAGCGCTTCACCCGTGTGGCGAACAGTGGCAGCAGCGAGACCAGCGCCAACACGACGAAGCCGGCGATGTAGCCCTTGAAGTCGGAGACACCGGCACCTTCCATGTCGGCGCCGAGGTGGTACAGGGTGGCGGCATTGAGCCCATCACCGGACAGCTTGTCGATCAGCCACCACGCGCTGAGCATGAGCAGCAGCAGCGAGAACGCGCCGGCCTTCCACCACACCCACTTGTCGGACGCGAGGAACAACCAGCACAACAGCAACAACGACAGCAGCAGTATCCAGAGCATAGGCAGCTTCGGCAGTGACGGGGTGGTGGTGATGGACGTCGTACCGACGCGTGTCCATCCGACCGGCGCTGCCGCAAGCACATGCATGTGACAGGCCGATGACCCGATAGTGCATGCACGAACCTGACTGAAATGTTTGTTGAAATGACGCGCGCGTAATCGCGCTCAGAAGGTAAAACGAGCGTGAAAGGGGCAGCTGGATTGCATTAAAAACTGCATGAATACGGGCGTTTTCGTAGATGCGCTAGCGATGCCCGCGTTCTTCGCGTGCCCGCGCACGACGGTCGAACAGCAATGCACTGGTTACGATGCCCAGGCCGAGCACCACGCCGATGAACAACAGGATCAGGGCGATGAGCGGGTAACCGAACAGGTGCCAGCCGGTGTCGATCCTCATCATCATCGCGGCGGCCATGATCAATGCGGCGCTGATGATGCCGGCCGCCACGCGGTTGGCGATCTTCTGCAGGTTCTCCATCAGCCGCGATTCTTCCAGGCCGGTGACCTTCATCTGCAGGCGGTTCTCGGCCAGCAGCGCCATGATGTCCGACAGCTTGCGCGGCCCATCACGCAGCAGCTGCTGCAGCTCCATCGCCTCGCTGGCGATGTTGGCTGCAGACAGCGACTTCTTCAGGCGCGCACGCATCACGTGCTGCAGCTGGCGCTCGACGATGCGGCGCGTGTCCAGCTCTGGCGCCAGCAGCCGGCACACGGTTTCCAGGTTGAGCAGGGCCTTGCCGAGCAGGCTCAGTTCCGGCGGCGTGCGCAGGCCGCAGGCGGTGGCGATGCGCACCATGTCCAGCACCACGCGGCCTTCGGAGAAGCTGCCACTGGCCGCATAGCGCGCGATCAGCTGACCGGTTTCGCGCAGGTAGCGCTCTTCATCGAAGGCCTCCAGCCGCGTGCTGATACTGATCAGGTCATCGGCCACTTCCTCGCCACGGCCGTCGACCGCCGCGAACAGGATCTTCAGCAGACGCTCGCGCAGGCGCGGCGGCATGTGCGCGACCATGCCCAGGTCGAAGATCGCCAGCCGGCCGTCGGGCATCACCCGCAGGTTGCCCGGGTGCGGGTCTGCATGGATCTCGCCATGCACGAAGATCTGGTCCAGGTAGCCGCGGATCAGCGCCGCCGCCAACGGGTCCATGTCCTGCTCGGTGCGGCGTACGCCGGAGATCGCATCCACGCGCACGCCGGTGGCAAGCTCCATCGTCAGCACGCGCTGGCTGCTGTAGTCCCAGATCGGTTGCGGCACCCACAGCCGGCGGAACGGCCGGAGGTGCCGTCCGAAGCGCGCCAGGTTCTCGGCCTCGGCGTGGTAGTCCAGCTCCTGCATCAGGGTCTTGGCGAACTCGTTGAGCCAGTCGCGCAACCGCACGCGGCGACCCACCTGGGTCAGGTGGTCGGCGGCCAGCGCGAAGCTGCGCAGTGCCTCCAGGTCCGAGCGCAGCTGTGCGGCCACTTCGGGCTTCTGCACTTTCACCGCCACCTGGCGGCCATCGTGCAGCACCGCGCGATGTACCTGCGCGATCGAAGCACAGCCCAACGGCTCGGGATCGAACGAGGCAAACAGCTTGTTCACCCCTACGCCCAGTTCCTGCTCGATGATCGCGTGGATGCGCTCGACCGGGATCGGCGCCACCTTCTCCTGCATGCGCTCCAGCGCCGTGGCGAACTCCACCGGCACCATGTCCGGCCGCGTGGACAGCATCTGGCCCAGCTTGACGAAGGTCGGCCCCAACGCTTCCAGGTCGCTGACGAACTGTTCCGGATTGCCGTCGGCGGGCACGTCGGCCTGGTTGCTTGCCGCATCCAGGTTCATGCCCGAGAACACGCCCGAATGGCGGTAGCGCATCAGCAGGCGCAGGATCTGGCTGCGCCGGCTCATGCCTTTGACCAGCGGGGGATTGCCATTGGCGGCGGACGGATTGCTCAAGCGGGACTCCCATGCGACGAAGACAGGTAGCGCCGGCTGCGGGCCGGCAATGTCCGGATTCCGCAGTGTCGCCGGGGGGCGGTGGGCATGCGGTGAACCCGGTGTCTTCCGCAGTCCACACCGGATCGGTCAGAATCCGCCTATTCCCTTTCTTGGACGCCCCATGGCCGGTGCCAGCCTGTTCGCCCTGCTCGACGATATCGCCACCCTGCTCGACGATGTCTCGGTGCTGACCAAGGTCGCCGCGAAGAAGACCGCCGGCGTGCTCGGTGACGATCTGGCGCTGAACGCGCAGCAGGTCACCGGGGTCAACGCCAACCGCGAACTGCCGGTGGTGTGGGCGGTGGCCAAGGGCTCGCTGGTCAACAAGGTGATCCTGGTGCCGGCGGCCCTGGCGATCAGTGCGCTGGAAACCTGGCTGCACAGCCGCGGCTGGAACGTGCCCCTGATCGTGCCGCTGATGATGATCGGTGGTGCCTTCCTGTGCTTCGAGGGCGTGGAGAAGCTGGCGCACCGCTTCCTGCATTCGGCCGACGACGATGCCGAGCGCCAGACCGAACGCCGCAAGGCGCTGGCCGACGCGCAGGTGGACATGGTCGCGTGGGAGAAGGACAAGGTGAAGGGTGCGATCCGCACCGACTTCATCCTTTCGGCCGAGATCATCGTACTGACCCTGGGCGTGGTCGCCACCGCATCGTTCACCAACCAGCTGGTCACGCTGGCCGTGGTTGCACTGGCGATGACGGTCTTCGTCTATGGGCTGGTGGCGGGCATCGTCAAGCTGGATGACGTGGGCCTGTACCTGTCGCGCAAGGGTGGGGCTGTTGCCGCCTTCGGTCGCGGCCTGGTCGCGTCGGCACCGTGGCTGATGAAGTTCCTTTCGGTGGCCGGCACCATTGCCATGTTCCTGGTCGGCGGCGGCATCCTGGTGCACAACGTGCCGGCGCTGCACCACGCAGTACAGGCGCTGGGCGGCGAGGGCCAGTGGGGCTGGCTGGTCAGCGCGGCGGGCAACATGGTGGTGGGCATCATCGCCGGCGCCATCGTGCTGGCGGCGGTGACCGGGTTCCAGAAGCTGCGCGGCAAGTAGTCGCCGGCAGGTTCCCCGGTAGAGGCCGACCTTGGTCGGCGCTTTGTTTCCCACGCGTGCCAACCAAGGTTGGCACCTACCAAAGCGGTTCAAGGTGGTCGGCATCGTCGCCGGCGGGTTCCCCGGTAGAGGCCGACCTTGGTCGGCGCTTTGTTTCTGCGTGTGCCAACCAAGGTTGGCACCTACCAAAGCGGTTCAGGGTGGTCGGGATCATCGCCGGCGGGTCGCCGGGTAGAGGCCGACCTTGGTCGGCGCTTTGTTTCCTGCGTGTGCCAACCAAGGTTGGCACCTACCAAAGCGGTTCAGGGTGGTCGGGATCATCGCCGGCGGGTCGCCGGGTAGAGGCCGACCTTGGTCGGCGCTTTGTTTCTGCGTGTGCCAACCAAGGTTGGCACCTACCAACGTAGTTTGCTGCGGTCCGGACGGTCAGCCTGCCTGCACGCGGTTCTTGCCCTGTCGCTTGGCCGCATACAACGCGTCATCCGCACGGCGCAGCAGGGCCTCGGTGTCGTCGCCGGGTTGCCATTGCGCCAGCCCGGCACTGAAATGCACCGGTACGCGCCGGTCCTGCACGGTCAGCACGCGATGCGCCAGTGAACGCTGAAGGCGCTGCACCGTGGCCATGCTGTCGGCGCCCTGGGTTTCCGGCAGCACCAGTACGAACTCGTCGCCGCCCAGCCGCGCGATGCCATCGGTGGCGCGCAGCAGCAGCTTGCAGACGGCCACCAGGTGCTGCAGCAGTGCATCGCCACCGGCATGACCATGTGCATCGTTGGTCTGGTGGAAATCATCCAGATCGATCACCGCCACGCCCAGCGGCGAGTTGTTGCGTGCGGCACGGGCCAGCTCGCGTTGCAGCAGTTCGTCCAGGCCGCGGCGGTTCAGCGCCTGGGTCAGTGGATCGATGCGTGCCAGGTCACCGGCCGCGCGCAGTTCCTGCTCCAGCTCGGCGATGCGCTGCTCGGCACGCTCCACTTCCTGCCGTGCGTTGGCCAGGTGATCGCGCGCCTGCGCGGCCTGCTGCTGCACCTTGCCGGTGTCGCGCATCACGTCCTGCAGCAGCTGGTTGAGGTCGGCGATGCTGCGCGCCTCGCGCAGCTGCAGTGCGTAGCTGCCGATGCGATCGTGGTACTCGCCGGTGCTGGTGGCCATGCCATCCATGCGCTCGATGAACTCGCCCATCAGCCCGCGCATCGCCGCCTTCGAATCGTCGATGCCCTGGCGCAGCAGGCCCTGCTTGTAGATCACTTCGCGCAGTTCGGCGCGGGTGCGCTCGACCGCCTCAGCTTCCAACGGCCCGTCCAGCAGCTGGCGTACCGCGGCGATCTGGCCCTGCAGCCAGCTGCGGTCATCCAGCAGCTCGCTCACGTTCTCCAGCAGCAGCGCGAACAGCTCCAGCAGCAGTGCCTGCTGCTCCTGCCAGCTCTCGGCACGCACGCCGACCTGGTGGCCAAGTTCGCGCACGCCCTGCTCGATCGGTTCCAGCGCCGTGCCTGGCTGCCACTGGCGCAGGTGCATGGCCAGTGCCTGCGCCTGTTCGCGCAGGTCCGGGTCGTGCTGCAGCAGCGCCACCACCGCGCCGCCCAGCAGCAGCCGCAGCTGCTCGGACAGGCGCAGGCTTTCGGGTTGCCCATCCGGCGAATGCTGTTCGATGGTGCGGATGTATTTGTCGATCAACTGGCGCATCGCGCGCCCGTAGCGCGGCCAATCGGCACTGGCCTGCGCCGACTGCAGGCGGTCGCCCATGTCGCCCAGCTCGCCGGGCAGGGTGGCCATGCCGTTGGCGAACGCGGCCAGCAGCGGTTCCGGCGCGTCGGCACCGGCGAACAGCTGCTGCAGCGCCACGCCACCGCCGCCCTGCAGCACCACGCGGTCGCCCAGCCCATCGTCCACCACCGCGCGCACGCGTGCCGGCGGCCCAAGGGCGGTACCGGGGGCAGGGTGGTGGTCGGGCTGGTCCGTCATGGAGCGAATCCTGGGGGCTGGCAGGGACTGGTTCCAGCATATCGGCGCGGCCGCCGACGGCTTGAACGGCTAGGATGGGCGACAGGATGCCGCAGTGGAGGTGGTGATGCGCGTGATGTTGCTGGGGGCGACCGGCCTGGTCGGTGGGCTGACCCTGCCCCGGCTGCTTGACGACCCGCGCTGCAGCGCCGTGATCGCCCCGACCCGTCGCCCGTTGGGCGCAGCCCACGGGAAGCTGGAGAACCCGGTACTGGCCTTCGATGCGCTGCCTGCCGCAGCCGGGTGGGCGGGCGTGGACGCGGTCATCTGCGCGCTCGGCAGCACCATTGCCCAGGCTGGCAGCCGCGAGGCCTTCCATCGCATCGACCATGATTACCCGCTGGCGTTCGCCCGTCTGGCGCAGGCGCAGGGTGCGCAGACCTATGTGCTGAATTCCGCAGCCGGTGCCGATCCGCGGTCGTCGATCTTCTACAGCCGGGTGAAGGGTGAATTGGAGCGCGATCTGCGCGCGCTGGGCTTCACCTCGTTGACCCTGGTCCGCCCAGGGTTGATCGGTGGCGAGCGCAACGAGGTGCGGCGCGGTGAGCGTCTCGCGCTGAAGGTGCTGGGCGTGCTGGGGCCGGCACTGCCACGGGCGTGGCGGATCAACCCGGCGAGCGAGATCGCCAAGGCGCTGGTCGAGGCCGCGCTGGCCCCGCAACCGGGTGAGCACGTGGTGGCATCGAGCGCACTGGCCGGCTGATGTCGCGTGCGCTGCGCCTGACCCAGCTCCAACAGCTGCTGCGCCGCCATCGGCGGCCGGTGGCCGGCCAGGTGCTGGCCGACGCGCTGGGAGTCAGCCTGCGCACGCTGTACCGCGATATCGAAACCCTGCGCGAGCAGGGCGCCGACCTGCGCGGCGAGGCCGGCGTCGGCTACCAGCTGACGCCGAGCGATACCCTGCCGCCGATGACCCTGCCACCGGCCGAGATCGACGCACTGGTGCTGGGCCTGCGCTGGGTTGCGGCCCGTACCGAACCCGCGTTGGCCGAAGCCGCACGCGATGCCCTGGCGCGCATCGCCCATGTGTTGCCCGCAGCGCGGCGCGAGGCCCTGCGTGACAGTGGCCTGCGGGTGGGCCCTTCGCGTGCGGCGGCCAAGGTTCCCCCTGCTCGTCTGCAGGCCGTGCGAGAGGCTGTCGGTTCACAGCAGCGCCTGAAGTTCGGCTACGAGGACGCGCACGGCCAGCGCAGCGAGCGCATCGTCTGGCCGTTCGCGCTGGGCTACTTCGATGAGGTGCCGATGCTGGCGGCGTGGTGTGAGCGCCGCGAGGATTTTCGCCATTTCCGCCTGGATCGCATCCGCCAGGTGCGCGTGCTGGAGGAGCACTACCTCGTACCACGCGCCACGCTGCTGCGGCGCTGGCAGAAGGCGCAGGGCATCGCGCCGGACTGGCTGGACCGTTCGTAGCGTCGGGTCCGCTCGACTGCTGCTGCGTTCTGCTTCCTGCCTCTGGGGGAGGGCGGCCTTCGCACTTTGCTCCTGGTAGGGGGCGAGCTTGCTCGACCGCCTTTGATCTTCGCGAACAGCAGTCGAGCAAGCTCGACCTCTACCAGGGCAGTGGCAACGGCAGTCGAGCAGGCTCGGCCTCTACCAGGGCAGGAGCGACAGCAGTAGAGCACGCTCGCCGCTACTGACAGAATCTGTCAGCAGGCTCGTACCACCATGATCGCTCCCAACAACGGAGCTTCCCCATGTTCACGCCCAGCACCCTGCTGCAGTACGTGCGCGACGTCGCCACCAGCGCCACCTTCTACAGCGGCATCCTCGGCAAACCGCCGGTCGAGCAGTCGCCTGGCTTCGCCCTGTTCCTGCTCGGCGATGGCGCCGCACTCGGCCTGTGGCAACGTGACGGCGTGCAACCGCCGGTGTCTGCGCAGGCTGGCGCCGCCGAACTGGCGATGGTGGTCGCAAACCCCGAGGCCGTGCAGCAGATGCACGATGCGTGGCGTGGGCTCGGCGTGCAGATCCTGCAGTCGCCGGTGACGCTGGAGTTCGGCCACACCTTCGTCGGTGCCGACCCTGATGGCCACCGGCTGCGTGTGTACAGCCGCGCCGAAGGCATGGTCGCGCGCGATTGATCGCCCGCATTGTGTAGATCCACGCCATGCGTGGATGCCGGAAAAAAAACGCCGGGCAATGCCCGGCGTTCTCTCCAAGTCATGTGCCAACCAACGGTTGGCACCCACCGGTCAGGTGGCTGATCAGCTGGCCAGTGCCAGGTCGTCCATCATCGCGCGCAGGAAGCGGGCAGCTTCACCACCCGTGGCTGCGCGGTGGTCGAAGGTGACCGACAGCGGGATCACCTTGTGCGCTTCCACGCCGCCCATCACCGGGGTCATCTGGTGGCGGGCTCGGCCGGCACCGACGATGGCCACGCACGGCGGCACCACGACCGGGGTCGCGTAGCGGCCGGCGAACATGCCGAAGTTGGACAGCGAGATGGTGTAGCCACTCAGTTCCGACGCCGCGATCGAACGCGATTCCACCTGCTCGCGCAGGCGGTTGACGCCTTCGCGGATGCCGCGTGCGTCGAGCATGTCGGCGTTGCGCAGGGCCGGCACGAACAGGCCGTCGTCGGTGTCCACGGCGATGCCGATGTCCACCTGCGCGTGCAGGGTACGGGTCAGCGCTTCACCGTCGAACCAGGCGTTCATCGCCGGCACCTTCTGCGCGGCGACCACGATCGAACGCACCAGGCGGGCGGTGACGTCGTTGCCCGGCAGCCAGGCATGGATGTCGGCGTCGTCGTTCAGCGTGGTCGGCACGACCTTGCTGTGCGCATCGGCCATCACGCGGGCCATGTTGCGGCGCACGCCCTTCAGCGGTTCCGGCTGGCCCTTGGCGACCACGCCGGGCGGCTGGGTACGCATCGGCTTGCCGGCGGCGGACAGCGGGGTGCGGGCTTCGCTCTGCACGGGGGCAGACACCTGCGCCGGGGCCGGCGCGGCATAGGCAGCAGCGGCAACCGGTGCCGGAGCAGCGCCGAGCTTGGCGCTGCCGTTGGCGGCAGCCTGCTTGACGTCGGCCATGGTCACCGCGCCATCGGTGCCGGTAGCGGCCACGCGGCTCAGGTCCACGCCCAGCTTGCGCGCCATCGCACGCACGGCCGGCACGGCCTTGACGCCACCGACGGCCAGCGCCTGTTCGGCATGCACGGCATTGGAGCTCTGCATCGCGCCGACCACGGTACCGGCGTCATCGCGCTCGGCCGCGGCGGGCTTGGCCTCCTCGGCGGCAACCGGAGCGGCCGCAGCCGGCAGCGGCGGCGGGGTCGGTGCGGCCGCCGGTGCAGCGTGGCCATGGCTGTGGCCGGTGTCCTGGCCATCGGCTCGCTGCGGCAGGTTCGGGTCCAGTTCGAAGCTGGCCAGCACCGAGCCGGTCGGGATGATGTCGCCGGCGCCGCCGGACAGCTTCAGCACCTTGCCGGAGAACGGCGAGGGCACTTCCACCACGGCCTTGGCGGTCTCCATCGACACCAGCGGCTCGTCCAGCTTGATCACATCGCCTTCCTTGACGAACCACTCGACGATGGTCGCGTCCGGCAGGCCTTCGCCCAGGTCGGGCAGGTTGAAGTTCTTGGTCTGGCTCATTTGCAGTTCTCTTCCAGCAGTTCCAGTTCGCGGGCCGGCAGCCAGCCCGTCGCGCCATTGGCGCGCTCGGACCACCACCACCCGCCGTGTTCGTGATGAAGCTTCACCATCTCGCCGCTTTCCACATCCAGCTCGCGGGCGTCGTAGTCGCACAGCGCTTCGGCGCGACCCTCGTCCAGCAGCTGCAACCAGGCGATGGGCGCCCATCCAGCGCGCCCATCGTTGGTGCGTACCCAGGCAAACGCCGGCCATTCCTCGTCACGGACACCTACTTCGACGATCTGGCCGGTGTGGAACCGGAGCGGGTTGGGATACTGGCTACGGTAAGCCCCCATAAGGCGGGCCCGCATGTCAGCCGGCCGCCACCGCGCGCTTGGCCGCAGCCACGATCCGCTCAACGCTCGGCAGGTACTTCATTTCCAGGCGGAACAGCGGAATGTGGGTGTCGTAGCCAGTGACGCGCTCGACCGGGGCCAGCAGGTCGTAGATCGATTCCTCGGCCAGGCGCGCGGCGATCTCGGCGCCGAAGCCCGCGGTCTTCGGGGCCTCCTGCACGATCACGCAGCGGCCGGTCTTGGCCACCGATTCGGCGATGGTGGCGAAGTCCAGCGGACGCAGCGTGGCCACGTCGATGACTTCGGCACTGATGCCTTCACCGGCCAGCTTGTCCGCCGCTTCCAGCGCTTCCTTCACCTGCGCGCCCCAGGTCACCAGGGTCACGTCGGTGCCGTCGCGCAGCACGAAGCAGACGTCCAGCGGCAAGGCTTCGCCGTCGTTGACGACCACTTCCTTGTACTGGCGGTAGATGCGCTTGGGCTCCATGTAGATCACCGGATCCGGCTCGCGGATCGCGGCCAGCAGCAGGCCATAGGCACGCTGCGGCGACGACGGCAGCACCACGCGCAGGCCCGGCACGTTGGTGAAGATCGCCTCGTTGGCTTCGCTGTGGTGTTCCGGCGCGCGGATGCCACCGCCCCACGGCACGCGCAGCACCATCGGGCAGTGCAGGCGGCCACGCGTGCGGTAACGCAGGCGTGCCGCGTGGCAGACGATATGGTCGACCATCGGGTACATGAAGCCGTCGAACTGGGCTTCGGCCACCGGCTTCATGCCCTGTGCGGCCAGGCCGATGGTCAGGCCGGCGATGGTGGTTTCGTCCAGCGGGGTATCGAGGATGCGGTCCGAGCCGAAGCGCTGCTGCAGCCCGGCGGTGGCGCGGAACACGCCGCCGTTGACGCCCACGTCCTCGCCCAGCACCAGCACCGACGGGTCGTGTTCCAGCTCCCAGGCCAGCGCCTGGGTGATGGCTTCGATGAGGGTGATCGGGGTGGTGGTCATGCTCTCTTCTCCGCGCGCGACCGCAGCGCTGTCGGCGGCGTTGGTGTGCGCGCCGGGCGCGCCGTTCTTGATCTCATCCATGGCGCTTCTCCAGGGCGATCGCCTGGGCACGCTGGGCCAGCAGGTCCGGCGGCGGATCGGCATACAGGAAGTCGAACATCGCCTCGACCGGCTGCACCGGCGTGTTGAGGTACAGGTTCACTTCCTCGTCCACGCGCTTGCCGCACTCGGCGACCCAGGCGCTTTCCTCATCCTCGCTCCACACACCGGCGTTGATCAGGTACTTGCGCAGGCGCAGCATCGGCTCGCGCTGCCAGGCATCCTTCACTTCAGCATCGTCGCGGTAGCGGCGCGCGTCATCGGCGGTGGTGTGGTCGGACAGGCGGTAAGTCATCAGTTCCAGCACGGTGCCACCGTCGCCGGCCAGCGCACGTTCGCGCGCCTGCTCCATGGCAGCCAGCACGGCGATCAGGTCGTTGCCGTCCACCTGCAGGCAGTGCAGGCCGCCAGCCAGGCCCTTCTGCGCCAGCGTTTCGGCACCGGTCTGGGCCGAACGCGGGACCGAGATGGCCCAGCCGTTGTTGACGATGCACAGGATCAGCGGGAGCTTGTAGGCGCCGGCCGAATTCAGTGCCGCGTAGAAGTCGGTCTTGGAGCTGCCGCCGTCGCCGCACACCGCCACGGCGATCTGCGGTTCCTTGTTGAGCTTGAACTTCAGCGCGGCGCCTGCGGCATGCAGGCACTGGGTGGAGATCGGCACGCAGAACGGGAAGTCCTTGGCCGCGTTGCCGCCGTAATCGTTGCCGCGTTCGTCGCCGCCCCAGTACATCAGCACGTCGTGCGGGCGCACGCCACGCATGAACATCGCGCCATACTCGCGGTACGAAGGCGCGAACACGTCGTCCTTCTGCATCGCCGCGCCGATACCCACGTGCGCGGCTTCGTGGCCCAGGCAGGCGGCATAGGTGCCCAGCTTGCCGGTGCGCTGCAGTGCGATGGATTTGCTGTCGAACGTACGTACGAACAGCATCTGCTTGAACAGCGGTACCAGGACCTGGGGGTCGCGCAGCGACGCGGGCAGGTCATCGCGGACGAGTTTGCCGTCCGTATCCAGGTACTGCAGGTATTCGATCTTGAATTCAGCGGCAACCGTCATTGCGTACTGCACCTTCGACAGAGAAGTTACAAATGATATGAATCGCCATGTTAAGGAACGCGTACGGAATAGCCTTCCTGCGCCGCAACACGGCAACGCCCTGTTTTACCCCTGCCGGCGGGTGGGGGGCCAATAACAACAACGTATTCAGTCGTTGCTGCAAAGCATCAGAATACGCCTCTGGCTGACTGCTGGCGCAACGACCCGATCGGTTCCACGCGCAGGCCCCGCATCGGCCAATGCTCCACGGGGCACCGCACGCCCCGGTATGGACCCGGCGGCTGCCAGCGCGGCGGCAACGCGCTACCCTTGCCGCCCCCGATCTGGTCCCGCCCATGTCCGTCGACAACAACCAACGCGATCTCGAAGCCGGCATCCACACCGACCTGCAGGGAAGCCTGACCTACGGCGGCTACCTGCGGCTGGACCAGCTGCTCAGCGCGCAGCAGCCGCTGTCCAACCCGCCGCACCACGATGAGATGCTCTTCATCATCCAGCACCAGACCTCGGAGCTGTGGCTGAAGCTGCTCGGCCACGAACTGCGTGCGGCGATCGGCTTCCTGCAGCGCGATGAAGTCTGGCAGTGCCGCAAGGTGCTGGCGCGCAGCAAGCAGGTGCTGCGCCAGCTGACCGAGCAGTGGTCGGTGCTGGAAACGCTGACCCCGTCCGAATACATGGGTTTCCGCGACGTGCTGGGCCCATCGTCGGGCTTCCAGTCGCTGCAGTACCGCTACATCGAGTTCCTGCTGGGCAACAAGAACGCGCAGATGCTGCAGGTGTTCGAGCACGACCCGGCCGGGCAGGCGCAGCTGCGCACCGTGCTGGAGGCGCCGAGCCTGTACGAGGAATTCCTGAAGTACCTGGCCCGCTTCGGCCATGCCGTGCCGGCGGTCTACGAGGCCCACGACTGGACCCAGCCGCACGTGGCTGACGACGCATTGCAGCCGGTCTTCGAACGCATCTACCAGGACACCGATCGCTACTGGCGCGAGTACGCGCTGTGCGAGGACCTGGTGGACCTGGAGACCGCCTTCCAGCTGTGGCGATTCCGACACATGCGCACGGTGATGCGCGTGATCGGCTTCAAGCGCGGCACCGGCGGCTCGTCCGGCGTGGGCTTCCTGGCCAAGGCGCTGGAGCTGACCTTCTTCCCCGAACTGTTCCAGGTGCGCACCAGCCTGCAGGCGGCACCCCCGGCAGAACTGGGCTGACCCCCATTCAGCTTGGACCCCGGCCATTGGCTGGATCGTTTCAGATGCAAGTTCAGCGAGCAGGCTGGCACCTGCCTCAAACGGCGTGTATTTGACGTGAACGGCAGAAGTCGGTGATCCTCGCGCGTTGCTCCAACTGCACAGCGGACGTGCTCGTCATCCACCGAACCAGGAAATCCGCATGAGCGTAAACGCCACTGCGAACACCCCAGAGCCGGCGCTGCCGGACTTCAAGACCACGCTGGGCCACCCGCGCCCGTTGTGGATGCTGTTCATGACCGAGTTCTGGGAGCGCTTTGCGTTCTACGGCATCCGCTGGGCGTTGGTGCTGTACATCGTCGCCCAGTTCTACAACGGCAGCGCTGCCGGTGAAGGCGACGCCAGCCGCATCTATGGCGCCTACCTGGCCCTGGTATACGCCGCGGCGATCTTCGGTGGCTACGTGGCCGACCGGGTACTGGGCTACCAGCGCTCGATCCTGACCGGCGCGATCATCATGGCCGCCGGCCTGTTCATGATCTCGCTGCCGCAGGAGCACATCTTCAAGCTTGGCCTGGCCACGATCATCGTAGGCAACGGCCTGTTCAAGCCCAACATCTCGACCATGGTCGGCAAGCTGTACGGCCTGAAGGACGAGCGCCGCGACTCCGGCTTCACCATCTTCTACATGGGCATCAACATCGGCGCGATGATCGCCCCGGTGCTGACCGAGTACCTGGCCCGCAAGGTGTTCGGTACCGACGCGATGCCGTCCTACAAGGTCGTGTTCATCGCCTCTGGCGTGGGCATGCTGATCTCGCTGGTGTGGTTCTACATCGGTCGCGCCGGCCTGAAGGGCATCGGTGCACCGCCGGCCGGCGCTGAAGGCTTCGGCCGCATCATCATGGTGCTGGCCGGTGCCGTGGTCGCCATCCCGGTGGCGTACTTCCTGCTGGCTACCGGCGCCACCGCGCTGGCCTGGATCCTGGGTGCGATGTTCACCGCGCTGGCCGTCCTGCTGCTGGTCGAGGGCATCCGCGAAGGCAAGGTGCAGCGCGACCGCGTGATCGCCATGCTGATCATCTTCGCCTTCAACGTGATGTTCTGGATGTTCTTCGAACAGGCCGGCAGCTCGTTCACCTTCCTGGCCGAGAACATCGTCAACCGCCAGTTCGGTGACTGGACCTTCCCGACCGCGTGGTTCCAGTCGGTCAACTCGGTGGCCATCATCACCCTGGCACCGGTCATCGCCTGGATCTGGGTGGCCATGGGCCGCGCCAATCCGTCCATCCCGCGCAAGTTCGGCCTGGGCCTGCTGTTCAACGGCGCCGCCTTCGCCCTGCTGATGTTCGCCCTGTCGCAGATGGTCGTTGACGGCAAGATCCCGTTCTGGACCCTGTTCATGGTCTACGTCATCCAGTCCGTGGGTGAGCTGTGCCTGTCGCCGATCGGCCTGTCGATGGTGACCAAGCTGGCCCCGGTGCGCCTGGTCGGCTTCGGCATGGGTGGCTGGTTCCTGTCCACCGGCATCGGCAACAACCTGTCGGGCATCTTCGCCGGCGTGGTCAGTGGTGAAGGCGGCATGACGGTCGAGTCGGCCCTGAAGGGGTATACCTTCGGGTTCTGGGCCCTGATCGGCTCCGGCGTGGTGCTGTTCCTGATCGCCCCGCTGATCAACAAGCTGATGCACGGCGTCAAGTAATGATGAGAGGGTAGAAGGCATGCGCAGCAAGCTCGGTGGTGCAATGGTGGTGGTCTGTGCGGCGCTGATCGGCGCCTGTTCGCAACCGCAACCGCCTGCCGCCGCCGAGCCCACGCAGCCCCTGGATACCCGACCCACCGAGCCACCGGTTGCTGACCCCAGCGAACCGGTGGCCTCGGGCAACACCCCGGTGGCGGCGGACATCGCCGCCATCGCCGGGCTCGGCGCGCAGTTCGACCCGGCCCGCAACCCCGCCGACGACCTGGCCACCGCCAAGGTGGAAGCCCAGCGTGGCAAGAAGCGGATCCTGCTGGAGGTCGGCAACGCCGCCTGTGAGCGCTGCCGGGCGCTGGACGACGTGGTGGAAGGCAACGGCGACCTGCGTCGCTTCCGCGATGCCCACTACGTGTGGGTGAAGGTCAACGCCAGCGACGAGCAGCCCAACACCGCCTTCTTCGCCCAGTACCCGGTGATGGCGCGCGACTACCCGTACCTGCTGGTGCTTGATGCAGATGGCGGCCTGCTGGTATCGCAGGCCACCGGCGAGCTGCGCAGGGGCGAGGCGTTCCAGCCTGCGCGGGTG
Source organism: Stenotrophomonas sp. CASM106 (assembly GCF_049384825.1). Taxonomy (NCBI): domain Bacteria; kingdom Pseudomonadati; phylum Pseudomonadota; class Gammaproteobacteria; order Lysobacterales; family Lysobacteraceae; genus Stenotrophomonas; species Stenotrophomonas sp. CASM106. Next base: position 397,505 of record NZ_JBMRFS010000004.1, read on the forward strand.
AGCGCCTTCCTCAAGCAGTGGGCGCCTGACAAACCGGAATAGGGTAGTGCCGGCCGTTGGCCGGCATGCTCTGGTGGGTGCCGACCGCTGACCGCCCACCCCGGTGGGTGCCGACCGTTGGTCGGCACTGAGGCGCATCCACGCATGGCGCGGATCTACTGCGCGCACCGTCACACTCTCTGAATCGGCGTCTCAACTTCACCGTGAGCACGCCGTTACCGGCAAGGACCTCAGTCGACACCCCGTCGATGCAACCTTCCGGAACGCCCATGCACAGCGACCACGCCGAACGATTGCCCGAACCCGCCAGCGACCTGGCCGAGGGTGGGGCAGGCGAGGGCGTGACCCTGCCGCCGCAGGAAGCGCTGCTGGATGACGCCGGTACCGGCGAGGACAGCGTCGACCTGGCGCCGCCACGCCATCGCCTGCCGCAGATCGCGCTGCCCGACAACGTGGTGCTGAAGGGGGCGGTGCAGAAGCTGGTCGAGCAGAAGTCCCGGCTTGATGCGCTGGCCGCTGAAGGCCAGCTGGCCGGGCTGCTGCCGCCCGAATGGCAGGGCCACGGCGCGCGCGCGATCGAGCTGTCCACCTTCATCCAGGGCGTGCTGCCCTTCCTGCAGACCGGCGAGCGTGGCGAGACCGCCCCCGCGCGACTGCCGGTGCGCCATGTGTTGGGTGACGACAGCCGCTGGGGCCTGGACGATGTGGCCGAACCGAAATCACTGGCGTGGTATCTGGCCAGTGACGAGCGCGCCACGGCCGGCAGCAAGGACGTCGCCGAGGCGTATCTGGTGGGCGCACTGGGCCTGGCGTGGATGCAGGAAGGTCGCAGCCGCCCCGGCTTCCTGCGCGCGATGGGCCAGGACAGCCTGGCCGCGCGGGTGACCATGCTCGGCTATCCGCCGGCCAACGAACTGGCGCTGTACAGCGTCACTGCGCACGGCCAGCCGCAGATCTGGTGCGTGCACGGGCGCCGCCGCATGCGCCCGCTGGTGGCGCCGTGGTTGAGCGTGCCGCTGCTGACCGCCTACGGCGTGCCGGCGCCGGTTGCATGGCCGTCCAGCTTCCCGCCGGTGGAAGCGGTGGCAGAGCTGCTGGCGACCGCCCGCCTGGGGCGCGCGCTGCCGGAAGTGGACCTGGCCAAGGCCGTGGCGAAGATCGCCGAGGACGCCGCCTCTGACGCCTGGCAGCCGGTCAGCCTGCTGCAGCTCAACACCTGGTCACCGCGCTGGCACTTCTTCCTGGGCACCTTCGTCGGCCTGCCGTCGTTGCTGCTGGTGGCGGCGGCGCTGGCGCTGCCGGGGGCGGTCGAAGCAGCGACGGTGGCCGCATCGCTGGGCTTCGCCGGCGGCGCCATCGCAGCACTGGCCGTGCCGTGGATCCACGCACGCCGCAAGCACCTCAGCTGAAAAAAGGGGACGGAGGGGATTAAGCCGCAATCAGCACAGGTGTGCCTGATGCGACTTAATCCCCTCCGTCCCCTTTTCTTTCAGACGCCTTCGCCCATCCGCTCCAGGCCTTCGCCGGCCAGGCGCAGGATCAGCTTTTCCAGCACCTGCTCTTCCTCTTCGCTCAGCACCGACATCAGCTTGCGGGTGATCTCGATCACCATCGGCGCGATGGTCTCGTACACCTCGAAACCGGCAGCCGACAGCGCCAGCACCGAGCGGCGGCGATCGTCGCCGTGGGTCTCTCGCTTGATGAAGCCGCGCTCCAGCAGGCGGGCCACGGCGCGGCTGACCGCCACCTTGTCCATCGCCGTGCGGTCGGAGACCTCGCTGGCCGAGGAGCCCGGGTACAGCGCCAGGATGGTGATGACCCGCCACTCGGGGATCGCCAGACCGTAACGATCGCCGTACAGCTTGGCGATGTTGCCGCTGACCCGGTTGGACAGCACGCTCAGCCGGTACGGCAGGAACTGTTCCAGGTCGAGCAGGACGTGCGAGGCACGCAGGCGGGTCGAAACGGGATCGGCGGGGCTCATGTTGCGGTGCACCTTGCTGGTGGTTTCAAGTGTAACTATAAGGGGTGGGTCCAGACCCTGCATTCTCGCCGGGTCCCTACCTGCCCGCACCTGGTTTGTACCGATGCGGTACCGATTCGGAGCCACGCCATGAATACCGCAGTCCCGACCGCCTCGCATCCCAATCCCGGCATGCAGGTCACCACCTTCGAGAACCCGATGGGCATCGACGGCTTCGAGTTCGTCGAATTCGCCGCCCCGGCCGGCCGTGGCCAGGAGCTGCACGAGTACTTCCGGAAGATGGGCTTCAGCGCGGTGCTCAAGCACAAGCAGCGTCCGATTACCGTCTATCGCCAGGGCGACGTCAACTTCCTGGTCAACGAAGACCCCGATTCGTTCGCCGCCGACTTCGCCGAAAAGCATGGCCCCTGCGCCTGTGGCTTTGCCATCCGCTTCAAGAAGCCGGGCCAGGAGGTCTACCAGACCGCGCTGGGCAACGGCGCCGAAGCCATCGCCTTCAAGCCGGACAGCAAGGCGGTCAGCGCGCCGGTCATCAAGGGCATCGGCGACTGCATGCTTTACCTGGTCGACCGCTATGGCAGCGCCGGCAGCATCTACGACGGCGACTACGAGCCGATCGCAGGGGCCGACCTGCACCCGTTCGGCTTCGGCCTGACCTTCATCGACCACCTGACCCACAACCTGTACTTCGGCAACATGCAGCAGTGGTCGGACTACTACGAGCGCCTGTTCAACTTCCGCGAGATCCGCTACTTCGACATCAAGGGCCTGAAGACCGGCCTGGTGTCCAAGGCGATGACCGCACCGGACGGCATCGTGCGCATCCCGCTGAACGAATCGTCCGACCCGAAGAGCCAGATCAACGAGTACCTGGACGCGTACAAGGGCGAGGGCATCCAGCACATCGCCTGCTTCACCGAGAACATCTACGAGACCGTCGAAGCGATGCGCGCGCAGGGCGTGGATTTCCTCGACACGCCGGAAACCTATTTCGACGTGATCGACCAGCGCGTGCCGAACCACGGTGAAGACGTGGCGCGCCTGGCCAGGAACAAGATCCTGATCGACGCCGATCCGGAAACCCACCAGCGCAAGCTGCTGCAGATCTTCACCCAGAACTGCATCGGCCCGATCTTCTTCGAGATCATCCAGCGCAAGGGCAACGAAGGCTTCGGCGAAGGCAACTTCACCGCGCTGTTTGAAAGCATCGAGCGCGACCAGATCCGCCGCGGCGTGCTGTAAGGTCCGCAGGCAATGTCGGCGTCCCGCCGGCATTGCCTGTCCGAATGGTAGTGCCGGCCGCTGGCCGGCAATCTCTGGAGTTCCCATGTCCCCCGCCATCTCCGCCCGCGGCTACCAGTCCGGCTTCGGCAATGAATTCGCCACCGAGGCCGTCGCCGGCGCGCTGCCGGTCGGGCAGAACTCACCGCAGAAGGTGGCCCACGGCCTGTACGCCGAACAGCTGACCGGCACCGCCTTCACCGCGCCGCGCGGCAGCAATCGCCGCAGCTGGCTGTACCGGATCCGCCCGGCGGTGACCCATGGCGAGTTCACTCCGTTCGCGCAGTCGCAGCTGCAGTGTGATTTCGGCGCACAGCCGGCTTCACCGAACCAGCTGCGCTGGAGCCCGCTGCCGCTGCCGGAGCTGCCGACCGACTTTGTCGAAGGCCTGTACACGATGGGTGGCAACGGCTCGCCCGACGCGCATGCCGGCGTGGGCATCCACCTTTACGCTGCCAACCGCGACATGGTCGGCCGCTACTTCTACGACGCCGACGGTGAACTGCTGATCGTGCCGCAGCTGGGCGCACTGCGCCTGCTGACCGAGCTGGGCGTGATCGAGATCGAGCCGCAGCAGATCGCGGTGATCCCGCGCGGCGTGCGGTTCCGCGTGGAACTGCCCGATGGCCCGAGCCGCGGCTACATCTGCGAGAACTACGGCGCGCTGCTGAAGCTGCCCGACCTTGGCCCGATCGGTTCCAACGGCCTGGCCAACCCGCGTGACTTCGAGACCCCGCACGCGGCGTTCGAGGATGTCGATGGCGATTTCGAACTGATCGCCAAGTTCGAGGGCCGCCTGTGGCGCGCGCCGATCGACCATTCGCCGCTGGACGTGGTGGCCTGGCACGGCAATTACGCGCCATACCGCTACGACCTGCGTCGCTTCAACGCCATCGGTTCGATCAGCTACGACCATCCGGACCCGTCGATCTTCCTGGTGCTGCATTCGCCCAGCGACACACCCGGCACCAGCAACATGGACTTCGCGATCTTCCCGCCGCGCTGGCTGGTGGCGCAGAACACGTTCCGCCCGCCGTGGTTCCACCGCAACATCGCCAGCGAGTTCATGGGCCTGGTGCATGGTGCCTACGATGCCAAGGCCGAAGGCTTCGTGCCGGGTGGCGCATCGCTGCACAACTGCATGAGCGGTCACGGCCCGGATGCGCCGACCTTCGACAAGGCCTCCAATGCCGATCTGTCCAAGGCCGATGTGATCAAGGACACGATGGCCTTCATGTTCGAGACCCGCGCGGTGATCCGTCCGACCGCGCAGGCGCTGGCCGCCGGCCATCGCCAGGGCGATTACCAGCAGTGCTGGAACGGCCTGCGCAACAACTACCGCTGACCCGAAAAAGGGGACGGAGGGGATTAAGCCGCAATCAGCACACGTGTGCCTGAAACGACTTAATCCCCTCCGTCCCCTTTTTCTTCAGGCGGCCTCGGTGAACGCTTCGCAATGCTCCAGCGGCAGCGCTTCCAGCAGGCGTTGCCGCACACGCTGGCAATAACCCTCCGAGGTCAGCCCGGGCAGCATCTGCATCGCCGAGTGCAGCACCTGCAGTACTTCACTTTCGGCGCGCGCCTGCTGCAGGTCGCGGAACAGCGCCGCCGCCTGCGGGTGGCGCTGCATTTCCAGGATGCCCAGTACATAGATGCGCGCGGCCACCAACGAGCGGCGGCGCTCGCTGCCGGTTGCGGGTGCAGCCGGTGCCGCCGCCGGCGTGGTGGGTGCCGGTGCTGCCGCGTCTGCGGGTGGTGGCGGTGCGGCTGTGGCGCCGGTACCGGTGCTCAGGTAGCCGGCCTGCACCAGCTGGATGACCATGGCGGGCGCGTCCTGGCCGAGCAGGCCGGTCAGGTCGGCGATGCTGCGCTGGCCGTCGCACAGGATCAGCAGCCGGCGCTGGCGCATGTCCAGCGGCGCGCGATGGGCCTGCAGCGCGGTTCGGGCGAGTTCGGTCTTGCGCGGTTGCATGGAAGGGACAGCCAAGTCGGTGCACGCCGAGCCTGAACGAAGGCGATGAAACCGCGATGACAATGCAGCGCCTGCACACGGGATGGGCTAGCGTGCAGCCATCTTCGTGCCAGGGAACCGCACCGATGAAGCACCTTCCGCTTGCTGGTCTGTTGCTCCTTTCGCTCACCGCCTGCAGTGCTGGCCCCGACAAGCAGGGGGCGGCCGGCAGTGGCAGCGACACTCCGGCCGAAACCGCCTCGGCGACCGGGCCCGCGCAGTCGGCGGATCCCGACCTGGCCGCCCGCCCGGCCAACGACCTCCGCAAGGACAGTCCAGCGCGCCTGGACGGCTTCGGCGGCGTCACGCTGGGCGCCGGCATCGCCGAGGTCCGCAGCGGCTTCGGCACGCCGCTGCAGGGACTGGGCACCGACGCCAATGGCAAGCCCCTGCCGGCCGACGACAGCAACGACGGCTGCTACTTCCTGCGTCCGCAGGGCGCCGAAGACCCTCGCCTGATGATCGAGGCACGCAAGCTGGTGCGCTATGACGTGCGCAGTGCGGCGATCGTCGCTCCGGGCGGCGGCAAGGTCGGCATGACCCTGGGCGAGCTGCAGGTGCTGTACCCAGAGCGCGCGGACGTCGGCCCTGACAAGTACGACGAGAAGGCGCAGCACCTGCGCGTGCGGCCGGCGCAGGAAGGCGGGGCGGTCATCGACTTCGCGCTCGGCGCCGATGGTCGGGTCAGCGCCTGGCGGGTCGGCCAGACCCCGCAGGTCGATTACGCCGAAGGCTGTGGCTGATCCTTGATCCACCGCCCAGCGATGCGCTCGGGCCAAGCGTAGAATCGCGCCACCACTGCTGGGGAGTGCTCGATGATCGCCATTGCCATTGCCTGGTTCCTGCTCGGCCTGCTGTTGCTGGCGCTGGGCGGGGATTCCATCGTCAAGGCCGTGTCCGGCCTGGCCCAGCGCTTCGGGGCCAGCCCGTTCACTGCCGGGCTGCTGCTGCTCGGGGTGACCACCTCGTTGCCGGAACTGGCGGTCAATGCGCGCGCGCTGGCGGTCGGCCAACCGGAGCTGGCACTGGGCAATGCCGTGGGCAGCAGCATCGTCAACCTGGGCTTCACCCTGGCGGTGGCAGCCATCGCCGCGCCCCTGTTGCTGCGCGCGCGCCTGCAGACGGTGCTGTGGTGGTCGCTGCTGGTGGCCGGCGTGCTGCTGGTCCTGTTCGGGCTGGATGGTCGCCTGGCGCGCTGGGAAGGCGGCGTGCTGGTGGCAGGCTTCATCGTCGTGCAGGTGCTGCTGCTGCGCCGCGGCCGCGTTGAGCGTGCCGAGGTGCAGGCGGCCATCGCCGAGTCCGCCCTGAGCCGCACCAGCCTGCCGTTGAACGTGCTGCGGGTGCTGATCGCAGCGCTGACGCTGTACTGGGGCGCGCGCCTGGTCGTGGGCGCCGCCGCTGACTTCGGTGCCGCGCTGGGCTGGACACCGCTGCTGGTCGGCCTGCTGCCGGTGGCGATCGGCACCGCACTGCCGGAGGTGGCAACCGCAATTGCTGCCGCGCGTCGCGGCCACGGCGACATGGTGCTTGGCCACGTGCTGGGCTCCAGCGTGGTCAACCTGCTGCTGGTGATCGGGGCGATGGCGGTGTTGCAGCCGTTGGCGTTGCCGGCCTCGTTCGTGCGCCTGGAACTGCCGGCACTGCTGGCGTTCGCCCTGGTGCTGTACCCGATGCTGCGTGGCGATCTGAAGATCAGCCGCAGTGAAGGCGGAATCCTGCTGGTCGCGTTCGCCGGCTGGTTCGTGCTGGAGCTGCTGCTGGTCGGCGCGGCATGAGGTAGTTCCGGCCGCTGGCCGGCAACCTCACTGCCTCTGACGGAACCCTTGCCACTGCCGGCCAGCGGCCGGCACTACCGGTTCTGCGTGGCTTCCTCTTCCCGCGCCGGTTCCGGCGGCGGAAGCTGTTCCTCGGCAGCCGGCTCGTTGCCCGGCAGGCTGGGACGGGTTTCCATCAGCAGCGACAGCGCCGCCTTGGCCATCATGTGGGCGCTGATCGGCGCGGTGATGAACAGGAATACGGTGATCAGCAGCTCGCGCGGCTGCGGGTCCTGGCCCAGGAAGATGTGGTAGCAGACCGAGCACACCAGCACGCAGCCCACGCCCAGCGTGCTGGCCTTGGTCGGCGCGTGCAGGCGCTTGAAGAACGTGGACAGCTTCACCAGCCCCAGTGCGCCGACCAGGATGAAGAAGCAGCCGAACAGCAGCAGGATCGACAGGCCGATCTGTATCGCGGTGATCATTCGACGATGTCCCGGCGCAGCACGAACTTGCTCAGCACCACGGTGCTGCCGAAGCCGAGCATGGCGATGACCAGTGCGGCTTCGAAGTAGATCGCGGAGTTGAGGTACATGCCGAACAGCATCAGCTCGGCAATGGCGGTCACCGACAACGTGTCCAGTGCGAGGATGCGGTCGGGCACGGTCGGTCCGCGCAGCAGGCGCCAGGTGGCCAGCAGCATGGCCAGGCCGACCACGTGCATGCACACCACCAGCGTGGTCTGGATGATCTGGAATCCAGTCATGGGAAGATCTCCATCAACGGTGCCTCGTAGCGGCGCTTGATCGTATCGATCAGGTCCTGTGGGTCCTCCAGGTGCAGCACGTGCACCAGCAGGAACTTGCGGTCGTCGCTGAGCGCGGCCGAGACCGTGCCCGGGGTCAGCGTGATCATGCTGGTCAGCGCCGCGATGCCGTGGATGTTGGCGATGTCCAGCGGCAGCCAGATGAAACCGGGGTGGATCTTCTTCTCCGGGCCCAGCACCTGCAGGGCCACGCGGATGTTGGACATCAGGATGTCCCACAGGGTCACGCATACCAGCTTGGGCAGCGGCCGCAACGTGCCGATGCGCGCGAACTCGCGGTCCAGGCGTGCGGCGAACAGCGGCACCACCACGCCCAGCACCAGCCCCAGCACGATCTGGCCGAGGGTGAAGCTGTCGGACATCAGCAGCCAGAATGCCACCACCATGATGCTGAGCATCGGCGAGGGAATCAGGCGACGGAACAGGGAGCGCTGGGCGGTCATGGCTGGCGGATCTCCGGTGCGGTCGCGCGCAGCTGCTGCACGTACTCGCTGGGTTGCAGCAGCTGTGCGGCGGTGGCGTCGGTGTAGCGCATCAACGGTGCAGCGGCCAGCGTCATCCCGATGCCGTAGGCCAGCAACAGGCAGGCGGCGTAGAGCTCCACCCGGCGCAGAGGAGCCTTGCGCGGCTTCGGCGCCTCCGGATCGACAGGCGGCACGCGCCAGAACAGGCGGATGCCGCCGCGGGTCAGGCCCATGATCACCAGCAGGCTGCTGACCAGCACCGCGGTCCAGACCGGAGCGGTGTACTGCGCCGGCATGCCGGCCAGCAGTGCGGCCTTGGCCAGGAAACCGGACAGCGGTGGCAGGCCGGCCACCGACACCGCGCCGATCAGGAACAGCACGGCGGGTGTCTCCTTGCCCGGCATCGGCGCGACCACTTCCTTGCGGTCGCTGGCACCGCCGCGACGACGGCGGATCAGGTCGGCGATCAGGAACAGCGCGGCGGCGACGAAGCTGCTGTGCGGCAGGTAGTACAGGCCGGCCGAGAGCACCTGCGGCGTGCCCACCGAGAAGGCGATGAACAGCGTGGCTGCCGACACGATGACCAGGTAGGAGATCAGCACGCGCAGGCGGGTCGCGGCGAGGGCGCCCAGGCCGCCCAGCACCAGCGTCGCCACACCGGCCCACAGCAGCCAGTCACGGCCGTAGCCGGCCATCGCGCCGGCATCGTCGCCGAACCACAGCATCTGGATGCGCAGCACCGAGTACAGGCCGACCTTGGTCATGATCGCGAACAGCGCAGCCACCGCCGCCGGTGCGCGCGAATAGGCTTCCGGCAGCCACAGGTACAGCGGCATCAGGGCGGCCTTGGCGCAGAACACCAGCAGCAACAGGCCCATCGTCGCCTTCACCAGGGTCAGCTGCGCCGGCGGTACCTCGGCGATGCGCTGCGACAGCTCGGCCATGTTCAGCGAACCCAGCGTGGCGTACAGCAGGCCCAGCGCGATCAGGAACAGGGTCGAGGCGGTGACGTTGAACACCACGTAGTGCAGGCCGATGCGCATGCGCAGGCCACGGCCACCACTGAGCAGCAGGCCGTAGGAAGCGATCAGCATCACCTCGAAGAACACGAACAGGTTGAAGATGTCGCCGGTCAGGAACGCACCGTTGAGGCCGACCAGCTGGAACTGGAACAGCGCATGGAAGTGCGGTGCGCGGCGGTCCCAGCCCGAGCAGGCGTGCAGCAGGCAGGGAATGGCCAGCAGCAGGGTGGTCAGCAGCATCCACGCCGAAAGCCGGTCGGCCACCAGCGCGATTCCCAGCCGCGACGGCCAGTCGCCCAGCAGGTAGACGTTGATATCACCGCCCGCGGTCGACGCGAACAGCAGGCCCACCGCCAGCGCCAGCGCCGACAGTGCGGTCCAGGCCACCGCGCGCTGCACCCTGGGGCCGTAGCGGCGGTGTTCGACGAACAGCGACAGCGCGGCGCCGAGCAGCGGAATCAGGATCGGCAGGATCACCAGGTGGTTCATGCGCGGTCCTCGCCCTGCCGTGGCGGCACGCGATCATCCTGCAGGTCGTCATCCGGCTCGTGCGCGTCCACATGGTCGCTGTGGTTGTCGCTGCGGCTGCGCATGGCCAGCACGATGCTCACCGCGGTCATCGCGAAGGCGATCACGATCGCGGTCAACACCAGCGCCTGCGGCAGCGGGTCGGTGTAGTTGCCCAGGTGGCTGTCCACGCCGTCCTGCAGTACCGGCGCCTTGCCCAGCACCACGCGGCCACCGGCGAAGATCAGCAGGTTGGTCGCATAGGACAGGAAGGTCATGCCGAGGATCACATCGAAGCTGCGCGCACGCAGCAGCAGGTAGATGCCGATGGCGGTCAGCACGCCGATCGCGGTAGCCAGGGCCAGTTCCATCAGTGCATCTCCCCGGTGCGTGCCGAGCGGCGTTGCAGGTCGATCTCACCCTTGCGGGCGGTACGGGTACGCGATGCCTTGATCGTGCCCATCATCGACAGCATCAGCATGGCACCGCCGAACACCACCAGATAGACGCCGATGTCAAAACCAATCGCACTGGCCAGCGGCACGTCGCCGATCAGCGGCAGGTGCAGGTCGAGGTGGCCGCTGGTCAGGAACGGCACGCCAAACAGCATCGACGCGCTGCCGCTGAGCAGGGCGATCAGCAGGCCCATGCCGATGCAGCGGATGTAGTCGAAGCCGAAGCGCGACTCCACCGACGCAGTGCCCTGGATCACGTACTGGATCAGCAGCGGCACCGCCAGCACCAGGCCGGCGATGAAGCCGCCACCCGGCGCGTTGTGGCCGCGCAGGAACAGGAAGATCGACACGGTCAGGGTCAGCGGGAACATGATCTGGGCCAGGTCGGCCGGCACCGGCAGCTTGATCGGCGGGCCGGGCATGATCTGCTCCGGCGCCATCCGCGTGCGCCGCAGCAGGGCATGCACCACCAGCGCGGCGATGCCGAACACGGTGATCTCGCCGAAGGTATCGAAGCCGCGGAAGTCGACCAGGATCACGTTGACCACGTTCTGGCCATAGGCCTCGGGCAGGGCACGGGCGAGCAGCTCGCCGGCCATGGTGTTCGGCGGCAGGGTCATCGCGGAATAGGCCAAGGCGCCAAGTCCGGCACCGGCGATGATCGCGATCACCGCGTCACGGCGCTTGCGCCAGCGCGGCCGCTCCGGCCCGGACTGCGCAGGCAGGTAGTTCATGCCCAGCAGCATCAGCACCAGGGTCACCATCTCCACCAGCAGCTGGGTCAGGGCCAGGTCCGGCGCGGACAGGAACACGAACGTCAGCGCCACCATCAGGCCGACGCCGCCGACCAGCAGCACCGCCAGCAGGCGCTGCTTGTAGATACGCAGGGTAGCCACCGCGCAGGCCATCATCACCAGCCACAGCGCCCAGCCCAGCAGCGGGATCGGCTGCGGCCTGGTCCAGTTCGGCGAGGCGGGGTTGGCCACGAACGGCGCGGCGGCGGCCACGATCGCCACCAGCACCAGGCCCAGCAGCATGCGCTGAAGGCTGCCGTTGGCGATGCCGTTGGTCAGGCGCATGGCCAGTGCGGAGATCGCGTCCAGCTGCGCATGGAACACATTGCGGCCAGTGCTGACGTTGGTCACGGCGTGCAGGTTGATCAGCTTGCGCAGGCCGAAGTACAGCGCCACGCCGCCGATCACGCCGATCGCGCTCATCGCCAGCGGCAGGTTGAAGCCGTGCCATACCGCCAGGCTGTACTCGGGCATGGCGTCGCCGAGGATCGAGGCCGCAGCGGCGTGCAGCACCGGCGCTACGGTCAGTGCCGGTGCCACGCCCACCGCCACGCAGATCACCACCAGCAGTTCCACCGGCACCTTCATCCAGCGCGGCGGTTCGTGGGGCACGCGGTCCAGGTCGTGCGGGCCGGGGCCGAAGAAGGTGTCGTGCACGAAGCGCAGGCTGTACGCCACCCCGAATACGCCCGCCAGCAACGCTGCGATCGACACCGCCGTGCGCATGATTCCCGGGCCGCCGGCCGTGATCGCTTCGGCGAACAGCATTTCCTTGGACAGGAAGCCATTGAGCAGGGGGATGCCAGCCATCGCCAGCGAGGCGATGATCGCCAGCGCGCTGGTAAACGGCATCAGCCTGCGCAGGCCTCCCAGCTTGCGCATGTCTCGGGTACCGGTCTCGTGGTCGATGATGCCGGCGGCCATGAATAGCGAGGCCTTGAAGGTGGCGTGGTTGAGGATGTGGAACACGCCGGCCACCACCGCCATCGGCGTGGACAGGCCGAACAGCAGGGTGATCAGGCCCAGGTGGGAAATGGTCGAGTACGCCAGCAGGCCCTTCAGGTCATGCTGGAAGATCGCATTCCAGGCGCCGATCAGCAGGGTCAGTGCGCCGATGCCGCTGACCGTGTAGAAGAACAGGTCGCTGCCGGCCAGTGCCGGATGCAGGCGCGCCAGCAGGAACACGCCGGCCTTCACCATGGTGGCCGAGTGCAGGTAGGCCGAGACCGGGGTCGGCGCCGCCATCGCGTGCGGCAGCCAGAAGTGGAACGGGAACTGCGCGCTCTTGGTGAAGATGCCGGCCAGTACCAGGAACAGGGCGTAGGGGTACAGCGCGCTGGCGCGGATCTGCTCGCCAGCAGCCAGCACCACGTCCAGGTCGAAGCTGCCGACGATGCGGCCGATCAGCAGCACGCCACCGAGCAGGGCCAGGCCACCGCCACCGGTAATCACCAGCGCCATGCGTGCGCCTTCGCGGGCGTCCTGGCGGTGCGACCAGAAGCCGATCAGCAGGAACGAACTGATGCTGGTCATTTCCCAGAAGATCATCAGCAACAGCAGGTTGCCCGACAGCACCATGCCCAGCATGGCGCCCATGAACAGCAGCAGGTAGCAGTAGAAGCGGTGCGCGTTGTCCTGCTGGCTCAGGTAGTAGCGCGCATACAGCACCACCAGCGCGCCGATGCCGAGCACCAGCCCGGCGAACATCCAGGCCAGCCCGTCCAGTCGCAGGGTGAAGTCCAGCCCGATCTGCGGCAGCCAGGGCACCAGGGTGCGGACCACCTGGCCATCGAGCACCGACGGGGTCAGCCAGCCGAGGATGGCCAGCCCGCCCAACGGCGCCAGCGCCGCCAGCCAGGCAGCAGTCGAGCGCGAACTACGGGGGAAGGCCGCAACAGCCGCTGCCATCAGGAACGGCAGGGCCAGCAGCAGGGGCAGGCTGGGGAGCATGCAGGGAATCCATGATTCACGAGCAGGTCAGGGAGGATAACAGGCTGCGAAATGTCGCCGAAACCCATCGAACAGCGATCAATTGCATGTAACGTTCGCTGATTCATTTTTTCTGCGATGCAACATCACATTCCTGCATCCCTTCCCTGGCTGCCCTCGGGGGACACCCTACGCCCACGCAGGGAGACCGCAGGCCCTGTCGCACAGGGGCTGCCGTCGACGGGCGGGCAATGGGGAGCGGATCACCGGCGCAGGCTGGCAGGGCTCCCGTGGACTACGGGTGACGGAATCCGCCCGTTCAGGAAACGACGGCCGCTGTCGGCCGCCGCCAGGTCAGTAGCGCCAGTCCAGCTTGCGGTAGAACTTGGCCATCACCCAGGCCGGGCCGATCAGCAGGTAGGTCAGGTCGGTCAGGAAGCTGGGCTTGCGGCCCTCGAATTTGTGGCCGATGAACTGCGCGATCCAGGCCACCACGAACACGCCCGCCGCCAGCCAGCGCAGGGCCTGCAGGCCGATCTCGGCCTCCAGCAGCCGGCACAGGCAGCCGAACACGAAGAACTGGATGAGCATGCCGATGCCCAGCGGGCGCGACAGCTTGTTGTAGAAGCACCACGCGCTGAACATCGCCAACGCCGACCAGATGCCGTACTGGAACCAGGTGATCAGCGGCGGCAGGCACCACAGCAGGGCCACCACCGACCACAGGATCGCCGGGACCGCCACCACGTGGATGCGCTGGTTGATCACATTGCGGTGGTCGTCGGAGTAGCTGGCGAAATAGCGGTCGATCGGCCGCGCAAGCTGGGTGGATGTCTGCATGCTGCGTCGCTTCCTCGGGCAACGGTAGTGCCGGCCGCTGGCCGGCACTCCAGAGCATAGCCGAGTTCGCGAGGTTGCCGGCCAGCGGCCGGCACTACCGCGATCAGAGCGCCCCCCCGCCTTTCCGGCCGGGGGGACGCGGGGGGATCAGTCGACGCTGATCCCGGCCAGGCGCTGCAGCGCCTCGGCGTACTTGGCGCGGGTGCGCTCGATGATCTCGGCCGGGATGCTCGGGCCCGGGGCGGTCTTGCCCCAGTCCAGCGTCTCCAGGTAATCGCGCACGAACTGCTTGTCGTAGCTCGGCGGGCTGGTGCCCACTTCGTATTCGTCGGCCGGCCAGTAACGGGAGGAATCCGGCGTCAGCATCTCGTCCATGATGTACAGGCGGCCATCGGCGTCGGTACCGAACTCGAACTTGGTATCGGCCAGGATGATGCCGCGCTCGCGGGCGTAATCGGCCGCGAACTTGTAGATGCGCAGGGTGGCGTCGCGCACGCGCTCGGCCAGTTCCGCACCGACCTGCTTCACCATCGCATCGAAATCGATGTTCTCGTCATGGTCGCCGACGGCGGCCTTGGTCGAGGGGGTGAAGATCGGCTCCGGCAACTGCTCGGCCTGGCGCAGGCCATCGGGCAGGTCAATGCCGCTGACCTTGCCGGTGCGCTGGTAGTCCTTCCAGCCGCTGCCGATCAGGTAGCCGCGGGCGATCGCTTCCACCGGCACCGGCTTCAGCTTGCGGGTGACCACCGCACGCTTGGCGTACAGGGCTGGGTCCACGCCTTCGGGCAGCACGCTGGCCACGTCGATGCCGGTCAGGTGGTTGGGCATCAGGTGCGCGGTCTTGGCGAACCAGAAGTTGGAGACCTGGCAGAGCATCTCGCCCTTGCCCGGAATCGGGTCAGGCAGGACCACGTCGAACGCCGACAGGCGATCGGTGGCGACCATCAGCAGGTACTCGCCCGGCGGGGTTCCGGCTGGCAGCCGCTCGCGCGGGATATCGAACACATCACGCACCTTGCCGCGATGGCGCAAGGGCAGGCCGGGGAGATCGGATTGCAACAGCGTGGTTGGCACGGGCACTCCTGGGGCGTTGTCGATACGGCTGCTGCCCAACGGACCCGGCGGGCCCGCTGACCAGCGGGCGGCCTAGTGTAAAGCGGTCCGGGCCCGCTGTGACGTAAAATGAGCGTCCATTTCGTCGGTCGACCCCGGAGCGCCATGCGCTGGTACGGAAAACTGCTCGGATTCATCGCCGGCGCCCTGCTGTTCCGGCCCAATCCGCTGTTCGGTGCGGTGGTCGGCCTGTTGATCGGCCACGCCTTCGATTCGGACTGGTTCCGCCTGAACAAGGAGAACCCGTACCGGGAGCTGGGGCTGACCTCCGAGGCCACCGATGCCGAGGTCGAGCGCGCCTACCGCAAGCTGATCTCGCAGTACCACCCCGACAAGCTGGGCGGTGCCGCCCCCGAGCTGCAGCAGCAGGCCGAGCAGAAGTCGCGGCGGATCAATGCCGCCTACGACCGCATCAAGACCCTGCGCAAGCGCTGATTCCAGAGTCCCGCCTGCGGGCGGGAGAACCTTTTCCCCGTTCCGAAGGCCCCGGCCATGTCCAACTGCCTCATCGCCCCCTCCATCCTGTCTGCCGACTTCGCCCGCCTCGGCGAGGAAGTCGACAACGTCCTCGCCGCTGGCGCGGACTGGGTCCACTTCGACGTGATGGACAACCACTACGTGCCGAACCTGACCATCGGGCCGATGGTCTGCCAGGCGCTGCGCAAGCATGGCGTCACCGCGCCGATCGACGTGCACCTGATGGTCGAGCCGGTGGATCGCATCATCCCGGACTTCGCCGAGGCCGGTGCCACCTACATCAGCTTCCACCCGGAGGCGAGCCGCCACGTGCACCGCACCATCCAGCTGATCCGCTCGCTGGGCTGCAAGCCGGGCATCGTGCTCAATCCGGCCACTCCGGTGGACATCCTCGACTGGGTGCTGGATGACCTGGACCTGGTGCTGCTGATGTCGGTCAACCCGGGCTTCGGCGGCCAGGCCTTCATCCCCTCGGCGCTGGACAAGCTGCGCGTGGTGCGCAAGATGATCGATGCCAGCGGCAAGGACATCCGCCTGGAGATCGACGGCGGCGTGAAGGCCGACAACATCGGCGAGATCGCCGCTGCCGGCGCCGACACCTTTGTCGCCGGTTCGGCCATCTTCAACGCCAGGACCAGCTACCAGGATGTGATCGCGCAGATGCGCGCCAACGTCGCTGCGGCACGGGGCTGAGCCATGAGTACGGTGGCCGTGTTGAACATCCGCCCGGCCACCGTAGCCGATGCTGGCCTGATCCTGCATTTCATCCGCGAGCTGGCCATCTACGAGAAGGCCGAGCATTCGGTGCAGACCGATGAGATCGGCATCGCCGAGAGCCTGTTTGGTCCCGATGCCACGGCACGCGCACTGATCTGCGAAGCCGACGGCGAGGCCATCGGCTATGCGGTGTATTTCTACAACTATTCCACCTGGCTGGGCCGCAAGGGCATCTACCTGGAAGACCTCTACGTCAGCCAGGAAAAGCGCGGTGCGGGCGCCGGCAAGGCACTGCTGAAGTACATCGCGCGCCAGGCCGTGGCCGAGGGCTGCGGCCGTTTCGAATGGTCGGTGCTGGACTGGAACACCCCGGCCATCGAGTTCTACACCGCTGCCGGTGCCAGGCCGCAGGACGAGTGGACCGTGTACCGGTTGCAGGGCCAGGCGCTGCACGATTTCGCCAACGGGTGAGGCGTGTGGTGGCTGCGTACCGCAACCCGGTGGGTGCGAACCTTGGTTCGCACTCCCTGCGTACCCCCCCCAAAAAAAAAGCCACGCCAATCACTGGCGTGGCCTCGCTGCATGCGTGGGAGGCTGATCCTGCCTCCATCCATCGTCCCTGCTATGGCCTTCCATTCTCCAGCAACTGAATGACACCTGCGTGACATTCACCGCGGGCAAACAGCGCATTGCTAGCCTGTGCCACCCCCTCCTGGAAGTACCGCATGACCACCCCGCGCTGGCGCCTGATCCTCAATGGCAAATCCGCTGGCAACGAGGAGCTGCGCGATGCCGTCGGCCACTGGCGCGGACAGGGCGTGCAGCTGGACGTGCGGGTGACCTGGGAGGACGGTGACGCCGAACGCTACGTGGCCGAGGCCATCGATCATGGCGTGGACGTGATCGTTGCCGCCGGTGGCGATGGCACGCTCAGCGCGGTGGCCGAAACCCTGGCGCATCGTGAGGAAGCGGCGGATGCGCTGCCCTCGCTGGCGCTGATCCCGATGGGGACCGCCAACGATTTCGCCACGGCTGCGGGTATTCCGACCGAGCCTGAGGGCGCGTTTGCGTTGATCGGACAAACCACGCCGCGTGCCATCGATCTGCTGCGCGTGGATGCCGATGGCACGCCCTGGTGGTGCGCCAACCTCGCCAGCGGTGGCTTCGGCACGCAGGTGACGGTGGAGACCGATGCCGGCCTGAAGAAGATGCTGGGCGGGCTGGCCTATGTGATCACCGGCATCGCCAAGCTGGGCCGCATCGAGCCGATCACCGCGCGGCTGTCCGGCCCGGATTTCGCGTGGGAAGGCGACTTCATCGCCCTGGGCATCGGCAATGGCCGGCAGGCCGGCGGTGGCCAGCAGTTGTGCCCGCAGGCCGTGATCGACGATGGGCTGCTGGATGTCACCGTGCTTCCGGAACTGGAAGGTGAGGTCACCGCCACGCTCGGCCAGATGCTGAAGTCGGGCACCCAGGCGGCGCTCGAACAGCTGGCCACGCGCGCGCGGCTGCCGTGGCTGCAGATCGACGCACCGAAGGCGCTGACCCTCAACCTGGACGGCGAACCAGTCCAGGCCCGCCAGTTCCGCATCGCGTGCGTGCCGGGCAGGGTGCGGATGCACCTGCCGACCGGATGCCCGTTGCTGGCCGGGCAGGGGTAGGGTCGACTGTTGGTCGACTGCTCTTCGTTCCGACGGCGTAAAACCCCGCGCTACGCGCGCAAGTCGACCAACAGTCGACTCTACCGGTCCGCGCCACCGGTCCCCGCGGCCGGCTCGGCCGTCCCGTGGTTCAGTTTCCCAGGGTTCCCCTCCCGCCCCGGCTGCGATACAGTCAGGGGGTGTCCAGCCTGACGACCCCGCATACCCTTTCTTCCGCACGCCGTTGGTGGCGATGGTGGCCCGTTGCCGTCGTCCGCCCCCATAACGCTGTGTCCCGGAAGGAAAGTCGTCTTGAACTCGCACGCTCAGTTTCAGCAGCAGGCCGCTGAAGGCCACACCCATATTCCCGTCGTCCGTGAAGTGCTGTCCGACCTGGACACGCCGCTTTCGGTCTATCTGAAGCTCGCCGACGGCCCCAATACCTACCTGTTTGAATCCGTCGAAGGCGGCGAGCGCTTTGGTCGTTACTCGATCATCGGCCTGCCGGCGCGTCGCGTGTACGCCTTCCATGGCCACACGCTGACCGTGCGCGAAGACGGCCAGGTGGTGGACACCCGCGAAGTGGCCGACCCGTTCGCCGAGGTCGAGGCGCTGCGCAGCGCCCACTCGGTGCCGAAGCTGGACGGCCTGCCGGGCTTCACCGGTGGCCTGGTCGGCTGGTTCGGTTTCGAGTGCATCGGCTACATCGAGCCGCGCCTGGCCCCGCCGGCCGGCCGCGATGAGCTGGGCACGCCGGACATCCTGCTGCTGGACTCCAACGAGCTGGCGGTGTTCGACAATCTGAAGGGCCGGCTGTACCTGATCGTGCACGCCGACCCGCGCGTCGACGGTGCCTTCGAGCAGGCCCAGGCGCGCCTGGATGCACTGACTGCCAAGCTGCGTGCACCGGGTGCCGGCTATCCGGCGCCGCTCAACAGCGACGTGCTGGACGAATCGGATTTTGTCTCCGGTTTCACCCGCGAAGGGTTCGTCGATGCGGTCCAGCGCAGCAAGGAATACATCCGCGCCGGCGACATCTTCCAGGTGGTGCTCAGCCAGCGCCTGAGCGTGCCGTTCAAGGCGCGCCCGGTGGATGTGTACCGCGCGCTGCGTGCACTGAACCCGTCGCCGTACATGTACTTCCTGGATGTCGGCGACCTGCAGGTGGTCGGTTCATCGCCGGAAATCCTGGTACGCCTTCAGGATGGCGAAGTCACCGTGCGCCCGATCGCCGGCACCCGCCCGCGTGGCGCCACGCCCGAGCTGGACCTGGCGCTGGAAGCCGAGCTGCTGGCCGATCCGAAGGAACGCGCCGAGCATCTGATGCTGATCGACCTGGGCCGCAACGATGCCGGCCGCGTCTCGAAGGCAGGTACCGTGGAGGTGGGCGAGCAGTTCGTGATCGAACGCTACAGCCACGTGATGCACATCGTCAGCGAAGTGACCGGGCAGCTGCAGCCGGGCCTGAGCTATGCCGACGTGCTGCGTGCCACCTTCCCTGCCGGAACGGTCAGCGGCGCGCCGAAGATCCGCGCGCTGGAAGTGATCCGCGAGCTGGAACCGATCAAGCGCAATGTCTACGCCGGCAGTATCGGCTACATCGGCTGGCACGGCGATGCCGATACCGCGATCGCGATCCGCACCGCGGTGATCAAGGATGGCCGCCTGTACGTGCAGGCCGGTGCCGGCATCGTCTACGACTCGGACCCGGACAAGGAATGGGACGAGACGATGAACAAGGGCCGCGCGCTGTTCCGCGCCGTCGCCCAGGCCGCCAAGGGCCTGTGATCCTCCCCGTGCCGTGGCCTGCGCCGCGGCACCTTCCGCTGTTCCCATTCAAGACAAGGAGTACCGCATGAAGCTGCTGAGCGCATTGCTGTGGTCGTCACTGCTGGCCACGATGGCCCCGTCTGCGTGGGCGCAGGCCAACACGATTCCCTCGCAGCCGCACCTGCTGGTGAAGGGGCAGGGCAGCCGCACGGTGATGCCGGATCGGTTCGGCCTGCAGTTGAACATCGAAGAGACCGACATGGACGCCGACGCCGCACGCCGCCGCGTGCAGGACAACGTTGCCCGCGTGCTGGCACTGTTCAAGCAGCACAAGGCGGTGGAGGGCAGCGTGCGCGCGGACAACCTGCGGATCGGCCCGGCCACGCGCTATGAGCAGAACCGGCAGGTCTTCATCGGTACCCGCGTATCGCGCCAGCTGCGTGCCAGCTTCGCCAGCGTGAAGGCGATGCAGGATGTGCTGGGGGCGTTGAAGGCCAACGAGAACGTACAGGTGAGCAGCCTGGCGCCGACCTATTCGGGCGAAGTGGCGCTGCGCCGCGAACTCAAGGGCGAGGCAGCGGCCCAGACCCGCGAGTCCGCGCAGGGCCTGGCCAAGGCCTATGGAACAAGAGTGCGTGGCCTGTACAGCATCTCCGATGTGGCGCCGGACTTCGCCTACGGCATCCGGGCCGGGCAATGGCCGCAGCAGGGCGAGGACGGCGGGGACCTCGACAGGATCTCGGTGACCGGCAGCTACGCGCCCGCCTCCGCGCCCGCGCCCGCGCCCGCTGAGCCCGAATCCATTGAAGCCGGCCCCATCACCTACACCGAAAACGTGTACGCCATTTTCCTGATAAGCGACGGAACCTGACCATGTTGTGGATGATCGACAACTACGACAGCTTCACCTACAACCTCGTGCAGTACCTGCAGACGCTGGGCGCCGAGGTGAAGGTGGTGCGCAACGATGCGATGAGCGTGGACGAGATCGCCGCGCAGAAGCCCGAGCGCATCGTCATTTCGCCCGGCCCGTGCACGCCCAACGAAGCGGGCGTGTCGCTGGAGCTGATCCAGCGCCTGGGCCCGACCACGCCGATCCTCGGCGTTTGCCTGGGCCACCAGGGCATCGGCCAGGTCTACGGCGGCACGGTCATCCGTGCCGGCAACATCATGCACGGCAAGACCTCGCCGATCCGCCATGAAGGCAAGGGCGTGTTCGCCGGCCTGCCGGACCGCTACCAGGCCACCCGCTACCACTCGCTGGTGGTGGACAAGAACAGCCTGCCCGATGTGCTGGAAGTGACCGCCTGGACCGAGAACGACGACGGCTCGATCGAAGAAATCATGGGCCTGCGCCACCGCCAGTTCCCGGTGGAAGGCGTGCAGTTCCATCCCGAATCCATCCTCACCGAACACGGCCACGCCCTGCTGCGCAATTTCCTGCAGCGTCCGGCGGCCTGATCCAAGGAGCATTCCCATGAGCTTCTCCCCCCAGGAAGCCCTGCATCGCACCATCGAACACCGCGAAATCTTTTTCGACGAAATGGTCGACCTGATGCGGCAGATCATGCGCGGCGACGTCTCGCCGATGATGACCGCGGCGATCCTGACCGGGCTGCGCGTGAAGAAGGAGACCGTGGACGAGATCGCCGCGGCGGCCACCGTGATGCGTGAATTCGCCCGGCCAGTGCCGGTGGCCGATACCTCCAACCTGGTTGATATCGTCGGTACCGGTGGCGATGGCTCGCACACCTTCAACATCTCCACCTGCTCGATGTTCGTGGCCGCTGCCGCCGGTGCGCGCGTGGCCAAGCATGGCAATCGCAGCGTGTCGTCCAAGTCCGGCAGTGCCGATGCGCTGGAAGCGCTGGGCGCGGTGATCGAACTGCAGCCGGATCAGGTGGCCGCGGCCATCGAGCGGACCGGCATCGGCTTCATGTTCGCGCCGATCCACCATCCTTCGATGAAGGTCGTTGCGCCGGTACGCCGCGAGATGGGCGTGCGCACCATCTTCAACATCCTCGGCCCGCTGACCAATCCGGCCAGCGCGCCGTCGGTGCTGATGGGCGTGTTCCATCCCGATCTGGTGGGCATCCAGGCCCGCGTGCTGCGCGAGCTGGGCACCGAGCGCGCCATGGTGGTCTGGGGCCGCGACAACATGGACGAGATCTCGCTGGGTGCCGGCACGCTGGTGGGCGAACTGCGCGACGGCAAGGTGCGCGAGTTCGAGATCCACCCGGAGGACTTCGGCATCGCCATGTCGGCCAGCCGCAACCTGCGCGTGGACAGCCCGGAGCAGTCCATCCAGATGCTGCGCGCGGTACTGGACAACGAGCCCGGCCCGGCGCTGGACATCGTTGCGTTGAATGCCGGCGCCGCGCTGTACGTTGCCGGCGTGGCCAGCGACATCGGCGACGGCCTGGCCCGCGCCCGTGCCGCCATCGCCAACGGCAGTGCCCGCCAGCGCCTGCAGCAGTATGTTGAGACCACCCGCGCGCTGGTTGCCTGAGCGCGCGGTTCAGCCTGACCCCGTCGATGGCCGATAATGGCCGTCCTCACCGCCCCCGCACCGAACCGAAGACGATGAGCGACATCCTGCAGACGATCCTGGCCCGCAAGGCCGAAGAAGTGGCCCAGCGCCGCGCCCAGCGCCCGCTCGAGGCGCTGCAGGCCGCCGTGGCCGGCGCCCCGCCGGTACGTGGCTTCGTGCGCGCCTTGCAGGCGGCGGTGGCCAACGGCGATCCAGCGGTGATCGCCGAGGTGAAGAAGGCCAGCCCGTCCAAGGGCGTCATCCGCCCGGACTTCCGCCCGGCCGACATCGCCGTCAGCTACGAATTCGGCGGTGCCAGCTGCCTGTCGGTGCTGACCGACGTGGACTTCTTCCAGGGCGCCGACGCCTACCTGCAGCAGGCGCGCGAGGCGTGCACGCTGCCGGTGCTGCGCAAGGACTTCGTCATCGACGCCTACCAGGTGTACGAGGCACGCGTGCTGGGCGCCGACTGCATCCT
Organism: Stenotrophomonas sp. CASM106; assembly: GCF_049384825.1. Lineage (NCBI taxonomy): Bacteria > Pseudomonadati > Pseudomonadota > Gammaproteobacteria > Lysobacterales > Lysobacteraceae > Stenotrophomonas > Stenotrophomonas sp. CASM106. Next base: position 420,097 of record NZ_JBMRFS010000004.1, read on the forward strand.
GCTGATCGTCGCCGCGCTGGACGACACCCAGCTGGCCACGCTGTCCGAACTGGCGCTGTCGCTGGGCATGGACGTGCTGGTGGAAGTGCACGACATCGACGAGCTGGAGCGTGCGCTGCAGGTGCCGGCGCCGATGATCGGCATCAACAACCGCAACCTGCGCACGTTCGAAGTGTCGCTGCAGACCACGCTGGACATGCAGAACGCGGTGCCGCGTGACCGCCTGCTGGTCACCGAGAGCGGCATCCTTGGCCCGCAGGACGTGGCGCTGATGCGTGACGCCGGCATCCATGCCTTCCTCGTCGGCGAAGCCTTCATGCGCGTGGAAGAGCCGGGCGAGGGCCTGCGTCAGCTATTCTTCGCGGCATGACAACGCACTATCCAACGCCGCGCGAGGATGCGCCGCTGGTGGTCTTCGACTTCGACCACACCCTGTACGACGGCGATTCGGGCACCCACCTGTTCGCCTCGCTGATCAAGCGCAACCCGCTGCGCATGCTGGCGGCGCTGCTGGTCACGCCGATCGCCGGGCCGATGGTGGCGATGCTGCCGACCCGTCGCGCGGGCATCTCGGTCTATGTGTGGATCGGCAGCTTCGGCCTGCACCGTGCGCGCGACTTCAACAAGGTGATCGACGCCTATGTGCTGCGCAACCAGGCGCAGATGCGCGCCAAGCTGCTGCCGCAGGCGCTGGAGGTGTTCGCCGCGCACCGCGCCAAGGGCGACCGCGTGGTGGTTGCCACAGGTGCGCCGCCGGAGCTGGCGCGCGCGATCCTGGCTTTCGTGGCCCACCAGGACGTACCGGTGATCGGCACCGAGGTCGGCCCACGGCTGGGCGGCGTCGGCCCGACCCGCCACTGCCACAACGAAGAGAAGATGCGCATGCTGCGCGAGCGCGGCTACGGCGACATCGATATCGCCTATTCCGACAGCACCGCCGACCTGCCGCTGCTGCTGGCAGCCAAGGCGCCGGTAGTGGTGAACCCCAAGCCGGGCCGGGTGGCGTTCTTCCGCCGCGTGCTGCCGGCGGGCACCCGCATCCTCAACTGGGGTTGCGTGGACCGGGGCGGCGACAAGGCCTGATCCCGCCGCACGGTGATGGATCTGCCGGCCAGCGGCCGGCACTACCCTTCTCCGTCGCGGTTGTGCCGGCGCTTCTCTGTCCCGGTAGTGCCGGCCGCTGGCCGGCAAACGCTCAGCGGTACAGGTGCCCGTACACCGCGTGGCCAATCTGGAACAGGCTGATCCCCAGCACCAGCACGCCGACGGCCACCAGCACCCAGCGCTCCTTCACCCGCTTGACCAGGATGGCCGCTACCGGCGCGGCCATCATGCCGCCGATCAGCAGGCCGGCGACGATCTGCAGGTGCTGCACCCCCATCGACAGCAGGAAGGTCGCCGACACCGTCAGCGTGACCACGAACTCCGCCGCATTGACCGTGCCGATCGTGGTGCGCGCCTGGCCACCCCGGGCGAGCAGGGTGGACGTGGCGATCGGCCCCCAGCCGCCGCCACCGCTGGCGTCGAGCAGGCCCGCGAAGAAGCCCAGCACCGGTACCCGGCGGATCTCGCCCTTGGGCATCCAGCGTCCGGCCGCGCGGGCCAGGATGATGATCGCCAGCACCAGCAGGTACAGGTAGATCAGTGGCCGGATGATCTCGCCCGGGATCTGCGTGAGCACGTACGCGCCCACGGCACCGCCCACCGCGCCAGGCAGGGCCAGGCGCAGGAACAGGCGCTTATCGACATTTCCGGCTGCGAGGTGCGACACACCCGAGGCGCCAGTGGTGAACACTTCAGCGGTGTGGATGCTGGCGCTGACCTGCGCCGGGGGCAGGCCCATGCTCAGCATCACCGACGAAGACACCAGGCCGAACGCCATGCCCAGCGCGCCGTCGACCAGCTGTGCGCCCAGGCCGATGAGGATGAACCACCAGAATTCGCTGCTCAGTTCCATGCCCCGAGCCTAGCGCGCGAAGGAGTGCGGACCAAGGTCCGCACCCACCGGGTGCTCAACGGTCAACGGGTGCCGTACAGCACCACGGTCTTGCCACGGGCATGCAGCAGGCCGTCGGTCTGCAGCTTCTTCAGCACGCGGCCGGCCATTTCCCGCGAGCAGCCGACCAGGCGTGCCAGCTCCTGGCGGGAGACGCGCAGCTGGCTGCCCTGCGGATGGCTCATCGCCTCCGGTTCCTGCGCCAGGTCGTGCAGGGTGCGCACGATCCGGTCGGTAACGTCCAGGAATGCCAGGCGGCTGGCCTTGCGGCTGGTGTCGAGCAGGCGCTTGGAGATCTGCTGGCCCAGCGCGTACAGCAGGCGCGGGGCGTCGGCCGACAGCGGGCCGAGGAACAGCTGATGCAGGCGCTCGTAGCTGATTTCAGCCAGCTCGCAGGCGGTACGGGTCCGCAGGATCACCTCGCGGCGGTCCGATTCGACGAACAGGCCCATCTCGCCGACGAACTCGCCGGCACCGAAGTAGCCCAGCACAAGCTCGCGATCGTCATCTTCCTCGGCCATGATCGAAACCGAGCCGCTGATGACGTAATACAGGGTTCCCGCCGGGTCACCGGGTCGGAAGACGTCGGTACGGGTGGGATATCGCCGCCTGTGGCTGTGCGCCAGGAAACGATCGATTGTGGCGATATCCAGGGCCAGTGGACTGCTAGCTAGGCGCACGGTTGACACGATAGGGGCGCTCCCTCTGCGCATGAACGGATTCACGGGGTCGATAGCGGAGCTTAACCAGCGCAATTGTTAAGGGCAAACAGTGTGCCAGAACTCTTGCGTCTTCACGTTCCCCCCGGGGGCAGTTTGCCCCATAATTCCCCCTTTCCCTTCTTACACAGGAATCGACCGCCGTGGTCAAGCCGTTGCCTCGCCTGAGGCTGCAGGGTTTCAACAACCTCACCAAGGCGCTGAGCTTCAACATCTATGACGTGTGTTACGCGCGCACCGAAGAGGAGCGTCAGCGTTACATTGAATACATCGATGAAGAGTACAACGCCGACAGGCTGACTCAAATCTTGACCGATGTCGCCGAGATCATCGGCGCCAACATCCTGAACGTGGCCCGCCAGGACTACGACCCGCAGGGTGCCTCGGTGACCATCCTGATCTCCGAAGAGCCGGTGATCGACAAGAAGCAGGCCGGCAAGGAACTGATTCCCGACGCCGTGGTCGCGCACATGGACAAGAGCCACATCACTGTCCATACCTACCCGGAAACCCATCCGCAGGAAGGCATCGCGACGTTCCGCGCGGACATCGACGTGGCCACCTGTGGCGTCATTTCGCCGCTGAAGGCCCTGAACTACCTGATCGAGAGCCTGGAATCGGACATCGTGATCATGGACTACCGTGTCCGTGGCTTCACCCGCGATGTGAAGGGCAAGAAGCATTACATCGATCACAAGATCAACTCGATCCAGAACTTCCTGGCCAAGAACATCAAGTCGCGTTACGAGATGTTCGACGTCAACGTCTACCAGGAAAACATCTTCCACACGAAGATGCACCTGAAGGACTTCGACCTGGACCAGTACCTGTTCGAGGAAAAGGCCAAGAACCTGTCGTTCAAGGAACGCATGAAGATCGAAGCGCTGCTCAAGCGCGAGATCGAAGAGCTGTTCCACGGCCGGAACCTGTCCGAGTAAGCCCCATGTGCGATGCCCGCAGGCATCGCCGCCCAGGCGGGACGACCCGCCCCGTGGAACCAGTGCCTCGCACGCGTTACAGTTCCACGGTGATGTACCGACCCACGGCCCGGTGTGAAAACACCGGGCCGTTTCGTTTTTCCCAAAAAGGTAAGGAGCCCCCACCCATGCCCTGGATCTATCTGCTGCTGGCCGGCCTGTTCGAGATCGGTTTCGCCCTCGGAATGAAGTACTCCGAAGGCTTCAGCAAACCCCTGCCCACCGTTGCCACGGTGGTGTCCGCCCTGATCAGCCTGTACCTGATGAGCCAGGCGATGAAGAGCATCCCCGTCGGCACCGCCTACGCGATCTGGACCGGCATCGGCGCCATGGGCGTGGCGGTGCTGGGCATCTACCTGTTCAACGACAGTGCGTCGCCGGCCCGCCTGGCCTGCGTGGGCCTGATCGTAGCCGGCGTGATCGGCCTGAAGCTGGTCTCGCCGAACTGATTGATGGCCCGACCAACGGTCGGGCCCCACCGTCGCCCCCGCACCTCCTGGTAGGCCCGCACCGTTGGTGCGGGCGACCCTTCAAATGCGGTAGGCGATGGTCTTCATCACCCTGGAAGCCAGCGCCATCGCGCCCGGGATCGGGAACGGCAGGCGGCGTGCGCCGGCCTGTTCGGCGTGCTCCGCATGGCGGGCCTCGTCTTCCTTCATCACCTGGATGACCGCGCGGCTGCGCAGATCGCCGGCCGGCAGGTCGACCAGGTGCTCGTCCAGATGGGCTTCCACCTGGCGCTCGGTTTCAACCACGAAGCCCAGGTTCCAGCCGTCGCCGCGCAGACCCGCCAGGGTGCCGATGGTGTAGCTGCCGGCGTACCACAGCGGATTGAACAGGCTCGGGCGGCTGTCCAGTTCATCCAGTCGGGTCGCGCACCAGGCCAGGTGATCGGTCTCTTCCTGGGCCGCTTCCAGCAGGTGTTCACGGGTGGCCGGGTCGCGGGCCACGGCCGCCTGGCCGAAGTACAGGCCCTGTGCGCAGACCTCGCCGACATGGTTGATCCGCATCAGCCCCGCGGCGTGGCGGCGCTCGGCGCGGTCCATGCCCGGCTCGCCGGTGCCTGCGGCCGGGTAGGGGCGGGCCGCCGGAGGGTTGCCGAACACCGTGTCCAGGGCGCGCTGCGCCTCGGTCAGCAGGTGGTCCAGCGGGGTGGTCTGGCGGAGCACGGTCATGGCGGCACGCGGTGGGGCGGGAGACGCGCCGATTCTCGCCCGCCCCCGCTCCCCTGCCAACCCGGGGCAGGGCCAGCTTGCACCGAGGGCGTGACCTGCGTACAATCCCGCCTCTTGCGCTTCACCTTTCACAACGCGTGGCAGAGTTCCGGCGAGTCCTTCGCCGCAATGAGCCCGACCTAACCTAGAGTTCTTCATGAGCACTTTCACTGCCAAGAACGAGACCGTCCAGCGCGACTGGTACCTCGTCGACGCCGAGGGCAAGACCCTGGGCCGTCTCGCCACCGAGCTGGCCCGCCGTCTGCGCGGCAAGCACAAGCCGGTCTACACCCCCCACGTTGATACCGGCGACTACCTGGTCGTCATCAATGCAGAAAAGATTGCCGTCACCAGCAAGAAGCTGCAGGACAAGATGTATCACCGTTTCACCGGCTACATCGGCAACCTGAAGACCGAATCCCTGGCCCAGGCGCTGGAGCGCCACCCGGAGCGCGTGATCGAGATCGCCGTGAAGGGCATGCTGCCGAAGGGCCCGCTGGGTCGCCAGATGTACCGCAAGCTCAAGGTCTACGCCGGCACTGAGCATCCGCACGCCGCACAGCAGCCGCAGGTTCTGGATATCTAATCATGGCTATCACTCAAAACTACGGCACTGGCCGCCGCAAGTCCTCCACCGCTCGCGTGTTCCTGCGCAAGGGTTCGGGCAACATCACCGTCAATGGTCGTCCGCTGGACGAGTTCTTCGGTCGTGAGACCGCGCGCATGATCGTGCGCCAGCCGCTCGAGCTGACCAAGAACACCGAAAGCTTCGACATCCTGGTCACCGCCGCTGGCGGCGGCACCACCGGCCAGGCCGGTGCGATCCGCCTGGGCATCGCCCGTGCGCTGGTCGAGTACGACGAAACCCTGAAGTCCGAGCTGCGCAAGGCCGGCTTCATGACCCGTGACGCCCGTGAAGTCGAGCGTAAGAAGGTCGGTCTGCACAAGGCCCGCCGCGCCACCCAGTTCTCCAAGCGCTGATCTACCGCGCCTGGTTGGGCTCCTGCGGGAGCCCGCTGGTTGGAAAAGCAAAAGCCCGGCTTCGGCCGGGCTTTTGTCGTTTTGGAGTCAGGCATTTCGTGGTTGCCGGCCAGCGGCCGGCACTACCCGGGGTTTCGCATCTCGGAAGGGGTGGGGTCAGAGCCTTTTCCTTTGGAAAAGGATCCGACCCCGGGCCTCTCTCTGGAGAAGAGCCCCCTTGATGTTCAAGGGGGCGCGCCGACAGGCGCGGGGATAAGGTGGGATGCGCGACCAAATTAAAAGCAAAAGGCCAGATCTTTCGATCTGGCCTTTTGCTTTTAATTTGGCTGCCCCGGATGGATTCGAACCACCGAATGCCTGAGTCAGAGTCAGGTGCCTTACCGCTTGGCGACGGGGCAAAACGTGCAACTATTTTCTCACTTTTCACACTGAAAAACAACTTGATTTTCAGTGTGGTGGCTATGGGTGGACTCGAACCACCGACCCCAGCATTATGAGTGCTGTGCTCTAACCGGCTGAGCTACATAGCCTTGGTGAGCCCGCTATTCTGCGGATGTGTATCGACCCTGTCAACACTTTTGTGTCGTGCTTGTGGGCCGACAGAGGGCATGGGATAGTCCCGACCAGTAGATTTTCTTAGGAGTCCGCATCGTGATCGATCCGGACGGCTATCGACCGAACGTCGGCATCGTGCTGATGCGGCAGGACGGCCAGGTGTTCTGGGCACGACGCGTGCGCCGGGATGGCTGGCAGTTCCCGCAGGGTGGCATGAACACCGACGAGACGCCTGTCGAGGCCATGTATCGTGAACTGCAGGAAGAGACCGGCCTGCTGCCTGAGCATGTGGAAGTGCTCGGGGCCACGCCCGGCTGGCTGCGCTACAAGCTGCCGGCGCGGGCCATCCGCCGCAACGAGCGGCAGGTCTGCATCGGCCAGAAACAGGTCTGGTTCCTGCTGCGCCTGACCGGCGACGAATCCCACGTGACGCTGGACCACACCGACTCGCCCGAGTTCGACCACTGGCGCTGGGTCGACTTCTGGTACCCGGTAGAGCACGTGGTGATGTTCAAACGCGGCGTCTATGCGCGTGCCCTGCGACACCTCGCGCCACTGGCGCGCGGCGTGGCCGGGCAGGGCGTCACCGCCATGCCCAAGAGCGCCGCGGAGGCCTGGATGCCGGGCCACACCGCCGGGCACGACCGCCCGCGCAAGCGCCCGCGGACCCGAGGGTACTGGCCGAAGAAGGTCACGGGCGACGGCCCGGCCAGCTGACCGGCTGAACGGTATCGAGAATGGTTCAGGTCTCTGATTGACAACCATTCTCGTTTCCATTGGAATAGCCACCAGGCCGCTTGTGGCCTGTCAGCCCGGTTCCCGCCTGTGTACGTCTGCATCTGCAACGGAGTCACCGACCACCAGATCCGCGAAGCCGCCAGCCATGGCGTCAGCACGGTGGCCGAACTGACCATGCGTACCGGTTGTGGTGCCACCTGCGGTTCCTGCCTGGACATGGCCGGCGACCTGCTGGCCAAGGCACGTGCGACCCACGATCTGCCGCTGCCGGTATTGGGCCTGGCGCAGGTCGCCTGATCGCCTTTTCGCGGCGCGTTGACGCCGCGCTTTCGCATCCTTCACTTTCGGCCGCGCAGGCCAATGCGCACGATTCGCGTTCCTTCACGAGCGCACGCGAGGCGTTAAAGTGCCTGCGTTTTCAGCGTGCAGGAGCACCCCCATGAAGGGCGACACCAAGGTCATCGAATTCCTCAACAAGGTCCTCTACAACGAGCTGACCGCGATCAACCAGTACTTCCTGCACGCCAAGATGCTGAAGAACTGGGGCATCAAGGAACTGGCCGAACACGAGTACAAGGAATCGATCGACGAGATGAAGCATGCCGACATGCTCGCCGACCGCATCCTGTTCCTTGAAGGCCTGCCGAATTTCCAGGCGTTGGGCAAGCTGCGCATCGGCGAGAACCCGACCGAGATCCTGCAGTGCGACCTGTCGCTGGAACGCGATGGCGTGGTCACCCTGCGCGAGGCCGTGGCCTATTCCGATTCGGTTGGCGACTACGTCAGCCGCCAGCTGTTCGTGAAGATCCTCGATTCGGAAGAGGAGCACATCGACTGGCTGGAAACCCAGCTGGACCTGATCGAGCGTATCGGCGAGCCGAAGTACCTGCTGAGCAAGCTGGAAGAGTGAGTCAGCCGCCCTGGCCGGCGCGGTGCTGTGCCAGGTAGCCCGTCAGTGCAACACGCGCCCGGGCGAATTCCGCAACCAGCAGCGCCACCGCCACCGCGGGGCGCTGCAGGCTGCCACTACGGGCTTCGTGCTCGATCCGCTGCGCGATCGCCGACAGCGACAATGCGCCGACGTTTGCACTCGATGACTTCAGGCTGTGCGCTGTGGCCTGCAAGCGCAGCTCATCGCCGTTCTGCGCGGCCAGCTGCAACTGCTGCACCATCACCGGCGCATCTTCAAGAAAGACCATGACGATCTGGGTGGCAGCGTCGCCGATCACGGTGTGCAGTTCATCCAGCACGTCGCGGTCGATCACCGGTTTCGGCGCGGCTTGGCTTGTCGTCTCCTGTAGAGCCGAGCCATGCTCGGCTGATGGAGTGGGAGTGCCACTGGCCGTCAGCCGAGCATGGCTCGGCTCTACAGACGGCTCCACAGAAAATTGTCCAGGTGATGCAGCTTTGCCGCCACCCCAACGCAGCAGCAGCGCATGCAGCGTGGCGCGCGCGATCGGCTTGGACAGGTAATCGTCCATGCCCGCCTGCAGGCAGCGCTCGCGGTCACCGGCCATGGCGTTGGCGGTCATGGCGATGATCGGCAGGCGCGCGCGCCCGGTCTCCACTTCTTCGGCGCGCCAGCGGCTCGTGGCGGCGTAGCCGTCCAGCACCGGCATCTGGCAATCCATCAACACGATGTCCACGCCGCCTTCGCGGAGGGCGGCCAGCGCCTGCTCGCCATCGGCGGCGTTGCGCACTTCGCACTGGAACACGCGCAGCAGTTGTTCGGCGACCATCCGGTTGACCGTATTGTCCTCCACCAGCAGCACACGCAGATGCAACGGCGGCAGCGTGGCAGCCGGTTGCTCGTTGTCCGCGCTGGCCAGCAGCGCAGCGGGGCGGGCGGGGGCGACCGGTGCAGCCAGCAGTGCATGCAGGGCCGCATCGTCGAAGTGCGGGGGCAGCTGGCGCTGGCGCTGGCGTTGTGGAAGTGCGCCCTCCTGCAGCCACAGCACCTGCAGCACATCGTCGTCACCACGTTCACTCAGCGCCAGCTGCAGCGTGGCCTCACCGTTGCGGCGTGCGCGGGCATCGACCAGCAGCCATGCCGGTGCCGGTTGTCCGGGCCGCGCGGGAGCGCGCAGGCGCTCGACCACGGCATCCAGCTGTGCCAGCACCTGCACCTGCAGCCCATGGTGGGCGGCGATGCGCTCGATACGTGCCTGCAGCGTTGCATCGGCACTGAACAGCAGCAGCGGTGCCGGTGCGCGCGCCATCGCCGGCAGGTCGCCAGCGACCTTCAGCAGCGGGATCTCGAACCAGAAGGTTGCGCCCTGGCCCGGCGTGGAGTGCACGCCGATGTGCCCGTGCATCAGGTCGATGATGCGCTTGCAGATGGCCAGGCCCAGGCCGGTGCCGCCATAGATGCGGGTGGTGGATGCGTCGGCCTGGCTGAAGGACTGGAACAGGCGTGCCTGCAGCGCGTCGTCGATGCCGATGCCGGTATCGATGATCTCGAAGCGCAGCTGGTGCTGCGCGGCACTTTCACCCAGGCGCAGCACGCGCAGCTGCACCTGGCCGCGGGCGGTGAACTTGATGGCGTTGGCCAGCAGGTTGCTCAGCACCTGGCGCAGGCGCACCGGGTCGCCGCGCACCGGCAGGCGCACCGATGGATCCAGTTGCAGGCCCAGGGCCAGGCCCTTGGCGTCGGCGGCCCGCTGCATCAGCTGTACCACGCCATCGAGCAGGTCGCGCAGGTTGAAGCTGGTGATCTCCAGTTCCAGCGCCTGCGCTTCCAGCCGGGAGTAGTCGAGGATGTCGTCGACGATGCGCAGCAGCTGTTGCGAACTGGCCGAGGCGGTGGCCAGCATCTGCCGCTGGTCTTCGCCCAGCGGCCCGCGTGCGATCAGCTCCAGCATCGGCAGGATGCCGTTGAGCGGGGTGCGGATCTCGTGGCTCATCGTGGCCAGGAACTCGCCCTTGGCCAGCACGGCCGCCTCGGCGGCCTGCTTGGCCTGCAGCAGCTGTTGTTCCAGCTGGCCCTGGCGTTCGGTGGTATGGCGAAGCTGGTCGCGTTCGGCGGCCAGCGCACTGTGCGTGCGCTGCAGCTGGGCCAGCGCATGGTTGCGCGCGCGCAGGCGCAGGCCCAACAGCAGCAGCGCGATGGCGGCCGCAGCAAGGGCAACCAGCAGCACGCCCCACAGCGGCACGTCAGAGCACCGCGTTGTGGAAGTCGAAGTTCAGGTCGCTGCCGGCCGACTGCACCATGTTGCCCTGGATGTAGTCGACGCCGCCTACCCACATCGCCGCTGCAGCCTGCGGATCCTCGATCTGCTGGCCGATGATCTGCAGTCCGGCGGCATGGGCCTGTTCGATCGTCTTGCGCAGTTCCTCGCGCGTGGCCGGATTGGAGTGGCTGCTGGAGAAGCGCGCAGCCATGCGCACGAACGACAGCGGCAGCTGGGTCAGCAGTGCATCGGCCTCGCCGCTGGGTTCGAACTGGCTCAGGCAGAAGCGCACCCCCGCGCTGGCCATGCGCTGGCAGAACTGCTGCAGCGGCACGGTGTGGATCAGTGCGTCGGGCAGGCGCACGTCGATCACCAGCGCACTGCCGGGCAGGTCACGCTGCTGCAGTGATTCCAGCAGCCAGTCGGCGAAGGCATCGCGCTGCAGGGTGCGCAGCGACTGCGAGACGAACAGGCTCAGCGGCTGCGTTGCGTGCCGGTACAGATCCAGCAGGCCCAGTGCGTGGTCCATCACCTGCTGGTCGAGGTCGGCGATGCGCCCGGCGGCTTCCGCGGCGGGGATCACCTGGCCGGCCGCCAGCACCGTGCCATCGGCCTGGCGCAGGCGCAGCAGCAACTGGTATTGCGCGGTGTTGCCGCCTGCCACGGCGACGATCGGCTGGTAGGCCAGTTCCAGCTGGCCCTCCAGCAGCGCCAGGTGTTCCTGTTCGGTGACCGCCTGGCGATGCACATGGCCCGCCACGCCGGCGCTGAGCAGGCGCGCCTGCAGGGTGGTGCGCTCAACCGCTTCCAGCGCACTGCTGGCATCCTCGAAGCCCGGCGACAGCGGCGCATAACCGACCACGCCGCGCAGATGCACGGATTCGTCGTCGCGGATCACGAAGGCGCGGGCCGACAGCTGCTCGCGCAGGCTCGCGGCGATGCCTTCGAGGGCGTCCTCGTCGGCGTTGCGGGCCAGCAGCAGGAAGCTGTTGTCGTTCAGCCGCGCCAGCAGGTGCGGATGGCCGGCTTCGGCCAGGCGCTGCCCGGCCTGCACCATCAGCCGTTCAAACGCGGCATAGCCATAGCGTTCGCGCAGGCCCAGCGCACTGGCCACTTCGATGAAGAACACGCCGCCCCGGTCGCGGTGGGCGAGTGCGGTGTTGAGCTGCTGCAGCACATGGTGGCGCGTCGGCAGGCCGGTTTCCGGATTGCTGGTGGCCGGTGCGCCGGTGGCGCCCGGCAGGGTCGCGGCCTGGGCACGTGCGCGGCGGATGCGGTTGGCCACCGCTGCGATCAGGTGGCGCGGCCGGATCGGCTTGCTCAGGTAGTCGTCGGCGCCGCTGTCGAGCACTTCGAACTGGCGCTCTGGATCCGGATCGCCGCTGAGGAACACGATCGGCAGCAGCTGCAGGCCGGGCTGCTGGCGGATCAGCGCGGTCAGGCGCATGCCGTCCAGCCCGGGCAGGTGCAGATCCATCAGGATCAGGTCGGGGCGGTGCTCCTTGATCGCCTGCAGCGCGGCATCGGCATCGCTGTGCACGATCGCCTGCATGCCGGCGCCGTGCAGCACGCTCTGCGCGAACAGCGCCTGGGCGCGATCGTCTTCAACGATCAGCACGCGGTAGGGCGAGTCCGAGGGCGGCGGGGCCAGATCGTTGTTGCCGGCTTCGGCCAGTGCGATCGGGCCGGGCAGCGGCGGCGGTGCGCTGTTGACCGACGCCGGGGCATCGGTCGCGATGGGCGGCGGGGTCGCAGCCGTCGGTGCGGCCACAGCGGGGCCTGCCGCCTCGGGCGCCCAGCGCTGCCAATGATCGGCCGGAGGGGTTTCAGCGCGTCCCGGGCGGGCGCCCGCGGGGGATTCGTTTGCGGCCATCGGTGCTCCTGGTGTTCGCGTCCATTATGCGACAAGCCCGGTGCTCAACCGGTACTGCTGTGCCCCGGCGGTGCTGCCGATGCACCGCGCGCCAGCCAGCGCACGCCCTTCCACAGCGCGCGCCAGACCAGCCACACCAGCAGCGCGCCGGCCAGGCTGCAGGCCAGCACCACGATCAGCGCGATCCACGGGTGTGCCAGGGCCAGCGCCAGGCCACCGACTACCACGGTGTCCTCGGCGGCGGAGGCGACCCAGTTGCTGGCCGGTTCCGGCGAGGTATTGAGCAGCGCGCGGGTACCGGCCTTCAGGCCGTGGCTGGCGAGGGCGACGCCGGCACCGGCGGCGAGTGCGCCGGCGCCGAGCTGACCGTCCGGCGACAGGGTAGCCGCTGCGAGGAACGCGCCGGCCGGCACGCGTGCGAGCGTCTGCACCAGGTCCCAGACCGAGTCCACGCCGGGAATCTTGTCGGCGAAGAACTCGGCGATGGCCAGCGCCGCCGACGTGCCCAGCACCCACCAGGATTCGGTGGCCTGCAGGGCGGGCGGCAGGTCGACCCAGCCGAGCAGGCCGGCAAGGCCGACGCCGAACACGGTGAGGTAGACGCGGATGCCGGCCAGCCAGGCCAGCAGGATGCCGATCACGAACAAGTGGGCTTCGGTCATGGCGATGCTCCGGCGACGGAACTGTGCAGGGGACCACACTATCGACGATGGCATGCCTGAACGCCACAGACCGTGGCCGGCCACGGCGCAGGAAACCCACCCGTCCTGTCATACACTAGCCCGTCGTTTGCCACAGGGGCCGTACCGGTGTCGCCCTCGCGATACCCCCGGAAACCACCCATGACCAACCGTCCTCCCATGCGCGTGCAGGTACGCCTGCCCGGCGCGCCGCAACCGCCGGCCGACCGTCGTGGCCTGCTGGTGATCGGCGGCATCTGGCTGCTCAGCCTGGTGCTGGCGGTGCTGGGTGGCTGCTGGATGGCCACGCCACGCGATGCCCAGGGCCAGCGCCTGCAGGCTGCCGAGAAGCGCGCCGAGACGCTGCAGGCGCAGCTGACCGAGCTGCGCCAGAAGCAGGCCACGCTGGAGGCCTCCGACCGCATCAGCCGCGCCGCCAATACCGAGGTGCAGTCCTCGCTGGCCGAGCGCGATGAGGAAATCGCCGGCCTGCGCGCCGACGTTGCCTTCTATGAGCGCCTGGTGGGTTCGACCAGCCAGCGCAAGGGCCTGAACACCCATTCGATCGAGTTCAGCCCGGAAGCGGCCGGCACCTGGCAGTACACCGCCGTGCTGACCCAGAACCTCAACCGCGGCGCCATCAGCCAGGGGCAGATGCGCTTCACCGTGGAAGGCGTGAAGAACGGCAAGCTGGCCACGATCAGCTGGGATGATCTGCACCAGCGCAGCAAGGTGCCGGGACAGGATTACTCGTTCCGGTACTTCCAGCAGCTCACCGGCAGCGTGATGCTGCCGGCTGACTTCACCCCGCAACGCGTGCGGGTGACATTGGGGAGTGGTACGGGGGGTACCACCCAGGTATTCGACTGGAAACAGGCCGGTGCGCCGGCCAGCAAAGGGGAGTAGGCAGATGTTCGGAAGCAGCAAATCCAACCGTGAAGGCCAGCTGGTGGTGGATGCCCTGATCGGCAACCAGGTGGTGATCCGCGGTGATGTGGAATTCAGTGGTGGCCTGTATGTGGAAGGTCGCATCCACGGCAAGGTGATCGCCACCGAAGGCGCCAGCGGCGCGACCCTGACGGTCGCCGAGCATGGCGTGATCGAGGGTGAGATCCGGGCCCAGGTGGTGGTCATCAGCGGCCGTCTGGACGGCGATGTACACGCCACCGAGAAGGTCGAGCTGACCCCCAGCGCACGGGTCAATGGCAACGTCCATTACCAGGTGGTGGAGATGAATGCGGGCGCCCAGCTGAACGGCCGCCTGATCCATGCCAGCGCCCCGATGGCGGCCCTGCCGGCGCCGGAAGGCGATGAGGCCAATGGCGGCAAGGGCGACACCGCCGCACGCCGCAAGCTGGCCGAGGCGATGGCTTGAAAGCCATCCCCGGCACCCCCATGCTGGCACCATGAGCACGCTAGTCTCCCTGCCCGGCGCCACCCCGGTTGCCGCGCCCGATTACCAATCGCTGGAGCGCCCGCTGAACTTCACCGAGTCGGCGGCCGCCAAGGTCAAATCCCTGATCCAGGAAGAGGGCAACCCCGACCTGGCCCTGCGTGTGTACATCGAGGGCGGCGGCTGTTCGGGCTTCCAGTACGGGTTCGAGTTCGACGAGAACCGTGCCGAGGATGACCTGGCGGTACAGACCAGCGGGGTGACCCTGCTGGTCGACCCGCTGAGCCTGCAGTACCTGATGGGCGCCGAGGTGGACTACACCGAGAGCCTGACCGGTGCCCAGTTCGTGATCCGCAACCCGAACGCAAAGACCACCTGCGGCTGCGGCAGCAGCTTCAGCATGTAAAAGGCCTGTGGCCGGAATGTGCCAACCAGGGTTGGCACCTGCCAGAGCGGGTAGATCCACGCCATGCGTGGATGATCCTTCCTGCATCCACAACGGCAGATTGCGCACAGCGCCGACCTTGCCACCCGCATCGATTGGCGGCACGCTTGCAGGATGCCCAATACTCCTTCGCCGCTTTCCGGTTTCGCCTTCGTGGGTGAACCGCTGGAGCGCGCCGATGCCCTGCGCGAAGATGCCGATGCACTGGCGCGCCTGTGGCCGGGCGCGCGCATTCTCGTGCTCGATCAGGACGGCAGCGCCTTCACCGGCGATGACGATCAGCCACTGGCGCTGACCGGCGCCGACATCGGCGGCGGCCCGGGTGCCGCGATCTTCCTCGGCCTGCGCGGAGAGCAGGCGTGGTTCTCGGTTGAAGCCACCAACGTCACCATCAGCGCACCAGGCCGGCTTGATCTGCGCCAGGCCGCGCTGCTGTGGTCGATGGCCGATGCGACCGCCTTCAGCTATGCCCGCGGCATGTCGTACTGGCACTCGCGCACCCGCTTCTGCGGCGTGTGCGGCGGCGCCGTGGCGTTTGCCCGTGGTGGTTTCGTCGGCCGCTGCGGGCAGTGCTCCACCGAACACTACCCGCGTGTCGACCCCGCGGTGATTGTCGCCGTGGAAAACCAGGGCCGGCTGCTGCTGGGCCGGCAGTCGAACTGGGCCCCGCGTCGCTACTCGGTGCTGGCCGGCTTCGTCGAACCCGGCGAGACCTTCGAGCAGACCGTGGTGCGCGAAGTCCATGAAGAGAGCAAGGTGCGGGTGACCGCCTGCCAGTACCTCGGTTCGCAGCCCTGGCCATTCCCGGGTGCGCTGATGGTTGGCTTCCGCGCACAGGCGCAGGATGACCTGCCGACCGTGGACGGTGAGCTGGAAGACGCGCGCTGGTTCAGTGCCGACGAGGTCGGCGCGGCACTGGCGCGCGACGTGGAGGACGATGGCCAGGGTATCCGCCTGTCGCCGCCGATCTCGATTTCGCGCGGCCTGATCGAGCATTGGTACCGGCAGCAGAAGGGCTGAGCCGGGCCGGCTGGGGCGATTGCATTGCCGCCACCTGAACACGGCCCGGGTTACAGTGCGGGTCATCGCGGAGGGCGCCGCTGCGACAGGTAAGGTAGCGGCGCCGAGCGTTCTGTTTCGTAGGGAGACCTGCCATGTTCACCACTCTGGCCGCCGTGCTGGTGGCACTGGCCCTGGGCCATGTTGCTCCGGCCGCTGCTGCCTCGCTGCGCCGTTTCGACGGTTTCCGGCGTTGGCTGGGCTGGCTGGATGCGCGTGGTGGCAAGGCCTGGCAGGGACCGGCCGGCGTTGCCTTGGCACTGCTGCCGCCGCTGTTGCTGATGGTGCTGCTGGCGTGGCTGTTGCGCGGGGTGCTGTTCGGCCTGCCGTCGCTGCTGCTGGGCGTGGCGGTGCTGGCCTGGTGCTGGGGCCCGCGTGACCTGGACCGCGATATCGAGGCCATTATCGATGCCGATGATGCGGCGACGCGGCAGGCTGCAGTGCGCAACCTGCAGTCGGCCGGCGGCAGCCTGCGCGAGGACATTCCGTCACTGGTCGAGGCGACGGTGCTCAACGCACTGCGGCGCTGGTTCGCGGTGCTGTTCTGGTTCCTGTTGCTGGGCCCGGCTGGCGCGCTCGGTTACCGGCTGCTGGCGCTGATGGCGGAGAGCCCGATGCGCGCACGCGTGCCGGTGGAGCCGCTGGCGCTGGCGCAGCGCCTGCTGGGCTGGATCGAGTGGCCGGTGGCGCAGCTGATGGCCTTCTCGATGGCGCTGGTGGGCAATTTCGATACGGCGTGGAAGGCCTGGCGCCAGGCCCATGGCGAACGCCTGGCCGGCAACATCGGGTTCCTTGGCGCGGTGGCGCGGGCCAGCGTCAACGCCGAGCTGCGTGAGGATGCGCACGATTACACCGAGGCAGGGTTGCTGCCGGTGTGGCAGCGGTTGCCGGACCTGCGTGATGCGATGAGCCTGGTGT
Source organism: Stenotrophomonas sp. CASM106 (assembly GCF_049384825.1). Taxonomy (NCBI): domain Bacteria; kingdom Pseudomonadati; phylum Pseudomonadota; class Gammaproteobacteria; order Lysobacterales; family Lysobacteraceae; genus Stenotrophomonas; species Stenotrophomonas sp. CASM106. The sequence goes on from NZ_JBMRFS010000004.1 coordinate 436,815, forward strand.
GGCGGATGCTGCTGCTGTGGCTGGCGGTCCTCGCCCTGCTGGTGATTGCAGGCTGGGTGACGTAGTTGCTGTTGCAGGGCTTGCAGCCCTGCACCTGCAGAGGCCAAAGCCAATGCCAGAGCCAAAGCGGCTCTGGATTGCTGAGGGTTGGGCGGGGCGGTGTGGGGCTGCAGGACACGCCGTAAACCCGTCCCTGGGGGCTCGATGGCGCCATCCATGGCGCCAACGGTCCTGCTGCCCCACACCGCCCCACCCCCGACAGTTTCCCGGTGACGGTGGGTCAACCGCGACTGCCGGTGGGTGTCGACCTTGGTCGACACGGTCGATCCACGCCATGCGTGGATACAGAGCGAAGCGATCCGCTTCTGTTTTTGATCTTCTCTTTCTTTTCCGTGGTGGACGCACACGGAAACTGTCCGTGGCCGGGCGGGATGGGTTTGCGGGGGTGTCCGCGGCATGGATGCCGCGGCCAAGCCTCCACGGACGGATTCACGGCGTCCCCCGCAAACCCATCCCGTCCGGCCAACCCCAGGGCTTTTGCCTTCAAACGTCGCCCACCGCGAGGGGCTGCGCCGTTGGCTGGAAAACCTAGATCGGTGCCAGTGCGGTGAACGGTGCCCACGGCAGGTTGCGCAGCAGCGCATACCCGGGCAGCACCCAGAGCCAGAACGTGGGATTGGCCAGTACCCGCATCAGCGGGTCGAGCACGCGCGGACGGATGCCGGCGACGTTCAGCAGCATCAGCAGCAGGAACGGCAGGCTGATGACCAGCAGCGGGTTCATCGCCATCGCGCCGGGCAGGTCGAAATGGACCAGCGAATACAGGCAGCGGGTGCTGCCACAGCCCGGGCAGTACAGGCCTGTCAGCGCGTACAGCGGGCAGCTCGGCAAAGGATTGCCGGCGACATACGGATTGACGTTGCGCAGCACCACCGCGGCACCGGCGGCCAGGCCGGTGGCGGCCAGCAGCGGTGCCCAGCGGGCGAATCGGGAGCGGGCGGGAAGTGCGGACATTGCAGCAACGGATCCGGCGCAGGCGCCGGATCCGTCCACGCGGATCAGTAGCCGCTGTTGTTCATTGCACCCATGCCGCCGACAGCGACGATCAGGATGCCGTACAGCACGCCGACCACGACGGCGGCGATGGCCGACCAGATCGCCCACTTCTTGGCCTTGGCGGCGGAGTCCTGGGCACCGGCGATGTCGCCAGCGGCCAGCTTGCCGTTGACCTGCGCGGCGTAGACGATCGACACGATGCCGGCCGGCAGGCAGCAGAACAGGGTGCTCAGGATGGCCCAGACCAGATTGTTCGGGACCTGCGGAGTGGCGGTGTTCATGGGTTCAAGCTCCTTGATGGGTGGTGGTGGTGAATCATTGGTCGGAAAGAGCGCCCAGTACGGCCAAGCCGCCGAACAGCCCGAACCACAACAGCAACAGGACCGGCAGGGCCACGGCCGAAGCCACCGCCCACCAGCCCGCCTTGCGCGACGCACTGTAGGCCCCCGGCAGGTCGCCGGCGGCGCGGCGGCCATCGACCTGGGAGGCATAGACGATCGACACCACGCCCAACGGCAGGCAGCAGAACAGCGTCGTCAGGATCGCCCAGACCAGATGGTTGGGGATGTAGACCGGACGGCTGAGCGGTGGCGGTTGATTCAAAGCAAGACTCCATTCCTTGGTGGCCGGCCATGATGAAACGGCCGAACCTCCCCCCTGTGGGTGCGTAATCTACCTCAACCCGCGCTGCATGTATGCGTTTACAGTCAGATACTGGCCGGTATGGCCCTTGATCTGACGCATCTGACGGACCTCTGCGATGCATCGGAGGGCGAGGATGGGGGCTTGTCGCTGGGACGGTCTACCCGTGTCCGTGCGGTCGATCAGGCGTGATCACCACGCAGGGCCCGCACCTGGGCCTCCAGCACCGGGGCGCTGGTGGTGCGGCCATCCACGGCCGGTGCCGCCACCACCTCGACCGTGGCGCGGAAACGACGCGGCACCCGCATGCGGCCAAGGCGGCTGTCGCGGCGGCTCCACATGCTCGACCACATGCCGCGCAGCGCCATCGGCACCACCGGCACCGGCCGCCGCTCGAGGATCTTCTCGACGCCGGACTTGAACGGCGCCATCTGCCCGTCGCGGGTCAGCGCGCCCTCGGGGAAGATGCAGACCAGTTCGCCTTCGGCCAGCGCCGCGTCGATCTCATCGAACGCACGCTGCATCAGCGCCGGGTCTTCGCGCGCCCCGGCAATCGGGATCGCCTTGGCGGTCCGGAAGATCCAGCGCATCACCGGGATGTTGAAGATCCTGTAGTACATGACGAAGCGCACCGGGCGCGGGATGGTCGCCGACAGGATCAGCGCGTCCATGTAGCTGACGTGGTTGCAGACCAGCAGTGCGGCGCCTTCGTCCGGCACGTTGGCCTCGATGCCGTGCGGGCGCAGCCGGTACAGGGTGCGCACCATCAGCCAGCTGAGGAAGCGCATCAGGAATTCGGGGACGATGGTGAAGATGTAGATCGCCACCAGGGCGTTGGCGATGGCCAGCGCCAGGAACTGCTGCGGAATGGTCCAGTGCAGCAGCTTGTGGGCGGCCAGCGACAGCAGCGCCGCAGCGACGATGAAGCCCGAGTTCTGGATGTTCAGTGCGGCGAACACGCGCGACATCTGCGCCTTCGGCGTGCGGCTCTGGATCAGTGCGAACAGCGGCACCACGAAGATGCCGGTGAACAGGCCGATGCCGATCAGGTCGATGACGATGCGGATGCTGCCGGGCTGCTGCAGGAACGGCCCGATGGTCAGCCCGTGCACTGTCGCTTCGCCGCTGCGGGCGAAGTACAGGTCGAGCAGGAACGCGGTCATGCCGAACGCGCCCAGCGGTACCAGGCCGATTTCCACCGTACGTGCTGACAGCTTCTCGCACAGCAGCGAGCCGACGCCGGTGCCCACCGAGAACAGGGCCAGCGCGAAGATGTACAGGGTCGGCTGGCCGCCCAGGTTGGTCACCGCATAGGCCGGCAACTGCGAGGTCAGCACGGTGCCGACGAACCAGAACCAGGACACGCCCAGGATCGAGTTGCGTACGGCTTTCTGCTGGCGCGCCATGCGCAGCACCGCCAGCGATTCCGGCAACGGGTTCCAGTTGATCTTCAGATTCGGGTCGCCGGCATCGACCTTGGGAATCAGGCGCGCGGCGATGTTGCCGCAGATCGCCAGGGCGATGATCGCGCACGCGGCCACCACCGTGCCGTGGCTGCCAGCCACGGTGAACACCAGGCCGCCGACGATCATGCCGGAGAGGATTGACATCGAGGTGCCCATCTCGACCAGGCCGTTGCCGCCGGTCAGCTCTTCTGGCCTGAGCACCGACGGCAGCACTGAGTACTTCACCGGGCCGAACAGGGTGGACTGCATGCCGGTGCAGAACAGCGCGACCAGCAGCACCGGCAGGCTCTGGGTGAGGAAGCCGGTGGCCGCCAGCGACATGATCACGATCTCCATGGTGGTGGTGATCACGATCAGTCGCGATTTTTCCAGTTTGTCGGCGATCTGCCCGGCCAGCGCCGAGAACAGGAAATATGGCAGGATGAAGATGGCCGGTGCCAGGGTGGCGTACAACCCCAGTTCTTCCTCCGGCACAGCCATGAACAGCAACATGCTGATGATCGCCTGCCGGTACACGTTGTCGTTGAACGCACCGAGCGCCTGGACCACGAAGAACGGCAGGAAACGGCGCTGGCGCAGCAGGGCGAACTGGTTGTGACCGGACATGGAACCTCCTTGACCGGCGCAGCCTAGCATTCCTTCCCCTCCGCTGTGGATGCGGACCTGTGGGTGCGGACCGTTGGTCCGCACACCTGCCAGCACTCTCAGACGATATCGTCGACCACGCCGCCATCCACGCGCAGCGCCGCACCCGAGGTTGCCGAGGCCTGCGGCGAGGCCAGGTACACCACCATGTTGGCCACTTCCTCGACCGTGGCGGTGCGCTGGATCACCGAGGACGGCCGGTGCGCCATCACGAACTCACGGCCGATCTGCTCCAGCGGCTTGCCGCTGCGCTGGCGTTCATCCTCGAACATCGCCGCAAAACCGTCGGAGAGGGTCGGGCCGGGCAGCACCGCGTTGACGGTGACGCCACTGCCGGCCACGCGCTTGGCCAGGCCGCGCGACAACGACAGCTGCGCGGTCTTGCTGACCCCGTAATGGATCATGTCGGCGGGAATGTTGCGCGCTGATTCGGAGGAAATGAACAGCACGCGGCCCCAGCCGGCATCGACCATTGCCGGTAGCAGCGCACGCGACAGGCGCACGCCGGACATCACGTTGGTCTGCCAGTAGCGCTCCCAGGTCGCGTCATCGGTCTCGAAGAAGTCCTGTGGGCCGAAGATGCCGGCGTTGTTGACCAGGATGTCGACCTTGGGCAGGCCGGCCAGCAGTGTTTCGACACCGGCTGCATCAGAGAGATCGGCGGCGACGCCGAGCACGTCGGCTCCCGGCACGGTGGCGAGCAGGTGCCGGCGGGCGCGCTCGACGCTGTCGGTGCTGCGGCCATTGAGAATGACTCGCGCACCAGCGCTGGCCAGTCCTTGGGCGATGGCCCGGCCGATGCCGGCGGTGGAGGCGGTGACCAGCGCGGTGCGGCCACTGAGCTCGATTTTCATGGCGATAGTCCGGAGCGGGGGGATTGCCCAGTATCCGCGCGGCCGCGTGATCGAACCGCAGCGCCAGGCGCAACGCGCCGTTGCACACGGCGCAATTGACCCATGCCACGCGTGGGTGGGCTCTCCGATCAGCGATGAGGAGTCAGGTCAGGCTGGTCACCGCTTCATTGGCCGCTGCCCGCACCTTCGGCAGCATCCGCAGTACCAGCGCCATCTGCGTGCGGATCAGCTGCAGTTTCGGCGGCATCGCCTCGTCGATCTGCTCCAGCTCGGCGGCCACCGCGCGGTCGGCGTCGTTGTCATCGTCGGCGACCGGTTGCCGTGCGGTCAGCGCCGAGGCCAGTTGCTGCAGTGCCTTGCGCACGCGCTCGCCGGCCGCCAATGCCAGCGGGTCGCCCGCATAGCTGTCCACCTGGTCGCGATGCGCGCCCAGCGCCGACAGGTGTCCCAGCAGTGTGTTGGACAGCGCCAGGAAGCGGAAGCCGGCATCCAGATTGCGGCGCACATGGCCGGGCTCATGCAGCATGTTCGACAGTGCGGTGGACAGCGCGGCATCGGCATTGTGCATGTCGCGCCGCGCGATGCGGTAGGCCAGGTCGTCGCGCATGCCGCTGCGGTACTGGCCCAGCACCGAATCCAGGTAGCGAGCCGCAGTGTCCAGCACGCGTGCCAGGACGAGATGCAGCTGCCGGCCCTGCCAGTCGGGCAGGACCAGGAACGCGGCCGCCGCTGCGATCGCGCAACCCAGCACCGTATCGACCATGCGCGGCACGATCAGCACGAAGCCGTCGCCGATCAGGTTGAAGCAGGTCAGTGCCATCACCGTGATCGCCGCCGACGCCACCAGGTAGCGGTCGGTGCGGGTGAAGAAGAACAGAAGTGCAGAGAGCAAGGCGATCAGCAGCTGCACGTGCAGCTGCGGGAACAGCTGCAGCAGCGCCCAGGTCAGCACCAGTCCGGCCAGGGTACCGACGATGCGCTGGGCCAGGCGTTGGCGGGTGGCGCCGAAGTTGGGCCGGCACACGAACACGATGGTCAGCAGTACCCACGAACCGTTCTGCGCATTGAACAGGCGGATCGCTGCAAAGCCGGCAATCAGCGCCAGCGCCATGCGCAGCCCATGCCGGAACAGCACCGAGCCGGGCGTGAGCTGCTGGCGGATGCGCACGCCCATCTCGCGCAGGGTGTGCGGGTTGCTGTCGCGCAGGCGGGTATCGACGTTGTCCAGGCTGGCTTCGGAGCGCTCGGCATCCAGCAGGCGCCGTTCGATGCTGCGCAGGTTGTGCACCAGCAGGTCCAGCGAGCCCAGCAGGCGCTGCCATTGCGGCCGCTGCTGGTCGCGCAGGTAGGCCAGCGCATCGGCCAGGTCGCGCCCGGCCTGCTGGTTGCCTTCTCCGTACACGAACGGACGGCGCAGCCGGATTGCCTCGCCCAGGCGGGCACAGGCCTGTCCCTGCAGGTCAAGCAGGCGCTGGCAGCGGTACAGCACGTCGCTGTGGAAGAACGCGTCCACCAGCGCGCCGTACGGGTAATGCGAGGAACTGGCGCGCTCGTGGAAATCCTGCGCCATGTAGTACAGGCGCAGGTAAAGGCCGGAGTTCACGCCGGGTCGGCCGGAGCGGCCGAAGCGGGCCAGGATCGCGGTCTTGGCCTCGTTCAGCGCGCCGACCACGCGGCGGTTCTGTTCGGCCAGGTCGAGCTGGCGACGTTGCAGGTCGGCTTCGCGCACCGGCTCGAACAGCGCGGCCTTCAGCTGCAGGTAGCGGCCCAGCTCAACGTACAGTCGCGCCACCCGCTCGCGGACCGGCCGGTTGGCGAACAGCGCGGTCCACAGGATCGACAGCAGGCCGTACCAGACCGCACCGGCCAGCAGGTGGCTGACCGCTTCCAGCGCACTGTGCAGGTCGCTGGCACCGTGCTGTTCCAGGCCGATCATGGTGTAGATCGCCAGCGTCACCGTGGCCTGGGCAATGGACGCATAGCGCTCGCCGAGCGCGCCGAGCAGGGTCAGGCCGAAGGTGGACAGCGCCAGCGCGCCGATGAAGATCCACGGCCACGGGAACAGCCAGATGACCGATGCTGCGGCAATGCAGAAGCACAGCAGCGACAGCGCCACCGCCTTGGTCCGGCCCCACCAGTTGTCATCGGTTTCGGCGATGGCACTGGCGATGATGCCGAGGAACACGCCGGGCAGGGCGGTCAGCGCATCCAGCTGCCAGCACACCGCCAGCGCCGCGGTCAGGGCGATGAACACCCGCAGGCCGTAACTGGCCTTCTCGTGGGCCCACAGGCGGCTGAGGCGGGATTGTCGGGCGGACATGCAGGCTCGGCGGAAGGGTCTCCGACCATTATTGCGGGTGTGGGGTGAAATATGGAGTGCGGACCAACGGTCCGCACCCACGGTAGTGGTAGTGCCGGCCGCTGGCCGGCAGATTTGCGGTACGGAGAAAGCCGGCCAGCGGCCGGCTCTACCCATAGATCCACGCCGCGCGTGGATGGGCCCTTCTACGCCCGCTGCGCGCGCTTGAGCAGCTTGGCTTCGCGCCTGCGTGCGCGGCGTGCGCGCCAACGCTCGGCCAGGCACGAGAAGATCACGTACAGCGCCGGCGTGCTGAGAAGGGTCAGGCTCTGCGAGAACAGCAGGCCGCCGATCATCGCGATGCCCAGCGGGCGGCGCAGCTCGGACCCTTCACCCAGACCGATCGCCAGCGGCACCGCCGCCAGGATCGCGACCATCGTGGTCATCATGATCGGGCGGAAGCGCACGATGCTGGCCTCGCGTGCGGCATCGCGCGGCGCCAGCCCATGCTCGCGCTGCGCCACCAGGGCGAAGTCGATCATCATGATCGCGTTCTTCTTGACGATGCCGATCAGCAGAACCAGCGCGATCATCGAGATCACCGACAGTTCGGTGTTGGTGCCGAACAACGCCAGCAGCGCACCGACGCCCGCCGCCGGCAGCGTGGACAGGATGGTGACCGGGTGGATCAGGCTCTCGTAGAGCATGCCCAGCACCAGGTAGACGGTCAGGATCGCGGCAAACACCAGGATCAGCATGTCGCTGGGATCTGAATTGAAGCCGAAGCCCGCATCGTCGGCCAGGCGGATGTCGCCAGGCATGCGCATGCCGGCGACGGTGGCATCGATGATCGCCTTGGCCTCACCCATGCTCACGTTCGGAGCCAGGTTGTAGCTGAGGTCCATCGTCGTGTACTGGTTCTCGTGGGTGATCTGCGAGGGGGCCAGGCCGGGCATCTGTGTGGCCACCGCGGTGATCGGCACCATGTCGCCGTTGCGCGCACGCACGTACACCTCATCCAGCGCCGCCGGGGTGGCGGTCTGCGAGGGCAGGGCGTTGACCACCACGCTGTACTGGTTGATGTCCGAATAGATGGTGGAGATCTGGCGCTGGCCGAACGCACCGTACAGCGCGCCGTCGATGGCGCCGACAGTGATGCCCAGGCGCGCGGCCTTGGCGCGGTCGATCTGGATGTTCTGGCGCAGTCCGGCATTGTCCACGTCGGTGCCGACGTCACGCAGCTTCGGGTTCTTCTTCAGTTCCGCCTGCAGCTTGGGCAGCCATTCCTGCAAAGCAGCCAGGTCGTTGCCCTGCAGGGAAATGCGGTACTGCGCGCCCTGGCTGGAACCGCCGCCATCGTTGCTGGGCAGGTCCTGGATCGCGCGCAGGCGCAGCTGCAGGTCGGGGTAGCGATCGGCCTTGGCACTGAGTCGCGCCAACGCATGTGCGGTGGTTTCGCGGCGACCGTCGCTGCGTGACTTCAGCTCGATGTTGAACTGTGCACTGGAGCCCTGACGGCCGCTGCCGAGGCGCACACCCACGGTTTTCACTGCCGGGTCGGCCATCAGCATGTCGGTGATGCGACGCTGGCGGGCGACCATGTCCTCGAAGGAGACGGTGGCGCTGGAATTGGCGCGGCCCCAGATCAGGCCGGTGTCCTGCGGCGGGAACGCGCCCTTCTTCACCGCCCCGAACAGGAAGATGGTGACGCCGATCAGGATCAGCGGCGTCAGCGACAGCAGCAGCGCGTGGCGCAGCGAGAAGTCCAGGAACACGGTGTAGATGCGCAGCATGCGCTCGTGGCCGGCATCCAGCCAGCGTCCGAAGCGCGACGGCGGCGCGCTGTGGTCATGGGCGCTGAGGAAGCGGCTGCACAGCGCCGGGGTCAACGTCAGCGAAACGATCATCGAGACCACGATGGCCGCCACCAGGGTGACGGTGAACTCGCGGAAGAACGCGCCCATCATGCCGCTGGCGAACAGCAGCGGGATGAACACCGCGACCAGCGAGGCGGTGATCGAGACAATGGTGAAGCCGATCTCGCGCGCACCGGTCAGCGCCGCCTGCATGCGCGGCATGCCCTCATCGAGGTGGCGCATGATGTTCTCGATCACCACGATCGCATCGTCCACGACGAAGCCGATCGCGATCACCAGCGCCAGCAGGCTCAGGTTGTTCAGGGTGAAGCCCATCACGTACATCACCAGCGCGGCACCGGCCAGCGACAGCGGCACGGTCACTGCGGCGATCAGCGTCGGTGCCAGCCGGCGCAGGAACAGCGCCATGGTCAGCACCACCATCGCCAGGCTGATCAGCAGGGTGATCTGCACTTCATGCAGCGACGAACGAATGGTCGGCGTACGGTCGAAGTACGGCGTCATCGTGGTGCCGGGCTGCAGGTAGTCGCGCAGGGTCGGGATCTGCGCCTTGACCCGGTCCACGGTCTCCACGATGTTGGCGCCGGCACGGGTGAACACGTACATCACCACCGCCGGTTTGTGGTCGAACCATGCGGCCTGGTAGGCATCCTGCTGGCCGTCGTAGACATTGGCGATGTCCTTCAGGCGGATCACCCGGCCATCGCCCTGGGTCTTGACCACCAGGTCGGCGAAGTCGGCCGCACGCGCCACCGAATCGTTGGCGATGATCGCAGTGGTGGTGTTGCCATCGCTGAGGAAGCCGGTGGGCGAGGTCACGTTGGCCGCGCGCACGGCGTTGCGCAGGTCGTCAGCAGTGAGTCCCAGCGCGTTCATCAGGCGCAGGTTGACGTCCACCCGCACCGCTGGCGTGGAGGCACCGGCGATGTCGACCGAGGCAACGCCGCTGATCTGGCGGATGCGCTGCGCCAGCAGTGAATCGGCGACGTTGTACAGTTCGTCGGCCGACTGCGTCTGCGAGGTCAGCGCGATGGCGATGACCGGGTCGTCGTTCGGGTTCGCCTTCTGGTACATCGGCGAGCCCATGCCCGAGGGCAGGTCGGCTTGCGCCGAGTTGATCGCGGTCTGTACGTCCAGCGCGGCCGAATCGATGTTGTGGCCGCTCTGGAAGATCATGAACACCAGCGAGCTGCCTTCCGAGCTCGACGAGCGCATGCGGTCGATGCCCGGCAGCTGGCCGAGATGGCGTTCCAGCGGCGCGGTGACCGTGGAGGCCATGGTCGCCGCATCGGCGCCGGACTGGCTTGCATGCACGAAGATCACCGGGATCTCGATATTCGGCAGTGCCGATACGCCCAGGCGCAGGTAGCAGATCAGGCCGACCATGAACAGGCCGATGGCCAGCAGCGCGGTGCCGATCGGGCGGCGGATGAAGGGGCCGGACAGGTTCATCGTGCGGCCCCTTGCAGCAGCGGGGCGTGGATCATGCCTGCGGCTCCTGCAGCGAACCGTCGCGCAACGCACGCTGCTCGCGGCGGCGGGCAAGCCACTCGGAGAAGCGCTCCATGTACAGGTAGATCACCGGGGTGGTGTACAGGGTCACCAGCTGCGACAGCAGCAGGCCACCGACGATGGCGATGCCCAGCGGGCGGCGCAGCTCCGAGCCGATCCCGGTGCCCAGGGCCAGCGGCAGCGCGCCCAGCATGGCCGCGGCGGTGGTCATCATGATCGGGCGGAAGCGCAGCAGGCAGGCACGGCGGATCGCTTCGTGCGCGTTGGCACCGGCGCGGCGGGCCTCGATCGCGAAGTCCACCATCATGATGCCGTTCTTCTTGACGATGCCGATCAGCAGCACGATGCCGACGATGCCATCCACCGACAGGCTCAGGCCGCACAGCATCAGCGCCAGCAGCGCGCCGACACCGGCCGGCGGCAGCGTGGAGATGATCGTGATCGGGTGGATGTAGCTCTCGTACAGCACGCCCAGCACGATGTAGATCACCACCAGCGAGGCCAGCAGCAGCCACACCACGTCCGTCTGGCTGCCAGTGAACTCGGCGGCCTTGCCGATGAACTCGGCATGCAGGTGGGTGGGCATGTCCAGGCTGTCCTTGGTCTCCTGGATTGCACGCACCGCTTCGGACAGCGAATAGCCCGGCGCCACGTTGAACGAGACCGTCACCGCCGGCAGCTGCTGCTGGTGGCTGACCACCAGCGGCGCGCTGCTGACCTTGCCTTCGGCCAGCGCCGACAGCGGGATGATGTTGCCGGCGCCGACGGTGATGCCGGTGTTCTGCGCGCCGATGCCGGTGGCGGTCGACGAGTTGGACGAGGTGACCTGGCCGAAGCTGGTGGCATTGGTGCCGGTCAGTGCGCCGGCGCCGTTGGAGGCCACCGCCAGCTGCTCCATCAACGCGGTGCTGGTGCGGAACTCCGGCGCCACTTCCAGCACCACGCGATACTGGTTGAGCTCGGTGAAGATGGTGGAGATCTGGCGCTGGCCGAACGCATCGTAGAGCGTGTCGTCGATGGTCTGCATCGGCACGCCCAGGACACTGGCCTTGTCGCGGTCGATGTTCAGCTCCAGGGCGCGGCCCTGGTTGGACAGGTTGTTGTCCACTTCAGCCAGTTCCGGGCGCTTGCGCAGCGCTTCGGTCAGGCGCGTGGCCTGGGTGGCCACCGTTGCCGAATCGACGTCCGACAGCGAGTACTGGTACTCGGTAGCGGCCACGCGGGTATCCAGGGTCACGTCCTGCACCGGCTTCAGGTACAGCGCCACGCCGGGAATGCCGGCCACCGCCTTCTGCAGGCGCGGCAGGATCTCGTCCAGGCCATCGCGCTGGCTGCGCTCCTTCAGCACGATCGACAGCTGGCCCTGGTTGAGCGTGGGGTTCATGCTGCCGGCACCGATGAACGCCGACACGCCGGTCACATCCGGATCGTGCCGCAGTGCTTCGGCGACCTGCTTGGTGCGCTGTTCCATCTGCGGGAAGGCGATGTTCTGGTCGGCCTGCACCACGCCGGTGATCAGGCCGGTGTCCTGTTCGGGCAGCAGGCCCTTGGGAATCAGCACATACAGCAGCACGGTCAGCACCAGCGCGCCGCCGGCCACGGCCAGGGTCAGGCGCTGGTGGCCCAGCACCCAGTCCAGGCTGTGCTCGTACAGGCCGACGGTGCGCGTCCACAGGTTCTGCTTGCCGGCCGCTGCCGCGCGCTCATGCGCGTCCTCGCCCTCGGGCAGGGCGTCGGGCTTGAGCAGGTAGGCACACATCATCGGGGTGAGCGTCAGCGAGATCAGCATCGACAGCACCACCGCGATGCTCAGCACCCACGCGAACTCGTGGAACAGGCGTCCGGTGACGCCGGGCATCAGCAGCAGCGGCAGGAACACCGCCACCAGCGAGACGGTCAGCGACAGCACGGTGAAGCCGATCTGGCGCGCGCCGATCTCGGCCGCTTCCTTGCCACTCTTGCCCTGCTCGATGTAGCGCACGATGTTCTCGATCATCACGATCGCATCGTCGACCACGAAGCCGGTGGCCACCACCAGCGCCATCAGCGAGAGGTTGTCCAGCGACATCCCGGCGAAGGCCATCACCGCGAAGGTGCCGGCCAGCGACAACGGCACTGCCACCGACGGGATGATCGTGGCCCACAACCGGCGCAGGAACACGAAGATCACCGCCACCACCAGGCCGATGGTGAGGATCAGGGTGAACTGCACTTCATGCACCGAGGCGCGGATGGTCTCAGTGCGGTCGTTGAAGATCTCCAGGTGCACGTCGGCCGGCAGCACGCCCTGCAGCTGCGGCAGGATCGCGCGGATGCGCTCGACGGTCTGCACGATGTTGGCACCAGGCTGGCGCCGGACTTCCAGCAGCACCGCCGGCTTTCCATCGGCCCAGGCGGCCAGCTGGTCGTTCTCCACGCCATCGATCACCTCGGCCACGTCCGACAGCCGCACCGGGCGGCCGTTCTTGTAGCTGATGATGGTGTCGCGGTACTCGGCGGCGCTGGCCAGCTGGTCGTTGGTGCCGATGCTGTAGGACTGTGTCTTGCCGTTCAACGAGCCCTTGGGCGCATTGACGTTGGCCTGGGTCAGCGCGCTGCGCAGCTGCTCCAGGGTCAGGCCCATGTTCGACAACTGCGCCGGATTGACCTGGATGCGCACGGCAGGGCGCACGTTGCCGGCGATCGACACCAGTCCCACGCCCTGCACCTGCGACAGGCGCTGGGCCAGGATCGAGTCGGCGTAATTGTTGACGTCGCGCAGCGGGCGCGTGTCGGACGTCAGTTTCAGTGTGACGATGGCTGCGTCGGCCGGATTCACCCGGTTGTAGACCGGCTGGTAGGGCAGCGACGAGGGCAGGGTGGCCTGGCGGATCGCCGCCTGCACGTCCTGCGCGGCGATGTCGATGTCGCGGTCCATCGAGAACTGCAGGATGATCGTCGACAACCCGGCCGACGAGTCGGAGGTCATCAGCTCCAACCCGGAAATCTGCCCGAACTGGCGCTCCAGCGGGGTAGTGACCAGCGAGGCCATGGTGGTGGCGTTGGCACCGGGGTACTGGGTGGTGACCACCAGGCTGGGCGCATCGATTTCCGGCAGCGCCGACACCGGCAGCTTGCGGTAACCGAGGATGCCCAGCAGCAACAGGCCCGCCATCAACAGCGAGGTGGCGATCGGGCGGCGGATGAAGATCGTCGAAAAGCCCACGGACTGATCCTTGCTGGCACTTCAATGTCGGCGCCGGCGGGTATGCCGGCGCGAGGGAGAACCGTGGCCTGCGCTCAGCGCGGGCCACCACCGCGGCGGCCACCGCCGCCTGCGTTCTTCTGCTCGGCCGCCTTCAGTTCGGCCTCGGTCGGTGCGGCCGGGGTCTCGCCCGGCTTCAACGCGGTGACCTTGCTGCCCGGCTTCAGGCGGAACTGGCCTTCACTGACCACCCGCTCGCCGCCCTTCAGGCCTTCGGCGATCTGCACCTGGCTGTCGCCCACTTCCACGCCGCTGCGCACGGTCTGCATCTTTACCGTGTTGTCGCCCTGCACGATGTAGACGTACTCGCCATCCGGGCCACGCAGCACCGCCTGGGTGGGGATGACCACACCACCGGCGATCGTGCGCAGCTGCATGCGCACGTTGACGAACTGGCCCGGCCACAGGCCGTTGTCGGTGTTGTCGAAAATCGCGCGCGCCTTGAACGTGCCGCTGTCGGCACTGATCAGGTTGTCGACCACGTCGAGCTTGCCGTCGCCGGACAACACATGCGAATCGGCACGGTCCAGCGCGGCCACCGGCACCGTGCCGGCGGCCTGCGCCTGGCGCACGTCGCCGAGCTGGCGCTCGGGCAGGTTGAACAGCACGTGGATCGGATGGATCTGGGTCAGCGTGACCAGCGCGGTGCCGGCGTTGACCACGTTGCCCGCGTCGACCGCGCGGATGCCGGCGATGCCGGAGATCGGTGCGGTGACCTTGGTGTACTGCAGCTGCACCTGCGCCGAACGCATGCTGGCCTCGTTGGCGGCCACGGCGCTTTCGTACTGTGCCACTTGGTTTCGCTGTGTATCCAGATCGGTCTTGGCGACGTACTGGCGATACTCAGGCGCGTTCGAGCGCTGGAAGTTGGAGCGCGCAGTGGCCAGCAGGGCTTCGTTCTGGCGCTTGGCTGCGGCGGCCTGGTCATAGCTGGCCTGGGCCGTGCGCGGATCGATCACCGCCAGCACGTCACCCTGCTTCACTTCCTGGCCTTCGCGGAAATTCAGGCTCATCAGCTGGCCGCCGACCTGCGGGCTGACGGTAACGGTGTTCATCGCAGTCACCGTGCCCAGCGCGCTGGCATACACCGGCACGTCCTGGCGCGTGGCCTCCACCACGGTCACCGGTACTGGACCGGCATTCGGATCCTCGCCGCCCTGGCGCGCCCCCGCAGCTGCACCACCGGCCTTGTCCTTGCCCCCGCCCATGACGCGCAGGCCGACCACGGCCAGCACCAGCACTGCCACGACCAGCAGCACGATCTTCCAAACACGTGACATTACGAGGACTCCGAGAGGGCTGGACCAGGCGGGACGCCGGGGCAATGCGCAAAGCATACCTGTGCCACATCACGTTTCCTGCATGACGGATGGGACGGGCGCTAAGACCGGATCGAGCGCCGGAGGTTCCCGTGGCGGCGGTGTTGCCCTACATTCAGCTGGAACCCTTCTGCCGTGGAGATTGCGATGCGCCGTTCGCTGCTGCTGTCCGCCCTGCTGCTGGCCCTGCCGGCCCTTGCCCACGCCCAGGACGGGCAGCGCCCGGAAGTGACCGCCGCCGCGCAGCGGCTGCAGGCCAAGGTGGTCGAATGGCGCCGCGATTTCCACCAGCATCCGGAGTTGTCCAACCGCGAGGCGCGCACCTCGGCCGAGGTCGCCAAGCGCCTGCGTGCGATGGGCCTGAAGCCGAAGACCGGCATCGCCCACCACGGCGTGGTTGCGATCATCGAGGGCGGCAAGCCGGGGCCGAAGATCGCCCTGCGCGCCGACATGGACGCGCTGCCGGTGACCGAGCAGACCGGCCTGCCGTTCGCCTCCAAGGCCACTGACCAGTACCGCGGGCAGACCGTGGGCGTGATGCATGCCTGTGGCCATGACGCCCACACCGCGACCCTGCTCGGCGTGGCCGAAGCACTGGTGTCGATGAAGAAGGACCTGCCGGGCCAGGTGATGCTGATCTTCCAGCCGGCCGAGGAGGGCGCACCGCCGCCGGAAGAGGGTGGTGCGGCACTCATGCTGAAGGAAGGCCTGTTCGCCGATTTCAAGCCGGAAGCGGTGTTCGGCCTGCATGTGTTCTCCAGCGTGCAGGTGGGTCAGATCGCGGTGCGCGGTGGCCCGTTGATGGCGGCCTCGGACCGGTTCGGGATCAAGGTGATCGGCCGCCAGACGCATGGCTCGGCGCCGTGGAACGGGGTTGATCCGATCGTCGCCACCGCCGACCTGGTGGGCACCGCGCAGACCATCGTCAGCCGCCGCGCCAACCTGTCCAAGCAGCCGGCAGTGCTGACCTTCGGCGCGATCAACGGCGGCATCCGCTACAACATCATTCCCGATGAAGTGGAGATGGTCGGCACCATCCGCACCTTCGACGAAGGCATGCGCCAGCAGATCTTCGCCGACCTGCGCAACGTGGCCGAGCACACCGCCGCCGCGCATGGTGCCAAGGCGGTGACCGAGATCTACGAAGCCGATGGCAACCCGGCCACGGTGAACAACCCGGCACTGACCGCGAAGATGCTGCCGAGCCTGCAGGCGGTGGTGGGCAAGGACAACGTATACGAGCCACCGCTGCAGATGGGTGCGGAAGATTTCTCGCTGTACGCCAAGGAGGTGCCGGGCATGTTCTTCTTCGTCGGCTCCACCAGCGCGGGCATCGATCCGGCAACGGCGCCGGCGAACCATTCGCCGAAGTTCCTGCTGGATGAGAAGGCGCTGGATGTCGGGTTCCGCGCGCTGCTGCAGGTGAGCCTGGATTACCTGCACGGTGCCGGCACCCCGGCGGGGTGAGCGGTACCGGCAGGGCTTGCAGCCCTGCACCCGCTTGGATCAACGGCAACGTCAACGTCAAAAGCGGGCATTCCGTGGGATGGCGGGGTGGGTCCGGTTGAGGGGGACGCCGTAAACCCGTCCCTGGGGGCTTGGCCGCGGCATCCATGCCGCGGACACCCCCTCAACCGGACCCACCCCGCCTTCGACAGTGTCCCGCGGCTGTTGGTGCCCGCTGCTGTTGGTGGGTGCCGACCGTTGGTCGGCACGGCGGACGTCATGAACGTCTGAAGGATCGGATTCTGATTTTGATTTTCCTGATCTTTCCCGTGGTGGCGCGGGAAATTGTCCGTGGCCGGGAGGGTGGGTTGGCTGGGGGCGTGAGCCGCATGGATGCGGCGACCGAGCCTCCATGGATGGATTCACGGCGTCCCCCGGCCAACCCACCCTCACGGCCAGCTCCTGTATCCGGCAACACAACCACCACGGAGGGGCTCCGCCGTTGGCCAGCCCGGCCGAAGGCCCGCCGTCCGCGCGATACAATGGCGCCCATGAACACCCCACAGGATTCCAGCCTCGGTCGCGAGGTCAGTTACCCGTCGCAGTACGATCCCGGCCTGCTGTTTCCCATCCCCCGCAGCGGCGCCCGCGCCGAGATCGGCCTCGATGACGCCGCGCTGCCGTTCGTTGGCCACGACCGCTGGCATGCCTTCGAGCTGAGCTGGCTCGACGCGCGTGGCAAGCCGCAGGTCGCCGTCGCCACCGTGCAGGTGCCGTGCACCTCGCCGCGGTTGATCGAATCGAAGTCGTTCAAGCTGTACCTGAACTCCCTCAACAGCACCCGTATCGACAGCGCCGAGGCACTGCGCGCGCGCATCGTGGCGGATCTGTCGGCCTGCGCCGGTGCGCCGGTGGAGGTCGAATTCGGCCTGCCGGGCCTGCGTGAGACGCCGCTCGGCGAATCCATCGATGGGCTGGACCTGGAGATCGACTGCTACGGCCCGCCGCAGGCAGACTTCCTCGCCGCTGATGCCGGCGAGGTGGTGGAGGAAAGCCTGGTCTCGGCGCTGCTGAAGTCCAACTGCCCGGTTACCGGCCAGCCGGACTGGGCCACGGTCAGCCTGCGCTACCGCGGGCCGAAGATCGACCGCGCCGGCCTGCTGCGTTACCTGGTCAGCTACCGCGAGCACGCCGAGTTCCACGAGCAGTGTGTTGAACGGATCTTCAGCGAGGTGTCTGCGCGCTGCCAGCCGCAGTGGCTGGAAGTGGAGGCCCGCTACACCCGTCGTGGCGGCCTGGACATCAACCCCTGGCGTGCCAGCCCGGGCATCGCCGCCCCGGCCGCGACCTACCGCGAACTGCGGCAGTAACCGCCACAGGCGGTTGCCCGTTGCGCCGGGCCATGCCCGGCGAGCGCCGGCCAGCGGCCGGCACTACCATGATTCGCAGGTGGTTACGGGTAGAGCCGGCCGCTGGCCGGCAATCGGCCAAGGCCGGATCCCCCTGGCACAGCCGGCCAGCGGCCGGCACTACCGGGCGTCCATTCCCCCGATTGTTCAGCCGCCCCGGGGGGCGGCTTCACATCTGCACCATCCCCATTTAACAACCTCCATGGCACCGTGCGAATCACGTAGTCATGCAGACGGGAGTTGTGGATGAGTACCGAGAAGAAAGCCGATTTCTCCGGCGTCAGTGGCAGTGTCGACAGTACCGCCGAGCAGGTGCCGAAGGCGGACTTCTCCGGCGTCAGCGCTTCGGTGGACAGCACCGCAGACGTTGTCAGCGGCGGCACCTATACCGTGCAGAAGGGTGACTCGCTGTCGAAGATCGCCAAGCAGCATCTGGGCGACGCCAATGCCTGGAAAAAGATCTTCGAAGCCAACCGCGATGTGCTTGATGACCCGGACAAGATCTTCCCGGGCCAGACCCTGAAACTGCCGCCGAAGTAAGCCGGCCATCGAACGCCGTCCGACAATCCCTGGGAGGAACCCCGAATGATCAAGACCACCCCGCTACAGACCGCCCTGATCGCCGCCCTGCTGGGCAGCGTTGCCCTGGTCGGTTGCAAGAAGAAGGAAGAGTCGACCGACAGCAACGCCGCTCCGGCAGCGACCGCCCCGGCCGAACCCGCAGCTCCCGCGCCGATGACCGGCGCACCGCCGCCGATGGCCGAAGCCTCTGCGGTCAACGTCTCGTCGGTCACCGTCGGCAAGACCGCCGCCGCCGACAAGTCGGTTGCGACGACGGCTTTGTTCGCACCGAAGGATGACATCATCGTCTCGGTCAAGACCGACGGCGCTGCAAACAACGTCACCGTTGGCGCCAAGCTGACCTATCAGGACGGCCAGGTAGCCGGCGAACAGAACGCTACCCTGAACACCAGTGGTGCGGAAACCACCAACGTCACGTTCAAGAATGCAAAGGGCTGGCCGGCCGGCAAGTACCGCGCCGAGGTCACCGTCGATGGCAAGGCGGCCGGAACGCCGCAGGAGTTCGAGGTCAAGTAGGTCCTGCCGACTCTCTCCCGGCAGGGCTCACGATGGACGCAGCCGCGAGGCTGCGTCCTTTTTTGTTGGGCGATGGCTGGCTTCATCCACGCATGGCGTGGATCTGCTGATGCTGTGGGGGGCTTCATCCTGGCGCGGATGGATCACAGCGTTGCCGCCGTGCAGTACCGCCGCGTATGGCGCGGCTTTGCCCCGCGCGGCTGAAAACGCGACAATGCAGGGGTTTCCCCGCCGCGCGCCCACCCTGACGGCGACGGGGGAAAGCGTGGGGCCCGGCCCCGCGCGCGACACGGTTGCACGTGGCCCGGCGCTGGCGCCGGCCTTCCCCTGAGCACTGCTACAGAGTCCAAGTCCCCCATGTCCAAGATTCTCTACACGCTGACCGACGAAGCACCGTTCCTGGCCACCCAGTCGCTGCTGCCGATCGTCGGCGCCTACACCGCCACCGCAGGCATCGTGGTGGAAACCCGTGACATCTCGCTGTCCGGCCGCATCCTGTCGCTGTTCCCTGAACTGCTCAGCGACGCGCAGAAGGTCAGCGACGACCTGGCCGAGCTGGGCCAGCTGGCGACCACCCCGGACGCCAACATCATCAAGCTGCCGAACATCTCCGCCTCGGTGCCGCAGCTGAAGGCGGCCATCAAGGAACTGCAGGACCAGGGCTATCCGCTGCCGGATTACCCGGAAACCCCGGCCGACGACCAGCAGCGCGACTACAAGGCGCGCTACGACAAGGTCAAGGGCAGTGCGGTGAACCCGGTGCTGCGCGAAGGCAACTCCGACCGCCGTGCACCGCTGTCGGTGAAGAACTACGCGCGCAAGCATCCGCACCGCATGGGCGCCTGGGCGTCGGATTCGAAGTCGCACGTCGCGCACATGGCCGCCGGTGACTTCTACGGCAGCGAGAAGTCGGCCACCCTGGCCAACGCCGGTTCGCTGAAGATCACCTTCCACGGCAAGGACGGCAGCGCCGTGGTGCTGAAGGAAAAGACCGCAGTGAAGGCGGGCGAGATCGTCGATGCCGCCGTCATGAGCCGCAAGGCACTGGCCGCGTTCATCGGCGAGCAGATTGCCGATGCCAAGGCCCAGGGCGTGCTGTTCTCGCTGCACCTGAAGGCGACCATGATGAAGGTCTCCGACCCGATCATGTTCGGCGTGGCGGTGAACGAGTTCTACAAGGACGTACTGACCAAGCACGCCGACGTGCTCAAGCAGGCCGGTTTCGATGCCAACAACGGCATTGGTGACCTGGCTGCGCGCCTGCCGTCGCTGCCTGAAGCCACCCGCGCCGCGATCGAGGCCGACCTGGCCGCCGAGTACGCGCAGCGCCCGGGCGTGGCCATGGTCAACTCGGACAAGGGCATCACCAACCTGCATGTGCCGAGCGACGTGATCGTCGACGCCTCGATGCCGGCGATGATCCGCGACTCCGGCAAGATGTGGAACGCCGAAGGCAAGCTGCAGGACACCAAGGCGGTCATTCCGGACCGTTGCTACGCCGGCGTGTACCAGGCCGTCATCGACGACTGCAAGGCGCACGGTGCCTTCGACCCGGCCACCATGGGCTCGGTGCCGAACGTCGGCCTGATGGCGCAGAAGGCCGAGGAGTACGGCTCGCACGACAAGACCTTCCAGATCGCCGCCGACGGCGTCGTCAAGGTCACCGATGATGCCGGCGCCGTGGTGTTCGAGCACGCCGTGGAAGCTGGTGACATCTGGCGCATGTGCCAGACCAAGGACGCGCCGATCCAGGACTGGGTCAAGCTGGCCGTCGAGCGCGCCCGCCTGAGCAGCACCCCGGCCGTGTTCTGGCTGGACGCCGCCCGCGCCCACGACGCGCAGGTCATCGCCAAGGTCGAGCAGTACCTGAAGGACCACGACACCACCGGCCTGGACATCCGCATCCTGCCGCCGGTGGAAGCCACCGCGTTCTCGCTGGACCGCATCCGCAAGGGCGAGGACACCATCTCGGTGACCGGCAACGTGCTGCGTGACTACCTGACCGACCTGTTCCCGATCATGGAACTGGGCACCAGCGCCAAGATGCTGTCGATCGTGCCGCTGATGGCCGGTGGCGGCCTGTTCGAGACCGGTGCCGGTGGTTCGGCCCCGAAGCACGTGCAGCAGTTCGTTGAAGAGGACTACCTGCGTTGGGATTCGCTGGGTGAGTTCCTGGCCCTGGCCGCGTCGCTGGAACACCTGGGCAACCGCTACGACAACGCCGCTGCCCGTGTGCTGGCCAAGGCGCTGGACGAAGCCAACGGCCAGTTCCTGGACAACGACAAGTCGCCATCGCGCAAGCTGGGTGGCATCGACAACCGTGGCAGCCACTTCTACATCGCGCTGTACTGGGCCCAGGCCCTGGCCGCGCAGGACGAGGACGCCGCCCTGAAGGCGCGCTTCGCCCCGCTGGCCAAGACGCTGACCGACAACGAGCAGAAGATCGTCGAAGAGCTGATCGCAGTGCAGGGCAAGGCCGTGGACATCGGTGGCTACTACCGCCCGGACGTGGCCAAGGCCAGCAAGGCGATGCGCCCGAGCGCGACCTTCAACGCCGCGCTGGAGCAGCTGCGCGGCTGATCCACTGCCGTTCGGCCGTGACACCGGAACCCGCGCTTCGGCGCGGGTTTCTTTTTATGGCGCTGGGGTCAGATCCCTTTTGCAAGCAAAAGGGATCTGACCCCATTCGACCCATGTCCAGAACCGTGACATCCGTCGGTCGTCGGAATGCCGTCAACGGGGCATGAAACTTGCCCGCGATGGCGGTCGCAGAATGGATCGGCGCGGTCTCGCAGTCGCCTTGAATCTGAGTAATCGATCACGACGGCCGCCGCTGGCGATGCCCTAGCCTTGGCGACGCGAGGCCACCGGGGAGGTGGCCGCACGGGGAACACGGATGGCACGCGTGCTGGTAGTGGGAACCGATATCCAGGGCGAGCAGGCCCTGCTGCAACGGCTGCGCCTGGCCTCGGCGCTGCCGGATGGCCAGGTCCGCCGCAGCCAGGATCTGGACGATTGCGATCTGCTGGTCATCCGCGATACCCCGGCGCTGCGCAACGCCGCCCAACGCATGCGACAGCAACGTCCGCGCCTGCAGTGCTGGATCGAGGACATCGGCGGCCAGCTGCGTGATGGCGACGGGCATCAGGACGTGCTTGATGACGGTGCCATCGGTCGCGCGTTGCGTCGCATGCAGTTGGCACCGGAGCCCCTGGCCATGCAGACACCTGCGCCGATCCGCCTGGCAGATGGCGCGCACGCCATCACCCGCCTGCTGCGCGAGCGGCTGCCGCTGCGACAGGGCCAGGCACTGCTGGGTGATGCGGGCGAGCCTCTGCTGCTGATGGATCTGGAGCACGATCAGGCCGTGCTGTTGCAGGAGCCGGCTGCGGCGCTGGTGGAGCGGCTGGCCGATGCCTTTGAGCGCCTGCAGCTGGACGCGCTGACACCGGCGCGCCTGCAGGCCCTGGCCGGCGAGCGGCCACGCCAGCCGCTGCGGCCACTGCTGTGGCAATGGGCGCAACGCAGCCGCCATTGGCAGGCGCTGGACGAGCGCCTGCGCGGCGCCTCGGTGAAGCTGCTGCGCTGGCCGGACTTCCGCGTACTGGGCCATGACCACGATGGCTTCCGCCTGTGCTCGCTGCTGCTCAAGCGTGCGTGCACGGTTGAGGAATGCGCGATGCTGCTCGAACTGCCGGCGGCGGCGGTTCGCGATTTCATCCATGCCGCCTATCTGTGTGGCTACGCGCAGCTGCAGGCCGCCCCGGCGACGCTGATGATGGCGGCAGGTGGCACTCGCACCGACAACGGACTGCTCGCCCGCCTGTGGCGGCACCTGCGCGGGAGCGAGCGCAATGCGTGAGCACAAGGTGGTCGTGCTGGGCGGCATGGGCAGCGGCAAGTCGACGCTGGTACGCAGCATCGCGGCTGGCGCGGTGGTCGACACGGATGTGGCCAACAGTGATCGCCTCGGCGCCGACAAGGCCTCCACCACCGTGGCGCTGGACTACGCAGACATCGACCTGCCCAACGGCGAACGCCTGCGTCTCTACGGTACACCCGGCCAGCAGCGTTTCGATTTCCTGTGGCCGATCCTGCTGCAGGGCGCCCGTGGCGCGGTGCTGCTGCTGGATGCGCGCCGCGCCGGCCTGGCCAGCGAGCTGGAAGGCTATCTGCAGGTGCTGCAGCCGTTCGCATCATCCTTGGCACTGGTCGTGGCGGTCACCCACCTGGACCAGGCACCGCAGGCCGCACTGGATGACTGGGCCATCCGTGCCTGCCTTGACGACCAGCCGCTGCCGCTGCTGGCCGTGGATGCCCGTGACCGAGGACAGGGACTGCTGCTGATGGATGTACTGATGAGCGAAATGGAAGCGCACGCACTGGTGGCTGCACATGGCTGACGGGCAGCTGGCGGTACTGCCCGACGCCGGTCAGCGTGAGCGCCTGCAGCCCCTGCTGCAGGACCTGCAGCAGCGGGTCGAAGGCGTGCGCACGGTCGTGCTGGCCAGCGTCGATGGCTTTGCCCTGGTCAGCGCCGGCGCCGAAGGGCGCGGCGAACGGCTGGCGGCGATGACCATCGCGATGCTGGCGCTGGCTGCGGCGGTCGGGCGCGAACTGGTGCTGGGCGATCTGCAGACACTGATGCTGGAAGCGGCGGGCGGAAAGGTGCTGATGCTGGCGATCCAGGCCGAAGGGCGCGCACCGTTGCTGCTGATGGCGGCCTGCGACCAGCGCAGCGTGATCGGCCAGGTGCTGTGGCAGAGCAGGGAATGTGGCCAGGCGATCCTGGCCGAACTCGGCGGATCGTGAGCCCGGCCGCAGGGGAACAAGGGGCTCGGACCAACATCGACAAGGGGTGCGACGTGGCTGGATTGAATGATTCGTTGAACGCACTGATGGGCATCGACGGCGCGCAGGCAGTGGCGCTGGTCGATTACGAAAGCGGCATGCTGCTGGGCGAAGCCGGTGCTGGCATGGACATGGAAGTGGCCGCCGCCGGCAATACCGAAGTGATCCGCGCCAAGATGAAGACCGCCGCATCGCTGAACCTCAACGACAGCATCGAGGACATCCTGATCTCGCTGGGCAAGGCGTACCACATCATGCGCCCGGTGGCGAAGAAGAAGGGCCTGTTCTTCTACATCGTGCTGGACCGTGCCAAGTCCAACCTGGCATTGGCCCGGCGCAAGGTGCAGGACGTGGAGGCCGAACTGGCGATCTGAGTGGCCGCCTCCGTAGCGCCGGACCATGCTCGGCTGCTTCCAGCCGAAGCAGCCGAGCACGTTCGGCGCTGCCTTCAGGCTGCTGGAAGCAGCAGTGCAGAGACCAACGAGAGAGCCTTGCTGTCGCGTGCGGCGAAGTACCTGGGCGCATGATCTGGCAGCCACACTTCGTTGAAGTGGCGGCGGAAGTCCTCGTAGAACTCGTTGGGATACAGCTTGGCCGGCACCGTGCGGCCGTCCGGGTAGGCATGGTCGTACGTGGGCAGCGCATCGGTGTCGACGCCGCGATGATCCCTCAGCTACTTGCAGAACAGGCGGCCTCCGGAGATGTCCGGCACCAGCGCCTGCGGGAGCGTATAGCCCGCCTGCTCCAGCGGTGCGATCAGGTTCAACGTCAGCTCGTTGAGCATCGAGAAATGGGTGTACGGCACCTTGGCACGGTTCTGCATGTAGCGGTCGATGTGCACGGGCAGCAACGCATTGGCGCGACCCTGCTGCCATTCCACCACCCACTGCGAGACCTTCACTGCGAACCTGCGCGACAGCCACTGGCCGAGGTGGATGGCGAGGTACGGGTGGATCCAGGTGCCCTGCATGGCCGGGTTCCCACCGGATACCACGTGGATCAGCTCGTTCTCGGACAGCTTCGTCTGCGCCATGAGCTCCTGCAGGAACTCCTCCGTCGATTTCAGTGCCCGGTAGTCGGACCAGCGCTTGCCGACGGACTGGCACAGGGCGGTCGCGCTGATGTAGCCGTCGCGGGCGCGCTGCGGGATGACGTTGCCTTCCTCCACGCGCGGAATAAAGGTCATTTGCTGCATGCGTCACCTCGTGCCGTTGTTGGGCCTGAAAGGGTAGGCAGCAGGGAGGCATCAGGTCTGTAGGAATCGTTGCGTTTGTCGCGGCATGCAGTGGCCCTACACAAGCCACCCCACGCCAGCGTATGGTGAGGCAGGTCCTCCCGGGTGAGCCCTGCATGTCCGAGCCTGACACCGTTGCCGACTTGGCGTCGCGCATCGCCGGCGCCATTCACGCCGGCTTCGAGCAGTATCACGCCCGCTTTGCGGCGATCACCGCCCGTGCGCGGCAGCGTTTCGAGCAGCGCGACTGGGTGGGCGCGCGCCGGGATGCAGTCGAGCGCATCGCGTTGTACGACCTGTGCATCGCCGAACAGATGGATGCGCTGCGGCGTCTCGCCGGCGAAGCCATCGGGGAACGCGCGCTGTGGCTGCAGGTGCATGCGCGCTATAGCGCACTGCTGCGGGGGCTGATCGACGCCGAACTGTACAAGACCTTCTACAACACGCTGTCGCGGCGCTTGTTCTCCACCCGTGGCGTGGACCCGGCGCTGGAGTTCATCGCCTTCGATGTCGAGCCGTCCGATGCGATCACCCACCCGGTCGCACGGCATACCTATGCGGTCTCGCCGACGCGGCCGGTGGAGGCTCTCCAGCGCGTGCTGGCCGATTACCGCTTCGACATTCCCTATGCGCACCAGCTGCGCTGCGCGGCGGCCATCGCTGTGCGCCTGCAGGATGATCTGGCCCACTGGGGTGATACGCCGGTGCGCAGCATCGAGCTGCTCGACACCGTGTTCTACCGGGAGCGCCGCGCCTACCTGGTGGGTCGCGTGTTCGGCGAACACCGCTTCTCACCGTGCGTGATCGCCCTGGTCAACGATGGGCAGGGCCTGCGTGCAGATGCGGTGCTGACCCGGCGTCGCGATGTCGCCCATCTGTTCGGCGTGTCGCGCAGCTATTTCCAGGCCGACCTTGCCACGGTGGGCGATGCGGTGGTGTTCCTGCGCAGCCTGTTGCCGGGCAAGCCCATCGATGAGATCTACACCGTGCTGGGTCGCGCCAAGCAGGGCAAGACCGAGCGCTACCGGACCTTCTTCCGCCACTTCAACGAACATCCGCAGGAGCGGCTGGTGCCCGCCGAAGGCACGCCGGGCATGGTCATGGCGGTGTTCACCCTGCCCAGCTATCCGCTGGTGTTCAAGCTGATCCGCGACCGCTTCGCCTGGCCCAAGGCGATGTCGCGGCAGCAGGTGGAAGAGAAGTATGCGCTGGTGTTCAATCTCGACCGCGTCGGCCGCCTGCTCGATGCGCAGCCGTATCGCCACCTGCGTTTCCCGCGCGACCGCTTCGCCCCGGCCTTGCTGCAGGAGCTGCTTGCGCAATGCGCGCAGAGCGTTCGCGTCGATGGCGACCAGGTGGAAGTCGCACTGTGCTATGTGCAGCGTCGCTTCCGTCCATTGAACCTGTACCTGCGCGAGCAGGGCGGCGAGGCGGTGCGCGCGGCGGTACTCGACTACGCGCAGGCGATCACCGACATGGCGCGCAACAACATCTTCCCCGGCGACATGCTGCCGAAGAACTTCGGCGTATCGCGGCATGGCCGGGCCGTGTTCTACGACTATGACGAGCTGTGCCTGGTCAGTGACTGCGTCTTCCGCGCCTGGCCGCAGCCGCGCACGCCGGAGGAAGCCATGGCCGACGAACCCTGGTTCCATGTCGGGCCACGCGACGTGTTTCCCGAGCGCTTCGGCCCGTTCATGGGCCTGCCGGCGGGCGAGCTGGCGGCGGTGCGCGAACATTACCGGCACCTGTTTGATCCCGCGTGGTGGCAGGGCCTGCAGGCGCGCTTCGCCAGCGGTGATTATCCGGATACCCCGCCCTATGCGGCGGTCCATCGCCTGGCCTGAACGGCGTGGCGTGTACTGCCTGCCGGTCCCGCTCGGACTGCGGTACGCTCGGGGTTCACCTCATCACCATGGATCCGGCAATGATGCGTTCCCCCCTGTTCCTTGCGCTGGCCCTGGCGTTCGCCGCCGGTGCTCCCCTGCTGCCGGCCGATGCCATGGCCCAGAACGCGCGCGCCGTGCGCGCCACTGCCGAGATGAGCATGGTGCTGTCGGGCAGTATCGACGTGGCGGCCGATGGTTCGGTCAGCACGCTGGTCCTGGACCAGCGTGCCATGCTCGCACCCGGCATCGTGTCGTTCGTGGAAGGCGCCATCCGCGGCTGGCAGTTCGAACCGACGTTGCGCGATGGCACGCCGGTGGCCGTCCACGCGCCGCTGCGCGTACGCCTGCGTGGCAAGCAGCAGGAAGACGGCAACTACCAGATCAGCATGACCAGCGTCGACTTCAGTGAATATGATCCGAAGGCTACCGATTCGATCACCCAGAAGCGCATGCCGCCGCCGCGCTACCCCGAAGAGGCCTTCCGCAATGGGGGGCAGGGTGACGTACTGCTGCTGGTCAAGGTCGCACGCGACGGCACCGTGGCCGATGTCATTGCCGAGCAGGTGAACATGACCGTGGTCGCACCGGAACGGACCATGGCCAGGATGCGCGACATCTTCGCCAAGGCCAGTATCAGTGCGGCCCGCAAGTGGACCTTCTCGCCGCCGACCACCGGCGAGGACAGCGCGCGGGATTCATGGACCGTGCGCGTGCCGGTCACTTTCGCCCTGAACAACAGCGACAACGGCCAGCCGGAACGCTACGGCCGCTGGCGTGCCTTCATCCCCGGCCCGCGCCAGGCCGCACCCTGGCGCACGCCGGATGGCGCCGGACAGGCGGGAAGTGATCTGCTGCCGGCCGGCGGCGTGTACATGGTCGATGGCACCCAGCGCGGCCTGCGCCTGCTGACGCCGCTGGCGCAGCGCTGAGCCCGGTGCGATGGAGCGGTCGGCCAGGCCGGCCGCTTTTCAGTCCGCGTACGGGTAGACCACCACGCGGTTGCGGCCCTGTTCCTTGGCCATGTACAGGGCCTTGTCGGCCAGCCGCAGCGCCTGCTCGGCATCGACATGGAAGCTGGGGAAGTGGGCCACGCCCAGCGACACGGTGATGGTGCCGACCGGCTCGAACGGATGATCGGCGATGTGCTGGCGCAGGCGCTCGCCGGCCTGGCGCGCCGAGTCGGTACTGATGCCCGGCAGCAGCAGCAGGAATTCCTCGCCACCGGCACGGCAGAGGATGTCGCTGTCGCGCGAGTAGCGGCGCATCTGGTCGGCGATATGGACGATGGCGGCGTCACCGACGTCATGGCCGTGGCTGTCGTTGATCGATTTGAAGCGATCGATGTCCAGCGCCAGGATCGCGAACGGAATGCCCTGCACCTGCAGCGCATCCAGCGCCTGCTGCAGGCCGCGGCGATTGAGCAGGCCGGTCAGCGGATCGGTACGGTTGGCGCGGTTGAGTGTGCCAATGCGGTCCTGCAGGGCGTTGAAGCTGTGCAGGACCGCCTGCTTGAGCTGGGCAACCTCGAAGTACCATGCGCGGATGCCGCTGACGTGGTTGATCGCGCTGCCGGTGTCCTCGCCACCCTGCACGTTGCGCGCCAGCTGCCACAGCGGCATCGAGATGCGCCGGGCGAACCACCAGGTGATCAGCAGTGACAGCAGGCCGAGCGGGATCGCGTTCCAGATCACCGCGGTCATCAACCGTGACAACGGCTGCAATGTGGCCTCGGTCGGCCGCTGGGCGATGATGCCCCAACCAGTGGCCGGTACCGGCGCGTAACCGGCCAGCATCGACACGCCCAGGTTGTTACGGACCTGCTGCGCGCCGCGCTCACCGCGCACCACCGCCTTCACCGCCGGGTTGCCGACCACGTAGTCGCCGACCCGCTTGCTGTCGGCGTGGTACAGCAGGCGGCCATGGCGGTCGACCACGTACAGGTAGGAGCCGTCGCGGTAGTAGTGCTTGCCCAGCAGCGTATGCAGCGCGCTGCGCTGGCGCAGGTACAGGGTGCCGCTGACGTAGCCGCGATAGTGGCCCTGGCGGTCGAAGATCGGGTGCGACAGCGAGACCAGCAGCTTGCCTGTGGTCGACTGGTACGGGTCGCTGATCATCGGCTGGCGTGCAGCCAATGCGGCATTGTTGCCGACGCTGTGCAGGATCTCGCCCTGCAGCTGCAGGGTCTGCGGCGAGGTGGCGATCACCAGGCCGTCGGCGTCCACCACCAGCGAGGAATTGAAGCTGTTGGTCTGCAGCTGCAGGCGGCTGGCCTCGTCCTGCGCCTGTGCCGGATCGAGGTCACTCTGGCCGAGCCGGGTGGCGGCGTAGGCCAGCTCCTGCTGCGCGGCCAACAGGAAGTTCTGGGTGGTCTCGGCCAGCTTGGTGGCATAGACGCGGTTGGCTTCCAGGGTATTGCCGACCAGCTGGTCGCGCTGCACGCGGTAGCTGGCCAGCAGGGTATTGGCCAGGGCGATGATGGCGCTGAGCAGGGCCAGGGCGAGGATCAGCTTGCCCAGGTTGAGGCGGGGAGACAGCGTTCGCATGCGTCGACGGATCCGGCAGGAGGCTGGACCCGACCGGTTCTCCGGAAGGGGCGACAGCGGAATCGGTGGCCACGCCCGCAGGGCCGGGCAGGGTATCGGGCGGATTATCGCCAAAAGTCGGCGGCGGCAAAGTGAAGTGGGTCGCCCTGCAGGCAAAAAAAAACCTGCCGCAGCGAGCTCGGTGCCAGGACGCGTGGGCGCAGGGTCAGTCTGGCTGGTCAAGGAAATCTACAACTATTCGCATGGTACCTGCCCCCGGGAACTGAAAGCATGGTGCGTTTGGAGGATGCACGTTCATGCGATTTCTGCTGCAGAGCTTGAGGGTTCTTCCTTGCGCAACCCATCGAGGCCACTTTGTCGAATCCCATCTTTCGCGGGTTCGCATGCACCTGAATGCCGGTGACCATGCTTCGGCCGAGGCCGTGATGGCGGGGGTGCCGGCTGAAACCCATGAGCACCTTGTCTGGCGCTTGTCGGTGGAACGTCGGGTTGGTCGATGGATCAAGACGTGGACGCAGGCGTTGCCACAGTCCTCTCACCCTCTACTGGTTTCTGCATATGCGGAAATCAACAAGGCATGGTCAGTCCGCGGTGAGAGCTACGCAGCGGATATCCCGATGTTGCGGCGACGCAGATACCCCGGGATCATGATGCAGGCATATCGGAAGCTCTCGGACATCGTGGCCCAGGAGCCTGGCAATGCAATGGCGTTGGCTGGCCTGATTCACTGTGACGTCGTGGTCGGCACCGGTGACGGAAACAGGGATGACTGGCTCAATGCGGCGATGGCGGCCGAGCCGTTCCATTGCCCTTCGATCGTGCAGTATGCGAGAGGGACATGGCAGCGCTGGGGAGGCGAGCCGGATGATCACTTTCGATTTGCCGATTGGGTGGTTGAGAACGCGCCCGCTGGCAGCTGCTCGCACATCGTGGCTGCACAAGCGCTGCTGGATGATGCCCTGACCGTGGCGGACGGCTTCAGCTCAATGCGAGGAATCTCCCGCCATCTCGGAAACGAGACAACCGCTGCGTGGCTACGCCGCGCAATACTGAAATGGGCCGGTGCCACGCCGGAAACCCTGGAGTGTCGTCTGCGGGACATTGCATCCCTTCATGGCGACAGCTATCACGGGATCTGCATGGAGACATTTGCATTTGCGGCGTATCTCGCGGGTGCCAAAGATGAGGCCCGCCAGCTGCTGATCGCATTGAGGGGGCGATTGCAGGCTGATGTATGGGAGATGCTCTTGCCGTCCATTCCCGGCTGGCTGGCTGCCGTTGGCCTCAGGCATCGGGCGGCGCACCTGGCGCATGATCGCATCTGTCGTGATCTGGAGTTGGACCCGCGGCAGATCTGCCGATAGCTCCATGGTGCCCACGGACGGGGACGCTGGTTCCAATGAAGAGGCCCCGCATCGCGGGGCCTCTTCTGGTTCCATCTATGCCGTGGATCAGCGCTTCATCGAGCCGAAGAACTCGTCGTTGGACTTGGTGTTCTTCATCTTGTCCAGCAGGAACTCCATCGCGGCCATTTCATCCATCGGATGCAGCAGCTTGCGCAGGATCCAGATCTTCTGCAGCAGTTCCGGCTCGATCAGCAGGTCTTCGCGGCGGGTGCCGGAACGGTTGATGTCGATGGCTGGGAACACGCGCTTTTCAGCGATACGGCGGCTCAGGTGCACTTCGCTGTTGCCGGTGCCCTTGAACTCTTCGTAGATCACCTCGTCCATCTTCGAGCCGGTGTCGACCAGCGCGGTGGCGATGATGGTCAGGCTGCCGCCTTCCTCCACGTTGCGCGCGGCACCGAAGAAGCGCTTCGGGCGGTGCAGGGCGTTGGCGTCCACACCACCGGTCAGCACCTTGCCCGAGCTCGGCACCACGTTGTTGTAGGCGCGGGCCAGACGGGTGATCGAGTCGAGCAGGATCACCACGTCCTTCTTGTGCTCGACCAGGCGCTTGGCGCGCTCGATGACCATTTCGGCCACCTGCACGTGGCGCGCGGCCGGCTCGTCGAAGGTCGAGCTGATGACCTCGCCGCGCACGGTGCGCTGCATTTCGGTCACTTCTTCCGGGCGTTCGTCGATCAGCAGCACGATCAGGTGCACGTCCGGATGGTTGGTGGTGATGGCAGTGGCGACCTGCTGCATCATCATCGTCTTGCCGGCCTTCGGCTGGGACACGATGAGCGAGCGCTGGCCCTTGCCCTGCGGCGCCATCAGGTCGAGGATGCGGCCGGTAATGTCTTCCGACGAACCGTTGCCACGCTCCAGGGTGAAGCGGCGGCGCGGGAACAGCGCGGTCAGGTTCTCGAACAGCACCTTGTTCTTCGACGCTTCGATCGGCTCACCGTTGATGGTGTCGACGATGTTCAGCGCGAAGTAGCGCTCGCCGTCCTTCGGGAAGCGGATGCGGCCGGAGATGTGGTCGCCGGTGCGCAGGTTGAAGCGGCGGATTTGGCTGGGCGAGATGTAAGTGTCGTCCGGGCCGGCCAGGTAGCTGGCTTCGGCCGCGCGCAGGAAGCCGAAGCCGTCCGGCAGGATTTCCAGCACGCCATCGGCGGCAACGCCGTCGCCGTGGCGGGTCAGCACCTTCAGCAGGGCGAAGATCACGTCCTGCTTGCGGGCACGGGCCACGCCTTCGGAGATCTGCAGCTGCTCGGCGATCTCCAGCAGCTTCTGTGCCGGCATGCGCTTGAGGTCGCTCAGCGAGTAGACCGGGAAGCCCTCGGGCACGTTGGCGTGCGGGCGCGGCACGAAGGGCTGCTGCTCGCCGCCGTCCTGCGGCATGCCGTCATCGCGGCCACCGCGGTTGCGGTCGCGGTCGCGACGGTTGCGGAAACGGTCGCGGCGATTGCCCTGGCCCTGCTGGCCGTTCTGGTTGTAGGGGTTGTTGTTCTGACCCTGGCCCTGGTGCTGCCCACCGCCCTGGTGGTTCTGCTGGCGCTGTCCGGATTCGCGGCCTTCGCCACCCTCACCGCCGCCGGAGGCGGGGGCTTCAGTGGCAGGCGCGCTCGGCGCGGGGGCGGCTGCAGCCGGTGCCGGCGCTTCGGGCGCGGCTGCCAGCGGCAGGGTCGGTTGCGCCGGAGCGGCGCTGGTTTCGGCGGCTGCCGGGGCGGCGGCCTTGCTCACTCGGGGCTTGCGCACGCGCTTTTCGGCGGGCGCATCGGCGCTGCCGGTTTCGGAAGTGTTATCGGACAAGAGCGTTATTCCTCGCTTGAAGGTGCGAGCGCCCGGCTGGGGCGGCGAACGTTGGGAATGGGTCTGGAAGAAACTGCGTCCAGAGGGTGCGGCACGCGAGCGCGGCCGGATATGCCGACACTATCATCGGCCTGCGGCGGCATGCAAGGGTCGCCGGGAACAGCATTCATGATGGACGCGGGGCGCCCGCCGGCAGCCGCGGGCGGCGGCTGCCGGGAACAGCAGGATCAGGCCAGGGCCTTGTCCAGCAGGCCGGCCAGCTGGGCCTTGCCCACCGCACCGATCTGCTCGCCGACCTTCTCGCCGTCCTTGAACACGACCAGGTACGGAATCGAACGCACGTGGTACTTGGCGGCCAGTGCGCGGTTGTGGTCGACGTTGACCTTGGCGATCTTGGCGCGGCCCTGGTAGGCATCGGCCAGTTCGTCCAGCGCCGGGGCGATCATCTTGCAGGGGCCACACCACTCGGCCCAGAAATCGACCAGCACCGGTTCCTTGGAATTCAGCACTGCGCTATCGAAGTCGGCGTCGCCGACATGTACAACCTTGTCGCTCATCTTGGTTTCTCGTCTTGGATTGCACCCGGCCATGCCGGAGGTGGGTGAACTGGGCCATGCCCGGTGGCGCGACCCTCGTCGTTGCCTCGCGGCGCACTGCCGCGGTGCGTTCGGCGGGATGCCTGGACGCTCACGGCCGGCAGTGTACCCCTATCGCAGGGCAGGGACAGGCGCCGGTTGGAACCCAGCGTATCGTGATCGCTTCGATGGCCGGTATGTGTCGGATTTCACTGTCTTCCTGTACATGGGGCTGGCAGTGGGCGACACCAGCGAACCCGGGCAGGCCGTTCAAGTCCGGTGTGGCTGGGTGAAGGTGGCGTCTCTGGATGCCATGAGACGCTGCATTCCGGTTTGCCTGCCCGAGTGCGGTAAACTGGGGCATTGTGCGGCGCGCGGACCGGTGGTCCCAGCCTGCCAACCCGCCGCAGGGGCCGCAGTTTGCGACGGTGCCCCTAGACGATGAAGTGCCAGCCGCCCCACGGGCCGGCGGCCATACCAAGACGGACTCATGAGCGACAAACCGCTGACCGATTTGACCTTCTCCTCCTTCGAGCTGCATCCGGCCCTGCAGGCCGGCCTTGAAGGAGCCGGATTCACCCGCTGCACCCCGATCCAGGCGCTGACCCTGCCGGTCGCGCTGCCCGGCGGTGATGTTGCCGGCCAGGCCCAGACCGGCACCGGCAAGACCCTGGCCTTCCTGGTCGCTGTCGTGAACCGCCTGCTGACCCGCCCGGCGCTGGCCGACCGCAAGCCGGAGGATCCGCGTGCGCTGATCCTTGCCCCGACCCGCGAACTGGCCATCCAGATCCACAAGGATGCGGTGAAGTTCGGTTCCGACCTGGGCCTGCGTTTCGCGCTGGTCTACGGCGGCGTGGATTACGACAAGCAGCGTGAGCTGCTGCAGCAGGGCGTGGACGTGATCATCGCCACCCCGGGCCGCCTGATCGACTACGTCAAGCAGCACAAGGTGGTCTCGCTGCATGCCTGCGAGATCTGCGTGCTGGACGAAGCCGATCGCATGTTCGATCTGGGCTTCATCAAGGACATCCGCTTCCTGCTGCGCCGCATGCCGGAACGCACCATCCGCCAGACCCTGCTGTTCAGTGCCACCCTCAGCCATCGCGTGCTGGAGCTGGCCTACGAGCACATGAACGAGCCGCAGAAGCTGGTGGTCGAAGCCGAGACCATCACCGCTGCGCGCGTGCGCCAGCGCATCTATTTCCCGGCCGACGACGAGAAGATCCCGCTGCTGCTGGGCCTGCTGTCGCGCAGTGAAGGCGCGCGCACCATGGTGTTCGTCAATACCAAGGTGTTCGTCGAGCGCGTCGCCCGCTCGCTGGAAAAGGCCGGCTACCGCGTCGGCGTGCTGTCCGGCGACGTGCCGCAGAAGAAGCGTGAGAGCCTGCTCAACCGCTTCCAGAAGGGCCAGCTGGAAATCCTGGTGGCCACCGACGTGGCCGCGCGTGGCCTGCACATCGACGGCATCAAGTACGTCTACAACTACGACCTGCCGTTCGACGCCGAAGACTACGTGCACCGCATCGGTCGTACCGCGCGCCTGGGCGAAGAGGGTGATGCGATCAGCTTCGCCTGCGAACGCTACGCGATGGGCCTGCCGGACATCGAGGCCTACATCGAGCAGAAGATCCCGTCCGAGCCGGTCACCAAGGAACTGTTGACGCCGCTGCCGCGCCCGGAACGCCCGGCCCCGGCTGCTGGCGAGGAAGGTGAGGAGAACGAGAGCGTCGGCCAGATCTTCCGTGAAGCGCGCGAAGCCCGCGCCGCTGAAGAAGAGCGCCGTGGTGGTGGTCGCAGTGGGGGCCGCTCCGGCGGTGGCCGTGGCGAGCGTCGCGACGGTGAGCGCAGCGGCGAGCGCCGTTCGCGTGGCCCGCGCAAGCCGCGCGTGGAAGGCGAGCAGGTTGCAGCTGCCCCGGCCGAAGGTGCTGAAGCCGCTGTCGCCCAGGCTCCGCGTCCGCCGCGCCCGCCGCGCGCCGAGGGCGCGCCGGAAGGCGCCGTGGATGGCGAACGCAAGCCGCGCAAGCGCCGTCGTCGTCGCCACGGCCGTCCGGTCGAGGGTGGCGAGGGTGTGCAGGCCAACGCCGGCAACGGCGCCAGCCCGGTGACCCCGGTGCAGGTGGTGGCCAAGCCGGTGCGCACGGCGGCCGACAGCGGCGATTCGTTCCTGACCCGCATCGGCCGCAAGATCCGCCGGATGCTGTCGGGCAGCTGATCGGCGCTGCCGATCAGCGGGTAGCACCCGACCGCTGGTCGGGTGGCTTTGAACGGTAGTGCCGGCCGCTGGCCGGCAACCCACATGGCTGCCGGCCAGCGGCCGGCACTACCTATCGCGCGACCGTCTCCACGAGGTCGCGCCGCTCCTGCATAATCGGGGCATGAGTGTCCTGCGCTTCGACAATGTCAGCAAACAGTACGCCGGTGGCCACGAGGCGCTGATCGATGTCAGCTTCGAGGTCGCGCCGGGCGAGATGCTGTTCGTCACCGGCCATTCCGGTGCGGGCAAGAGCACCCTGCTCAAGTTGATCCACCTCGACGAGCGGCCCAGCCGCGGCGCGGTGGTGTTCGACGAGCGCAACCTGCTGAAGGTGCGCGGCGGCGACGTGCCCCGCCACCGACGCGCGGTGGGCGCGGTCTACCAGGACCACCGGCTGCTGATGGACCGCTCGATCGCCGAGAACGTGGCGCTGCCGCTGATCCTGCGCGGCACCCGCCGTGGCGACATCAGCAAGCGCGTGCGCTCGGTGCTGGAGCGGATGGGCCTGGGCCATCGCGAGAAGGCGCTGCCCTCGCAGCTGTCGGCCGGCGAGCAGCAGCGCGTGGGCATCGCCCGCGCCATCGTCGGCGAGCCCAAGCTGCTGGTGGCCGATGAGCCGACCGGCAACCTCGACCCGACCCTGGCGGCGGAGATCATGGCCCTGTTCGCCGAGCTGCCCTCGCGCGGCACCAGCGTACTGGTGGTCAGCCACGACCTGCCGCTGCTGCGCCGCATGCGCAAGCGCGTGCTGATCCTCGACCATGGCCGGCTGGTGGATGACATCTCGCCGCAGGACCTGGCGGAGTAACCGATGGCGAAGAACGAAAACAGCGAAGCCGCCGCCCCCTCACGCGTGGGCGTCTGGTTCCAGCACCACGTGCACAGCGTGGTGTTCAGCCTGGGCCGCGCCTGCCGCAAGCCATGGGCGACCCTGCTGACGGTGATGGTCATGGCGCTGGCGCTGGCGCTGCCGCTGGGCCTGTCGATCGCGCTGGACAACCTCAAGCAGTTCGCCGGCAGCGTGCAGCAGTCGCGCGACATCAACGTGTTCCTGAAGGGCAACGTCGATGCACCCGGCGCGCTGCGCCTGGCCGGCCAGCTGCGCGACCGCGACGACGTGGCCGAAGTGAACGTGCGCACGCCCGAGCAGGGCCTGCAGGAACTGCGCGATGCCGGCCTGGGTGAGGCGATCGACGCACTCAACGACAATCCGCTGCCTTCGCTGCTGGTGATCACTCCCGGCCAGGGCAAGGACGACGCACGCCTGGCGCGCGCGCTGGAAAGCCTGCCCGAGGCCGATCTGGTGCAGCACGATGCGCTGTGGCGCCAGCGACTGGATGCCTGGCTTGCCTTCGGTGCGCGGCTGGTGCAGGTGCTGTCGGTCCTGCTCGGCGCAGGTGCCGCGCTGGTGGTCGGCAACACGGTGCGCCTGGACATCCAGGCCCGCCGCGAAGAGATCGGCGTGCTGCAGCTGCTCGGCGCCAGCGATGGCTTCATCCGCCGCCCGTTCCTGTACCTGGGCGCGTG
This sequence comes from Stenotrophomonas sp. CASM106, assembly GCF_049384825.1. Classification (NCBI taxonomy): domain Bacteria; kingdom Pseudomonadati; phylum Pseudomonadota; class Gammaproteobacteria; order Lysobacterales; family Lysobacteraceae; genus Stenotrophomonas; species Stenotrophomonas sp. CASM106. Next base: position 473,752 of record NZ_JBMRFS010000004.1, read on the forward strand.
GTACGGCCTGGGCGCCGGCGCGGTGGCGCTGGCCCTGATCGGCGCTGCAGGTGCCGCCCTGCGCATGCCGCTGGCCGAACTCTCGCGCAGCTACGGCAGCCCGTTCGTACTGCACGGCCTGGACCTGCTGCACGGCGGCCTGGTCCTGCTCGGCACGCTGCTGCTGGGTTGGCTGGGCGCCTGGCTGGTCACCGGCCACTTCCTCCGCCAGACCCGCCCGACCGACACCTGAGACCGGCATGCAACCGCAAGCGCTGAAACACCTTGAAGGGCCCGCGACGCGGGTGATGGTGGTCGATGGCTCGAAGCTGGTGCGCAAGCTGATCGCCGACGTCCTGCAGCGTGACCTGCCGGGCGTGGAGGTGATCGGCTGCGACAGCATCGAGGACGCACAGCAGGCGCTGGCACAGGGGCCGGTGGACCTGGTGACGACCTCGCTGACCCTGCGCGATGGCGACGGCCTGGCGCTGGCGCGGATGGTGCGCGAAGCGGCCGGCCAGGCCTATGTGCCGGTGATCGTGGTCTCCGGCGATGCCCAGCAGCACCTGGAGCAGCGCCGCTTCACCGAGTACGTCACCGACTATTTCGACAAATCGCTCGGCCATGAAGCACTGGCGACCTTCATCCGCGGCTACGTGCAGCCGCAGACCATCCCCGGTGCCACCATCCTCTATATCGAGGACAGCCGCGTGGTGGCCGAGGCCACCAAGCGCATGCTGGAACGCCAGCAGTTGAACGTGCTGCACGTGGTCAGCGCCGAAGAAGCGTTCACCCTGCTCACCGCCGAGTCGCTGGGCCGCAGTCGCCACCGTATCGACCTGGTGCTGACCGACGTCACCCTGAAGGGCGAACTGAGTGGTCGCGACGTGGTGCAGCGCGTGCGCGTGGATTTCGGCTACGGCAAGCGCCGCCTGCCGGTGCTGGTGATGACCGGCGATGGCAACCCGCACAACCAGACCGGGCTGCTGCAGTCCGGTGCCAACGACCTGGTGCTCAAGCCGATCGAAGAACGGCTGCTGGTCACCAAGGTGCTGTTCCAGCTGAGGCTGGCCCGATTGAACGATGGACCTCTGTTGCGATGATGGATGAAGTAGCCGACACCCCGACGATCCAGCTGGAACCGAGCTGGAAGCAGCATGTCGGCGATTACCTGTTGCAGCCGCAGATGCGCGAGCTGTCCAGCTTCCTGCGCCAGCGCAAGGCCAGTGGCGCGGCGGTGTTCCCGCCCGGCCCGCAGATCTTCGCCGCGTTCGACGCCACGCCGTTCGAGCAGGCGAAGGTGGTGATCCTCGGGCAGGACCCGTACCACGGTCGCGGCCAGGCACATGGCCTGAGTTTCTCGGTGCCGCCGGGCGTGCCGGTGCCGCCGTCGCTGCTGAACATCTACAAGGAGATCGAGAGCGATCTCGGTATCCCGCGTCCGGACCACGGCTGCCTGATTCCGTGGGCGCAGCGTGGCGTGCTGCTGCTCAATGCGGTGCTGACGGTGGAAGAGGGCAAGGCCGGTGCGCACCAGGGTCGTGGCTGGGAAGGCTTCACCGACCACGTGGTGGATGTGCTCAACCGCGAGCGCGAAGGGCTGGTGTTCATGCTCTGGGGCGCCTATGCGCAGCAGAAGGGCAAGGTGATCGACACCCGCCGCCATCGCGTGCTGAAGTCGCCGCATCCGTCGCCGCTTTCGGCCCATCGGGGCTTCCTCGGCTGTCGTCATTTCTCGATGGCCAACGAGTACCTGCAGCGCCGCGGCCAAGCCCCGATCGACTGGTCGCTGCCGCCGCGCTCGGCACTCTGAGGGCCGGCGGGCCGCTGGGCCTGAACAGCGGGCAACGTTCCCGGGCCTGAATGGGCCTTCAGAACGGCCCGTTCAGCTCCGCTTGACCGGAATCGGCCGCTTTACGGCAGGTAATTGCTTGAATTCCAAGGGATTGTGAATCCCGAAAAGCGTGCTCGCCACTGTCATCAAATCGCGCTACGGTAGGGCTCTGTTTGGGACCAGTGTTGCATCAATGGGACGCTGGAACTTTTTCCTCCTTTAGCAGTCCAATTGCCGGACTGCTAAGATGGGTGCCTATGAGCCAGAACACCTCTACTGCCCTTGTGGCAAACAATCTCCCGATTCCCAGTGCGCTCGGTTCGCTGGACGCCTACATCGGTGCCGTGCACCAGATCCCGGTGCTGTCGGTCGATGACGAACAGGACCTGGCCCGTCGCTTCCGCGACGGCAACGATCTGGACGCCGCCCGCGAGCTGGTGCATTCGCACCTGCGCTTCGTGGTGCACGTGGCCCGCGGTTACAACGGCTACGGCCTTGCCCTGGGCGACCTGATCCAGGAAGGCAACATCGGCCTGATGAAGGCGGTCAAGCGCTTCGACCCGGACATGGGCGTGCGCCTGGTCTCCTTCGCCGTGCACTGGATCCGTGCAGAGATGCACGAGTTCATCCTGAAGAACTGGCGCATCGTGAAGGTCGCCACCACCAAGGCGCAGCGCAAGCTGTTCTTCAACCTGCGCAAGTCGAAGACGCGTCTGGGCTGGATGAACGCGGCGGAAGTGAGCGCGGTGGCCAAGGACCTGAACGTGTCCGAGCGCGAAGTCATGGAAATGGAGTCGCGCCTGTCCGGCCGCGATATCGGTTTCGACGCGCCGACCGACGAGGACAACGAACACGCACCGCCGTCGCCGGCTGCGTTCCTGGTTGCCGATGACGAAGACCCGTCGATGGCCTACGAGCGCGAGGACAGCGAAGACAACCAGATGCAGCTGCTGCGCGAAGGCCTGGCCGAACTGGATGCCCGCTCGCGCGACATCATCCGCCGTCGCTGGCTGGACGCCGACAGCAAGGTGACGCTGCAGGAGCTGGCCGACGAGTACGGCGTGTCCGCCGAGCGTATCCGCCAGGTTGAGGCGAACGCGCTGAAGAAGATGAAGGCGCTGTTCACCGCGTAAGCGGGAAGGCGTTGGAATGAAGAAAGGCCCGGCGGTGATGCCGGGCCTTTTTGTTTTTGGAGCGCATCCACGCATGGCGTGGATCAATCCTGACGCCAGGGCGGCAGCTGCGCCGACCGCAGCATGCGCTGGACGCTGATTTTCACGCCGTACCACTCGGTGGCACGGTATGATCATGTCACGTGTCTTCCGCACCCGAAGCTTCAACCGCAGTACACGACGTTCTTCACTGACCGATAGAGCCTTGTGCCGCGCGGTGGTGGAAATGCGTCAAGGACTGATTGATGCAGACATAGGGGGCGGCCTTCTCAAAAAGCGAGTTGCGCTGCCGGGCCGCGGAAAGCGCGGTAGCGCCCGCGTTATTGTCGCAACCAAGGTGGGGCGCTACTGGTTCTTTCTCTTCTGCTACGAGAAGAACGCGCGCGCGACCATCAGTAGTGCGGAACGGGATGCCCTTCAGCTGTATGCGTCTGAGTTCTTGAGAATGAGCCCTGCACAGTTGGACAGGGCAGTTATCTGCGGAGAACTGCAGGAGATTTGCCATGACAAAGACGGTTGAACATAGACGTGCAAAGAGTGCGATCCTCGATGCGGTGCATGAAGGCGCGGCGGGCCTTTACGCCAGCGGCTTCATCGACAAGCGGCGCATGAGCATGTACGAGGCGCTTTGTCTGGAGCCTGTGCCCGAATACAGCAGCGCCCAGATCCGTGCACTTCGCACGTCGTTGGAACTTAGCCAGCCGGTGTTCGCAGGTTTGCTCAACACCAGCGTTTCGACGGTCCGTAGCTGGGAACAGGGCGAGAAGAAGCCGAGCGGGCCGTCGCTGAAGCTTTTGAACCTGATTGATCGGAAGGGTCTCGAAGCAGTCCTGTAAAGCAAAGGCCCGGCAATGCCGGGCCTTTGCTTTACCGTGGTATTCAATCCGCGCCATGCATGGAAGCGGGGGTGTGCCTCACCCCTCGCGTGCGATCGCGCGCCAGCCAATGTCGTTGCGGTGGAACGCGTTGGCCCAACTCACCTTGGCCACGCCGGCGTAGGCATTGGCCTGCGCGTCGCGCACGCTGTCGCCCAGTGCGGCCACGCACAGCACGCGACCGCCCGCACTGACCACGTGGCCCTGAGCATCCAATGCCGTACCGGCATGGAACACCTTGGCACTGGCCGGCACGTCGTCCAGGCCGGAAATCACGTCGCCGGTGATCGGCGCTTCCGGGTACGGCCTGGCCGCCAGCACCACGCCCAGCGACGGGCGCGCGTCCCACTGCGCTTCGACCTCATCCAGGCGGCCATCGATGGCCGCTTCCACCAGCTCGACCAGGTCCGACTGCAGGCGCAGCATCACTGGCTGGGTTTCCGGGTCGCCAAAGCGCACGTTGAATTCGATCACCTTCGGTGCGCCGCTGGCATCGATCATCAGGCCGGCGTAGAGGAAACCGGTGAACGGGATGCCGTCGGCGATCATGCCCTGCACGGTGGGGTTCACCACCTCGCGCATCACCCGTGCATGCACCTCCGGCGTCACCACCGGGGCCGGCGAATAGGCGCCCATGCCGCCGGTATTCGGGCCGGTGTCGCCGTCGCCGACGCGCTTGTGGTCCTGCGAGGTGGCCATCGGCAGCGCATGCACGCCGTCCACCATCGAAATGAAGCTGGCTTCCTCACCGTCGAGGAATTCCTCGATGACCACGCGCGCACCGGCATCGCCAAACGCGTTGCCGGACAGCATGTCACGCACGGCGTCTTCAGCTTCGGCCAACGTCATTGCGACAATGACACCCTTGCCGGCGGCCAGGCCATCGGCCTTGACCACGATCGGTGCGCCCTTCTCGCGCACATACGCCAGCGCGGCGTCCACGTCGCTGTGCACGGCGTAGTACGCGGTGGGGATGTTGTGGCGCGCCAGGAAGTCCTTGGCGTAGGCCTTGCTGCCTTCCAGCTGCGCGGCGGCGGCGGTTGGCCCGAAGATGCGCAGGCCGGCGGCGCGGAAGCGGTCGACCACGCCGGCCACCAGCGGTACTTCCGGGCCGACCACGGTCAGCGCTACGCCTTCGGCCTGGGCCAACGCCAGCAGGCCGTCGATATCGGTCACCTTGACTGCCACGTTGCGGCACGTGTCTTCGCTGGCGGTACCGGCGTTGCCGGGCGCCACGATCACTTCGGTGACACGGGAGGACTGGGCCAGCTTCCATGCCAGGGCGTGTTCGCGGCCGCCAGAGCCGATGACGAGGATCTTCATGGGACAGGGTTCTCGGGTACGGAAGAGAAAAGCCGGGCAGGGCCCGGCTTGGTGATGCGGATCAGTGGCGGAAGTGGCGCACGCCGGTGAACACCATGGCCAGGCCATGTTCGTCGGCGGCGGCGATCACTTCGGCATCGCGCATCGAACCGCCCGGCTGGATGACCGCCTTGATGCCGGCGGCTGCAGCGGCATCGATGCCATCGCGGAACGGGAAGAAAGCGTCGGAGGCCATCACCGAGCCATCGACCACCAGGTTCGCATCGGCGGCCTTGATGCCGGCGATGCGGGCCGAGTACACGCGGCTCATCTGGCCGGCACCGACACCGATGGTGCGGTTGTCCTTGGCATAGACGATCGCGTTGGACTTCACGAACTTGGCGACCTTCCAGGCAAACAGCAGGTCGGTGAACTGCTTGTCGGTCGGCGCCAGCCTGCTGACCACCTTCAGTTCGTCGCGGGTCATGCCGCGGTTGTCCGAGGACTGCAGCAGCAGGCCCGAGCCGACGCGCTTGCTGTCGAAGTTGTTCAGGCCGTCGCCGTGCGGGATGCGCAGTACGCGCACGTTGGCCTTCTTCTGCGCGTACTCCAGCGCGGCCGGCTCGTAGTCCGGGGCGATCAGCACTTCGACGAACTGGCGGTCGAGGATCACCTTGGCGGTGGCGGCATCCAGCGGCTTGTTGAAGGCGATGATGCCGCCGAAGGCGCTGGTCGGGTCGGTGGCGTAGGCCAGCTCGTAGGCATCGCCGTTGCCGGCGCCGACGGCCACGCCGCACGGGTTGGCGTGCTTGACGATGACGCAGGCCGGCGCATCGAACTGGCGCACGCATTCCCACGCCGCATCGGCGTCGGCCAGGTTGTTGTAGCTCAGCTCCTTGCCCTGCAGCTGCTGGAAGGTGGCCAGCGTGCCCGGCACCGGGTACAGGTCGCGGTAGAACGCGCCGCTCTGGTGCGGGTTCTCGCCATAGCGCAGGTCCATCACCTTCACGAAGGTGGAGTTCATCTGCGCCGGGTACTCGGCACGGGCCGGCACGGCGGCGTCAGTGGCGGTGACCGCCGACAGGTAGTTGCTGATCGCCGCATCGTACTGGGCGACGCGGTTGAACGCGGCCACCGAGAATGCGAAGCGGGTGGCCGCCGTAAGCTGGCCGTTGTTGGCCTCCAGCGAGGCCAGCAGCTCGGCGTACTGCGACGGATCGGTGGCCACCGCCACGCGGGCGAAGTTCTTGGCCGCCGAGCGCAGCATGGCCGGGCCGCCGATGTCGATGTTCTCGACCGCGTCGGCCAGGGTGCAGTCGGCCTGGGCGGTGACCGATTCGAACGGGTACAGGTTCAGCACCAGCAGGTCGATGGCACCGATACCGTGCTCGGCCATCACTGCGTCATCCAGGCCGGAGCGGCCCAGCAGGCCGCCGTGCACCATCGGGTGCAGGGTCTTGACCCGGCCGTCCATCATTTCCGGGAAGCCGGTGACCTCGGCCACGTCCTTCACGGCCAGGCCCGCATCGCGGATCGCCTTGGCGGTGCCGCCGGTGGACAACAGCTCCACGCCGCGTGCCGCCAGCGCAGTGGCCAGCTCGACCAGGCCGGTCTTGTCGGAAACGGAGAGGAGGGCCCGGCGGACGGGCAACAGATCAGCAGTCATGGGACAGAATCGGCAGCGGAGCGGGGCCGATATTGTAGGCGGTGGGGGCCGGTGGCGGGCGCCGGCGGGGAAAATCGACCCGCACCCACGGCCTGTGGCCGCCTTCAGCACAGCCTGGCCGGGGACGGTCCGCAAGCAATTCGATGGGGCGCGCTGCTCCAATCGGGTAGGCTGTGCCGGAACTGCCAAGGATCAGCGGGTTCGGATCGTGTCGATCTATGCATTGAAAGGACGTTTTCAGGACCTGTTGCGTCCGGCCGTACGCGGTCTGTACCGCATGGGGATCACCGCCAATGCGGTGACCTTGACCGCGGCCGCGGTCTCGCTGCTGGTGGCTGCCGCCGTCTGGTGCTGCGCGCCGGCCCAGCCCCTGCTGTACCTGCTGCTGCCGCTGTGGATGCTGCTGCGCATGGCGCTCAACGCCGTGGACGGCATGTTGGCCCGCGAGTTCGGCCAGCAGTCGCGGCTGGGCGCCTATCTGAACGAGCTGTGCGATGTGATCGCCGATGCGGCGCTGTACCTGAGCCTGCTCAGCGTGCCGGGCGTGCGCCCGGAAGTGCTGTGGCTGCTGGCCTTGACGGCGGCGCTGAGCGAGTACGCCGGGGTGCTGGGGCTGATGGTCGGTGCCAGCCGCCGCTATGACGGCCCGATGGGCAAGAGTGACCGCGCCTTCGTCGTCGGCGTGCTGGGTCTGCTGCTGGCGTTTGAGTGGGTTGGCGCGATGACGGTCACTGGCGTGGCTGCGGCCATGGCGGTGCTGTGCATGCTGACCATGATCAACCGCGTCCGTCGCGGACTGCGGGAAGCAGCGGTTTCGCCGAATTAATCAAGCAGATACAAGAAGACAATCAGGAGATTGCATGCGTCAGGCGCAGGAACGGGAATTCCACAGCTTCGACCAGGTACCGCTGTTCTACCGGTACTGGGCGGGCACCACCGCAACGCCGGCCACCAAGGCCATCGTGCTGCTGCACCGCGGCCATGAGCACTCCGGCCGGGTCACCCACCTGGTCGATGAGCTGGACCTGCCCGACACCGCCTTCTTCGCCTGGGACGCGCGCGGCAATGGCCGTTCGCCGGGCGCACGGGGCGATGCACCGGGCTTCCCGGCGCTGGTGCGTGATCTGGACAGTTTCATCGCCCACATCGGCGCCGAGCACGGCATTGCGGTGGAAGACATCGTGGTGATCGCGCAGAGCGTAGGGGCGGTGGTCGCCGCGACCTGGGTGCACGATTACGCGCCACGCCTGCGCGCGCTGGTCATGGCCTCGCCGGCGTTCAAGGTGAAGCTGTACGTGCCGTTCGCGCGGTCGGGCCTGGCCTTGATGCAGAAGCTGCGTGGCAACTTCTTCGTCAACAGCTACGTCAAGCCGCAGTGGCTGACCCACGATCCGGCGCGGGTGGAAAGCTATCGCACCGACCCGCTGATCACCCGGCCGATTTCGGTGCGCGTGCTGCTGGGCCTGTACGAGGCGGCCGACCGCATCGTGGCCGATGCGCAGGCAATCAGCGTACCGGTGCAGCTGCTGGTGTCCGGCTCGGATTTCGTCGTGCACCGTGGCCCGCAGGACCGCTTCTACGAGCGCCTGTCCAGCCCGATCAAGGAGCGTGTGCATCTGCCGGGCTTCTTCCACGACACGCTGGGCGAGCGCGATCGGGCACCGGCACTGGCGCGCATCCGCAGCTTCATCCAGGCGCGTTTTGCCGAGCCGCTGCGCGAGCTGTCACGGCGCGACGCGCACCGTCACGGGCCAACCTTCGAAGAATCCGAGATCCTGGCCTGGCCACCGGAGCGCAACAGCCTGGCCGACCTGCGCTGGCGCGTGGTGCGTGGCGGCCTGCGCTTCGGCGGCACGCTGTCCGAAGGCATCGCGCTGGGCCTGCGGACCGGTTTCGATTCCGGTAGCACGCTGGACTACATCTACCGGAATGAGGCGCGCGGCAAGGGCCCATTGGGGCGGATGGTCGACCGCAACTACCTGGATGCGATCGGCTGGCGTGGCATCCGCGTGCGCGGCCAGCACCTGCAGGAACTGCTGCGCGACGCTGCCCAGCGCCTGCGCGGGCAGGGCACGCCGGTGCGTGTGCTGGACGTGGCCGCCGGCCATGGCCGGTATGTGCTGGAAGCGCTGGGCCAGGGCGAACAGCGCGCCGACCGTATCGTGCTGCGTGATTTCAGCGATCTGAACGTGACCCAGGGCCAAGCGTTGATCGAGCGCCTCGGTGCGGCCGACATCGCCCGCTTCGAGCAGGGCGATGCGTTCGATCCGGCGCAACTGGCCAAGGTCGATCCAGCACCGACACTGGCGGTGGTCTCGGGCCTGTACGAACTGTTCCCCGACAACGACGCCGTGCTGCGCTCGCTGCAGGGCATTGCCGCAACGGTGCCGGCGGGAGGCTACCTGGCTTACACCGGCCAGCCCTGGCACCCGCAGCTGGAATTCATCGCGCGCGCCTTGACTAGCCATCGCGGTGGCGCGGCGTGGGTGATGCGTCGCCGTACCCAGCAGGAGATGGATGAGCTGGTGCGCCTGGCCGGCTTCGAGAAGGTGACGCAGCGCATCGACGACTTCGGCATCTTCACCGTGTCGCTGGCGCGCCGGACCGCGTGATGGCGACGCTCGCCGCAACCCCGCTGGCCGCGGAAGGGCGCCCTTGGCGGCGCGCCCTGCTGTGGCTGGCCCTGCTGGGTCCGTTCTTCTTCGCAAGCTACGGCTTCGCCAACTGGATGGCCGGCCGCCACGCCACCCTGCCGGTGATGGCGTTCGCGTGGGAGACACGCATCCCGTTCGTGCCGTGGACGATCGTGCCGTACTGGTCGATCGACCTGTTCTACGCAATCTCGTTCTTCCTGTGCCGGCATCGCTTGGAACTGGACCGGCATGCGCTGCGACTGTTCAGTGCGCAGGTCATCGCGGTGGCCTGCTTCCTGCTGTGGCCGCTGCGTTTCAGCTTCGAGCGTCCGGAGATCGGCGGTGTGTTCGGCTGGCTGTTCGATGTGCTGCTGGGCTTCGACAAGCCGTTCAACCAGGCGCCGTCGCTGCACATCGTGCTGTTGATCGTGCTGTGGGTGAAGTTCGCGCAGTACCTGCATGGCGTGTGGCGCGGGGTACTGCATGTGTGGGCACTGCTGATCGGCGTCTCGGTGCTGACCACGTTCCAGCACCATTTCATCGATATCCCGACCGGCCTGCTGGCCGGTTGGCTGTGCGTCTGGCTGTGGCCGGAGCAGGGCACGCCACCATTGCGGGCCTGGCACACCGCGCGTGATGCGAGGCGTTGGCGATTGGCAGCGTTGTACCTGCTGGGGGCCGCCGTATTGCTGGTGCCGGTGGTGCTTCTGCGTGGCGCCGCGTTGTGGCTGCTGTGGCCGGTGGCGTCGTTGCTGCTGGTGGCGCTGGCCTATGCCGGGCTGGGTACAGCGGTGTTCCAGAAGCGCGCCGATGGCCGCCTGACGATGGCCGCGCGATGGCTGCTGGCACCGTACCTGGGCGCTGCCTGGATCAACTCGCGGCTGTGGACGCGGCGTGCGCCGCAGCCGGTGCCGGTGATGGACGGTGTGTGGCTGGGGCGCATTCCCTCTGAGGCATTGCCGGCCCCCCTGGTGGGCGTGGTCGATGCCTGCGCCGAGCTGTCCTGTCGCGCGCAGGGCGCCGCGTATGCCAGCGTGCCGATGCTGGACCTGGTGGTCCCTGCACCGGAACAGCTGCGCGAAGCGGCCGAGGCCATCGAGCGCCTGCATGCGCACGGCCCGTTGCTGGTGTGCTGCGCGCTGGGCTATTCGCGCAGTGCCGCCAGCGTGGCCACCTGGCTGCTGCGCAGTGGTCGTGCGGCCGATGCGGACGCGGCGGTGGCGATCGTGCGTGCTGCGCGCCCTGGCATCGTGCTGGGTACGGCCCATCTGCGTGCCATCACCGACGCGGCAGGAGTGCGCGCATGAGCACGGTTCCCGATCTGGCGACCATGCAGCTGCTGCTGCGGCAGGGGCGTTGGCCGGCATGCCTGTCGCTGGGGCTGCTGCTGGTGGCATTGCTGCTGCTCGGCACCGAGCCGGGCCTGGCGATGATCGCTGCAGGGTTGCTGCTGGCCAGCATGTCTGCAGGGGTGGCCCAGACGTACCACGCGTGGCGGGTTGCGCTGGACGCCAGCCTGCTGCAGCTGCTGCGCGATGAGCGTATGGACGGCGATGCCGCCGCGCGCCGCACTGATCAGCTGCTGCAGGACAGCGGCCTGCGCCGCGCGTCGCCCGATGCGCCACTGCGTGGCTGGGATGCGCGCTGGTCCGGCATGCGCCGCCTGCTGCTGCGCCAGTACCTGCTGACCGCAGTGCAGTTCGCACTGCTGGTGCTGGCCGTGGTGTGGCCGCAGACGTGAATGGGAGTGACCGATGTTTGCCGAACTGATTGCCCGCGCCTGCAGTGGCGCGATCCATGTGGTGACCGGCGCACGCGCGCTGTGGATCGGTTGCGCGCCGTCCAGCGAGCGCCGCGTGTACTACGGCAACCACGCCAGCCATGGTGACTTCGTGCTGATCTGGTCATCGATGCCACCGGCACTGCGGCGCCAGGTGCGCCCGGTGGCCGCGGCCGAGTACTGGCAGCGTGATGGCCTGCGTCGCTACCTGATCGATGCGGTGTTCAACGGTGTTCTGGTCGAGCGCGAGGCCGGCCATCGCCAGCAGGACCCGTTGCAGGTACTGCGCGATGCGGTGGACGAAGACTGCTCGCTGATCCTGTTCCCGGAAGGCACGCGCAATATCGGCGATGAACCGCTGTTGCCGTTCAAGAGCGGCATCTACCACCTGGCGCGGCAACGGCCGGAGCTGGAGTTCGTGCCGGTATGGATCGACAACCTGAAGCGGGTGATGCCGAAGGGGCGATTCCTGCCGTTGCCGCTGCTGTGCACGGCCACCTTCGGCACGCCGCTGCGGCTGCAGGCCGACGAGGACAAGGCCGCATTCCTGGCCCGCAGCCGGCAGGCGCTGCTGGACCTGGCGCCGAATGGGGGTCGTGCATGAGTTTCGTGCTGGATGTATCTGGCGATCTGGCAACGCAGAGTGTCGGCCAGCAGACCGGCCTGCTGTTTGCCGGCGTCGGCGCGGTGCTGGTGCTGGCCACGCTGGTGGCCGAGACCCTGCGCTGGCGCCAGCGCGGTCAGCCCAGCGCGGTGATCGCCAACCTGGTGTCGCGTATCCGTGCATGGTGGGTGATGGCGATCGTGGTCGGGCTGGCGCTGTTCTTCGGCCGCGCCGGGGTGATCGTGCTGTTCGCGATCATTTCGTTGTTCGCGCTGCGCGAGTTCATCACCCTGGCGCCGACCCGTTCAGGCGACTACTACGCGCTGCTGGCTGCGTTCTACATCGTGCTGCCGTGGCAGTACTACCTGGTGTGGATCGACTGGTACGGCATGTACACGCTGCTGATCCCGGTCTATGCGTTCCTGTTCCTGCCGATCCTGTCGACCATCGGTGGCGATACCACGCACTACCTGGAGCGCACCGCGAAGGTGCAGTGGGGGTTGATGATCTGCGTGTTCTGCATCTCGCACGTGCCGCTGCTGCTGAACCTGCACGTGCCCGGTCACGACCCCTCGCGCAACGTGCTGCTGTTCGCCTTCCTGGTGATCGTGGTGCAGTCCTCGGACGTGTTGCAGTACATCTGGGGCAAGCTGCTGGGCCGGCACCTGATCGCGCCGAAGCTGTCGCCGTCGAAGACGGTGGAGGGCTTCGTGGGTGGCGTGCTGAGCGCCAGCGCGCTTGGGGCGGCGCTGTGGTGGATCACCCCGTTCACGCCGCTGCAGGCGTTCGGCCTGTCGCTGCTGATCAACCTGATGGGATTCTGGGGCGGCCTGGTGATGTCGGCGATCAAGCGCGACCGTGGGATCAAGGACTGGGGCCACATGATCGAGGGCCATGGCGGCATGCTCGACCGGCTAGATTCGGTGTGCTTCGCCGCGCCGGTGTTCTTCCATGTGGTGCGGTACTACTGGAAGGCGGGCGGCGGCGGGTGATCCCGCCGGGGCTGCATCCACGCATGGCGTGGATCTACCGGTAGTGCCGGCCGCTGGCCGGCAACTGCGACATCCTGCCATCGTTCATGGGGTTGCCGGCGAGCGGCCGGCACTACCCGCGCGCGCTCAGGCGCTGATGCCGTATTCCTTCAGTTTCTTGCGCAGGGTGGCGCGGTGGATGCCCAGCATCGCGGCGGCGCGGCTCTGGTTGCCTTCGCAGTGGTTGAGCACTTCCACGAACAGCGGGATTTCCATCTCGCGCAGCACGATCTCGTAGACATCGTCCGCGTCGCAGCCATCAAGATCACGCAGGTAGCGGCGCACGGACTGGGCGACGTGTTCACGCAGCGGTGGCCGGGGAGCGCCACGACTGTTGTCAGGACGAGAGAGGACAGCGTTCAAGGGGGTTCCCGATTCGGTTGGCCCGTGCGCGCGGAGCGCGCGGCCGGACGAGGTGGTGGCGGCCAGTCTAGCGCGAGCGTGCCCGACCTGCCACGGCTGGTCGCCTCTACCCTGGTCAGAGGAAGTCGAAGGTGAATGCGACGGTGGACGCGGCGGGCTCCTGCACGCGGAACGCGATGCGCGCACTCTGGCCCGGTTCCAGCACGGTCGTGGCCGGGCTTTCGCCAAGGTATTGCGCGGGCGTGAACACGCCGCTGCCGATCACCCGGCCATCGGCATCGGACAGTGACAGGCGCAGGTCCGGCCAGGCCTGTGCCCAGCGCGCATCGTTGCGGATGCTGGCCTGCACCTGCAGCACACCGGCCTGGCCGGGCAGGGGGCGGATCTCGCGGCTGGTCATGGTGAACGCGGTCGGCTCGTGCCAGGCTGGCAGGCTGCAGCGCAGCACGCCGCACAGTGCGCCCAGCCAGGTGCGGTTGCCGGCGTCGGCGGCCAGGCGCGCACGATCGGCCAGCACGCTCTGCAGTACCAGCAGCAGTGCCAGCCCGGCGACCAGCACCCAGTGCCAGCGCGGCGTCGGCAGCGCGCGCGGCCGCGAAGTGCCCAGGAAGCTCGGCGCATCGCCGGCCACCGCCTGCGCGGCGGGGACGGCAAGGACGGGTTCGATCACGGTCGCTTCGTCGAGGATGACGGTGTCATCGAGCTGTCGCGTCTCCGCCATCGGCGGCAGCGCCGCGTCGACCGGGTCCCCGGACTTCGCGGCAGGGATGTCATGCGCCGACGGGTCGGGCGTGCGCGCGTCGGTCGCAGGTGCGGCCTCGCCTTCCGACGCGGGGCGCAGGAAGGTGGCCAAAGGGCGGCGCGGCGGGTTCGGCTCGGACATGCTCAGGGCGCGGGCTCGGATCCAGCGGTCATTCAATCACGATCAGGCGCGGCGCGTGCCGGTGATGCGCATCCAGTCGCCATCCTGGGTGGCCTGCAGATCGTCGAACCACGCGGCATAACGCTGCAGCAGTTCGCCTTCCTGGCCCTGCAGGATGCCCGACAGGGCGATGCGACCGCCGGCGGCGACGCGTGCGGCCAGCAGCTCGGCCAGCGCATCCAGCGCCGAGGCAAGGATGTTGGCGACCACGATCGGGTAGGTGGCGACCGGTTCGTCCTGCGGCAGGTACACCTGCATGCGGGCCTGCTCGCCATTGCGCTCGGCATTGTCGGCGGTGGCGACCAGCGCCTGCGGGTCGTTGTCCACGCCGATCGCTTCGGCGGCGCCCAGCTTCAGCGCGGCCAGCGCGAGGATGCCCGAGCCGCAGCCGAAGTCGAGCACGCGCTGGCCCTGCAGCTGGCCGTCCACGGCCAGCTGGTCCAGCCAGCGCAGGCACAGGGCGGTGGTCGGGTGGGTGCCCGAGCCGAAGGCCAGGCCCGGGTCCAGCCGCACCACGGCGGCATCGGCGGCCTGTGCAGCGTCCGGCAGTTCATGGTTCCACGGCACGATCCAGGTGCGGCTGCCGAAATCCATCGGCTGGAACTGGTCCAGCCATGCGCGCTCCCAGTCTTCGTCTTCGACCGCGCGGAAGCTGCCATTGCTCCAGTCCAGTTCCGGGTCGAAGGATTCCAGGGCGGCCAGCAGCAGCAGCGCATTGCTGTCGGCGGGGAACAGCGCGCTCAGCACCAGGGTGTCCCACAGCGGCGTTTCCCCCACGCCGGGTTCGAGGATGGCCTGTTCGTTGCTGGTGTCGGCTTCGGCATCAAGCAGGGTCACGGCCAGTGCGCCGACGTCCTCCAGCGCATTCTCATAGCGGGGCTGGGTGGCTTCGGTGCAGCGCAGGGTCAGTTCCAGGAACGGCATGGCGGTGGGGACAGTCGCGGGAAAGGGGGCAATGCTAGACCATCGGGGCGTCTCCGTATTGCCTGAGATGCCGCTTTGAGATGAATGGGGGCAGTTCAGACAGGCCTGCCGGGCCTTGCTAAACTCGGCGCTTTCCTGTGTGCCGTGAACGCTCACCACCGCCGATGGCCTTCGCTCCGACCCTGAAAACCTGGTTGCTCGTGCTGCCGGCGGTGGCCGTGCTGGGCGTGGCCGGGTATCGGGCCAGCGGCCATGCCGCGGGCGTGGCGTCGACGTCGGCGTCGCCGGACCTGCCGCTGGCCATGGCCAGCCGTGACGGCGGAGCGCCGCTGCCGGTGGTGCCGGAAGCCCTGGCGCGGCGGCTGGCGGCTTTCGAGCGCGGCAACACGCTGCCGTCGGGCCTGCCGCTGGACCTGCGCGCCGACATCGAAGACGCCAGCGACCTGTATGCCTACGCCCAGCGCCTGCGCGCACAGGCCGACACCGGCAATCACGAGGCGCGCTGGATGCTCAGCCGCGTCTATGACTATTGCGCGCAGTACGCACTCGATCCGGGTGGCTACCGCCTGGACAACAACGTACTGAGCGGGTTGGGCCTGACTGCGGCGCCGGCGATGATCGAGGCACGCGAGCGCGTGGCACAGCGGTGTGGCGGTTTCGTGCCGGGCGACAAGCTGGGCGCGGCGCTGGTGCTGGCCGAACGCCGCAAGGCGGCCGCGCAGGGCAACCTGGCCGCGGAAGCGTCGCTGTTCGCCGAGGGCGAGCCCTTGCATGACAGTGCCGAGTACCGCCGCGACCTGGTCGAGCGCGTGCGCACCTCGCGCGACCCCGAGGCCTACATGGCCATCGCGCCAGGCATGGGCGTGCGTGCGGCCGGTGACCGCGCGCTTGACGGGCTGGTGGCGGGCGAGCAGCTCAGTGAACTTGCATGGCGGCTTGCGGCCTGTGAACTCGGCCTGGCCTGTGGAGCGGACAGCGTGCTGGTCAACAATTTTTGTGCGAACGGAGGGATCTGTTCGCAGGATGGAGCGCAGGATTTCCGGGATTTCGTGTATGACGCTGCGGTATCGCGGCAAGGTGCTGGGAAAATGAAGGAATGGATCAAGCGATTGGTTGGAAAGAGGGACGGGCGATGAATTACCGTCGATTCCTGCATGGGGCCAAGTTCTGGTTCTGGGTGGCGCTGTTCGTGGCCTACTCGGCTGGGGCGGTTGGCCTGCTGATGATCGATACCTACGAGGACCGCTACCGGCATCTGTCGAAGGTGGAGCTGACCACGGTGAAGGCGCAGGAAGACGTGCGCCGCGCCGGTGCCAGCCAGGTCGCTGCGGTCTACCGCGCGCAGAGTGGCATGCCATTCGCTTCACTGCCGGCCGGCAGCACCTTCCAGGTGGTGTGGCCCGATGGTTCGACCGAAACCATGGTGATCGTCGATCCGACCTCGCCCAATGGCGTGCGGCCGCTGGCCCATTCGCAGATTCCGGCCGACGTGGCCGACAAGCGCTGACGTGCTCGCTAGCCGAGCATGGGCCCGGCTCTACAGGAACAGAAAAGGGCGGGGAGATCCCCGCCCTTTTCATGTCCAGCACCTGGCGCCGATCAGGTCAATGCGATCGGCTTGTTCTTGCGCTCGGCCAGGCGCTTTTCCAGGTAGTGGATGTTCTGGCCACCGGCCTGGAAGCCCTTGTCACGCATGATCCGCTGCTGCAGGGCGATGTTGGTCTTGATGCCATCGACCACCATTTCGCTCAGTGCCACCCGCATGCGGGCAATGGCGGTTTCGCGGTCCGGGCCGTGCACGATCAGCTTGCCGATCATCGAGTCGTAGTTCGACGGCACGCGGTAGCCACTGTAGATGTGGGTGTCCACGCGCACGCCGGGGCCACCCGGCGGATGGAAGCCGGTGATGGTGCCCGGGCTCGGCACGAAGGTTTCAGCATCTTCAGCGTTGATGCGGCACTCGATGGCATGGCCGGTCAGCACCACGTCGCTCTGCTTGATCGACAGCTTCTGGCCGGCGGCGATCTTCAGCTGCTCGGCCACCAGGTCGATGCCGGTGACCATTTCGGTGACCGGATGCTCCACCTGGATGCGGGTGTTCATTTCGATGAAGTAGAAGCGGCCGTCCTCGTACAGGAACTCGAACGTGCCCGCGCCGCGGTAGCCGATGCGGATGCAGGCTTCCACGCAGACCTTGCCGATCTGCTCGCGCTGCTCGGCGGTGATGCCCGGCGCCGGTGCCTCTTCCACCACCTTCTGGTGGCGGCGCTGCATCGAGCAGTCGCGCTCACCGAGGTGGATGGCGTTGCCCTGTCCGTCGGCCAGCACCTGGATTTCCACGTGGCGCGGATTCTCCAGGAACTTCTCCATGTAGACCTCGCCATTGCCGAACGCGGCCTTGGCCTCGCTCTTGGTGGTTTCGATCGAGGTCTTCAGCGAGGCTTCGGCATGCACCACGCGCATGCCGCGACCACCGCCACCGCCGGCCGCCTTGATGATGACCGGGTAACCGATCTCGCGGGCGATCTTGGTGTTGGCGACGATGTCCTCGCCGAGCGGGCCGCCCGAGCCGGGCACGCACGGCACACCGGCGGCCTTCATCGCGCGGATGGCTTCGACCTTGTCACCCATCATGCGGATGGTGTCGGCCTTGGGGCCGATGAAGATGAAGCCGGACTCTTCCACGCGTTCGGCGAAGTCGGCGTTCTCCGACAGGAAGCCGTAGCCCGGGTGGATGGCCTGGGCATCGGTGACTTCCGCCGCCGCGATCAGGGCCGGGATGTTGAGGTAGCTCTGCGGCGACGGCGCCGGACCGATGCAGACCGACTCGTCGGCCATGGCCACGTGCTTGAGGTTGCGGTCGACCGTGGAGTGCACGGCCACCGTGCGGATGCCGAGGGTATGGCACGCGCGCAGGATGCGCAGCGCGATCTCCCCTCGGTTGGCAATGACGACTTTGTCGAGCATGGCGCGCCCCTCAGCCGATCACGAACAGCGGCTGGTCGAATTCCACCGGCTGGCCGTTCTCGCCGAGGATGGCAACGATGGTGCCGGAGGTGTCGGCTTCGATCGGGTTGAACATCTTCATCGCTTCGATGATGGCCAGGGTTTCGCCTTCCTTGACCTGCTGGCCCACGGTGACGAAGGCCGGCTTGTCCGGGGCGGACGAGGCGTAGAAGGTGCCGACCATCGGCGAGCGCAGCACGTGGCCTTCCGGCAGTGCCGGGCCCGGCTTGGCGCTGCCGCCGGTGGAGGCTTCGGTCGGCGACTGCATCGGCATCGCCTGCGGCGCCGGGGCGGCCGGAGCGGCATACACCGGCGCGGCGACCGGGGCGGCATAGCCGGCCACCGGGGCGCGCGACAGGCGCACCGACTCTTCGCCTTCCTTGATTTCGATTTCAGCCAGGTTCGACTCTTCCAGCAGGTCGATCAGCTTCTTGATTTTGCGGAGATCCATGGTGGCCTCTTTGCTCGTGATGTCAGTGTGGTGGAGAGTGCGGTTGCACTCGGTTCAAAGCAGTTCGTAGAACTCGCGCAGCTGCCGCGTACGGTCGCGCGTCTGGGTGATCAGGCATTGCATCTTCGCGGGGTTGCGCGAGGTGCCGTCTGCATTGAAGGCATACACCGCCTCGCAATCTGCATCGCGCAAGGTGATCCAGATGCGCTGGGCCTTCACCAGCTGCTGTTCGGCCGCCGCGCAGCGGCTGCAGCTGCCATCGGTTGCCTGCGCCTTCAGTTCGCCACGCGCCTGCGCGTAGACGGCGTTCAATGCGCTGTCGGCATCATCCAGGCGATCGGAATCGCACATGTCGCGCTCGTAGCCGCCGCTTGCCTGTGCGCAGTCGATGCCCGCGGCCGCGCGCTCGGCAGCGACACTGGCGCCGCACAGACCGGCCCACAGCAGGATGCCGGCAAGCACACGCGGCGGCATCTTCACGCGCTGGCCGCCTGCACGCGCAGCAGCGCCGCGTCCATCGCGTAGCGGTAGCTGTCTGCACCGAAACCGCATACCACGCCCACTGCCTTGTCACTGAAGTAGCTGTGCTGGCGGAACGGCTCACGGGTATGCGGGTTGGACAGGTGGATCTCGATGAACGGCACCGCCACCGCCGCCAGCGCATCGCGCAGGGCGACCGAGGTGTGGGTGAAGGCGGCGGGGTTGATCAGGATGAAAGCGGTTCCGTCGCTGCGCGCAGCCTGCACGCGGTCCACCAGCACATGCTCGGCGTTGGACTGCAGGCGTTCCACGGTGTGTCCGGCGGCCGATGCCTGGGCAGCCAGGGCCTGGTCGATGTCGGCCAGCGTGGTGTGGCCGTAGACCTCCGGCTCGCGGGTGCCGAGCAGGTTGAGGTTGGGGCCGTGCAGGACCAGCAGCTTCGCCATGGGATCCGGAAGACGGGAAAGGGCGGCAGTCTGGCGGAACCGGCGGATGCTGTCCAGTTCGGCGAAGTTTGCAGCGTTTCAATCGCATGTTTGAAATCTGCCGGAGCGCTTGCGGCCGTATGGCGGGCGCTGGATCAAGGCGCGCTGAACGTGGTGCTGGACGGGGATGCGTGCACGTAGGCCGACGATGCCGGCATCCACGCCATGCGGGGAGACGGGGTTCGGTGGCAGCACACTGCGCCTCCACATGGAGCTGTCCGGCACTCGGCCGCTCAGATCTCCAGCGGCACCGTCGGCACCACGTTCGGGAACACCTCTTCCAGCGGTTCCGGCTGCCCGGGCTTCGGCGCCGGCCAGTTGTAGGCATTGACCGGCTGCGCGCGGTTCACCCACAACGCGTAATGCAGATGGTCAGCGCGGCCATCGCCGGTATTGGGGTGGATCAGGATGGTCAGGCCCAGGCTGTTGAGCTGCAGCCAGGGCACCAGCACCGGCAACAGGTCGTTGGTGAAGCCGAAATAGAACGACGGGGTGACGTGCGGCCCGCGTGGCTCAAGGTTCCAGTTGCCCAGCTCCACAGGGAAGCGCTCGGCGGCCCAGCGCCGCAGCAGCGCGGCCTTCTCGAAGCTGTCCTCGTCGAAGTAGATGTGGGCGTGGTAGCTCTTGATGGCGGTGTAGGCACGTGGCCGGGTGGGCAGCGTGGCCTCGCCGGGGCGCACGCTGGCCGGCCGCGGGGTAGGCTCGCTGGCCGTGGCCTGGCCCCAAGGGCTGCGGCCCTCGGGCGCTGGCGGAACGATGGCGCGGAAGCCGGGTCGCCCGGGTTCGGTGGTGTTCACGGCGTTGTCGCTGCGCGCGGCTGCGGTGGCAGCCGACGCGCTGGCCAGGCCGCCAGCGGCCAGCCCGGCCGACGCGATCAGGCGACGGCGCGCGGGTGAAAGCAGGTCGGCCCAATGGGCGTCATCGTCGCCGGCGTCGATCAGGGTCTGCGGGTCCGGGTGCATCTGGGGTTCCGTGGGGCTCTGTGTGGCAGGCAAGCACGCTCGGGCAGCGTGCACGGTGGTGTCCAATAAGCAGCCGGCATCACCTCATGCACGTTGGCCCACGCCGTGATTGAGTGCCGCCGCAGCGTGGGCTAGGGTGCAGGTCCGCCGCCCGGGAACCCGCCATGACCCCGCTTGATGCCGACACCCAGCGCAAGCGCGCGCGTTTCCGCCAGCTGCATGCGCGCGGTTGTTTCGTGCTGCCCAATCCGTGGGACGTGGGCAGCGCCCGCTACCTGCAGCGGCAGGGCTTCCAGGCACTGGCCACGACCAGTGCCGGCTGCGCCTGGAGTGAAGGGCGGCCGGATGGGGCGGTTTCGCTGCAGGCCACACTGGAACATCTGCGGCTGATGGCGGCCGCGACACCGCTGCCGTTGAACGCCGATTTCGGTGATGGCTTCGGCGCCACGCCACAGGCAGTGGGCGAGGCGGTGGCGGCGGCCATCGACACCGGTATCGCGGCGCTGTCGATCGAGGACGCCAGCGGCGTGGCCGATGCGCCGCTGCGGCCGATCGGGCAGGCGGTCGAGCGACTGTGTGCGGCACGTGCGGCCATCGACCGCGCGGGGGGCGATGTGCTGCTGGTCGCGCGGGCCGAGAATTTCTTCGTTGGCGTGCCGGATCTGCAGGACACCCTGCAGCGCCTGCGCGCCTATGCCGAGGCCGGCGCCGATGTGCTGTATGCACCGGGCATCAGCACGCGCGAACAGATCAGCGCGGTGGTTGCCGCTGCGGGGGCGAAGCCGGTGAACCTGCTGGTGGGTGGACCGACACCGCTGAGCCTGCAGGACATCGCCGCACTCGGCGTGCGACGGGTCAGCCTGGGCGGTGCGCTGGCGCGAGCTGCGTGGGGTGGGCTGATGCAGGCCATCGAGCCGATCATGCAGGACGGCCGCTTCGATGGCCTGCAGCAGGCGGCTTCGGGCGCGGCGTTGAACGCGCTGTTCCGCTGACACACGCCCAGGCCTGCAATGGATCCAGCCCGGGCGTGGATGGACGCGCACCTGCGACTACAGCGCTTCCATCCCACCCCTGGGCAGCGTCACGCCCGGCTCCAGCGCCGGCAGCAGTTGCCGCAGCAGTGCCGGGTTGTCCAGCATCGCCGCGCCGTCCAGATAGCGCCATTGCGTTGTACCGACGCGTCGCACAGCAACCATGAATGACGTGCTGCGCATCGGCGCTTCGCGCACGCGCAGCAGTGACTGGCGCGGTACGAAGCAGACTTCCTCGTCACCGGCCGCATAGGTGCGGCCCGGCACGCCTGCCTCGTCGCTGATGATGGTGACGCCGGCCTTGCGCAGCGCCTTCACGGTGTCGCGGGTCGCCCGCGCATAGGCCTCGTCGCCACCGGCCAGCTGCTTCAGGCTGGGATGGGTACGCGCGATGATCAGCTCGGTATCGCCACGGGCGAAGGCGCCCATCATCGCCTGCACCTCCTTGCGCAATGCGGCCGAGTCTTCCGGACTGAGTTCACCGGCCAGCGCGGGCGTAACGTCCATTGCCATCGGCAGGGCCAGCAGAAGGGCAAGCAGATACCGGTGCATCGTCGGGCAGCTCAGTGGGAACCGCCGCACTATACGGTGGATGCGGAAACAGCGTCCCACGCATGGCGCTGGTATCCCGGGCGACACTACTTACTATTGGTAGTTAGTGAATTCCGGACATGCCCCATGCACACCCTCATCGTTACCGCCCACCCTGAACCCGGCGCGTTGACCCATGCCATCGCCAGGCGCATCGGCGAAGCCATCACCGCGTCGGATGCCGCCAACAGCGTGACCCACGCCGATCTGATGGCTGAAGGCTTCGATCCGCGCTTCAACATGCAGGACCAGGCGCTGTTCCGTGGCACCGGCGCAACTCCGGCTGACGTCGCCGCCGAGCAGGCGCGGCTGCAGGCTGCCGACACGCTGGTACTGGTCTATCCCCTGTACTGGTGGTCCTTCCCCGCGCTGCTGAAGGGCTGGATCGATCGTGTGTTCACCCAGGGCTGGGCCTACCAGGACGGCGCCGATGGCAAGGTGCAGAAAAAGCTGCAGCGGTTGGGCGTGCATCTGGTCGGCATCGGCGGGGCTGGCGCGGACATGATCGAACGGCGCGGCTACGGTGCGGCGATGAAGACCCAGATCGACATGGGCATCTTCGACTACTGCGGCGCGCGCGTGCTGTCGTCCGACCTGCTGCTGGACGCCGATTCCGGTGCAGCCGAAGCGCATCTGCAGACCGCGCTGGCGATCGGCCGTAAAATCGGTGCTCCGATGCGCTGACCGCCGTGCTCCACCGATGCCTGCCAACGCCGCTCCCACGCGCCGCCGATTGACCCGCGAGCAACGCGCCCGCCAGTTGCTGGACGTGGCCTGGGCGCTGGTCGGCGACGAAGGCACCGACGCATTGACGCTGGGGCGGCTGGCCGAGGCGGCCGGTGTGACCAAACCGGTGGCCTATGATCACTTCGTGACCCGCAACGGGCTGCTGGCCGCGCTCTACGATGACTATGACGGGCGGCAGACGGTGGTCTTCCACGAGCGTATCGGCCGTGCCAGGGCGCACCTGGCCGATCGTGCGGCGGCCATCGCCTCCGGCTACATCGACTGCGTCCTCAGCCAGGGCAGTGAAGTGCAGGGCATCCTCGCTGCGCTGGTGGGCGCGCCGGAACTCCATGAAGTGCGTCGGCGCTACCAGCAGGACTTCATCGACAACTGCGACACCTGGCTGGGCCCGTTTGCGGCCGATGGCACGGTCCCCCTGGCCGGACGCTGGGCGATTCTCGGTGCGGCCGAAGCCCTGTCCGAAGCCGTGGCGGCAGGCGCGCTGGACAAGGTCGGCGCCGAGGCCGAGCTGCAGCGCTTGATCGTGGCGACGGTCAAGCGACGCTGATCCGCTCAGGCGTCGGCGGTGGTGTCGGCCAGCGCCGCAAACCCGGCGGCCAGCCGCTCGCGCACAAGGGCATCGCGTGCGTCGCGGCTTTCAGCGCCCAGCACCACGGTGATCAGGCGTACCGGCAGGTTCCGCCCGGGCACAGCCCGGCAGGCAGTGGCGGCCAGGCAGAAGCCTGCGGCCTGGGTGTAGCCGGTCTTCAATCCATCCACGCCGTCTTCGCCAAGCAGGGCGTTCTGGTTGCTGCGGCTGAAGCGGCCATGCGCGAACGTGCGCTGCGCGGTGATTGCCAGGATCTGCGGATGGTCATTCAGCAGGCAGGCGGCGAGTACCGCCATGTCGCGCGCGCTGGAGGCATGGTGCGGGGTGGTGATGCCGGACACGCTGGCGAACCGCGTGCTGCGCAGGCCAAGCTGGCGCGCGTGCCAGTTCATGCGGCCCAGGAACGCAGGCTGTGATCCGTCCAGATGGCGTGCGATGGCCAGCGCCGCATCATTGCCGGAGACGATCATCAACCCTTCCAGCAGGCGCGCCAGCGTGACCGTTTCGCCGGGCACCAGGCCCATGCGTGTTTCATCATCGGCTACGGCATGCACATCCTCGGCGGCGATGGTGACCGCCTGGTCCCACGTGCCACCGTTCTCTTCGACGCATCCGTAAGCGGCGTAGGCGGTCATCAGCTTGGTCAGCGAGGCCGGTTGCCGCGCGATGTCCGCGTTGTGCTGGTGGACCACCGCGAAGGTTGCCGCTTCCAGGGTGATGGACGAGACCGGCAGGTGGGCAGGCGCAGGAGCAGGCATGGTGGCGGTGATGACAGCGGCAGCCAGCAAGGATAGTCCGAAGCGGCTGCATGAAGCCGTACTGCCAAAGCCCTGCGGCGCCCACCGCAACGCCCGGTTGCGCCCGGGCTGCAGTGGAGGCAGCCTGCGCACATGCAGTCGCATATCCGCATCGACGGTCGTGTCTTCGCCTACGTCTTCCCCTGTGCGTGGGAGGACTACGCGAAGATCGGCTTTTCACGCGATCCGCTCGGGCGCATCAGCGCATTGCACCGGCGCTGGTTCGAGTTCTTCGACCTTGATGCCGGTACGCTGGTGGAAGCGGAGAGCGAGCGCGATGCGCGTGATCTGGAGCTGCAGCTGCGTTCGCCGTTCAAGGCGCACCGCGCGCCGGCGCCGATGACGGTCCAGGACAAGGCCGGAGGTCGCACCGAATGGGTGCGTGGTGCCAACCAGGCGTTGTCGCTCGCGGTTGATGCGTTGGGCGCACAGGGCTATCGCTGTTTCCAGCTCAAGGCTTGGCTGCAGGCCGCCCAGCGCCTGCGCATGGACCGGCTGCACGACTGGGCGGCGGTGCAGCTTCCGGAAGAGGATGGCCTGCGCATGCCCGGTGGCCCCGGCGAGCGCGTGCTGCGTGACACCCTCGACGGTTGCCGGGCGCTGGATATCGACCCAATGCCATGGCTGCCTGAACACGTCCAGCGTTGGTATGCAGGTTGAGCCGTGTTCAACGGCCACGCGGTTTCTGAACCAGCGCGGCCGGTTGCGGCGCACCCGTGGGGGAGCCGGTGGACGGGCAGGCCAGCTGCCGGGCCAGTTCGGCGTTGGCCACGTGGCCCTGCAGGAACAACAGGCTGCCGTAGATGTTCATGAGCGTCCCTCCACTTGAGTGGATTGCACGATACGGGCAGCATTGACCGGGAAAAAGCGACATTTCCGCAAGCATGCCTTGAGAGGAATTCAAGCCTGATGTCCCGTCCGCCCCTTCACGCCCTGCAGGGTTTCGTGGCCGCCGCGCGGCTGGGCAACCTGTCACGCGCAGCGGCGTCGATGAACCTGACCGTCAGTGCGCTCAGCCATCAGATGCGCCAGCTGGAAGAGCGGCTGGGGCAGCCGCTGCTGGTCCGCCAGCCACGCGGCGTCACCCTCACCCTGGAAGGGCAGCGCCTGCTCGACCAGGTAGGCCCGCATCTGGATGCGATCAACGAGGCCTTCCAGCCCTATGCCGCACGCGCCGAGCACGTGCTGACGATCAGCGCGGTACCGTCGATGGCGTCGGCGTGGCTGGTGCCGCGCTTGGGGCACTTCGTTGCCGAGCATCCACAGATCGAGATCAACCTGCAGTCGAGTGAACGCCTGATTGACTTCGAGCGACAGCGCCAGTTCGACGCCGCGCTGCGGCTGGGCAGCGGGCAGTGGCCGGGCCTGGTGGTGGAGCCGCTGTTCGACGAGTGGCTGCTGCCGATGGCCAGCCCGGCGCTGATCGAACGCATGGGAGGGATCGACCGCGTGCCGCTGAACCAGTGGCCGCTGCTGGGGGATCCCGATGGCGCGTGGGGCGCCTGGTTCGCGCTGAGTGGGCAGAACCCGCCGCCGCGCTTCGTGGCGGTGCTGGATGATTCGGAGGCGCATCACCGTGCGGCGCTTGACGGGGTGGGCGTAGCGCTGGGACGGGTGACGCGGGCGCGCCTGCTGCTGGATTCGGGCCACCTGGTGGCGCTGTCCAGCCTGCGACTGAAAACCGCCTGGCCGCATTGGCTGGTCTACCCGCAGCGCTCGGCCCGCCATCGCGGCTTCCTGGCCTTCCGCGACTGGCTGCACGCTCAGGCGGCCGAGCACGTCCGGCACATGGCAGGCGCGCATTTATAGCGTCGAGCCATGCCCGACTGCGTGTGTCCCGCAGTCACCGTACCAACGTAACCGCCTGCCCGGCACGGGCGAAGGCTTCGCCCAGCAACGAGCCTGCCTTGATCGCCTCCACTTCCTCGAACAGCGCCTGCAATGCATCGGCCGGGCGCGAGGCCGGCGCCGCGACCGCCTGCTGGATCACGGTGAAACGGTCGGCCAGCACGCGGTGGCCGGGATGCGCCTGCGCCCAGGCGGCCAGCGGCTGGCGCACGCCGGCGGCGGCATCCAGGCGCTGCAGATCGAACAGGGTGATGGCAGCGGCCGACGTCTCGGCCCGCTCGATCATGGCGTGGCGCAGTTCGCGGCTGAGGAACAGGTCGTAGGCGGCGCCACGACCGACCGCGATGCGCAGGCCATCGCGGTCCAGGTCGGCCACCTGCTGCGCAGGGCTGTCCTCGCGCACCAGGTAGGTGCCTTCGATCTCCACATAGGGGGCGCTGAAGGCGATGCGGTCGGCGCGCGCCGGATCGATGGCCAGGAAGGCCAGGTCCCAGGCATCCTTGCTGGCTGCAGCGACCACCGCGGCCGCGGCGTCGTGGCAGGTGAAGCGTGCCTGCACGCCCATGCGCTGCGCCAATGCCGTGGCCAGTTCCAGTGACGGCCCGCGCGGTGAGCGCGCGTCCCCCTGCGCCAGCACTGGATTGCCCAGGTTGATGGCCACGCGCAGGAAGCCCAGCGGTGCCAGCGCACCACGATGATCGGCCAGGGACATGCAGGACTCCGCGGGGAAAGGGCGGTCCAGCATGCCAGTACGGACCTGCAAGGCAGTGTCAGCATCCGGTTATCCTGCGGACATGAACCCCATCCTGCACGTCGAGATACCGGTCACTGACCTGGGCCGGGCCATCACGTTCTACCAGCACTGGCTGCAGGTGGCGGTGGACGAACCGATCCTGCTGCACGACTGCAGGATGGCCTACCTGCCGTTTGCCGATGAGGCCACCGGTGCCAGCATGGCGCTGGTGCGGGGGGCCGACTATCTGCCCTCCGTCCACGGTGCGCGCATCTACATCGGGGTTGACGACCTGGATGCCAGCCTCGAGCGTGCGCTGCAGGCCGGGGCCGAGCTGCGCTTCGGCCCGGCCGACGCGGGTGACTGGCGTGTGGCCGAGATCCGCGACAGTGAAGGCAACCGGATCGCAGTGCAGGCGCGCGCGATTCCGTAGAGCCGAGCCCATGCTCGGCTGAGCTGGAGCGGCTGGGCCAACAGCAGCCGAGCATGGGCTCGGCTCTACAAGGGCGCGGCGCGCGAGCGCTGCAGCCAGTCGTTGATCGCCGGGTCCAGCCGTGGGTCGTCCGGCAGCTGCATGCCGAAGCGCTGCTGCAACACCTCGCGCACGTCGCCCACATCGCGCAGCGGACGCTTGTCCGGTGCCTGGCCGGGACGGTACTCGGTGTAGTTGCCACTGCCGATGGTGCGTCGCCAGTCCGGCCCGGTCAGGGATGCGCGCAGCTGGCCGGGGAAACTGGAATCGGGATGGGTGCACACGTACCAGTTGCCCACGACGTTGTCGATCGGTGCCGGCGCGTGCAGGTCGAAGCGATACATCGCCCGCCAGCCATCGCCGGACTCGGCGGACAGCACGAAATCCCCCTCGCCGGGCAGGCGCTGCAACAGGAAGCGCTCGTGGGGCGTGGCCTGCGGCTGCGGATCATGCAGCCGCAGCGGCACGGTCGGGGTCAGGCTGCCGAAACCGGCATCCACCAGCCAGTCATCGCCGTCCACCTGCACGCGCAGCAGCAGGTGGGTGCGTGCGGTCAGTTCGCCGTCCTGGGCGGCCAGCAGCACGCGCGCGCTCAACGGCTGTGCATCGAAGCCCAGCGCCTGCAGCAGTGCCAGCAGGCCGCCATTGAGTTCGAAGCAGTAGCCGCCACGACGGTCGTCGAGCAGCTTGCGCTGCACGCTGTCCAGGTCGATCGGTACTGCATCGCGCAGCAGGCAGCTGAGGGTTTCGAACGGCAGCAGTGCGTTGTGGCGCTGCTGCAGCAGGGTCAGGCCCGCCAGCGTCAGCGGTGGCGGTGCATCCAGCTGCAGGCGTTGCAGGTAGCGGGGGACATCGAGCGTCGTCATGCGCGCGCCGGGCGGGGGAGGGAGATCTACTGTGCTCTCCCAACCGGGGTTGAGGTCAAGCATTGCGCGGGTGTCATCCCCCCGTCGCCTGTGCCGGGTACAAAGGCCGCGTCCGCCAGCAATCGGTGGGAGTGAACCAGGAGCGCCCTAAAGTTGCGCCATTTCCCGCCGATACAGGTGCGTCCTTCCGCCTGGAGCCTGTCATGTCGGCCGTCGTCCCCCACCTCCGGTCCCTGCGCATGCGGCTTGCCGCACTGCGCTCGGCGTCCCCCGGCCTGCTGCTGTGGCTGCAGCCGCATCGGCTCAGTGTGGCCAGCAAGCTCAAGGCGACCCTGTGGGTCTGTGGGCTGGGCCTGATCGCGATCGCCGCCGTCTACGCCTGGACCGGCCATGCCAGCACGCAGGCGGCGCGCAGCCAGGCCAGCTACCAGCACGGCAGCGATCTGGCCGCGAGCGTGGCCACGCAGGTGGCCGAGGCGCGTCGTCTGCAGACCCAGTATGCACGTAGTTTCGACGATGCCGACCGCGCGCAGCTGCTGGCGACGCAGAAGGCGCTCCAGGCCGATCTTCAGGCGCTGCGCGCGATGCCGATGGATCCCGGCCGGCGCGAGGCGCTGCAGGCACTGACCGAAGCCGCCGGCGCGTTCTCGCAGGGTGTGGCCGCCCTGTTCGAACGCGTCGATGAGATGGGTCGTGGCGATGCCGGCCTCGCCGCGCAATTGCAGCAGGCCGCCGACGCCCTGCAGGCGCAGGTGGATGCGTTGCAGCGGCCTTCGTTGGCGTTGTCCCTGCAGAAGATGCGCCGACAGGAGGCACTGCTGCTGCTCGATGGCGACTCCACCCATGCCGACCGTGCGAGCGAAGAAAAGCTGCCGTTCGATCTCGCACTGGTGGGCCTGCCGACCGATGCGCAGGATGCCCTTCGCAACGGCATGGAGGCCTATCAGGCCGCATTGCTGGGCTATACCGCCGCCCGCGTGGGCCTGGATGTAGAGGCGCAATCGCTGCTGGATACCGCCGCCGGCGTGGCGCCGGCGCTGGCCGCCTTCCAGCAGGCCCAGGTGGCGGCGCTGGCCAAGGCACAGGCGCGCCAGCAGGCCGGCGCACGCACCATGAGCGTGCTGTTCGCGGTGACCCTGCTGCTGGTCGCCGGTGTGTTGATCACCAGCCTGGTGCTGGTGCGGCGTGCGGTGCGCCAGCCGATCCAGGACACCCTGCGCTTCGCCAGCGACATCGCCGACGACCGACTCGACACCACCCTGCGCGTCTACAACGCCAACGATGAAATCGGCCAGCTGGCGCAGCGCCTGGTCGACATGCAGCAGCGCCTGCGCGCGCGCATCGAGGCCGAGCGTGCCGTGGCGCGCGGCAACACCCGTGTGCGGCAGGCATTGGACAGTGCGCAGACCGGGCTGATGGTGATCGATGCCGAGGGCCAGGTGGCCTACGTCAATCCGGCACTGCTGCAGCAACTCGAGCGCGAGGCCGAAGATCTGGTGGGCAGCGATGCCGTGCGCCTGCATCCGGCGCTGGCCAGCCTGGCCGGCGCGCGCCAGCGCGAGGAGCGCGAGATCGGCCATGCCGGCGTGCGCTACCAGCTGATTGCCAACCCCATCATCGACGAAGGGCAGTTCCTCGGCGTAGCGGTGGAATGGAGCAGTCGTGCGCTGGAGACGCTGCTGGAAACCGAGGTCGCTGCCCTGGTCGACGCCGCCGCACATGGCGACCTGCACGGCCGCATCGCGCTGGAGGGAAAACAGGGCTTCGTGCGCACCTTGTCGACCAGCATAAACCGCCTGCTGGCCACCTTTGAAACCAACCTTGGTGACCTGCAGGCACTGCTGGCTGCGCTGGCCCGCGGCGACCTCAGCGTGCGCATGGAGGGGGACCTGCAGGGCGTGTTCGCGCGCATGCGCGACGATGCCAATGCCACCGTCGCGCAGCTGGGCCGCATCGTCACCCGCATCCAGCAGGCCACCTCCAGCCTGGATACCGGCGTTGGCGAGATCGTCGCCGGCCATCACGATCTGTCGCGGCGCACCGAGCAGCAGGCCGCCAACCTGGAAGAGACCGCGGCGTCGATGCAGGAGCTGACCGATACCGTCGGCCGCAACGCCGATGCCGCAGGCCGCGCCGATGCACTGGTGCAGGGCGCGGCGGCGGTGGCCCAGCGGGGTGGCGAGGCGGTCGGCCAGGTGGTCGCGACCATGCATGGCATCAGCGAAGCCTCGCGACGGATCGGCGACATCACCCAGTTGATCGACGGCATCGCCTTCCAGACCAACATCCTTGCCCTCAATGCGGCGGTGGAAGCGGCGCGTGCCGGCGAGCAGGGCCGCAGCTTCGCCGTGGTGGCCGCCGAAGTGCGCCTGCTGGCGCAGCGCAGTGCCGAGGCGGCCAAGCAGATCAAGGGGCTGATCGAGGATTCGGTGGCGCGTGTCGGCCAGGGCAACCAGCAGGCCGCGCAGGCCGGCACCACGATGGGCGAGATCGTCGGCAGCGTGCAGCAGCTGGCCGAGCTGCTGGCAGGTATCCGCAGTGCGTCGCAGGACCAGCATGCGGGCATCGCTCAGGTGAACCAGACCATCGTGCAGATGGAAGCCAGCACCCAGCGCAACGCCAGCCTGGTGGAAGAGGCGGGGGCCTCGACTGCGCAGATGCAGGCGCAGGTGCGTGCCTTGGCAGAAGCCGTGGGCGCGTTCCGCTTGCAGTCGATGCCGCAGGCGCGCGCGGCGGCCTAGTCAGGCGAGCGTGGGCTCGGCGCTACATCGGCTGCACGAACACTGTAGAGCCGAGCCCATGCTCGGCTCACACCAGCGTTCGGCGGCAGGAATCAATACACGTCGCGGCGGTAGCGCCCGTTTTCCAGCAGCGTTTCCACCGCTTCATCACCCAGCGCGGTTCGCAGCACCTGGTCCACGCCTTCGGCCATGCCCTGCAACGACCCACAGACATGGATCACCGCACCACGCTGCATCCAGTCGCGCAGCGCATCGACGGCCGCACGCAGGCGATCCTGCACGTAACCACCCTCGCCATCGCGCGAGAACGCCAGGTCCACCCGCGTGAGATGGCCATTGGCCTGCCAGGCTTCGATCTCGTCGGCGAACAGGAAGTCGTGTGCGCGCTGGCGTTCACCGAACAGCAGCCAGTGCCCGCGCTCGCCTGCGTGGGCAGCTTCGCGCAACAGGCTGCGCAGCCCGGCGATGCCGGTGCCGTTGCCGATCAGCACCATCGGCGCGCCGCTGACGCGATGGAAACCGGGGTTGCGATGCACGCGGGCGACGATGCCGGCACCGATCGGTGCATGCAACGACAGCCAGCCCGAGCCCAACCCGGCGCGACCGGAGGCGTCATGCACCAGCCGCACCACCAGCTCCACCACGCCATCATCCGTGCAGGAGGCGATCGAATACTCGCGGCTGGGCAGCAGCGGCAGCCCGGCCAGCCACAGGCAGGCATCCTGCACCGCCAGCGCGGCATCGGCCTCGGGCAGCTCGCGTTCACTGGCCAGTGCCAGCAGCGTGCGCGGATGGCCATCGACCAGCAGGGGCTGCAGCGGATCCAGACCGTGTCCCTTCAGCACGGCACCGGCATGCCGCGCGTTGTGGCGGGGTGCGATGTGCAGGATGTCACCCGCCTGCCACTGCACGTCGGCCGGTGCGGCAAGACGGATACGCCAGATGGCTCCGCCGACGCTGCCCGGGTTGAGGTGGTCGCGGCCGAGCAGGCGCCACTCATGCATCTGCGTAGCCGCAGGCAGCACGCTGTCATCGGTGACGATGCCGGTGAGCGTACCCAGCTGCTGCTGCCATTGGCGCAATGCCGGCACCGAAGCGGCATCGACATCGATGCGCTCGAACAGCGGGCGCGCGCCGTTGCCGATCAGCCAGCCATCGAACTGGCGGCCGAAGCCGCAGTAATGCGGGTACTGGCGGTCGCCCAGCGCGAGCAGGCCGAACTGCAGGCGCGACAGGTCCAGGCGTTGTGCGAGCAGCAGCCGCGCCGCGCGGCGCGTGGCATCCGGTGGCTCGCCGTCGCCGAACGTGCTCAGCACGAGCAGCGCCTGGGAGGTGGCCTGCAGCGTCGCGGCATCGACGCGGACCAGCGACTGCACCTGCACCGCATGACCGGACGCCTGCAGCTGCGCGGCCGCACGCCACGCCAGTTGTTCGCCCAGTCCGCTCTGGCTGGCATGCACCACCAGCCACGGCGGACCACGGCCATCGGTGGTCGTGGCCGGCAGCGCGCGGCGCAGCCCTCGCGCCGCACGCTGGCTGCGGCGGCGGTCCAGGTACAGCATCCAGCCGGTGATGAAGAACAGGCTCATGCCCAGGCTGCTGAGCATCACCACCACGCGCCCGGGCACACCGAAGTAGCTGCCCGAATGCAGCGCGAACACGCTGGTGGCCAGCTGTCCGCCCGCGCCCTGGCGTGCGTACGGGCGGGCATCGAGAACCGCGCCGCTGGCCGGATCGAGCTGCAGCAGGTCATGCGCACGGTCGTGGTGGCCGCCGCGCTGCGACGGATCACCGGCCATCACCCGCACGTTCAGCGCCTGCCCCGGCTTCTCCGGCAGGCGCAGGTCGATGAAGCCGGTGCGCACGCCGGGTAGCGCGTACAGCGTGGCCTCGATGCGATGGACGTCCAGTGCCGCGTCGGCGGCAACCGTGTGCTTTGCCGCCGGCGCCACACCGAGCAGCGTGTTGGCCGCGTTGCGGTACCAGTCAAACGACCACCACAGGCCGGTCAGCGCACTCATCAGGTAGATCAGCAGCACCCAGGTGCCGACCACCGAGTGCAGGCTCCACAGGAAGCCTCGGCCGCTGCGCGTCCACTCCACCGCCAGCCAGCTGCGCCAGTGCCACCAGCGTCGTGGCCAGCGCAGGTAGAGACCGGACAGGGTGAAGAACAGCAGCGCGATTGCACAGCTGCCGGTGATCCACTTGCCGCGCTCACCGGCAGCGAGGTGGCGATGCAGGTCCTCGACGACGTCGAAGAATGCCTGCCCGCGCAGGGCGCTGAAGCGCTCGCCGCTGTACGGATCGAAGTACACCCAGTGTTCCTTGCCGCCGGCAAAGCGCGCGACCGACGGCCGCTGTCCGGTGGCATCCACGCGCAGGCGTTGCAGGGGACGCTCGCTGCCAGCCTGCAGCAACGGCACCAGTTCGCTGAGTGCAAGGGGATGCTGGCCGTCCGCATGGTGCTCGGCGATTTCAGCGAAGCCAGGATTGGCCGCGCGCAGCAGCTCGTCCTCGAAAGACAGCATGGCGCCGCTGAGGCCCATCAGGGCCAGGACGGCACCGGCGGTAATGCCCAGCAGCCAATGCAGTTGGAACAGGACGTTCTTGAACATCGAAGGAGAGGGGCCCGGGAGGCTGCCGCCCGCATCCTGCGCAACAGCAAATGAGAATTAGTCGCGGAATTCTCCGTGGCGGACGGCCTACGGTCAAGGAGGGTTTTGTTGCAGGGCTTTGCAGCCCTGCACCCGCTACAAGCCGGAGCAACGTCAACGTCAAAAGCTGGTTTTCCGTGGGTTGGCGGGGCGGGCCCGGTTGAGGGGGACGCTGCAAGTACGTCCATGTAAGCTCGGTCGCCGCATCCATGCGGCTCACGCCCCCTCAACCGGACCCACCCCGCCTTCGACAGTTTCCTGCGATCTGTCGGAACGACGTTCTGCTTTGGTGGGTGCCGACCGTTGGTCGGCACGGGGTCTGATTCCGTTCTGGATATCGATATCTGACAGATGTGCCGACCAACGGTCGGCACCCACCAACAGCCGCCGCGGGGATCTGTCGGGGGTGGGGCGGTGTGGGTGGGCAGGACCGTTGGCGCCATGGATGGCGCCATCGAGCCCCCACGGACGGGTTTACGGCGTGTCCTGCACAGCCACAGCGCCCCGCCATCCCACGGAAAGCCCGCTTTGGCTGTTGCCATTGCATTGAGCAGGGTGCAGGGCTCCAAGCCCTGCAAAAAACACCTTCACTTCACCCAGCCGTCGATCTCGCCGTGGGCGAACGGCCCCAGCTTTGCCTTCACCAGCCGCCCCTGCGCATCGAACAGCACGCTGTAGGGCAGCAGGCCCTGGGTATTGCCCAGCTGCACGCTGGCATCGCGCGGCCCCGGGGTCTCGATCACGATCGGGTAGTCCACCGGCACCCGCAGCAGGAAAGCGCGCACGTCGTCCGGGGCATCCAGCGCAATGCCCAGCACCTGCACACCGTTGTCGCCCTGGGCTTCGGCGAAGCGGGCCAGTTCGGGCATCTCTTCCACGCAGGGCGCACACCAGCTGGCCCAGACATTGATCAGCAGCGGCCGGCCGGCGAAGCGGGCGCGCAGGTCCAGCAGCTGTTCCGCCAGGTCCGGCAGGATCAGCGCCGGCAAGGGATCACCCACCTGCAGGGTAGGCTTCACGGCCGTCGCTGTGGAAGCCGTCGTTGCCGCGGCCGGTGCAGACGGGCCGGGTGAGAATCGATGCCCGGCCCACAGGCCGAGGCCGGCGGCCAGCACCGCTGTCCACAGCAGCGCTGGCCGTTGCCACTTCATCGTGCGGTGCGCAGCAGCGCTTCCTCGACCACCGCCTGGGTCAACAGGGTCGGCAGCACGGTCGGCGGCGCACCCGGGCCGTACACCACGTACAGCGGCACGCCCACGGCCTTGTGCTCTTCAAGGAACGTGGTGATCTGCGGGTCGACGTTGGTGTAGTCACCGCGCATGTACACCGCGTTGGTGCGCTTGAGCAGTTCCTTGAACTCCGGCCGCGACAGCACGGCACGTTCATTGGCCTTGCAGCTCACGCACCAGTCGGCAGTCATGTTGACGAACACCACGCGGTTGTCCGCACGCAGGCGGTCCAGCAACTGCGGCGAATACTCGACCACGTTCTCGCTGGCGGCCTGTGCGGCCCGCGCCGGTGGTGCCAGCTGGGTCACGCCCCAGGCAGGAACCAGCGCGCCGATCGCCAGCAGCACGCCGAGCAGGGTCACCGCACGCGAGCCGGTCCAGCGATTGCGCTCGAACAGCCACAGCCCGAAGGCGAACAGCAGCAGGCCGCCCAGCACCAGTGCCATGCCGTCCACGCCGCGCTGTTTGCCCAGCACCCACAGCAGCCACAGCGCGGTGGCATACATCGGGAAGGCCAGCACGTGCTTGAGCGTTTCCATCCACGGGCCGGGCTTGGGCAGGCGGCGTGCCAGCGCCGGCACGAAGCCGATCAGCAGGAACGGCAGCGCCAGGCCCAGGCCGAGGAACAGGAATACGGTCATCGCCTTCAGCGGCGGGGCAATGAAGGCATAGGCGATCGCCCCGCCCATGAACGGGCCGACGCAGGCGCTGCCGACCAGGCAGGCCAGCGCACCGGTGAAGAAATCGCCGGCCGGGCCGCTGCGGCTGGCCAGCGACTGGCCGAGGTTGCCGATGCCGCCGCCCAGGGTGAACACGCCGGACAGGCTCAGGCCCACCGCGAACATGATGTAGGCCAGCGCCGCCACCACGCCCGGGTGCTGCAGCTGGAAGCCGATGCCGACGGCGTTGCCGATCGCGCGCAGGCCCACCATCAGCGCGCCGATCACCGCGAACGCGACCAGCACGCCCAGCGTGTACCAGAGGGCATGGCTGCGTGCCCGCTCAGGGCTTTCGCCACTCTGCGCCAGGCTCAGCACCTTCAGCGACAGGATCGGCAGCACGCAGGGCATCAGGTTCAGCACCAGGCCACCGGCCAGCGCCAGCAGCAGCACCCAGACGAACGAACGGTCCGGGTTCGGGGTTGTCGCCGGTGGGCGCGTGCGCAGTGCGTTGCCATCGCGCGCGTCGGCGGCGAACTCATTGCGCGCGCCCTCACTGCCGCTGGCGGCGGGAGTGGCAATGCCGTCGTTGGGGACGGTCGGCAGCAGGCGCAACGGTGCGCCGTTGGCGGATTCACGTGGCACGCCGGCGGCGGGCAGCGGGCTGATCACCTCGTTGCGCGCTGGCGCCTGGTCAATGCTGGCGGACAGCTTGCCAGCGGGAATCGACAGCTTCACCCGGCGGGTCATCGGCGGGTAGCAGATGCCATCGGTCTGGCAGCCCTGGAAGGTCACCACCAGGGTGCTGTCGACGGCATCAGTGACAGTGCGGCGCAGCGGCAGCGGCACTTCCACCTGGTTGAAGTAGACCGAGACATCGCCGAAGTGCTCGTCGCGATGCGATTGCGCGGCTGGCCAGCGCGGCTTGCCGGCCAGCACGCCGGCGCTGCCTTCCAGCTTCAGCGAGGTGCGGTCGCGATACAGGTAATAGCCGGGCGCTGGGCTGAAGCGCAGCAGCAGGGTGTTGCCGTCACTGGCGATGGCATCGAAGCCGAACGCCTGTTCCGACGGCAGCGGCAGGGCCTGGCTGTTGTTGGCCGCGCCCGGCAGGCGCAGGCCACCGCTGTTGCCGGCACCTGCCAGCGGGTTGTTGAACGGGCTGGCCGCACCGGCACGCGCGGCAGGCACCGCCGCCGCCGCACCGGCGCCCGGCAGGGTGACCTGCACCACGCGCTTCTGCGGCGGGTAGCAGACACCGGCATCGGCGCAGCCCTGGTAACGCACTTCCAGGCTGATGGTGCCGGCAGCCTCGGACGGCGTGCCGGGCAGGGTGGCCTGCAGGCGCTCGCGATAGGTCTCGACTTCGCCGAAGAAATCGTCGTGGTGCTTGTCGCCCTTGGGCATCTGCAGCGCGCCGGCATTGAAGGCCGGGTCGGCCTTGACGCTGGTGCGGTGGCGATAAAGGTAATAGCCCGGTGCGATCTTGAACTGCAGTTGCACCTGGCCCCGTTCGGGGGCAATGGCGGTCAGCGCGAACGCCTGGTCCACCGGCAGCAGGTCCTTCTCATCCAGCGCGAAGGCCGGCAGCGAGAGCCACAACAGGGCGCACAAGGCGGCGCCGCGCGCAAACAGAGTCTTCAATCAGTGTCCTCCCGGGTCTGTGCCCGGATCCAGTCCAGATACGCCGGCAGGCCGGCCCGGGTTTCGACCGCGATGCACTCCGGGAGTTCATACGGATGCAGTGCGACGATCCGGGCAATTGCGTCATCGACGCGGCTCGCGGTGGTTTTCACCAGCAGCTGCAGTTCGGCGTCGGTGGTCACCTCCCCCTGCCAGCGGTAGGTCGACTGCGCGCCATCGAGGCGGGTCACGCATGCCGCCAGGCGCTCGCCGACCAGCGCGTGCGCGATGCGCTCGGCACTGGCCCGGTCCGGGCAGGTGGTCAACAGCAGCAGGACGGGATCGACGGTCGACATGACCGCCGAGTATAGGGCCGCCGCCGGGTCAGGGCCCGGCGGCGGCAGTGGACCGCTGCGTTGCGCGGTCAGTTGGCCAGCTGGCAGGTGGCCGGCTTGGCCGAGGTGAACAGGGCCGGGGTTGCCCACTCGGGGTGGTCGATGAACGGGTTGCGGTTGCCCTGGAAGCTGTAGATCACGTCATTGCGCGCACGCTCGGCATCATCCGGCGGATCGGACAGGTGCCAGTCGATCAGCGTGGACAGCAGGCCCATGTAGGCCGGCGAACTGCTGGTCTTGACGATTTTGCTGCGGTCGTCGGTCAGCTCCAGGTCCGGCTCGGACTGGCCGGTGGCCGCATCCTTGCCGCCCTCGTAACGGATCGCCATGTACATCACCGCACGCGCCATGTCGCCCTTGCGCTTGCCCCACACCTCGAAGGTGCCGGTGTTGCCGTCCGGCGTGCGCACCCAGTTGGAGTTGCCCGGATAGCCGCCGCTGCCGCCGCCCTGGCCGTTGTTGGCCTCGGTGGCGCGCTCGCCGCAGTTGGCGTCGCACTTGCCGAACGGCTTGTTGCCACGGTCGGCGTTCCACTGCGCGTCGGTCAGGTACAGCATGTGGGTATCGGTATACGGCGCGTACGGCAGGCCCTTGTCACCGGTGGTGGTGGCAAAGCCCAGCGAGTTCGGCCAGGTGTGCTCGCGGTTGTACTTCAGGCCACTGCCACTGCCGGCGCGATCGGTCACCTTGGCGTAGCTGTGGTTGCGATATGCATCGAGGATCCTGCCGGAATTGTTCGGATCCTCGTCGGCGATTTCCAGAATGGTCCAGGTACTGGTGCCCGAGCCGCTGTAAGGGTAGGCGGTGTGGCCCTTGATGGTGGCGTGCAGCGAGCAGCGCAGCTGGCTGGGGCTGCTGCTGTTGACCTTGGAGTAGTAGCCGGCCGGCACGCCCGGGTTGCCGGGGTCCGGATTGCCGCCGGTGCTGGCCACGGTGAAGGCGATGCGGCTGTCGGCGGCCGGGTGCGCGCCCTGCAGGTCGGTGATGCGCGCGGCGCGGATGTCGAAGCGGCAGGCCTCACCGGCCACCAGCGCAGTGTTGGTGGACAGCTTCACGCTGCGGCCGCTGGCCGGGAAGGTCAACGGCACGCTGCCGGAGGTGCCGCAGCTCAGGGCGAAGGCGCCACTGGCCAGGTTCACCGTCTCGCTGAACACCACTTCCAGGTCGGCGGCGGCCGGGAAGGTGCTGCTGCCCTGCGCCGGGGTGGTGGTGGAGACCGACGGCGGTGTGTTCGGGCCCGGGGTTCCGCCGCCACTGAAGGTCTGGCCGTTGTTGCAGCTGCCGAAGGTCTGCCTGGCCGACTCGGCCCAGGTGAAGTGGGTGTACTGGCTGCCGCTGCCGGTCAGCTGCAGCGAGGTGCCCGCGGCCGTGCTGTTGGTCTCGGCCACCGGGATGTTCTGGCTGGTCATGCCGGCGGCAGGGCCACCGGAGGCGGTGATGGCGCCCTCGTAGCTGAGGAACTGGACCACCTTGCCGCTGGCATCGACCAGGGCGATGCCGTCGTTGGGGCCGTTCTGGATGCCGTTGGTCGGGTAGTTGACCACGGCGATGGTCGCGCTGCCGCAGCCGGCGGCGCTGCCGGCCGGGACCGGGTTGTTGGCGTAGACCGCGGCCGCCGAAGGATTGCTGCCGTTGTAGAGGTAGAGGCGGTAGCCGGACAGGTCCTCGCCCGCGGTGGCGACCACTTCGATGGCTTCGCCGACGTCACCGGCGGCGGTGCTGTCGTCGTAGTGCAGTTCGTTGATGAAAACCTCGGCCTGGGCCGGCAAGGCGGCCAGTGCCAGCAGGCAGGCGGCGGCAAGCGGGGACAGCAATCGCATCGACTACTCCTTGTGATTGGGAATGCCTGACCGAGCCTAAGGCCGATCCAGTGACACTTTGTCGTAAATGAACGTCAGATATCTGACAGTGCGACGCTTGTCACCGAAATTGTCCAGGACCGACGCCTTGGCCGAGGCGCGCGGGCGGAAAAATTTTTTCATTCCGCCCTTGAAAGGGGGCGGCGGGGCTCCATCTCTGCCCTGCTCCCGACGTTGTCGGGTTTCTTCACGTGCGGTTCTGGCACTCGCCTGGGGTGAGTGCTAACATCGCCGGACTTTTTTAGACCAATCAATCACTTAAGAGGTCTCCTATGAGCATCAAGCCGCTGCACGACCGCGTTGTGGTCAAGCCGATCGAAGCCGACGAAATCTCCGCCGGTGGCATCGTCATCCCCGACTCGGCCAAGGAAAAGTCCACCAAGGGTGAGGTCGTGGCCGTCGGCCCCGGCAAGCCGCTGGACAACGGCAACGTGCGCGCGCCGTCGCTGAAGGTAGGCGACAAGGTCATCTACGGCCAGTACGCCGGCAGCTCGTACAAGAGCGAAGGCGTCGAATACAAGGTCCTGCGCGAAGACGACGTGCTCGCCGTCATCGGCTGAGCCCCGGCGCGACCTGTTTCAACCTGATCCCAAACTCCCAGCCGCCGGGCATCGTCCGGCGCTACCAATGAGGTAAATGCAATGGCTGCCAAGGATATTCGTTTCGGTGAAGACGCCCGTTCGCGCATGGTGCGCGGCGTCAACGTTCTCGCCAATGCCGTCAAGGCCACCCTGGGCCCGAAGGGCCGCAACGTCGTGCTGGAAAAGAGCTTCGGCGCGCCGACCATCACCAAGGACGGCGTCTCCGTCGCCAAGGAAATCGAACTGGCTGACAAGTTCGAGAACATGGGCGCGCAGATGGTGAAGGAAGTTGCTTCGCGCACCAACGACGATGCCGGCGACGGCACCACCACCGCCACCGTGCTGGCCCAGGCCCTGATCCGCGAAGGCGCCAAGGCCGTTGCCGCCGGCATGAACCCGATGGACCTCAAGCGCGGTATCGACAAGGCCGTCTCGGCCGCCGTCGCCGAGCTGAAGAACATCTCCAAGCCGACCGCCGACGACAAGGCGATCGCCCAGGTCGGTACCATCTCGGCCAACTCGGACGAGTCGATCGGCCAGATCATCGCTGACGCGATGAAGGAAGTCGGCAAGGAAGGCGTCATCACCGTTGAAGAAGGCTCGGGCCTGGACAACGAGCTGGACGTGGTCAAGGGCATGCAGTTCGACCGCGGCTACCTGTCGCCGTACTTCATCAACAACCAGCAGTCGCAGACCGCTGACCTGGATGACCCGTTCATCCTGCTGCACGACAAGAAGATCTCCAACGTCCGTGACCTGCTGCCGGTGCTGGAAGGCGTCGCCAAGGCCGGCAAGCCGCTGCTGATCGTGGCCGAGGAAGTCGAAGGCGAAGCGCTGGCCACCCTGGTGGTCAACACCATCCGTGGCATCGTCAAGGTCGTGGCCGTCAAGGCCCCGGGCTTCGGCGACCGTCGCAAGGCGATGCTGGAAGACATGGCCGTGCTGACCGGCGGCACCGTGATCTCCGAAGAAGTCGGCCTGTCGCTGGAGAAGGCCACCATCAAGGACCTGGGCCGCGCCAAGAAGGTGCAGGTCTCCAAGGAGAACACCACCATCATCGACGGCGTCGGCGACAAGGCCAACGTTGATGCACGCGTGGCGCAGATCAAGACCCAGATCCAGGACACCTCCTCGGATTACGACCGCGAGAAGCTGCA
Source organism: Stenotrophomonas sp. CASM106 (assembly GCF_049384825.1). Classification (NCBI taxonomy): domain Bacteria; kingdom Pseudomonadati; phylum Pseudomonadota; class Gammaproteobacteria; order Lysobacterales; family Lysobacteraceae; genus Stenotrophomonas; species Stenotrophomonas sp. CASM106. Next base: position 514,790 of record NZ_JBMRFS010000004.1, read on the forward strand.
GGAACGCGTGGCCAAGCTGGCCGGCGGTGTTGCCGTGATCAAGGTCGGCGCCTCGACCGAAATCGAAATGAAGGAAAAGAAGGATCGCGTCGACGACGCCCTGCACGCGACCCGTGCGGCCGTTGAAGAAGGCGTGGTTCCGGGCGGCGGCGTTGCCCTGGTCCGCGCGATCACCGCGCTGGCCGGCCTGAAGGGCGCCAACGAAGACCAGAACCACGGCATCCAGATCGCCCTGCGTGCGATGGAAGCCCCGCTGCGCGAGATCGTGGCCAACGCCGGCGACGAGCCGTCGGTCATCATCAACAAGGTCAAGGAAGGCACCGGCAGCTTCGGTTACAACGCCGCCACCGGCGAGTTCGGCGACATGCTGCAGTTCGGCATCCTGGACCCGACCAAGGTGACCCGTTCGGCGCTGCAGAACGCCGCCTCGATCGCTGGCCTGATGATCACCACCGAAGCCATGGTTGCCGAAGCTCCGAAGAAGGACGAGCCGGCCATGGGTGGCGCCGGTGGCATGGGCGGCATGGGTGGCATGGGCGGCATGGACTTCTAAGTCCACGTCCCCGGCGGTCGTTGCCGACCCTGGTCGGCACGCCCTCCCGATGCAAGGAAGAACCCCGCCGCAAGGCGGGGTTTTTCGTTGCCCGGTTGCCGCCGCAGCAGCGCATCGCTACGCTCGGTGGCCATGCCTACCTCGTTCATCGTCGTCGACGACTTCCTTTCTCCTGCCGATGCGCAGGGGCTGCGCCAGGCGGCGCTGGGCCTGACCTATCCGGTGCAGGAGGGTGCATTCCCCGGCCGCAATTCGCAGCAGCGGCTGGAACTGGATGGGCTGTCCGGCGCGGTCTCGCGGCTGGTCAACGAACCGCTGCGGCCGGTCAACCCACTGCAGTCGCACGGCAAGTTCCGCCTTACCCTGGCCGGTGACACCGGCCGCGCCAAGGTGCACGCCGATCACTCGCACTGGTCGGGCATCCTCTACCTGAGTGCACCGGAGCACTGCGAGGGCGGCACCGAGTTCTTCCGCCACCGCCGTACCGGCACCGAGCGCATGGCCCTGGATGCAGCGGAGCTGGCCGCATTGGGCTATGCCAACGGCGGCGACATGCATCGTGACATCATCGAGCGCGACAGCAACGACGACAGCCAGTGGGAAATGACCATGCGCATCCCGATGCGTTTCAACCGGCTGGTGCTGCTGCGGCCCTGGTTCTGGCATACCGCCGGGCCAGCGTTCGGCGACCGCCCGGAGAATGGCCGGCTGGTGTACCTGATGTTCTTCGAGCAGGCGCGCTGAGCGGAGCAGGCATCCACGCGTGAGGTGGATCCACACGCCATGCATGGTTGCTCCCATCCCTCCGCACTCCCCGCCCAGGGATCATCGCGCCTTCATTCGACGAAGGCCTTCGCCGCGCCGTACTCCCACTGCCATGGCACGCCGGTATCACCCAGCACGAACGCCACCAGTGCCGGGAAGGTGGCCTCGGCCCGTACATCGTTGCCCAGGATCACCACGCAGCGTTTGTGCCGCTCGATGCACACCAGGGTGTTGCCGACCGCATCGTCGTGGCCGCCCTTGTAGAAGCCTGCACCCTGGGGGCCACGGAAGGTCACCACGCCCAGGCCCGCGGCCAGATCCCGGTGCTGCTGCGCAACGGGCAGCTCCGGCTGCAGCGTTGGGAACTGGCTGGCGGTGGTGATCGGCAGCTGCGGCCGCACCAGTTCCCTGCGCATTGCCGCAGACAGCCCATCGCCGCGCACATAACCGGCGGCGAAGTGGGCCATGTCGGTGATGGTGGTATCCATCGATCCTGCCGCCCGCACACGGCTGCGTTGATCGTGCGGCTCTGTATTGCCTTCGACGGTCCAGCCATCGGCCAGGTTGCCGGCGAAATCCGCGCGCCACGACATGCTGGTGCGCGCCATGCCGAAGCGATCGAACACGCGCTGCTGCATCAACGCACCCACATCCTCGCCCAGTCGCCCACGTTCGATCACGAACTGCAGCAGGATCAGGCCCTCGCCGGAATAGCCGTAGCGGCTGCCGGGCTCGAAGTGGAACTTCAACCGGCCATCCGGTTCGAGAAAGCCGAAGTTGGCAAAGCCGCTGGCGTGATTCAGCAGCTTTCGCGGCGTGAGCCGGCGCCAGCGTGCATCACTCGCCAGCACGCTGTAGTCGGCGTACTTTTTCGGTTCGGGCGGGTAGTCTGGCAGCGGCACGTCCAGAGCTGTGGCGATGCTGGCATCCAGATCGATCACCCCGTCCTGCGCCAGCTGTGCGACCAGGTGGCCGAAGGCCATCTTGGTGAGCGATGCGGCATACATCACGGTGTCGGTGCGCAGCGGCTCGCCTGCGGCGTTGCGTTCACCGTAGGCGGCCACATGCACCACCTTGCCGTCATCGATCACCGCCAGCGCCATCCCGCGCGCATGGGCCGCCTGCATCAGCCGCCGTGCTTCGGCATCGATGCGAGTGGGCGAGGGCACGGGTGGCGGCGCGGCCAGTACCGCCAGCGGGAGCAGCGTCAGCAACATCAGGGTGGCACGGCACATGCGTGGAACTCCTGGTGGGGCGCACGGTGATGCTACGCCGGGCTGCCGCTGGCGTCATCGCCAGATGTCAGCCGGCCTGCGGCCGGCGCAGGCAGATCCGCGCCGCGCCGGCACCGATGTCCACCTGGCCGCCGCGCATTGCATCGGCACCGAGGATCAGCGCCGGCCGGCCCTCCAGGCCGATCGCCTTGAACACCGGCAGTTCGCTGATGCGGACCTCCATCGACGGGTGCTGCCAGCCGCCGCCGGCCATGCCGGGCAGGGTGTACAGCCAGGTTGCCTGCTTGCCGCCGCCCAGGCCTTCGGTGCCCTTTTCACGCACCCGCACCCGCGCGTCGCTGCCGTCGGTGCGCAGCCCCAGTGCGCGGGCGGCTTCGGCGTTGAGGACGGTCTGTGCGGCACCGGTGTCGACCACGGCGATGGCGTCCACCGCGGGCGCGCCCAGTGCAAGCGTGATGAAGCCGAACTGGCGCAGGCCGCCAGTGCGGCCGGGCAGCGCATTGCGCTGGCAACCCGGTCCTTCCAGGTTCAATCCGCCGGGTGTCCACAGCGCCAGTTGATTGCGGCCGAAGTCCCAACGGGTGTCCCAGCGCCCGGTCAGATCGTTGCCGATCAAGCCGTCGATGGCTGGATCATCATCCTTCGGCAACGATGACAGATCGACGTTCATGGCTTGGGCCTGCAGCTGCCAGCTGCCCAGCTGCCAGGACGTGCTGCGCATGCGCTGCAACCGCGCCGAAGCTGCACTCGCCCCTTGCGCCTGTGATACCTCTGCATCCGCATCCTCCAGGCCATAGCGCCGCACGACCGGGCATCGACCAGCGTTGCCCCCGCGGCACTGTCGACCACGAAGCGCAGCGGTTCGGCGCGCCCGTCCAGCGAGACGGCCACCGCCGGATGACCGCCCTGCATCCACATCGGCAGGATGTGCGCGGCGGCGTTGGAGGCGAGCGCAGGCAAGGGAGCGGCGAACAGGGGCAACAGGAAGAGGCGCAAGGGAAGACTCCGCAGTGATCGTGGGTGACCATTGGCGCACGGCGGCGTATCGCCGGAATATCGGCGTTGATACCGTCCTGATACACAGGTGCTGGATACTGTCCGAATGAGTACTCCCATCCGTGTCATCGTCGTCGACGACGATGCCAGCATCCGCGACGCCATCGCCGACCACCTGCTGCTGCACGGCTACCAGGTACGCCTGGCGGCGGATGCGGCGGCACTGGACGTGCTGCTGCAGGCCGAACGACCGGACCTGATCATCCTCGACTGGATGATGCCCGGTGAGGATGGGCTGTCGGTCTGCCGCAGGCTGCAGGCGAGGGCGATCCCGATCCTGATGCTGTCGGCGATGGGGGCTGCACCGGACCGCGTGATCGGCCTGGAGATGGGCGCGGACGACTACCTGGCCAAACCCTTTGATCCGCGTGAACTGCTGGCGCGGGTACGCGCACTGCTGCGCCGTCAGGACAAGCTGCGCACGCAGGTGGCCAGCGAGCTGCGGTTTGATGGCTGGCGATTGCTGCCCGACCAGCGTCGCCTGTTCGCACCGGACGGTGCCGAGCTGGTGCTGAGTCGTGGCGAGTTTTCCCTGTTGCTGGCGCTGGCCGAACGTCCCGGGCGGGTGCTGGGGCGTGAGCAGCTGCTGCAGTTGAGTCGCGGAGAAGCCAGTGACAGCGTGGACCGTGCCATTGACCTCGCGATCAGCCGCCTGCGCCGCAAGCTCGGGCAGGCCGCGTCCGGGGCAGAAGCCCTCGTGCAGACACTGCGCGGGGAAGGGTATCGCTTCGACGCTGAGGTACAGGTGCTGTGAGCAGCCGGTGGTCGACCACTCGCTGGATCGCGATGCTGGCGCTGGCCAGCCTGCTGCTGGCAACCCTGGTCAGCGTTGCAGTGGTGGGTTGGATGCCCCGGCCCGCGCCGCCACCGATGCGGCTGGACCATGCGATGCAGGTACTGCGTGGGGAACAGGCGCCGGCGTCACTGGGATTGCGCAGGGCGACGCAGGACGCGCCCCCCCAAGGTAGCGCCAGCGACTGGCTCGCGCAGCTGGCGGCCGCGCAGATGGGCATGCCGGCCGAGGATGTACGCCTGGCATGGACGGGGCAGGGCAGGGCGCCCGATGTGCAGGTCATCGAGGGTGGCGCGGTACTGGACGCCTCCGGTCGTGCTGGCGTGCTGAAATCACAGGCCGCGCTGCTGACCGCGATGCAGTGGCCGCCGTTTGAACTGGGGATGCGCCAGGCCGACGGCCGCTGGCGGGTGGTCGGCAGCGACCATAGTGACCTGGCGGCCTGGCGCCGCCAGGTGATGCTCGCCCTGTTGGGCGGTGCGATCCTGCTGGCGCCGTTGGCGGCGTGGGCGTCGATCCGGTTGGGGCGCCCGCTGCGGCGCCTGGCCGAAGCGAGCGCACGCGTCGACCTGCAGGCCGAGTCGCCATTGCCCGACGATGGCCCACGCGAAGTGCAGATGCTGGCCGCCGCGATCAGCACCGGTCGCGAACGCCTGCGGGTCCAGGCACAGGACATGACCCATATGCTGGCGGCAGTGGCGCATGACCTGCGCACGCCCCTGACCGGCCTGCGCCTGCGCGCCGAGTTCGCTCCCGCACCACGGGCCGCCCGGATGGTGGCGGACATCGAACGCATGGACGCGATGATCGAGCAGGTGCTGGACTATGCACGCGGCGAGCTGCAGCCCTTGCAGATGCGCTCGCTGGATCTGGCTGCCCTGCTGCAGGAATGCCTGCAAGGGGCGCTGCTGCGCGGGGTCGACATTTCGCTTCAGTGCCCGGATACGCTGCCGTGGCATGGCGATGCGCTGCTGCTCCGGCGCGCGGTCGACAATCTCATCGACAACGCCGAGCGTTACGCGGGCGCCGTGGAGCTGCATGTCGCCGTGTGGGGGCATGGGGTGCAGCTGGATGTGATGGATCGCGGGCCGGGCATCGCCGAAGCTGATCGTGTCCGCCTGCTGCAACCGTTCCAGCGCAGCGAAAGCTCGCGCAGTCGCGCTACCGGTGGGACCGGGCTGGGACTGGCCATGGCCGCCAACGTGGCCAGGCGTCACGCAGGCGAACTGCAGCTGCTGCACCGCGAGGGCGGCGGGCTGATCGCGCGCCTGCTGCTGGGAAAGCTCCCCTGATATCGGCTGTGGTTTACAGATGGCGGCTATCCGGTGATATGATTAGGCGCCTAACCATATCGTGTTCGTGAGATGATCGAAGCCAAGCATCAGGCCCTGCTGGAGGAATCGCAGCGACGCGGCCACCCCAACATCGCGCAACTGCGCCTGTGCTTCCAGCTGCTCTCGTTGTCCTCGTCGATCGATCGCGACTGCGCCGCGCGGCTGGCACCGCATGGGCTCAGCGAGGGCCGCTTCATCGTGCTGTTCCTGCTGCACGGGGCCGGTGGCACGCTGCCGCCGCACCTGCTGGCCGAGCGTGCCGGCGTGACCCGTGCCACCATCAGCGGCCTGCTCGATGGCCTGCAGCGTGAAGGCCTGCTGCAGCGTCGCAGCGATGACGGGGATGGCCGCCGTCTGCAGATCGTATTGACCGCACCGGGAAAGCGCTTGGCCGAGTCGTTGTTCGAGCAGCACACGCAATGGATCAGCGGCCTGTTCGACGGCCTGGATGCGGGTGAACAGCAGCAGCTGTCGCAGCTGCTGCACAAGGTCTGGCAGCACACGGACGGTGGGCGGGAATCGGCAGCATGAGCACGCCCGTTCCTGCGCAAAGGCTGCATGCACTCAACAGTGGCAGCGCTGCTGCCACCCATCTGGCCGAATGCCTGGCCGTGGATTTCACCGCGCTGCTGCAGGTGGTGGCGCCTGCCCTTGAGCCGGAATCGCTGCAATGCATGCGCGACGCCTCAGGCAAGGGCATCACCCAGCGCATGGCGCTGGCGGCGCGGTTGCTGCACGAAGCCGGACAGGGGGAGCCTGCGCGCTGGCAGGCGCATGCGTCAGACACGGTGCGTGGCTGGGCCTGCTACCTGATCGGCGGCGAAGCCGACGCGACGCTGCCGGCCAAGCTGCAGGCGATGCGGCCACTGGCTGACGACCCGCACTTCGGCGTGCGCGAATGGGCGTGGCTGGCGCTGCGTGCCGACATTGTTGCCGCACCACTGCAGGCGCTGGAGTACCTGCAACCATGGACGCAGGAAGGATCGCCGTACCTGCGCCGCTTCGCCTGCGAAGCGCTGCGCCCGCGCGGCGTGTGGGCCACACATGTCGCGCTGTTCAAGCGGCAGCCGGAACTTGCAGAGGCGATGCTGGAAGCACTCGCCGACGACCCGGAGCGCTATGTGCAGGACTCGGTCGGCAACTGGCTCAATGATGCCGGCAAGACACAGCCGCAGTGGCTGCGTGCGCTGTGCGCGCGCTGGCAACAGCAGCACCCTGGTGATGCCAATGCCTACATCCGCAAACGCGCCATGCGCTCGCTCCGGTAGTGCCGGCCGCTGGCCGGCAACCCCCCAAACCTTCAAGGAAGAAGCAGCATGTCGCACACCTTCATCGAGCTCTATACCGCCACCCCCGCCTGGACCACGCTCCAGCCCGAGCAGCGGAATGCCTTCTTCGCCCGTATCGGTGCAGGCATGCAGCAGTTCGATCCAGTCCGCATCACACTGCTGGCGATGGGCCGCATTGCCACGGGCGTACAGCACGGCAGCGATGAGCAGTTCTATGCGGTCTGGCGCTGTGCAAGCCGCGCGGACGCCGACGCGCTGGTGGCCGGCATTGCCGCCACCGGTTGGCATCAGTACTTCGCCACCATCAACGCCGTCGGCGCAGACGATGGGATGGGGCAGCACCTTGCCGACCTGGCCGCCTTGTAGCAGCGTCTCCGGACGCGCATGGCACATGCGCCTGTCACCCGGACGCGGTAAACAGGACATTGCCCATGTCCATCCGCAGGGAAGTTGATCATGCAGAGCACGCTCCAGGTCACGCTGTTCGGCCCGCTTGGCGACAGCCCGGCATTGCAGTTGCCGGGGCGGGAAGGGCCGTCGGTGGCCATCCCGGAGGCGGCCCTGCGGCGGTTGGTCTCCGACCTCTACACCACCCGTTCCCTGCTCAATCCCGAGCAGCTGGACGAGGCCAGGCAGGAGCTGGACCGCGTGCTGGAGCGCTGGGCCGACATCCACGAAGGCCTGTTGCTGGACGTGGAAGTGCATGGCAAATGAGCAGCTTTGCGTGGCTGCTGCCGCGTGGGCAGCGCCGGCGCGCGCCTCGCTGAACCGCACCCGCGGTTGCGGATGAAACATTTTGCACTGCGCAAAAGCTGTGCTATCAATACACCCCATGAACGCAGCCGCCACCCGCTTTTACTGGTATTACTTTCCGAAGCCACTGGCGGAGGAAGGACTGCGCTCACCCTGAAGAAAGCTTCAGACGCATTCCCGAAAGCCGCCAGCGAACCTGGCGGCTTTTTTCATGCCGCCACGCTGGGGACCCCCAACGTTCCGGAGATCTCCTGCAATGCCCCCGCACACCGACGACCTGCGCATCCGCACCATCGAACCGCTGACACCGCCTGCCCAGCTGCTGGCGATGCTGCCCTGTGACGATGAAGCCTCCGACACCGTCAGCGCCTCGCGCGCGGCCCTGCACCAGATCCTGCACGGCCGTGACGACCGCCTGGCAGTGGTGGTGGGCCCGTGCTCGATCCACGACCCGAAGGCCGCCATCGAATACGCCCAGCGCCTGAAGCCGCTGCGCGACGCGCTGGCCGGCGAACTGGAAATCGTCATGCGTGTGTACTTCGAGAAGCCGCGCACCACGGTGGGCTGGAAGGGCCTGATCAACGACCCGGACCTGGACGGCAGCTTCCGGATCGACAAGGGCCTGCGCATTGCCCGCGGCCTGCTGCGCGACATCAACAAGCTCGGCCTGCCGGCCGGTGTCGAATTCCTCGATGTGATCTCGCCGCAGTACATCGCCGACCTGGTGGCGTGGGGCGCGATCGGCGCGCGTACCACCGAAAGCCAGGTGCATCGTGAGCTTGCCTCGGGGCTGTCGTGCCCGGTCGGCTTCAAGAACGGCACCGATGGCAACGTGAAGATCGCCGCTGACGCGGTGGGTGCGGCGTCCAATCCGCATCACTTCCTGTCGGTCACCAAGCAGGGCGGCACCGCCATCGTGTCGACCACCGGCAATCCGGATTGCCATGTGATCCTGCGTGGCGGCAAGCAGCCGAACTACGACGCCGGCAGCGTCGCCGACGCCTGCCAGGTGCTGGCCAAGGCCAAGCTGCCGACGCGCCTGATGATCGACGCCAGCCACGCCAACAGCCTGAAAAACCCCGAGAACCAGCCGAAGGTGATCGAGGACATCGCTGTTCAGCTGGAAGACGGCGAACAGCGCATCGTTGGCGTGATGATCGAGAGCCATCTGGTCGGTGGCCGCCAGGAACTGGTGGAAGGCCAGCCGCTGGTCTACGGGCAGAGCATCACCGATGGCTGCATCGACTGGGACACCACCGTGACGGTGCTGGAGCGTCTGGCTGCGGCCGTGCGCGCCCGTCGCGACGTGAAGGTGTCCGAAGCAGCCTGATGGAAGCCGCCTGAGTGCGGCACGTGTGTGGATGGCGGCCAGCGCCTGCGGGGGTGCGGCCGCGATCAGGGCCGGTCGGAGTTGGAGGCCGGCCCATCTGCACCGGCGATGCGCCTGGCGCTGCGCATGAGCGACAGCGCCAGGTACATCGCCGGGGTGGTGATACCGCTTCCTGTAGCGTCGAGCCATGCCCGACCTGCGCGCGAAGCGCGTTGGTTTCCTGCAAAGAGCAGTCGAGCATGGCTCGACTTTACGAAGAGGCTCAATGCACTTCGTCGTGGTAGACGAACTTCGGCATTTCCCAGCGGTAGTGGATCGCCAGCAGGCGCAATGCGAAGCCGCCGCCAAGGCAGCACAGGATTGCGGTGGCATCGGCCACGCCCCAGTGCAGCAGCAACAGATAGGCCGCGCCGGTCAGCAGCGCGATGATCGCGTACAGCTCCTTCTGGAAGATGAGTGGCACCTCGTTGCAGAGGATGTCGCGCAGCACCCCGCCGAACGCGCCGGTCAGCATGCCGGCGATCAGCACGATCGGCATCGCATGGCCGGATTCGCGCGCGATCGAGCAGCCGATCAGGGTGAAGGCGATCAGGCCCAGCCCGTCGAGCACCAGGAAGGTGCGGCGGAAGTGATGCATCCAGCGCGCCACCCAGGTGGCGATCAGCGCCGCGCATACGGTGAAGCCCAGGTACTCGGGGTGCTTCACCCAGCCCAGCGGGTAGTGGCCGAGCAGGATGTCGCGCAGTGAACCACCCCCGAGGGCGGTGACGCAGGCGATCATGACCACGCCGAACAGGTCCATGCGGCGGCGGCCGGCGGACAGTGCGCCGGTCATGGCTTCGGCGGAAATGGCGATCAGGTAGATGATGGACAGCAGCATGGGACAGGCTCCGGGCGCGGTGGGGCCGGCCATGCGCGACCACCGCCACTGCCTGCGCAATGACGGGATGACGATGACCGGTGCCGCTCCCGCTGTCCTTTTGCCTGAGAGTTCAGCGGCATGGGCCGCGTGCCCCTTCGGCGGATCGTCCCGGGCATGCCCGGTGACCTCTCTCCAGCTCGGCGAGTCGAATGCATGGTTGGTGGGATTCCAGCCCACCGGCCTGAGCGATCATGGGAGCCTGCGCCTTCGGCGGGCGCCAGCGCGGCGCCTCTCTCCTGCATTCGGTCGCCAGTATATCCGCTGCAGTGCAGCACGGCATAATCCAGGCATGGCCCCATCCCTCCGCCCGTGGTTCCTGTACCTGCTCGAATGCCGCGATGGCAGCTATTACGCCGGCATCAGCACCGATGTGGAGGCGCGTTTCGCCGCCCACCAGGCCGGCAAGGGCGCGCGCTACACCCGGGCCCGGCCGCCGCTGCGCGTGCTGGCCGTGCGCGAATACCCGGACCGGGCCGCCGCCTCGCGGGCCGAGTGGCAACTCAAGCAGCAGCCCCGCGAACGCAAGCTGGCCTGGCTGCAGGCAACGGATCCTGCGCTTCTGTAGAGCCGAGCCCACGCTCGGCTGTTGTTCCGTCTGCCCGATGCGGGAGCCGAGCATGGGCTCGGCTCTACAGTAGATCCACGTCATGCGTGGATGGGGCATTCGGCCCATGCGATGATCCGCCCGCGCCCAGAGCCGGAGACCCGGATGTCCACGATTGCCCTGCTGTTCGCGCTTTCCGCAGCAACGAGCCCTGCCGCCGACCCCGCCACGATCGCGGCCATCGAAGCCACCTGCCACGACTACGTCGATGGCCAGCTGGAGGCCGATCCGCAGCGCGTCGCCCGTTCGCTGCACCCGGACCTGGCCAAGCGCGCTGTGCTCGGTGATACGCCAGACGAGCGCCTGGGCCTGCGCCGGATGTCGAAGGAGGAGCTGGTCTCGCTGACGAAACAGGGCGCGCTGAAGACCCCGAAGGATCAATGGGATCGTCGCTGCACGGTGCTGGACGTGACCGGCAACGCGGCCTCGGTGCGGCTGGAAACCCCGTGGTTCGTCGACTACTTCCACATGGGGCGCTTCGACCAGCGCTGGGTCATCGTCAACGCGCTGTGGTACCCGAAACCGAAGGCGCAGTGAGCGATGCGTGCCGCCGGTAACGCATGGATCTCCGTCGTCGTGCTGGTCGCCGGTGTCGCGCTGCTGCCTGGCCTGCTGTATCTGCTCGGGCTGGCATTGGTAGACGGTCGGCCGAAGCCGGCCGAACGCACACCCAGTGGTGTGGCTGCATGCAGCGGTGAACCACGGGCGGGATACCAGCCGATGAATCCCTGGCACTTCACCGCCCAGTTCTTCGACAAGGACAGCATGAAGAACAAGGTGCCTGAAGTGGAGCGGGAGGCCTTCTGTATTGCCCGGCGCCACCTGTGGCGGCAACCTCGGCGCGGCATGCTGCGCTGGCATCTCAGCAGCACCGCGTTGGCGATCTGGATCACCCGGCATTGGAGTACCGCGCAGATTGCGGACACCGCGAGGAAGGAGGACTTCTGCCGGAAGTAGATCCACGCCATGCGTGGATGGCGCTCCATGTTTGTTGACGGGGTCAGAGCCCTTTCCCGCGGAAAGGGATCCGACCCCTGTTGCGTGCGGCCTTACCGCCTCGGCCGCCGGTCGTCCTGGTCATCACCGAAGATGATGCGCGCGCTGCGCTGGTAGCTCCAGTACGCGACCGCCCAGTTCAGCAGCACCACGATGCGGTTGCGGAAGCCGATCAGGAAGAACACGTGCGCGGCCAGCCAGAACCACCAGGCCAGCACGCCGGAGAGCTGCAGCCGGCCCAGGTGCACGATCGCGGCCATGCGGCCAATGGTGGCGAGGTTGCCGTAGTCGGCGTACTTGAACGGCCCCGGTGCCGCCTTGCCATGCAGGCGCGCGCGGACCACCTCGGCCACGTACTTGCCCATCTGCTTGGCCGCGGGCGCCACGCCGGGAACCGGCTTGCCGTCGGCCTGGCTCAGTGCGGCCAGGTCGCCGGCCACGAACAGCTCCGGGTGATCGGGCAGGGTCAGGTCCGGCTGCACCTGCACGCGGCCGGCGCGGTCCAGCGGCACGTCCAGCGTGCGCGCCAGTGGTGAAGCGGCCACGCCGGCGGCCCAGACCACGGTGCGGGCCGGCACGAACTGCTCACCGAGCTTGAAGCCCTGGCTGTCGATGTCGCTCACCGGGGTACCGGTCAGCACTTCCACGCCCAGCTTTTCCAGCTGGCGGCGCGCCTTCAGCGAAAGCACTTCCGGGAACGAGGACAGCACGCGCGGCCCAGCCTCGACCAGCCGCACCTTGGCGCTGGCCGGATCGATGTGGCGGAATTCGTTGCGCAGCGTGTGGCGCGCGATCTCGGCCAGCGTGCCGGCCAGTTCGACGCCGGTGGGACCACCACCGACGATGGCGAAACTCAGCCACGCCGCCTTCCTGGCCGGGTCCGGTTCGGCCTCGGCGCGTTCGAACGCCAGCAGCAGCTTGCGGCGCAGTGCAATGGCATCGTCCAGCGTTTTCAGGCCAGGGGCATCATCGGCCCACTGGTCGTTGCCGAAGTAGGCGTGGGTAGCGCCGGTGGCCAGCAGCAGGCTGTCGTAGTCCAGCGTGCTGCCATCGGCCATGCCGATCTGCCGTGCCTGCTTGTCGATGGCGACCACTTCGCCGAGGCGGACTTCCACGTTGCGCTGGTGGCCGAGGATGTGGCGCAGCGGTGCGGCTATATCCGGCGCGGACAGGCCGGCGGTGGCCACCTGGTACAGCAGCGGCTGGAACAGGTGATGGTTGCGGCGGTCGACCAGGGTGATGCGTATGCGCTCGCGAGCCAGGGCACGGGTGGCCCAGAGACCGGCAAAACCGCCGCCGACAACGACCAGGTGGGGAACGCGCTCGCGACTCATCGACTCACTCCAGTGGGGGCATTGGGGGAAGCGCCTGGCATCTTCGCACGGCGGCCACCTGTCACGTCAGCGCCCGCGTGGATCGGCGATACTCGGGTTCAGGCAACCGCCCGCGAGGAATCCATGAGCGAACCGGAAAAGCGCATCGCCCTGTTGATCGACGCCGACAATGCGCCGGCCTCGAAGATCGACGAGGTCCTGGCCGAAGTCGCCCGCTATGGCGTGGCCAACGTGCGCCGTGCCTACGGCAACTGGAAGAGCCCGCGGTTGAAGGGCTGGGAAGCGGTGCTGCACGAGTATGCGATCCGCCCGATCCAGCAGTTCGCCTACAGCAAGGGCAAGAATGCGTCGGACATGGCGATGGTGATCGATGCCATGGACCTGCTGTACGCGCGCAACCTTGATGGCTTCGCCATCGTGTCGAGCGATGCCGATTTCACCCCGATGGTGATGCGCCTGCTGACCGACGGCGTGAAGGTGTATGGCTTCGGCGAAAAGAAGACGCCGGAACCGTTCGTCAACGCGTGCTCGAAGTTCACCTACCTGGAAGCGCTGGGCCAGACCCACGCCAGCGTGCCGGATGCCGAGCAGGCATCGAGCGAACAGGCATCGAACGAGCCCGTCGCCAATGATGATGCACGCCCGCGCAAGAGCGGGGCGGAGATGCGCAGCGACACCCGGCTGGTGAAGATGCTGCGCCGCGCGGTGTCCTCGGCCGAGGGCGAGGATGGCTGGTCGCACCTGGGGCCGGTCGGCAGCCAGATCGGCAACCAGGCCTCGTTCGATCCGCGCAACTATGGCTACGGCAAACTCAGCGATCTGCTGGCGGCGATCGGCCTGTTCGAGCTGAAGAAGGACGGCAAGTCGTCCTACGTGCGCGCGCTGCCAAAAAAGAACCGGTAGTGCCGGAAAAAGAACCGGTAGTGCCGGCCGCTGGCCGGCATGCTGTAGATGCCCGATCCCGCATCCGGCACGCACATCTCCACTCCAATCAGGCGTATCGTTGCCGCTCGCATTGCCAGCAAGGAAAACCCGCATGTTGAAGATCTGGGGCCGCCGCAATTCCAGCAACGTCCGCAAGGTGCTGTGGTGTGCCGAGGAGATCGGCCTGCCGTACGAATCCATCGAAGTCGGCGGCAGCCATGGCGGCACGCAGACGCCAGAGTACCAGGCGATGAATCCCAACGGCCTGGTGCCGGTGATCGAGGACCACGGCCTGCCGCTGTGGGAATCGAACACCATCGTGCGTTACCTGAGCGCGCGCTATGCGCTGGGCACGCTGTACGCCGAGGACCCGATGGAGCGCGCGCAGGCCGAGAAGTGGATGGACTGGAGCACCTCGCGGATGGCGCCGCTGTACAGCGACCTGGTCTGGGGCATCATGCGCACCGCGCCGGCCGACCGTGACGAAGCGCGCATCAGCGCGGCCATCGTCCGTGCCGGTGACTACCTGGCGATGGCCGATGCCACCCTGGCCACGCAGCCATGGCTGTCGGGCGGGACGTTCGCCATGGGCGACATTCCGCTCGGCTCGCTGGTGTACGCCTGGTATGAACTGCCGATCCAGCGCCCGGACCTGCCGCACCTGGCCGAGTGGTATGCGCGCCTGCGTGAGCGACCGGCCTACCAGCGCGGCGTGATGTCGCCGCTGACGTAAGCGAAGGCGTCCGGGGTCAGAACCCTTTTCTGCGAAAAGGGATCCGACCCCAGGGCATCGGGGTCGGATCCCACTCGACGGGTGGGCTCTGACCCTTCAATAAAGATCCGTTGGATCCACATCCAGCGACCAGCGCACCTTGCGTGCTTCCGGCAGCGCGTACAGCTGCGGAACCAGTTGCGAAAGCACGCCATGCAGAGGCGGCCGCTGCACCGCAGACAGCAGCAGCTGCGTGCGCTGGTAACCGGCCCGCCGTGGCATCGGCGCCGGCATCGGCCCGTAGGCCTCGACCACGTTCTGTTCGCCCAGCAGGTGCCGGGCCGCCAGCAGGAATGCATTGGCATGCTCCACCTGCTGCGCTTCGGCGCGCATCAGCGTCAGATGCGCGAAGGGCGGGAATCCGGCCGCCTGGCGCTGGTTCAACTCGGCTTGCGCGAACGGATGGTAGCCACCGCTCACCAGGGTTTCCAGCAGCGGGTGCCCGGGGTGATGGGTCTGCAGCCAGACCTCGCCCGGGTCGCGTGCACGTCCCGCGCGGCCGGCCACCTGGATCAGCTGCTGCGCCAGTTTTTCGCTGGCGCGGAAGTCGGCCGAGAACAGGCCCTCATCGATACCCACCACCACCACCAGGGTCAGCTTGGGCAGGTCGTGGCCCTTGGCCAGGATCTGTGTGCCGACCAGGATGCCGGGCTGGTCGCCCAGTTTCGCCAGCTGCTGTTCCAGCGCGTCGCGCCGTGAGGTGGTGCCGCGGTCGATGCGCACCACCGGGAAGTCGGCGAAGGCCGCAGTGAGATGTTCTTCCAGGCGTTCGGTACCGATGCCCTGCGGTTGCAGTGCCAGGCTGCCGCAGGCCGGACATGCCAGCGGCGCCGGTTGCCGCGCGCCGCAGTGGTGGCACTGCAGGCGACGACCGCCACCATGCACGGTCATCGGCGCATCGCAGCGCTGGCATGGCGCGGTCCAGCCGCAGTCGTGGCACAGCAGCACCGGTGCGTAGCCGCGGCGGTTCTTGAACACCAGCACCTGCTGGCCACGCTGCAGATGCTCCCCGATGCCGGCCAGCACATCGGCCGAGAGGCCGTCATGCAGCGGGCGCTTGCGTACATCGAGGATGCGCACGCGCGGTGGCCGCGCATCGCCGGCGCGCTGTTTCAGGCGCAGGTGGGTGTAACGCCCGGCGTAGGCGTTGTGCAGGGTTTCCAGCGAGGGCGTGGCACTGCCCAGCAACACCGGAACGCCCAGCGACTTGGCCCGGACCAGGGCGAAATCGCGCGCGTGGTAACGGATGCCGTCCTGCTGCTTGTAGCTGCCGTCGTGTTCCTCGTCGACGATCAGCAGGCCGGCCTGGGGCAGCGGCGTGAACACCGCTGAGCGGGTGCCGACGATGACGCGCGCTTCGCCGCGTGAGGCCGCTGCCCAGACGCGCGCGCGCTCGTTGTCGTTCAACCCCGAGTGCAGCGCATGCACGGCGATGCCGAGGCGGCCACGGAAGCGTGCCAGGGTCTGCGGGGTCAGGCCGATTTCCGGCACCAGCACCAGCGCCTGCCTGCCCTGCGCCAGGCAATGGATGATCGCCTGCAGGTAGACCTCGGTCTTGCCGCTGCCGGTCACGCCATCCAGCAGGAACGGCTGGAAGCCGTCGGCGGCATTGATCGCGGCCACCGCCTCGGCCTGGTCCGGGTTGAGCGTGGGACCGGGCAGTGGCTGCGCGTGTTGGGGGGCCACGCTCAGCGCAACCCGCTCGGCCAGCCCGCGCTTGGCCAGGCTGCGCGCGGCGGTGCGCCAGTCCTGCATGCGTTCGCCCAGCACGTCCTCATCCACGATGGCTTCGGCCAGCAGCTCGGCCAGTTGCCGTGGACGGCTGCCGGCGCGCAGCTTTTCACGCTGGGCGTGGCCTTCGGTGGTCAGCTGCCAACCCCAGTGGTGTGTGTCGGGCAGGACCTCGCCATGGCGCAGCGGGCCGGGCAGGGCGGTGCTCAGCACCTCGCCCAGTGGCGCATGGGTGTAGCGCGCCAGCCATTGCAGGCTCTGCCACAGCTCCCCCTGCAGCAGCGGCTGCGGGTCGCACCAGGCCAGGGCCTGGCGCAGTCCCTGGCCGTCGTCGGTCTGGCCGTGCCCTGCCACCACACCGACCAGCTCCCGGTTGCCGAACGGCACCTTCAGGCGGCAGCCGACCGCGAGCGCCGGGGCATCGCCCTCCGGCGACAGGTAGTCGAACAGGCGGGGCAGGGGGACAGGCAGGGCGACCTGCAGGGTCGGAATCGGTGAAAGCATCGGGCCAGTGTAACGGGCCATGCGCGCGCGAATGGCAGCAGCGGGAGCGGCGGGGCGGCGCCCGTTGAATCATAAATGTCACCTAAATATCGGTGTCCATTGGAGATTCAGTCTTATCCACATGTTCTGTGGATAACGTTGTGCGTTAACGGCCATCGGAAACGTAGAAGGCCGATGGCGACGGCCTCACGCTTGGGTTGGTCAAAAAATCGCCACACAACAAAGGACAATAAAATCAATACCTTAAGTGTGAAACAATGCTGAAACAGAGTGAATTCAGCCCGAAGCCACAGTTTTCGCCGGAGGGGGCGTGGTGCTGTGCACAACCTGCAGCACGAAGTGCCTGTGGGCGCAAGTCCTACGGGCGTCGATGGCCTGCCGCTATCATGCCGGCAGACCTTTGGAGTGACCGATGACGGCTGTGCCCGCCCCTGTTTCCTCGACCGCGGCCGGCGCGCTGTCGGCGTTCCTGCGTGGCGTCGAGCGCCGTGCCCTGGTGGTCGCTGAACTGCAGTGCGGCGATGCCGCGCGCGCCGAGCAGACCCTGGTGGCGGTGATGCGCGCCTTTGCCGCAGTGGCCAGCGACCTGCCGATGGCGCAGTGGCCGACCCGCTTCTGGACCCTTCTGGGCCAGCGCCAGGCGCTGCGCGAGCCGGTGGGCGGGCAGTGGCTGCCGCCGTTGGCCGTGCTGGGCGCGATGCCGCCGCTGCCGCGCCTTGCGCTGCTGCTGCGGGTGGGTGGCAGCCTGGACGAGGGCATCGCCATGCGCGTGCTCGACCAGGACGAGGCCGGCTACCAGAACCTGCTGGCCGACGCCTGCCCGCGTGACGCCCACGGCCAGCCGGATGCCTCGGCCTGGCGCCAGTTGGCCGAACAGGTGCAGGCGCGTATCCGTGAGTTGCCGGCCGCGCGCCTGCAGCAGCTGCAGCAACCCGCCGCCGCGACCGCCCACAACGAAGCCCCGACCCCGAGCTGGCGCGCACCGCAGCGCGATGAGCGGGCGGCCGCCAATGGCAAGCGCCGTCGCACGAACGCCAAGCCACGTTGGCGCGGTCCGCTGATCCTGCTGGCGACCGTGGCGGTACTGTTGGCCGCAGCGCTGGGCTGGCGCCACTGGCAGGGGCATTCCTTCGGCAGTGATGCACCGCTGCCGGAGGGAGTGGTGGGCGAAGCCGGTCCGGTGACGGTGGAAGCCCTGCCACCCAGCAAGGTCAACGCCACGCCGGATGCGACCACGGCCCAGGCCACGGACGACGCAGCGATGCTGGCCGATCGTGACTACCCGCTGGTCGCCGATGCCGACCTGTACGCGTGGACTGCCGCGGGCGGCCCGCTGCCGGTGGATGAATCGCAATCCAGGCCGAGCCGGCCGGAGCCGGCCAGTGCCACGCTGGAAACCGCTGCTGCCGATGAATAAGTCCGTGTTCGCCAGCCTGCTGCTGGCCCTGCCGTTGTCGCTGTCTGCCGCGCCGCAATCGTTGAACGTGCCGTTGCCGCCACCGACGTCGCCGGCCACGCCGGTGGCTTCGCCAGCACCGTCGACGGCAGCACCCTCTGGCTTCGCCCAGCTCGATGCGCAGCAGCAGCGCCAGCGCCGCGCCGACTACGCCGCCTGGCGCGCGCTGCCGGAAGGAGAGCGCGAGCGCATCCGCCAGGCGGCTGCGCGATTCAATGCGCTGCCTGCGGACCAGCAGCAGCGCCTGCGCCAACAGTTCCGCGACCAGGACCAGGCGTTCCGCGACGGGTGGCGGCTGGGCCCGCAACTGGGCCTGGAATTCCCCAAGCTGCATGGCTTGTTCGGCTTCGTGCCGCCGGAACAGCGCGAGACCGCGCTGGCCGTACTGCGCCAGCTCAGCCCGGCGCAGCTGGCCCAGCTGACTCTGGTCGCGCAGCGCACGCCACCGCAGGAACGCGACGCAGTGCGCAGCGCCTTCCTCGCCGTGCCCGCCGCCGAGCGCGACAGCTGGCTCAAGCGCCAGGCCGGCCAGTAAAAAAGGGGACGGAGGGGATTAAGTCGCATCCGGCACTAGTGGGCCTGAAACGACTTAATCCCCTCCGTCCCCTTTTTGTGTGGGGCGGCTGAAACCCAGCATTCACGCCACGTCATGGGAATGCTGGCGCCGCCCGCGTAAGATGGGCGCCCGCAACCCGGTGCCTGTGCCCTTCGCGCGCAACCGCAGTTCGCGTCAAGCACCTTATGTCTACTGCAACCTCCACGCCGCGCTTCAGCAAGGAAGTCGGCGCCACCGGTCTGCTCGCCCTGCCGCTTGTGCTGGGCCATGTGTCCACCGGTCTGATCTCCTTCGTCGACAACGTGATTGCCGGCCACCACGCCACGGCCACACTGGCCGCCGTCACCATCGGTACGGCGCTGCTGTGGCTGCCGATGCTGATTCCGATCGGCACCCTGATCTCGCTCACCGCCTCGGTGTCGCAGCTGCATGGCGCCGGCCGCGAGCGCGAGATCGGCCCGCTGTTCCGCCAGGCACTGTGGCTGGCCTTGGGGCTGGGCCTGATCATGTTCACCTTCCTCACCGTGGTGCCGCCGCTGCTGCCGTCGTTCGGCATCGCGCCGGACATCGTGCCGGGGGCGACCGCGTTCCTGCATGCGGTGCGCTGGGGCGGACCTGCGCTGACCCTGTACTTCTGCATGCGCTATCTCAGTGAAGGCATGCACTGGACGCTGCCGACCATGCTGCTCGGCTTCGGTGGCCTGCTGGTGCTGGCACCGATGGGCTATGTGCTGGCCAACGGCAAGCTCGGCTTCCCGGAAATGGGCGCCGAAGGCCTGGGCATCGCCTCGGCGGTGATGATGTGGCTGCAGGCAATCGCCTTCGCCACCTACCTGTGGTTCACCAGGCGCTTCGCCCATCTGCAGCTGTTCTCGCATTTCGAAGGGCCGCGCTGGAAGGCGATCTGGGACTTGCTGCGCACCGGCCTGCCGATCGGCATCACCGTGCTGATGGAGGGCGGCCTGTTCATCGTCACCGCGCTGCTGATCGGCCGCCTTGGTGCCAACGAAGCCGCTGCGCACCAGATCGCGATCAATGTCGCGCAGCTGTGCTTCATGATCCCGATGGGCGTGGCCGAGGCCACCACCGTGCGCGTCGGCCATGCGGTCGGCCGTGGTGACGGCTTCGGCGTGCGGCGTGCGGCCTGGGCCGGTTACGCGATCATCATGGGCACGCAGACGTTGTCGGCGGCGGTGCTGCTGTTCGGCCACGATGCCATCGTCGGTGTGTACACCAACGACCTGGCGGTGGCCGGCCTGGCCTCGACCCTGCTGCTGTACGCGGCCACCTTCCAGTTCCCGGACGGCATCCAGGTGCTGTCGGCCGGCGCGCTGCGCGGCCTGAAGGACACCCGCGTGCCGATGTTCATCGCCATGTTCGCGTACTGGGGCCTGGGCATGCCGCTCGGCGCCGGGCTCGGCCTGGGGCTGGGCATGGGCCCGCAGGGCATGTGGATCGGCCTGATCGTCGGCTTGACCGCCGCTGCCATCCTGATGGGCTGGCGCCTGCGCCGCAGCAGCCAGCGCATCGGGCAATCCGCGCTGTCCTGATCTTCCCGCCCGCCACGTTCACCCGTGACGGGCGATCCCCTGACTTGTGTCCGATGCTGCATCACGCGGCACCGGCTATGCTGGTACCACGGCAAGAAGCCATCCGGAGCGTTCCATGAATCAACCCGTGCCCCCGCTGCCCCCGGCGCGTCGCAACCCCGTCGCCAGTTTCTTCATCGGGCTGTGGGACGTCATGAACTTCACCCGCCGGTTGATCCTCAACCTGGTGTTCTTCGGCCTGCTGTTCCTGCTGCTGGTGATGTTCGTCATCGCCGCCGGCATGGGTGCCGGTGCCAGCAAGTCGCTGCAGGACCGCACGACGCTCGTGATCGCGCCGGAAGGCCGCCTGGTCGAGCAGTTCAGCGCCGACCCGGTCAGCCGCGCGCTGGCCAAGGCGGTGGGTGACAACGGCGCCGAGGAGATCCAGCTGCGCGATCTGCTGCGGGTGATCGAGTCGGCCAAGGAAGACAAGAAGATCGAACGCGTGGTGCTGGAGCTGGACAAGCTGCAGCCGTCCGGTTTCGCCTCGCTGCGTGAGGTGGCCGCCGCGCTGCAGGACCTGCGCGCCTCCGGCAAGCAGCTGGTGGCCTACAGCGAGAGCATGGGCCAGTCGCAGTACCTGCTGGCCGCGCAGGCCGACGAGGTCTACCTGGACCCGATGGGTTCGGTCGTGCTCGAAGGCCTCGGCCGCTACCGCCAGTACTTCCGCACCGGCCTGCAGGACAAGCTGGGCGTGGACGTGCACCTGTTCAAGGTGGGCGAGTACAAGTCCGCGGCCGAGCCGTACGTGCTCGACGCGGCGTCGCCGGCCTCCAAGGAAGCCGACCTGTTCTGGATGAACGACGTGTGGCAGCGCTACCTGGGCGACATCGCCAAGGCCCGCCGCCTGGATCCGGCACAGCTGGCCGCCGGCATCGACACCCTGCCGGAAGGCATCGCTGCCGCCGGTGGTGACCTGGCCAAGTTCGCCCTGCAGCAGAAGCTGGTGACCGCGCTGAAGACCCGCGAGGAATTCGAGGATCTGATGATCGAGCGCGGCGTGGCCGACGAGGATGCCGACGGTGGTTTCCGCAACGTTGACTTCGGCCGCTACCTGGCCCTGCTCGACGCGCGCCGCAACCCGGTGGACTCGCGTCCGCAGGTGGCCGTGGTGGTGGCCGCCGGCGAAATCAGTGGCGGTGACCTGCCGGCCGGCCGCATCGGTGGCGAGTCGACCTCGGCGCTGCTGCGTGCCGCGCGCGACGACGACAACGTGAAGTCGGTGGTGCTGCGGGTGGATTCGCCGGGCGGTGAAGTGTTCGCCTCCGAGCAGATCCGTCGTGAAGTGGTAGCCCTGCAGGCCGCTGGCAAGCCGGTCGTGGTGTCGATGGGGGATCTGGCCGCTTCCGGTGGCTACTGGATCAGCATGAACGCCGATCGCATCTATGCCGATCCGTCGACCATCACCGGTTCGATCGGCATCTTCGGCATGGTGCCGAACTTCAGCCGCGCGCTGGACAAGATCGGCGTGCACACCGACGGTGTCGGCACCACCCGCTTCGCCGGCGCCTTCGATGTCACCCGCCCGATGGACCCCGCCGTGGGCCAGGTCATCCAGACGGTGATCAACAAGGGCTACGCGGACTTCACCGGCCGTGTCGCCGACGCCCGCAAGAAGCCGGTCGAGGCCGTGGACGAGGTCGCCCGTGGCCGCGTGTGGAGCGGTGCACAGGCCAAGGAACGCGGCCTGGTCGACGCCTTCGGTGGCCTGAAGGACGCGGTGGCCGATGCGGCCAGCCGCGCCAAGCTGGGCAAGGCCGATGCCTATCGCGTGCGCTACATCGAGAAGGCAGCCACGCCGTTCGCACAGTTCGTCAGCGGTTTCGCCGGCAGCCGTGCCGGCGCTTGGATGCTGTCCGACTCGGGCATGGCGCGGATGGTGCTGGCGCGCACGATGCCGGAAGTGGATACGCAGCTGCGCTTTGTAGAGAACGCGGCGCGCGAGAAGGGCAACGGCACGCCGGTGAAGGCGCTGGCCTACTGCTTCTGCGGGTTCTGATCGGCAACGGTACCGAATGAAAACGCCCGGCCTTGGCCGGGCGTTTTCGTTGGTGGGGTCGGATCCCTTTGCCCCGCAAAGGGCTCTGACCCCACAGGTCACTGCGTCGCGTCGGCCTCGGCCTTGCGTTCGCGTGCGGCGGCCTCTTCCACCGCTTTCTGCGCGCCCTTGGCGCGGTCCAGCGGTTCCTGCATCGCACGCGACATCGCTTTGGGCACCGGTGGCTTCTCCGGGTTCGGCGTCGGCGGCCGCTGGCAGGCCATCAGCAGCACGCCGGCCAGCAGGGACGAGAACAGGGTCAGGATGCGCATGGCGGCTCTCCGCGGTGGGCGTATGGCAAGTGTCGCATCCCCGGCCGAGCGCTGCCGTGAGCGCGTATCCTTGCGGCATCGAAACACAGCGGGCGCGGCCCCGGAGGACTCATGACCCAGCAACGGTGGCGCCTGGACGGCCAGACGGCCCTGATCACGGGTGCCAGCGCCGGTATTGGCCTGGCCATTGCGCACGAACTGGCTGGCCTCGGCGCCGACCTGATGATCGTCGGCCGCGACATCGACATGCTGGAAACGGCGCGCGACGAACTGCTGGATGTCTATCCGCAGCACCAGGTGCACGCGCTGGCGGCCGATGTCTCCGATGACGAGGACCGTCGGCAGATCCTGGACTGGGTGGAAGATCACAGCGATGGCCTGCACATCCTGGTCAACAATGCCGGTGGCAACGTCACCAAGGCGGCCACGGAATATTCCGAGGACGAATGGCGCAAGATCTTCGAGACCAACCTGTTCTCGGCCTTCGAGCTGTCGCGCTACGCGCATCCGCTGCTGGCCCGGCACGCGTCGTCGTCGATCGTCAATGTCGGCAGCGTGTCCGGGCTGACCCATGTGCGCAGTGGCGTGGTCTATGGCATGACCAAGGCGGCGATGCACCAGATGACCCGCAACCTGGCCGTCGAGTGGGCCGAGGATGGCATCCGGGTCAACGCGGTGGCGCCCTGGTACATCCGCACGCGGCGCACGTCCGGTCCGTTGTCGGACCCGGACTACTACGAGGAAGTGATCAACCGCACGCCGATGCGCCGCATCGGCGAGCCGGAGGAAGTGGCCGCAGCCGTCGGCTTCCTGTGCCTGCCGGCGGCCAGCTATGTCACCGGCGAATGCATCGCGGTGGATGGCGGCTTCCTGCGCTACGGGTTCTGATCTTCCAAAAGGTAGTGCCGGCCGCTGGCCGGCAACTGGAATCATTTGAAGATCCTGCGATTGCCGGCCAGCGGCCGGCACTACCGGGTGGCTGTCACCCCGGTACCGGGCAGTTGCTGGCCTCCAGCACGCCCTGCAGCCGTTCGCGTTCCCCACGGGCGTTGTCGCGGTTTTCCGGCGAGGCGAACCGCTCACGGCCACGTGCGTCGCGGAAGCGTTGCTGCCAGCTGCTGCAGCGCTGCACGTCCGGCAGTTCCTCGCAGCGGTCGCGCACCACTTCGCAGCCGGCGGCATTGAC
This sequence comes from Stenotrophomonas sp. CASM106, assembly GCF_049384825.1. Classification (NCBI taxonomy): domain Bacteria; kingdom Pseudomonadati; phylum Pseudomonadota; class Gammaproteobacteria; order Lysobacterales; family Lysobacteraceae; genus Stenotrophomonas; species Stenotrophomonas sp. CASM106. The sequence continues at coordinate 538,782 of NZ_JBMRFS010000004.1, forward strand.
CGGCGTGGCGCCGCCCAGTCCCTGCACGGTCATCAGTTCGCAGCGCCCGGGGGCGGCTTCGTATTCGTGAAGGTAGCCACCGCCCTGGCTGTCGGTGCACTGGAAGATCGGTGGCAGCGGCGGCTTCGGCGGCGCATTGCTGTCCGGCGCGGCATCGGCCTGGCGCGGCAGCGATGCACTGTCGAGTATCAGATCGCCGCCTTCGCGTTCGACCATGCCAGCTTCCATGATCGTGCGTCCTTCGCCGGGGCGACGAGGCGCGGGTGTGGGAACGGACGGCGCAGTGGCCGCGGCCGGTCCGGGCGCGGCCGGCACGGGTGCCGCTGAGGCCGGCGCCGGCGGAGCACTGGCCGGCACCCTCACCACCTGCTGCTTGCTGCCGGCAGGGCAGGGCGTGCGTTGCAGGGTGGGCACATCGCTGCTGCTGGAGGTACAACGGTAGATCACCCCGTCGTCGGCCAACGCGTTGCCGGCGAACAGGCCCAGGGCCAGCCAGATCAGGTTCTTCATGCGCACAGCGTACATGCCCCGGCAGGCATCGCGCTCAGCGTTCGCAGTCCCGCGACAGGCGCGCGTCGATGCCGCGCTGTTCATTGCTGATGGCGGTGCGCTCACTCTGCAGCGCGCTGTTGTAACGGCGGTCCAGTTCCCAGCGGCGGTCACGCAGGCGCGCACAGACGTCCTGCGGCGGCAGCGCATGGCAGCTGTCACGGACCAGCACGCTGCCGGCCGGCACCTGCACGCCGACGCCCACCGCAGGCGGCCGGTAGCCTGTGCCTTCACCGATCGGCGCACCGACCGGCGTGCCGAAGCCCGGGCGTGGACCGGGATGGACCGCGCCGTGGTGCCCGTGCGGGAGCCACACGCTGGTCCACAACGGGACCCAGCGCGGATTGCCCTCGTTGCTGTCGCTGGTGTAGCGGCGACCGTCGTCGCTCACGCACTCGTACAACGGTTGTGGCGGCTGGATGTAGACGTGGCGGACTTCGCGATCGCGCATCACCGGAACCTCGCTGGGCGCCGCGGGAGGGGCGTCACTGCGCACCACCCGGGGTGCCGGATCGCGCGGGCGCTGCAGGTCACGCACCTCCTGCCGGCCGCTGCTGCAGGGCCTGTCCTGCAGGGCCACGGCGCCATTGCTGGCGACGCAGCGGTAGACGCGCACGTCCTCGGCGGCTGGTGCGGTCCATGGCAGCAGCAGGCACAGGCCCAGGGCGGTGCGCAGCAGGTTCATGGCGGCAGGGTGCGTGATTGTGCGTGGCAGTGCAATCGTCCGCTCAGGAGCGCAGCACGTTGCCGCTGAGCGCGTCGCGGATCGGGGTGGGCTGGGCCAGGCCGCCGGTTTCGCCATCGAGGATGCCATCGAGCAGGCGCAGCAGGCGTGGATCCAGCTCGGCACGGCTGCGTGCCGGTGGTTCACCGGCCAGGTTGGCGCTGGTGGAGACGAGGGGCCCCCCCCAGGCGCGGCACAGGGCGGCGACCAGCGGGTGCGCGCTGATGCGCACGGCGATGCCGCTGTGCTCGCCGGTAATCCAGGGCTGGGCGCGCGGACCGGCCGGCAGGATCCAGGTGTTGGCACCCGGCCAGCTGGCCAGCACCGCGCGCTGTCGGGCATCGGGCAACGCCTGCAGGCGCACCCAGCCCTCCAGCTGCGACAATTCGGCGGCGACCAGGATCATGCCCTTCTCGATCGGGCGCTGCTTCAGCCGCAGCACCATGTGCACCGCCGCCTCATGCGAGGGATCACAGCCCAGGCCCCAGACCGCTTCGGTCGGATAGGCGATCACGCCGCCGGCGCGGAGCGTGGCGACAGCAGAGTCCAGGGTGAGTTCTTTCATGGCGGCGACCGGCCCGACGTGGGCCCCCATTATCCCCCTGCGGCGTGCAGAAGGGGTGGACCCTGGCCCGGTAGTGGGGGGCCGGGGGGGGGGGGGGGGGGGGGGGGGGGGGGGGGG
>NZ_JBMRFS010000005.1:0-394092 GCF_049384825.1 Stenotrophomonas sp. CASM106
CCATCCTGATCAGCACACTGGCCAGCGAGTTGCCCGAACTGGGCAGCTTGGGAAGCAAAGCCATAGCGTCGCTGGTGGGGCTGGCCCCGATGAACCGCGAAAGTGGCACCTGGCAGGGCCAACGGCGAATCAGTGGTGGGCGCGCGGTGGTACGCGAAGCCCTTTACATGGCGGCCCTGACGGCCATCCGGTACGAGCCAAGACTGCGCACGTTTTACGCTGGCCTGAAGGCCAAAGGCAAAGCGAGCAAGGTGGCGCTCGTGGCGGTCATGCGCAAAATGCTGGTGATCCTCAACGCCCGTAAGCGAGACGCCGAGGTGGCCCTCGGCTGCCCCTGACAAGACAGTTGCTACTGGGTGCAGCTGTGGCTTTTGACGTTGGGTCCGCCTTGAGCGAGCCGAGCATCGCAGGGGAATCAGGGGCGAAGAGGCGCCGGTGTTTGAGCGTAGCGAGTTCGGCGCCGTCCCCTGATTCCCCGAGAAGCGCAGGGCACCGGTGCGTAGCACCGGCTCGCGCTCTGGCGGCGTGTTTCTTTGGTTACTTTCTTTGCACGAGCAAAGAAAGTGACACCCACCCGCGGTCGCGGAAATGATCCGCCGGGCAACGCCCGGCGCTCCCAGTGCGTCGGCGCACGCCGCTACAACCACCCCTTCTGCCGCGCCAGCCGGTACGCCTCGATCCGGTTGGCCACGCCCAGCTTGCCGATGCACTCGGACAGGTAATTGCGCACCGTACCGTGCGACAACCCCAGCTGCTCGGCGATCTCGCTGGCGGTGCGGCCCTCGCCCGCCAGCCGCAGTACGCGGCGCTCGCGGTCGGTCAGCGGATCGGCCTGCGACCACGCATCCAGTGCCAGCTGCGGGTCGATCGCGCGGATGCCCTGTTTCACCTTGCGCAGGGCATCGGCCAGGTTCTCGGCCGGTGCATCCTTCAGCAGGTAGCCCAGCACGCCGGCTTCCAGCGCGCGGCGCAGGAAGCCGGCGCGGGCGAAGGTGGTCACGATCACCACCTTGATCGGCAGCTCGTGGCGCGCGATGCGCTGGGCAAGCTCGAGCCCGGACAGGCCGGGCATCTCGATGTCGGTGACCAGGATGTCCGGTTGCAGCTGCTGCAGCATCCGCCACGCGGTTTCGCCATCGGCGGCGCTGCCCAGCACCTCGATATCCGGCTCCAGGCCCAGCAACGCCGACAGTGCACCGCGCACCATCGCCTGATCCTCGGCCAGCAGGATGCGGATCATGCGGCACCGTCCTGTGCCAGCGACGGCGGCGCTCCCGGCGGCAACGGTGTGGTCGCGGCAGCCAGTGGCACGCGCACGGTCAGTCGCGTGCCCTCGCCCTTTGCGGACTGTACCTGCAGGCTGCCCCCCAGGGCGGCCACGCGTTCGCGCATGCCGCTCAGCCCGTTGCCCTCGGCCTGCACGCCGCCACGGCCATCGTCGCGGATCTGCATCGCCAGCATGCGTCCCTCCAGCATGAACTCCACCCGTGCCTGTGTCGCCTGTGCATGGCGCACGATATTGGTTGCGGCCTCGCGCAGCACCAGCGCCAGCCCGCGTTCGACATCCACCGGCATCGCCGGTGGTGGTGCGTATTGAAGGTGGACCTGCTGGCATTCCAGCAGCAGCCGCGCCGATGCCAGCTCACCGGCCAGGTCGCTGGCGCGGATGCCGGTAACCGCGCTGCGCACCTGTGCCAGCGCTTCGCGGGCGATGGCCTCGGCCTCGCCGATCTCCAGCCGCGCGCGCGCGTCGCCGCGGTCGTGCAGCTTGCGCGCCAGCTCCAGCTTCAATGTGATCAGCGACAGGGTGTGGCCGAGCAGATCATGCAGGTCGCGGCCGATGCGTTCGCGCTCGGCAGTGGCCGCCAGCCGCCGCACCTCGTCCTGCGACAGCTGCAGTGCCGCATCCTTCTGCTGGTTGAGCGCTTCCACGTTCACGACCAGCCCCACGATGTAGGACACGGCCGGGATCCAGACCAGGCTCTGCCACGGGTACTGGAACAGCAGCGCGAGGCTGCAGAACAGAAGGTTCAGGCCAGTGAGCTGCAGCAGATACTGCCACCAGCCACCGCGTCCGCTCACCCGCAGCAGCACGCAGCCGAACACGAAGTAGGTCAGCCCGGACGGATACCAGGGCAGCAGCACCAGCGACATCGCGATCAGGCCCAGCGCATAGCGCGGAGCGTGATGGCGCGGCGCCACCATCACCTTGGCGTACAGCAGCAGGAACACCGGATAGCTGGCCAGCGTCAGCAGCAGCCAGCGCAGGGTGAAGCCGTGGCCAAGCAAGGGCGTCAGGAAAATCCACACCGACCACAGCAGGTGGACTGCCTCGCTCCAGGGCGATTTTCCCCGGCGCAGCGTATCGGCCACCGCCGAGTCCGGCGCGGGGCGCAGCAGCGAGGCAAGCCATGTCGACGGCACGGGCGGTTCCAGGCGGGGACGATCGCCGCCGATCATGCCAGTTCAGCCGCCTGCGCGCAGGCGCCACCACCGGCCGGGCGGCACCGGCGCAACCGAGCGCGGATCACGGTACGCTTGGCGGCGCGGCTGTGGCGGGCCAGCGACGGGGTGATCGGATCCATGGGCGGTACCGGTAGCGGGGACGTTGCCATCCTGTGCCGCCGTGGTCACGTTTCGCAGTTGCCGCCGTCAGTGTCATCGGGTGACAGCTGTCACTGCCGTCATCGCTGTGCCTGCCTGCATGCTGTGCCGCACGCTCCACCGCCGGCACCGCCGCCGCCCGCCCTTCCGGCCACACCCGCCCAAACGCCTGTGATGGAACGAATGAACGCTTCTGCCGAGCTGTTGAAGGAACTCCGTATCGACCGCAAATCGCCGCCGCCCGCCTCCGGCGGCAGTGGCGGTGGCCGCCGCTGGCTGTGGATCGCGATCATCGTGGTCGTGTTGTTGCTGGCCGCTGTCGGCTTCGCCCTGTTCGGGCGTACGCCGGCAGTGGACGTGGAAACCGCCCCCGCCGTGGCCATCCAGCAGGGCAGCGCCAGCAGTTCGGTGCTCGATGCCAGTGGCTACGTGGTCGCCCGGCGCATGGCCACGGTATCGGCCAAGATCACCGGCAAGGTGCGCGAGGTGATGATCGAGGAAGGCATGCGCGTGGAACAGGGCCAGATCATGGCCACCCTGGACCCGATCGATGCCGACGCGCAGCGCAGCCTGTATGCCTCGCAGCTGCAGGCCGCACGCAGCCAGGTGGCCGGGCTGGAAGCGCAGCAGAGGCAGGCGGCCGCTGAAGCCAGCCGCCTGCAGGCACTGGTCGGCCAGCAGCTGGTGTCGCGCTCGCAGTACGACCAGGCGGTGGCCCAGCGTGACAGCCTGCGTGCACAGCTGGACACCGCACAGCGCAACGTCAGGGTGGCCAACGACCAGCTGGCCATCGCCGATCTGGGCGTGGACAACAACATCGTGCGCGCGCCGTTCTCCGGCGTGGTCACTGCCAAGGCCGCGCAGCCCGGCGAAATCGTCTCGCCGCTGTCAGCGGGCGGTGGGTTCACCCGTACCGGCATCGGCACCATCGTCGACATGGACTCGCTGGAGATCGAAGTCGAGGTCGGCGAGGCCTTCATCGGCCGCGTGCAGCCGAAGATGCCGGTGGAAGCCACGCTCAACGCCTATCCGGAGTGGAAGATTCCGGGCGAGGTGATCGCCATCATCCCCACCGCCGACCGCGGCAAGGCCACGGTGAAGGTGCGCGTGGCGCTGAAGGTGAAGGACCCGCGCATCGTGCCGGAGATGGGCGTGCGCGTCAGCTTCCTGGAACAGGCGCAGCCGCAGGCGGCCGCCAAACCGCAGGGCGTGCGCGTGCCGGCGGGCGCCGTGGTCCAGCGCGAGGGCGCCTCGGTTGCCTTCGTGCTGGGTGACGAAAGCCGCGTGCAGCAGCGCACGGTCGAGGCCGGCCAGGCGATGGGCAAGGACCGCCAGATCCTCAAGGGCGTGAGCGCAGGTGAATCGGTGGTGCTGAACCCGCCGGACACCCTGCGCGATGGCGCCAAGGTGCAACAGAAACAAGCGCAGTAGCGGCCTGGCGCCCACGGGCGCCGCCGGCAGCACCGCTCGACGCACGCCTGCGGCCCCCTGCCGTGGCGCTTCCCCGTTTCCCGCCTTCCGTGGAGAACCACCCATGTCGACCCTGGTTTCACTGCGCAACATCACCAAGACCTACCAGCGTGGCCCCGAGAAAGTGCAGGTGCTGCACGGCATCGACCTGGACATCGCCAGCGGCGACTTCGTCGCGCTGATGGGCCCGTCCGGCTCGGGCAAGACCACCCTGCTCAACCTGATCGGCGGCCTGGACAACCCCAGCGGCGGCGAGATCAGCATCGAGGGCGAGCGCATCGACCAGATGAGCGGCGGCCAGCTGTCGACCTGGCGCAGCCACCACGTCGGCTTCGTGTTCCAGTTCTACAACCTGATGCCGATGCTGACCGCGCAGAAGAACGTGGAACTGCCGCTGCTGCTGACCCACCTCAATGCGGCGCAGCGCCGCCGCAATGCCGAGATCGCGCTGACCCTGGTCGGCCTGGCCGACCGCCGCAGCCACCGCCCGAATGAACTGTCCGGCGGCCAGCAGCAGCGCGTGGCAATCGCCCGGGCGATCGTATCCGACCCGACCTTCCTGATCTGCGACGAACCGACCGGCGACCTCGACCGCCAGTCCGCCGAGGAGATCCTCGGCCTGCTGCAGCAGCTCAACCGCGAGCATGGCAAGACCATCATCATGGTCACCCATGACCCGAAGGCCGCCGAGTACGCCACGCACACGGTGCACCTGGACAAGGGCGAGCTGGCCGACGCGCCGCTGGCCCACTGACGGAGGCCACGGCGATGAAATACTTCTCGTTGGTGTGGGCGCAGCTGTTCCGCAGCCGTACCCGCACGTTGCTGACCCTGCTCTCCGTGGTGGCCGCGTTCCTGCTGTTCGGCATGCTCGATTCGGTGCGCGTGGCATTCACCTCCGGCGGCAGCGTGGAAGGCGCCAACCGCTTGGTGGTCGCATCGCGGCTGTCGATCACCCAGTCGCTGCCGATCCGCCTGGAAGCCCAGGTGCGGCAGGTGGCCGGCGTGCGCGACGTGGCCTATGGCATGTGGTTCGGCGGCATCTACCAGGACCCGAAGAACTTCTTCCCGAACTTCTCGGTGTCCCCCAACTACTTCGATGTCTACCGCGAGCTGCAGATCGACCCGGCACAGCTGGAAGACTGGAAGCAGACCCGTACCGGCGCCATCGTCGGCGAAACCCTGGCCAAGCAGTTCGGCTGGAAGATCGGCGACACCATCCCGCTGCAGGCCACGATCTTCCCGCGTGGCGGCAGCAACGACTGGCCGCTGCTGCTCAAGGGCATCTACCGTTCCAAGGACCGTGCGCTGGCCGCCAACGAAGAACGCCAGTTGATGATGAACTGGAAGTATTTCGATGAATCCAACGACTACATCAAGAACCAGGTGAGCTGGTACACGGTAACGCTGGACAACCCGGACCACTCTTCGCGGGTGGCGCAGGCGATCGACGCGATCTCGGCCAACTCCGACCACGAGACCAAGACCCAGACCGAATCGGCGTTCCAGCAGGCCTTCGTCAAGCAGTTCGCGGATATCGGCATGATCGTCACCTCGATCATGGGCGCGGTGTTCTTCACCCTGCTGCTGTTGACAGGCAACACCATGGCGCAGGCCGTGCGCGAGCGCGTGCCGGAGCTGGCCACGCTGAAAACGCTGGGCTTCAAGGACAGCACCGTGCTGACCCTGGTGATGGTGGAATCGGTGCTGCTGATCGGCCTGGGCGGCCTGATCGGCATGGGCCTGGCCGCCCTGATCCTGCCGGCCATCGGCCCGAAGAGCATGGGCATGCTGCCGCCGCACGTGCCGACGCCAACCTGGCTGATGGGGCTGGGCCTGATCGTGGTGATCGGCATCATCGTCGGCCTGTTGCCGGCGCTGCGTGCCAAGCGCCTGAAGATCGTCGACGCACTGGCCGGTCGCTGAGGAGAACACAGACATGTTCAAGAGCAAACTCAAGAAGTGGCTGGGCAACGGCGTAACAGTGCTGCTGCTGGCGGTCGGCCTGGCGCTGTGGATCAGCCTGCCGTGGACCGGCGTGCTGGCCGTGGCGGTGCTGGTGGCCCTGTGGCTGCTGCTGACCCGCGGGGGGCGACTGGCGCTGGCCGCCACCCGCATCGGCGTGGCCAGCCTGCCGCAGCGCTGGGGCGCGTCTTCGGTGATCGTGGTCGGCATCGCCGGCGTGGTCGGCGTGCTGGTGGCAATGCTGGCGATGGGCGAAGGCTTCCAGGCCACGCTCAACAACACCGGCGATGACACCACCGCCATCGTGCTGCGCGGTGGCTCGCAGGCCGAGACCAACTCGGTGATCACCCGCGAGCAGGTACCGATGCTGTGCACCCTGCCCGGCATCAGCCGCGATGCGCAGGGCCGACCGCTGCTGTCGCCGGAGCTGTCGCAGGTGGTCAACCTGGTGTCGAAGTCCGATGGCACCGACGTCAATGCGCAGTTCCGCGGCGTGGGCCCGCAGGCGTGGGCGGTGCATGACAAAGTCAGGATCGTCGAGGGCCGCAAGTTCGCCACTGGCCTGCGCGAGATCGTGGTCGGCCAGGGCGCCAAGGGCCAGTTCCGCGACATGGAGGTGGGCAGGACACTGACCCTGGGCAACCAGACCTGGACCGTAGTGGGTGTGTTCGCCACCGGCGATGCGCATGATTCGGAACTGTGGACCGACGCCGATACGCTGGCCACCACCTACCAGCGCAGCGCCTGGCAGTCGATCAGCGTGCGCACCGAGGGCAAGGCAGGCTTCGATCAGTTCAAGGCCGCCGTCGCCGCCGACCCGCGCCTGAAACTGGACGTGGAAACCACCCGCGTGTACTACAGCAAGCAGGGCGGCGGGCTGACCAAGTTGATCGACATCCTTGGCAAGGTGATCGGCACGATCATGGCGGTCGGTGCGGTGTTTGGCGCGCTCAACACCATGTATGCGGCCGTCGCCACGCGCGCCCGCGAAATCGCCACCATGCGTGCGATCGGCTTCCGCGGCCTGCCGGTGGTGACGGCAGTGATGCTGGAGACGATGCTGCTGGCGCTGCTCGGTGGCCTGCTCGGCTGTGCGGTGGCGTGGCTGCTGTTCAATGGCTACAGCGTGTCCACCATCGGCAGCAACTTCAGCGCAGTGGTGTTCAAGTTCCATGTGTCGCCGGAACTGCTGTGGACCGGCCTGAAATGGGCACTGGGCATCGGCCTGGTCGGCGGCCTGTTCCCGGCCCTGCGCGCGGCACGTTTGCCGATCACCACGGCGCTGCGCGAAACCTGAGCATCGCGCAGCGGTGGACTGCGCATCACGCAAGGGGACGGAGCGAAGGCTCCGTCCCTTTCACGTTGCCGAACTCAGAAATCCGCCGCCGCAGCATCAGACGGCGGGGCCGCGCGCGGCCAGATGCTGGCGAAGGACCTCCTCGGGCGGATACGCCGTGCCCAGCGCGTGCTGCTCGCCTGTGTGCCGGTCGACGAAGATCGGCCCATTGCCGGCCAATGCATCCGAGATTTCGCCGGATTGCAGGTAGCGCAGCGACTGGAAGCAGAACAGCCAGCCTTCGACCACTTCGTGCTCATGCGTGATGGCAACCGGCTCATCGTCGCTGGCAAGTGCAGCCTCCACGCGACGGCGTGCTTCTTCAAGCTGGATCATTCCTTCGTCTCCTGCCTTCGATGACAATGCGAAGAGCATTTCATGCGGGCAGGTGCATCACAACGGCTGCGCGCCTGCATACAAGCGCGTATTGCGACGCGTTGTCGCAACCACTCAAGCGTGCCAGCTTCGTGCCGCTATCGATGCCTCTGCCCATCGCAAACGCAGCGCGCGTGACGCTGCGCACAGCGCATCTGTGGATTGTTGGTTGCGATTCATTTTCGCGCACTTCCAGCGGCGCCGAGACAAACAGTTACGAATGGAAACATTCTAGAATCGCGCCCCCCACGTTGGTTTGCAGCACCCCACGCGCCCATAGAACGGGCGCTTGTTTTTACTGAAACACGAGATTTCACGGATGTCCCTGAAAACCAATCCGCTGCGCAACGCGATCGTCATCGCGCTGGCCGCCAGCTGCACCACCCCCGCCTTCGCACAGAGCGCCGGCGATACCCCGACCAACCTCGACCGCATCGAAATCACCGGCTCGCGCATCCGCCAGGCCAGTGTCGAAACCGCACAGCCGGTGGTCGCGCTCAACCGCGCCGAGATCGAGAAGAAGGGCTACGTCAACGTCGCTGACATCCTGCAGGACATTCCTGCCGCCGGTGCGCCGAGCATGAGCCGCGCCTCGTCGCTGACCTCCTCGCGCGACTTCGGCGGCATGTACGTCAGCCTGCGCAACCTGGGCCCGGAACGCAGCCTGGTGCTCATCGACGGCCGCCGCATGGGCATCAGCGCCGGCGGTTACTCCGACCTGGCCTCGATCCCGTCGTCCATCGTCGAGCGCGTGGAAGTGCTGACCGACGGCGCCTCCGCGCTGTACGGCTCCGATGCCATCGCCGGCGTGGTCAACATCATCACCCGCAAGAATTTCGATGGTGGCGAAGCCAGCGTCTATGTCGGCCAGTACGGCCAGGGTGACGGCCAGAAGCGCGCCTACAGCGCGACCTTCGGCAAGACCTTCGAGCGCGGCTGGTTCAGCGTGGGTGCCGAGCGCACCAAGGAAGATGAGGTGCTGGGCAAGGACCGCGCGTTCAGCCGTTACACCAACGGCCCGCGCCACCCCAACGATGGCCTCAATGGCAACACCCCGTGGGGCTACGTCACCGTCGGTGGCAAGAACCTGACGGTAGGCCCGGGCGGCGACCCGGGCAAGGCCGGCAACTTCCATGCGCCGGACCCGGCTGATGGTGCCAACACCAAGTCGAACATGAGCCTGCTGACAGGCCTGGAACGCACCTCGGTGTTCGCCAACGGTGGCTTCTCGATCACCGACAACCTGCGCATCGTCGCCGACGCGTTGTACAGCAAGCGCGAGTCGACCAAGCACCTGGCCGGTTACCCGTACTCGGTCAGCGCCGCACAGGCCCGCAATGGCAGCCGTGCCGCCCTGTCCAAGGACAGCGCGTTCAACCTGTGGGGCCAGGATGCGCTGTTCGCGCACCGTACCGAGGAACTGCCGCGCGGCACCGAGAACAACCTGGAAACCAAGCGCGCCAGCATTGGTCTGGAAGGCAGCTTCGAAACCGGTTCGCGGTACTGGGACTGGAACGTCAACTACATGTACAACCGCAACGAAGGCGAGCGCATCGGTACCGGCAGCATGTACCAGCCGCACGTCAACCTGGCCGTCGGCCCGTCCTTCATGGACGGCAACGTGGCCCGCTGCGGTGCGCCGGGCGCGGTGATCGCCGGCTGCGTGCCGTGGAACCCGGCCGCCCCGATGGGTTACACCGGCCCCGGCTCGCTGAGCAACCAGGACGTGCAGGACTACTTGTTCACCCGCTTCGTCGACAAGATGCAGAGCACCACCAAGGTCGCCAGCGGCAACATCTCCGGCTCGCTGTTCACCCTGCCGGCCGGCGACATCCTGGCCGCGATGGGCTTCGAGCACCGCAGCGAAGAAGCCAGCTACACTCCGGACACGATGGTGCAGAAGGGCGAGATCGCCGGCACCAGCGGCCAGCCGACCCGCGGCAACTACTCGCTCAACGAGGTCTACCTGGAGCTGCAGGTGCCGCTGCTGGCCGACCTGCCGTTCGCCCGCGAACTGTCGCTGGACATGGCCGGTCGCTACTCGGACTACAACAACTTCGGTTCGACCACCAACAGCAAGTTCGGCCTGAAGTGGAAGCCGATCGACAGCCTGCTGGTGCGCGCCACCTACGGCACCGGCTTCCGTGCGCCGACCGTGGATGACCTGTACGGCGGCACCGTCAGCAGCCGCGACTCGTTCACCGATCCGTGCGATACCTCCTTCGGTACCGCCGCCACCAGCCCGACCGTTGCTGCCCGCTGCCAGGCGCTGAAGGTGCCGGCCAACTTCCGCCAGCTCAACAGCGATGGCAGCGTGGCCACCAAGCCCGGCCAGCAGGCCACCACCGATTTCAGCTCGGGCTCCAACCCGGGCCTGAAGCCGGAAACCGCCAAGACCTGGACCGTCGGCCTGGTCTACAGCCCGGACTTCGTGCAGGGCCTGGACGTCAGCCTGGACTGGTGGAAGATCCGCATCGACAACGCCATCGTCGGTGAGTCGGCCACCAACATCCTGGAACAGTGCTACGTGCAGGGTTCGGATGCCGCCTGCGGCCGCTTCACCCGTGGCAGCAACGGCCAGGTCAACTCGCTGGACCGCTCGCTGGTCAACGCGGGCTACCGCGAAACCGCCGGCTATGACATCAACGTGCGCTACCGCCTGCCGGAAACCGCGTTCGGCAAGTTCGCCGTCAACTGGAACACCACCTACACCGACTACCTGGAGCAGCGCAACGACAGCGCCGCCACCACCCCGGTGGAACAGCGTACCGGTTGGGCCGGCGACTTCCGCGTGCGCTCCACCTTCAACCTGGATTGGCAGTACGGCGACCTCGGCATCGGCTGGACCGCGCGCTACTACTCCAGCATGAAGGAGAAGTGCTCGTACATGGATGAGTGCAACCTGCCGGGCTTCAACTCGTCGTACACCAGCGCGTCGCCGACCAACAAGGTGGGCTCCAACACCTTCCACGACCTGCAGGTGCGTTACAGCCTGCCGTGGGATGGCACCGTGTCGCTGGGCGTGAACAACGTGTTCAACCACCAGGGTCCGATCATGTACAGCCAGCCGAACAGCAGCTTCACCTACTACGGTGGCTTCGACATCGGCCGCTTCATGTACATGAAGTACCAGCAGCGCTTCTAAGCCTGCAACCGCGTTCCCGCCACGGCCATCCCTCTCTCCTGGCCGTGGACGGAAGCAGAACGGCGCCCCTCGGGGCGCCGTTCTTTTTTGGGTGGAAGCGGGTCGGATCCCTTCGCCCTGCGAAGGGCTCTGACCCCAGGCGACGGATAGAACAGGGTCAGAGCCCTCCGCGTTGCGGAGGGATCCGACCCCGCAGCCCCGCCGGCGCTAGCGCTTGGCGCGCATCGTGCGGATGTTGTCGCCGACGAACAGGATCAGGCCGGCCCAGATCGCGGCAAAGCCGATCGCCTTGGCGGTATCGAACGCTTCGTGGAAGAAGAACACGCCCAGCAGCAGCTGCAGGCTCGGTGCGATGTACTGCAGGATGCCGACCAGCGACAGCGGAATGCGCTTCACTCCGTAGGCAAAGCCGATCAGCGGTACGGCGGTGACTGCGCCACCGAAGATCAGCAGCAGGTCGTTGCGCCAGCCCCAGCCATGGAAGAACGCACCGCCATGGCCGTTTTCCGCCCAGATCGCGAAGGCCAGCGCCGGCAGGAACAGGTACATGCTTTCCACGCCCAGGCCGGCCACCGGGTCGACCGAGACCAGCTTGCGCAACAGCCCATACAGGCCGAACGAACAAGCCAGGCCGAGCGCGATCCACGGCGGTGTGCCGGCGTCGATGGTCAGCCAGGCCACGCCCACCGCCGCCATCGCCACCGCCACCCATTGCAGGCGGCGCAGGCGTTCCTTCAGCACCAGCACGCCCAGCAGCACGTTCACCAGCGGGTTGATGAAGTAGCCCAGGCTGGTCTCGATGACATGACCGGCGTTGACCGCCCAGATGTACAGGCCCCAGTTGAAGGCGATGGTCAGGCTCGACACCAGCAGGATCGGCAGCGCGCGCGGCTGCGCGGCGATCTTCTGCCACCAGCCCAGGCGCGAGCTGATCAGCAGCCAGCCCAGCACCAGCACGGTGCTCCAGATGATGCGGTGGGCGATGATCTGGAACGAAGGCACCTCGTTGAGCAGGTGCCAGTACACCGGCACCAGGCCCCAGATCACGAAGGTGGACGCGGTGACCAGCAGGCCCCGGCGTTGTTCTTTCTCGTCCATGCTCATCTCTTTCGCGTCCTTGCCATCGTCAGTACCACCACACCCAGGAGAATCACCGCCATCGCCAGCAGGTCGCGCCAGCCGAAGCGCTCACCGTTGAGCAGCGCGCCGAGCAGCACCGCGATCACCGGATTGACGTACGCATAGCTGCCGGCCAGCGCCGGGCGCACGTTCTGCAGCAGCCACACGTAGGCAGTGAACGCGACGATGGAGCCGAACACGCACAGGTAGGCCATCGCCAGCAGGCCACCGGTATCGGGCAGCGTGCTCGGGCGCTCGCCGACCGCCAGGCCGATCAGCACCAGCAGCACGCCACCGCAGATCATCTGCCCGGCCGCGGTCATGAACGGGCCCGGCAGGTCCAGCCCGCGTGCCCACACCGAACCGAACGCCCAGCCGATCGGCGCGATCAGCAGCAGCACCAGCCCGGTCGGCGAGGCGGTCAGGCTGCTGCCGGCATTGAGCCAGACCACACCGAGGAAGCCGATGGCGATGCCCAGCCACTCACCGCGGCTGGCATGCTGCCCGCGCAGCGCCGAGAACAGCGCCATCCACAGCGGCACCGAGGCCACCGCGGTGGCGGCCAGGCCCGAGGACACCTCGCGCTCGGCCAGCACCACCATGCCGTTGCCCAGCACCAGCATGGTCACGCCCATGATGACCAGGTTGCGCCATTGCCGCAGGGTCGGGTTCGGCAGCTTCCAGAACAGGCGCAGCGCCAGGAACATCAGGCCGCCGGCAATGATGAAGCGGCTGCCGGAGACCATCGTCAGCGGCAGTGCGCCGCCGTGCAGGGCCTTGGCGATGCCCAGGTAGGTCGAGCCCCAGACCACGTAGACCAGCAGCAGTGCCAGCGCGACAAGGCCACCCCGGGGGGCAGCCGCAGACGAAGAGGGGGGAGCCGACATGACACACCAGGGAGCCGGGGGAAGGCGGATTCTAGGACGTTTTGAGTATGGTCCGGGACCCCATGCGGTGGCACGCTGTCATCCATCCATGCACCCTGCTCTGGTCTGCTACCCCGTGTTGACGGTCGATGCAGTACCAAGAGGGCTGCCCGGCCGCGCCGCCCCAAGGCCGGGCGCCGTTTTCCCTGCGCACGGACGCGCCGCATCGAGGATTCCCACCCAGATGAGCACCACGCCCCAACCTGCTGTCCCCGCGAACGACCGCGCCGCCCTGCGGCGGTCGATCTCCAACACCCTCAAAGGCTCCGCCGGCAACCTGGTGGAGTGGTACGACGTCTACGTGTACTCGGTGTTCGCCGTGTACTTCGAATCGCAGTTCTTCTCGCCCGACGACAAGAACTCCACGATGTACGTGTGGGCGATCTTCGCCGCGACCTTCCTGATGCGCCCGATCGGCGCCTGGTTCTTCGGCCGCTTCGCCGACCGCCATGGCCGCCGCCTGGCGCTGACCGTCTCGGTCACGTTGATGGCGCTGTGCTCGTTCCTGATCGCCATCACCCCCACCGCCGCCAGCATCGGCATCTGGGCCGCGGTCATCCTGCTGTTCGCACGGCTGCTGCAGGGCTTCGCCACCGGTGGCGAGTACGGCGCCAGCGCCACCTACATGTCCGAAGCCGCCATTCCCGGCCGCCGCGGCTTCCTGTCGTCCTTCCACTACGTCACCCTGGTTGGCGGCCACGTGCTGGCCCAGCTGACCCTGCTGCTGATGCTGACCTTCTGGGGCAAGCCGGAAATCTCCGAGTGGGGCTGGCGCATCGCCTTCGGCATCGGCGGCATCGCCGCGGTGGTGGTGTTCTGGCTGCGCCGTGGCATGGACGAGTCGCTGTCGGAGTCGTCCATCGAGGCCGCGCGCGAGGGCAAGGCGCAGAAGTCCGGCTCGATGTACGAGCTGTTCGTGCACCAGTGGCGACCGCTGCTGCTGTGCTTCCTGATCACCGCCGGCGGCACCGTGGCCTTCTACACCTACTCGGTGAACGGCCCGAAGATGATCCAGAGCGCCTTCGCCGGCAACGATCCGATGACCGGCACCCTGATCAACCTGGGCGTGCTGGCCTTCCTGATGGTGCTGCAGCCGGTCGGTGGCTGGCTGTCGGACATCATCGGCCGCAAAACCCTGCTGGTGTTCTTCGGCGTCGGCGGCGTGCTGTACAGCTGGTACCTGATCACCCAGCTGCCGCACCAGCATGACGCCACCCTGGCCTTCCTGACCCTGGCGCTGGCGTTCGTCATCCTCACCGGCTACACCTCCATCAATGCGGTGGTAAAGGCCGAACTGTTCCCCACCCATGTGCGTGCACTGGGCGTGGGCCTGGGCTATGCGCTGGCCAACTCGCTGTTCGGCGGCACCGCCCCGCTGCTGTACCAGGGCGCGCTGAAGACCGGCCACGTCGATTGGTTCGCCCTCTACGTGACTGCCACGATCGCGGTATCGTTGGTGGTCTATGTGTTCTTCCTCACCAACAAGGGCCCGAACTGGCTCGACGGCACCCGCAAGTAAGCGCGTTGCCCTGATCGCGGCCACCGGTGCAATGCCGGTGGCCGCTGCGTCTCCCGCTCCTCCACTGATGTGGATCGCGGTGACGCTGGCCGCAGCCACGGCACTGGCCTGGCTGCTGCGCCGCCCCAGCGCACAGGCCGCATGGCCACGCATCGGTTTCGGGATCGCCCTGCTGCTGTTCTGCGCCGCACTGGCGCTGCAGCTGGCAGTGGACCTGGGCAGCGGCCACAGCTCGCTGCAACTGCGCCTGCATCGCGGCGTCAACGGCGGATCGCTGGTCGGCCTGCGCACGATGGTGGCGTGCTATCTGGCAGCGCTCGCCGCCAGCGGCTGGGGCGCGTGGAAGCTGCTGCGCCGGCGCTGACGAACACCCGGTCGTGCCGCCCGCTGGCCGACACCTCCACATTCTTTCGGTCGTGCCGGCCGCTGGCCGGCAACTCAACATTCCTTTGGTAGTGCCGGCCGCTGGCCGGCAACGCCACCTTCTTTCGGTAGTGCCGGCCGCTGGCCGGCAACCTCATGAACCTCCGGAAATAGCAGGCAGTTGCCGGCCAGCGGCCGGCACTACCTCAGCGGCGGGCCGCTTCGCTCTTGTCGCGCGCGCCGCGGAACTCCGATTCCTTTTCCCACGTCGGCCAGCGGCGGCTGTTGGCCAGCTCCGCGCCCAGATCGTAGACCAGCAGGGTATCGGCAGCGTGGCCGCTCGGGTCCCAGCTCGGCGTCCAGGCATCGCAGGCCTGGTGGTAGCAATCGGCGAAGTACTTCTCGCGCAGCGCGCGGCCGGCTTCAACCCCACCGTCCAGCTTGTCCAGGCCCGGGCCGATGGTGATTGCCGGCACGCCCAGGCGGGCGAAGGCGAAGTGGTCAGCGCGGTAGAAGAAGCCCGCTTCCAGGTTCGGGTCCGGGCTGTAGCTGCGGCCGCGGGCCTTGGCCACGCGTTCCAGGTCGCCTTCCAGCGAGACCCGGCCGTTGCCCCACGACGCGATGTCGCGGGTCGGGCCATCCGGGCTGAACATTTCGATGTTCAGCACCGCGGCGGTCTTGTCCAGCGGCGCCAGCGGGTGCGCGGCGTAGTAGCTGGCGCCCAGCAGGCCCTTCTCTTCGGCGGTCAGCGCCACGAAGTACAGCGTGCGCTGCGGCTGCGGGCCGGCGGCGAACACCCGGCCCAGTTCCAGCACCGTGGCCACGCCGGTGGCGTTGTCGATCGCACCGCGGCGGATGCGGTCCCCCTTGGCGTCGGGCTGGCCGATGCCGAACGCATCCCAGTGCGCAGAGAAGATCACCGCCTCGTCGCCATGCTCGCCACCGGGCAGCTTGGCCACCACGTTGCGGGTCACCACCTGCTCGCGCTTCAGCGCGAAGTCCACGCTCAGCTTGGCGTTGTCCAGTGCCACAGGACGGAAGTCGGCGCGCATCGCCTTGCGCTTCTCGGCATCGAAGTCGAGGCCGGCGTCGGCGAAGATCGCCTCGGCCAGCTCGCGCTGCATCCAGCCACGCAGCGGCGTGTGCTGCGCCATCGCCTCGTCCTGGCCGCGCTCGATGTCGAACAGCGGCGATGTGCCCGAGCTCTTCACCGTGGCCCAGCCGTAGGCGGCCGGCGCGGTCTCGTGCACGATCAGCACGCCTTCGGCACCACGGCGTGCGGCTTCCTCGAACTTGTAGGTCCAGCGGCCGTAGTAGGTCACCGCCTTGCCGTCGAATGCGCCCGGTGCATCGGCTTCGAAATCGGCATCGTTGATCAGTACCACGGCGATCTTGCCGTGCAGGTCCACGTCCTTGTAGTCGTTCCACTGGCGTTCCGGCGCATCGATGCCATAGCCGACGAACACCAGCGGCGCATTCCTGATCTGCACGCGCTTGCGCGGCTGCAGGCTCTGCAGGGTCACGTCCACGCCATTGGCCAGCGCACGCTTGCCCTGCTTCAGCGACAGGCTGGCCTTGGCCGGGCCGTCCAGCTGCGCGCGCACCAACGGGACCGGCTGCACCCAGCTGCCATCCACGCCGCCGGGCTGCAGGCCGTAGCTGCGGAACTGCTCGATCAGGTACTGCACCGTGCGCTCTTCACCCTCGGTGGCCGGCGCGCGGCCCTCGAATTCATCCGACGCCAGAACGCGCACATGGCGCGACAGCGCCTGCGGATCGATGCCGCCACCCGGCAGGTCGTTGGCCGCATGGGCAAGGCCACCGACGAACAGGCAGGACGACAGCAGCAACACGCGCATCGGATTCACGGCAGTACCACGGCTAGCTTGGAAGTCACCAGAGTGTAACGTGGTCGTGACATCACGGCGCGGCTTGGGCCCGCGTCATCCACGCAGGGCGTGGATCTACCTGCTGATGCGATCCAGCCAGCAGGCCAGGCCCTGTGCGTTGAGCTCGATATCCATCGCCAGCACGGTGGTCACTGCCGCATCGTCCAGCGCACAGCCATGCAGCTGTGCACGTTCCAGATACAGCGCCTGCAACGCGGCCAACAGGCAACGATGGCGGTCCGGTCGACCGTCGCACTGGCGGCCGATGGCGGCCATCGCATCGATCTGCTCGAACAGGTCGCCGGCCAGTTTCTCCGCCTGTTCCACACGACCGTAGTGGGTCAGGTACATCGCCTGCGGGCCGTAGCCCAGCATGCGCTGGATCGAGGCCTTCATCGCCTCCGGGTCGAACTGCACCGGCGAGGAGGTCGGGAAGATGAAAGCGCCCTGCACGCTGTCCAGCTCGCGGTAGGAGATACCGAAGGTATCGCCGGTGAACCAGCTGCGGCTGCGCGCATCCCATACGCAATAGTGATGCAGCGCGTGACCCGGCGTGTGCAGCAGCACCAGCTCGCGGCCGGCCAGATCGATGCGGTGGCCGTCTTCGGCCACCACCACGCGCGACTCCGGAATCGCCTCGATGCGGCCATAGCTGCGCGCGATCTCGTCGGCGCCATACACCGCCGTGGCACCGGCGATCAGCCGGGTCGGGTCGATCATGTGCGGCGCACCGCGCGGGTGCAGCACCGCCTTTGCGTTGGGCAGCTGCTGCATCAGCAGGCCGGCGCCGCCGGCGTGGTCCAGGTGCACGTGCGTGAGCAGCAACCAGTCCACCGCTTCCA
The DNA here is from genome assembly GCF_049384825.1 of Stenotrophomonas sp. CASM106. Taxonomy (NCBI): domain Bacteria; kingdom Pseudomonadati; phylum Pseudomonadota; class Gammaproteobacteria; order Lysobacterales; family Lysobacteraceae; genus Stenotrophomonas; species Stenotrophomonas sp. CASM106. The sequence continues at coordinate 17,554 of NZ_JBMRFS010000005.1, forward strand.
CGCCCAGGCCGGCATCCGCCAGCGCCTGCAGCATCGCCGGCACTACCGGTCCAGCCAGCGCGGTCGCAGCAGCAACGCCAGCACCAGCACCGCCAGGAACGCGCCGTAGGCGTACAGCACCGCCAGCACCTGCGGCCAGATCGGGCCGGCGCCGGGTTGCACCACGCCGATGCGGTAGCCCCACAGCATCGACACAATGCTCAGCGCGAACGCCAGTACCAGGGTGGTGCCATCGAACAGGCGCCGCCGCGCGCTACGCGGCTGGCGCGGGAACAGCCAGTACAGGCTGCCCAGCAGCAGGAACCAGGGCAGGAACAGCAGCATCGACAACCAGGCCATCGCAGACTCCATGTCATCGCGCCGGCGGCGCGTGGACATCATGCCATGGGTGCTGTGCCACGGTCGTGCCGGCGGGGGCGTCCCTGTAGAGCCGAGCCCATGCTCGGCTGCGTTGCTACCCAGCCGAGCACGGGCTCGGCTCTACAGGGGCGGAGCAAAGTCGAGCATGGCTCGACTCTACAAAGGGCAGGCAGGCCCGGCGATCAGGCCGCTTCGCGCAACACGGCCAGCGCGGCCAGCACGGCGTCCACCTCGGCGTCCAGCTTGAACAGCTCGCTCTGCAGCTGGTCGCCCTGCTCGGCCTGCTTGATCACGGCAATCAGCTGGCCGGCATCACGCGGCGAATCGAAGCCTTCGCTCTGGATCAGCAGCGTGCCGTCGCCGGCGGTCAGCTTGAAGTAGAACCGGCCGTCCTTCTCGCGGTACTGCTTGAACTGCGGCGGCGCCACGCGGGCCACGCCGGCATCTTCGCTGGCGATGTTGCCCGCCGTGGACAGGTCGCGCAGGCCCACGGCGTGGCGCAGTTCTTCCAGCAGCGGTGCCGCCAATTGCTCGCGCAGCTGCTGCCCACGGCGCTTGAGCAGCGCTTCGATCTTCTCCGGCTCGGCCATCAGCGCGTTGTAGCGCTCGCGCAGCGGCGACAGTTCACTGTCGATGCGCTCGAACAGCTGCTGCTTGGCGTCGCCCCAGCTGATGCCGGCAGCGAACGCCTTGGCGAACTCTGCGGTCTGTTCCGGCGTGGCGAACGCCTGGTACATCTGGAACAGCGCCGAGCCTTCGGTGTCCTTCGGCTCACCCGGTGCGCGCGAGTCGGTCAGGATCGAGAACACCAGCTTCTTCAGCTCCTCGCGCGGCACGAACAGCGGAATGGTGTTGTGGTAGCTCTTGCTCATCTTGCGGCCATCCAGGCCGGCCAGCGTCGCCACCTGCTCATCGATCACCACGTCCGGCAGCGGGAAGTACTCCTTGCCGTACACGTGGTTGAAGCGCTGGGCGAAATCGCGCGCCATCTCGATGTGTTGGATCTGGTCACGGCCCACCGGCACCTGGTTGGCCTTGAAGATCAGGATATCGGCGGCCATCAGCACTGGGTACATGAACAGGCCGGCGCTGACGCCTGCGTCCTCGTCCACGCCTTCCTCGCGGTTCTTGTCCACTGCCGCCTTGTAGGCGTGCGCCCGGTTGAGGATGCCCTTGCTGGCGATGGCGGTCAGGAACCACATCAGCTCGGTGGTCTCGCGGATGTCGCTCTGGCGGTAGAACCACACATGTTCCGGGTCCAGGCCGCAGGCCAGCCAGCTGGCCGCGATCTCCAGGGTCGCGCGCTGGGTGCGCTGCGGGTCCTGCGACTTGATCAGGCTGTGCAGGTCGGCCAGGAAGAAGAAGCTCTCGATCCCCGGCGCGCGGCTGGCGGCGATGGCCGGACGGATGGCGCCAACGTAGTTGCCCAGGTGGGGCGTGCCGGAGGGGGTGATGCCGGTAAGGACTCGGGTCGTCATGACTGCGTGGGGTAACCTTCGATGAACGGGGCCAGTTTACCTTGCACGCCACCAACCCCGTCAGGGCCTGCGGCGCGTTCATTCACCCAACCCCGCTGGAGACGCCCGATGAAACGCCTGCTGCCCCTGCTGCTGATCCTGCCCCTGGCCGGCTTCCGCCCGGCGCCACCTCCGCCACCGGCCTACGAAGGCGGCCCGGTGCGCATGACCCTGGTCGACCGCGACCGTGGCACCGAACTGCGCAGCTACCCCGCCGAGGGCCAGCGCTGGGTGGCCGGCGAGCGCGGCCACCGCTACGCCGTGCGCCTGTACAACGACAGCCCGCGCCGGGTGCTGGTGGTGCTGTCGGTGGACGGCGTCAACGCCATCTCCGGCGAGGATGCCGATCCCTCGCAGACCGGCTACGTGCTCAGCCCCGGCCAGCGCGCCGACATCACCGGCTGGCGCAAGAGCCAGGACGAAGTGGCGCAGTTCGTGTTCAGCAGCCCCAGCGGCAGCTATGCCAGCCGCACCGGCCGCCCGGACAACATCGGCGTTGTGGGCGTGGCGGTGTTCGAAGAGGCACGTCGCTGGCGCCCCGAGCCGATCCTGCGCCGTGGCCTGCCGCTGCCGGCCCCGGCGGCCGAAGCGGCGGCCGATGCCAGTGCCAGTGCCAGTGCCAGCCGCATCGAAGGCTACGCCAGCAAGTCGCAGGCCCCAGCGCTGGGTACCGGCCACGGTGCGCGCGAGCAGTCCTCGGTGCGCGATACCGACTTCGAGCGCGCCAGCCGCAGCCCCGCACAGGTATTGCAGCTGCGCTACGACAGCGCCCGCAACCTGCGTGCGCGCGGCATCCTGGTGGATTCGCCCTCGCGCCTGCCGCGCGAACCGCAGGCGTTCCCCAACCGCTACGTGCCGGACCCGCCGACGCGCTGATCGTCCCGCGCAGACAACACGACGCCCGCAACCTCACGGTGCGGGCGTCGTGTTGTGGGGGAAACCGAAGCGCTTACTTGTAGTCCGGGTAGTCCTTGCTCACCGCGTCCTGGAACTCGCGCACTTCCTTCTCCGCACGGTCCTTGGCCCAGCCATAACGTTCCTGCAGGCGACCGGCCAGATACTCGGCATTACCTTCGGCCACATCGAAGTCGTCGTTGGTCAGATCGCCCCACTTGGCCTGGGCCTTGCCCTTCAGCTGCGACCACTTGCCGGAAATGATGTCTTTGTTCATTGCTGGGAGTCCTTGGTTGCAACGGCGTTCTTACCGTGGCTCCAGCTTCGCGCAGCGGCTGTTGAGTACCGGTCAACCGGCAATGAAATACATGCTCACCTGCTTGAATGGTTCACTCCGCTTCGACAGCCACGCGGCAAACAGCGCGCACAAAAAAGGCCGGGAAGATTCCCGGCCTTTTCGCTTTCCAATCCGCGCCGGGCTCACTTGCCCTTGGCGGCGTCCTCAACTTTTTCACCGGCCTTCTGCACGTCCTTGCCGGCACCGGCAACGGTATTGCAACCGGCCAGCAGGGCCACCGAGAACATCGACAACAGCATCAGGGCAACTACGCGCTTCATGGGCTTCTCCTTGGGTTCGCCGCTACACCGCTTCATTCGCGGATGGGGTTCTGTCGCTCGGCGGGAGGGCACACTGCCACCGCCGCCGCGTGAAGTGCAATCTGGCGGCAGCGGCGTGGAGCGGGTGTGAACGGATCGGCGATCCGTTCAGGCCAGGCCCTCAGTCGCGCATCAGGGTGGACTTGCCGAACAGGCTTTCGACCAGGTCCACGGCCAGTTCGGCGGTGGCATTCTGCTTGTCCAGCAAGGGGTTGAGCTCGACGATGTCCAGCGATCCCATGCGCCCGGTGTCGGCGATCATCTCCATCACCAGCTGCGCCTCGCGGTAGTTCACCCCACCCGGCACCGTGGTGCCCACGCCCGGCGCGATGCTCGGGTCGAGGAAGTCCACATCGAAGCTGACATGCAGGTGAGTGTTCTCATCGATGCCGGCCAGCGCCGCCTCCACCGCGCGCTTCATGCCGTTCTCATCGATGTAGCGCATGTCGTACACATCCACCTTGTGGGTCTTGATCAGGCGCTTCTCCTCAGGGTCCACCGAGCGGATGCCGATCTGGTGCATCTGCGCCGGGGTGATCGCCGGTGCGCTGCCGCCCAGGTGGGTCAGCGCCTCCGGGCCGAGGCCGCACAGGCAGGCCACCGGCATGCCGTGGATGTTGCCCGACGGGGTGACATCGCTGGTGTTGAAATCCGAGTGCGCATCCAGCCACAGCACGCGCAGGGTCTTGCCCTGCTCGCGGCACCAGCGCGCGACGGCGGTGATCGAACCGATCCCCAGGCAGTGGTCGCCGCCGAGCATGATGGGCATGCGGCCGGCCTGCAGCTCGGCGTAGCTGGCTTCCATCAGTGCATGGTTCCACGCCACCACTTCATCCAGATGGCGGTAGCCTTCCACCGGCGCGGTCCACGGGTTGCGCGGGCCATCCAGATTGCCCACGTCACGCACGTCCACACCACGCGCTTCCAGCGCCTCCGGCAGGCCCGCCACGCGCAGCGCCTCCGGCCCCAGCCGTGCACCGCGATGGCCCGCACCGACGTCGGTGGGAACGCCAATCAGGGATACGGAGATGGGATGGGCCATGGGTGCCTCCTGCGGTGGGGAAAAAGAAGCACAGTCTAGCCAGAGCTGTGTGACACCACTCGCGGCGGTGCAGCAGGGCAATGCCCGGATCGCCGCGAGCACAAAGGCGCCCCCGTCAGGCATTCCAGCGCTGAGCGATCAGAAATCCGCCCTTCCTTGATCCACTTCACACCCGAGTCGGCATCGCCTCTTACCCACGGCGGTCCTTGTGTCCACCCTGCGTCGGCACCCGGACGGTGCGGCTTCATTTCCCCAACCCTGGAGAACGACGCACATGAAACATGCACTCAATGGATTTGCGGTACTGGCAATTGCCCTGGGCGGACTGTTTCCGGCAGCTGCCAATGCCTCCTCGCAACGCATCACGCATACGGTGACCACCGACGCGTATCCCATGCAGACGGCGAGCGCACGCCAGGTGCTCGACTGGGTGGCGCAGCGGGTAAAGCCGTCGTTCGCCCCACAGGGCTACGGCAACGTACAGGTGGAACGGCGTGCGTTCTCCGTAGGGCGCGCGTCTGCACGCTCGGATGAATCGATTCCCGGCAAGCTGCCGGAGCAGGGCATTCCCGGTGAGATCTACCGGGTGGAGAACCTGCTTCCCGACGGCTCCCTGCAGACGTGGGAATTCACCTGGGTGGAACCCTCGTCCGGCCATGGCGGCGGCTGGGATGTCACCGGGTACACCTACAAGAAGGGAAATGACCCGGTAAACCAGCAGTAACGGGACGGGGGCAACGCGTGCCGCATTGCCCCCTTCAGACACGCGGCCGACGGCGGGTTTGCCGCCGCGGCACCTCAACCGCCGCGGCGACGAACCGGCGTCAGGCTCTGCACCTGGCCGTTGTTGCGCATCATGCACAGGAAGCGGCCATCGGGATAATCGATGATCAGTTCCTGGTAATCGCTGCCCACCGGCATCTGGGTCACCAGCGTGCCCTGCGCGCCCTTGCGCATGTTGCAGGAACCCAGCGCGGTATCGCCCGCCGGCGCGCTGTACGCCACCTTGGACACATTGTGGAACACCGCCCGGCACCCGCCGTTCACCCATACCGAGTGCCGCGACAGGCCCCAGTTCTGCCCTTGTTCGCAGCGGGTGTGGCTCAGCTGGCGCACCATCTCCACGTTGCCGCGCGTATCCATGTCGCACGACACCTGCTGCTGGCCGGTGGATTCGCAGGTCACCTCGCGTGGCAGCGCCGCATCGTTGTCTTCATCGTGGCGACGGCGGTCGCGATGCTCTGCCGGCGCGGGCGTTCCGCTGGCAGTGACCTGGCAGATGCCATTGGCGCCGCCACGGCCGGTATAGCTGATCTGCGGCGTGCCATCGTCGCTGCGGCTGATCGACAACGTGATGCCACTGCTGGCATCGCGCGCTTCGACGTAGCGGTCGTTGAAGCGTTTCAGCGCCGCCTCGCGGCCCTGCACGTAAACGGGGCCGGCTTCGTCGGCGTGCACATCGATACCGCCCGGGCAGCTGGCGTTGAAGAACGGCACCGCGGCCATGGCCGGGGCCACGAAAGCGGTGGACACCAGTGCGACGGTGAGCGACAGGGCATGGCGACGCATGTGCGGATCCCGAAGGGGCCCAGGGTGGGCGTGTAGCGGCAGTATGCGGTGGGGCGCTGCGGCCTGTCCGTGAGGACTATCAAGAACCCGGCGGCGCGCGCGGGGATTCAGGTCTGATACGGTGTTCCTGGAGCCCTGCCGGGGCGGTTAAGCCAGCTTTACGTCGTGGGCCGCGATGGGCCGTGCGACAGCAATGGCGCAGCCGGATGTATCGTGGTTCGCGGCACTGCGCGAACTGTCGCTTCTGGCATTGCACTGCTCGAAACAGGCCAAACGCGATAATTCATTTTTCCTTTCAGATCACCCGATGCCATCGAAACAAACGACTGGCAGGCGGTGATTTCGCATGCGCATGATGAATTGCCACCTTCAGCGGGGTGGCCGGGATTTCCAACCCGAAGACTGAAAGCTGTATACGCTTGCCAGCCGGCGTCGACTTCTCAAAAGCGGCGCCGGCTGGCAATCCGTTCGCCGATCGACGGCGGGCGGTGCGTGGGGGCCTCGTGCCCACCGGCTCATTCAGTCCCGGGATTGGAAACCACGTATCGCCCGCCACCCTTCTCCGGTGGCACCTCTGTTCCTGACGAGGATGCCCGCATGTCCAGAACCCACCACCCCTACCTGACCGCCACCCTGGGCGAGGCCGCCCTGCGCCTGCCGCCCGAACTGGCGCAGCCGTTGGAAGCCGCTTTCGCCGCCGCCAACGAGGCAGCCGCGCCGATCAATCTTCCCAGCTGCCTGCAGCGCATCCGCGCCGGTGATGCCGCCGATGGACAGCCGTGGACGGGGCCCGCCAGCACACCCGGCCAGGCCGTGGCCGCCGCACGCCGGGATCGCGCTGCGGTGGGTCTGGTGTCGTTGTTGGAGCTGTATCACGCCGCCGAACGCGTGCGCGTGGACGGGGAAGAGAAGGACGATATCGGCGATGGCACGCGCGAAGGACTGATGCTGGCCTGCCGGGGGCTGGCGGAGTATGTGGCGTTGCAGGTGCGTAGCTGAGGCTGCGGCGGTCGCAGTGTCTGTGCGGCGTTGATCGATGGATTTGCCCACGTCATGCATTGAGCTGGCTCAGCGGGTTGGGGCGAGAAAACTGGCGAAAGGCGGTTCCTTCATTTTCGTTCCACCGCCTTCGACCGACGCGGTGCCGACGCATCATGATCGGCGCATGCGCTTATGCTGCGCTGGCGTGCAATCGCACACCCAGGGCCCGGGTCACTTTCAGGATGGTCGCGAAATCAGGGCTGCGCTCGCCGGACAGTGCGCGATACAGACTCTCGCGCGACAGGCCTGCCGCACGCGCAACCTTGCTCATGCCCTGAGCGCGCGCGATGTCGCCGAGCGCCTTGGCGATGAACGCGGAATCGCCGTCGCTTTCGTCGATGCAGGCGTCGAGATAGGCGGCCATTTCTTCGGGTGTCCGAAGATGTTCGGCCACATCAAATGCTTTGAGTTCGACTTTTTTCTTAGTGGCCATGATGGAACAGCTCCAGTACTTCGGTATTGATTCGTTTCGACTACAGCCGGTTCGAAGCTCACAGGGCAAATGCAATCTCCCTGGCCTTTTCGATATCGCGTTGCTGTGAGCTTTTGTCACCTCCGACCAAAAGAATCAGCAACTGCCTGCCGCGCTGGGTGTAGTACAGGCGGTAGCCCGGCCCTGCATCGATACGCAGTTCGGAAATACCGTCCCCCAGATAGCGGTGATCACCCGGCTGGCCTTCGGCGAGCCGACCGATGCGAGCCAGGATGCGAGCGCGTGCAGTTACGTCCTTGAGAGCGTCAATCCATGTCGCGAACTGACGGGTACGCTGGATCTTCATGGAGGACTGTAGCCTACCGGCTACAGTCTTTCAACTATCGGATTGCCCGCATGGAGGTGTGCTCGGCCTTCCGTCTGATGTTTCCTCCCTCGCAGCTGACGCCCCGTTTTTCAAACTGGAAAGTGGAACCGGGTGCGTTTTCAGTAGCTCATTTTTCACGGGAACCCGATCCGTACTCACAAAACGCTGTGCTAGATTCAAGAGCGTGACATTGGCGCGAGAGATGCTTTCATGGATGCGTGGGTCGAGAAATGCGATTCTTCATCAAAACGCGGACGTCGGCGCCGCCTCTGGATCGCAGCGCGTCGTCGCCTCGCGATCGTTATTCCGGCGCTTGTGCTGACAGCATGTTCGAGCGCCGCGACGTCGCCCCCATCAGATCATGTGAATCAAAGACAGGCCATCAAATCAGGGAGTGAAGCTGGTATGGAGCGATTCAAGAACAGCATCGAGCGATTGTCCAATGTGCGTTTTGGCGATATCGATGCATTGAACGAACAGCTTCACACGCATCTTGGAAAACCGGCTCGGCAGGGCCTGAGAGACGAGCGAACCGCAGAACGTGGAATGTTGGGCGGCCTTGAAGTTCGGAACATCACACTGAGAAGTGCTGTCGATAATCCTGCGCAGGCGAAGCTGACCTTCGATGTCGCGCCACCGAGCGTCGCGCTCAAAGAAGTCATCTGGGAGGGAACGGCGCAGTATCCACCTCGGCCTGATGCCCCTGACTCCCTCCCTTACTGGACCGCGCCGGTCAACGGTGCTGAGGTTGTACTCACTCTGGCCCCTGACAATGCGACATTGACCCACGTATTGATCAGTCAGCGTTGACCCCCTGGGCAGGAGCTCGAACATGGAACGTACTGAAGACTCTGAACTGCCGCAGCCGCAGGAGGGGCCTCGCCCAGGACCCGTACGTCGGCCGGAGTCCCCGTTGGCTGACCCTTCGTTGGCGCCGCTTCTGGCGAAATCCCCAACACTTCGGGCGGGTCTCGCACAGGCCGAGCGCGACGATGTGGATGTTGTCTGGGGACAAGCCGGTAGGGGCACCTATCTTGTTCCCGGTGAGAAGATCGTTATTGACGAGAACGCCGTTGGGCAAGGCCCCAGAATCGCGCGCTCTCTTTCCCATGAAGTGGGGCACCATCTCTTCACTGAACGTCCCGATCCGACGTCCAAGCAATCCTATGTAAACACCCTGCTACGCGGAGAAGCAGCTGCGACGCTCAGTAATGTCCAGGTCCAGCGTGAACTCATTGCAGCTGGTGGGCCGGACATTGGTGTGTCCGGCACGGGTAATCGTCCACAACAGTATGGAGCTATTGCCGTTGAACTCCAGGCCGGGCGGATCAATCGAAACCAAGCGCTTGGACAGATCGCTGAAGTGTTCAAAACAGAGGCTCCTTCTGTTGGTCCTCATGCGACATACGAGCTTTACTATGGCGCGCACTATGATCAGCACATAGGACCCACGCAGCGTCGACGTAGGCCCGAGCCAGAACTTGACGCCGAGCGCACTTCGGCTGCGGAAAGAGTCGCCGTGGTCGCCGACGACTCACTTTCGCTGCAACGAGCTACCTTCTCAGTAGCTGAACTCTGCGATGCTGACCGTTCTCTCTATAAGCAGATAAGAGCGGGTGTGGAACGCCTGGATGCCGAGAGCGGGAAGCAGTGGGATGAGTCGAGTCAACGCATGTCCGCGAGTTTGCTGGTGCTCGCGAAGGAGCAAGGGCTTTCAAGAGTTGACCACGTTGTAGTGAACAACCCGACAGAGTCCCTTGCACGTGGCGAGAGAGTATTCATCGTCGAGGGAGCGATGGACGATCCTGCCCAACGCCGTGGAACCATGAATACGATGGACGCGCTCCGCGCGCCTGAAGCAGAGTCACTTCATCGCGCTGATTCATTGGCAGCAAATCTTGAACAGCAGTCAGCGCAGCAGGTCCATGCGCAGGACGGACCATCATTCTCAAGGTAGTACTGCCGAGGCACCGGGTGTACCGCCTTTCGAACCACTGGGCGAGTACCTGGAGCAGCGCAAAGAGGCACTGACTCATGGGGATGGTGCCGCTTATCCGAATCGAACGGATGACCTACTGTTTACAAGATAGTTGGATTAACCAATGAAATCATCCACTTATGTGCCGTCTTTTTCCCGGTGGCGGTTCGTGGAACGCCTGTGGTTCGTGGTCGCATGGTTGAATTTTCCCGGTGGCTTAGGGGGTGTCCCGGAGCTGCAGGCACCGCTTACACGCTCCGCGCACGGCAGCAACGGCTAGGCTGTGCCCCATGTGCGGCCGCTTCGTCCAACGCCCGGTTCTAGACTTCGGCATGCCGTCGCTGGTCGACCTCGCGCCGGCGTTGGCCGAGATCCCGCCGAGCTACAACCTGCGCCCACCCAGCGGGCGTCGGTCATCCTCGATCGAGGAACAGGCAGGCAGCTGTCTCGGCTAGCGTGGGGCCTGTTGCCGTTCTGGGCCAAGGCCAAGAACCTGCAGGGTTCGACCATCAATGCACGCATCGAGACGGTGGCCACCAAGAACAGCTTCCGGGCCGCGTTCAAGAAGCGCAGATGCCTAGTGCCGATGGCCGGCTACTACGAGTGGTCGATCAGCGAGGTGGACGGCAAGAAAGACCCCTGGTTCATCCACGCAGCCGGCCCACTTTGGGCTGCAGGGCTGTGGGAGGACACCAGCCCGTTGCTGCCTGACGGCAACCTGGGCACCTTCACCATCATCACCGGCGACAGCAGCGGCGTGTCGGCCGATATCCACGACCGGATGCCTGTCTGGATCGACCCTGGCCAGCTCGACGCGTGGCTCACGGCTGAGCCGGAGGAAGCGATGGCGATGCTGCTGGCTTCCGAGCCGCCCGCTATGCAGGCTTACCGCGTGAGCCGGGCTGTGAACACCCCACGCAACAACACCGAGCAGCTCCTGCAGCCCGTAGCCTGAGCGTATGCCGGCAGGCGTCTACCCCTCCCATCCGAAGGGTGGCTTGATGTGCAGCTTCTTCAGCCTGTTCGCCCGCACCGCCTCTCGATAGGCCTCGATCTTGGCCACATCCTCGCGCAGGCGGGTCTCGTGCCTGGTCACCCACATCTCGGCGCCGGCCCGCCCCTGCTCGTAGCTGGTACACCAGCGGAACGGCCCGCCGGGACCATGCCGGTGCCGGTCGAGACTGGCGATCCAGATCCCGTCGTTCACCCGTTGCATCAGTACGACCACCCACACGCCGCTGCAAGCGATGACCGTGGGGGCATCGTCCGGGAGGCTGGCAGAGCGCGTCGTCCAGTAGAAGTCGGGGGGCAGCGGCATGGCCGGCAGGATACGGCTGGGCGTCGCAAACGCTGCGACAAGGGCGCGGGCTGCAGGCGTGAACGCGTGCGGCGGCAGGGAAGCGGATGGCCCCCTTACGCGCGATAGAGAGCAATTTTTGAGGTGACCACGGGAAAGAGGTAACAAAGGTAATCAGCCCCTCGAATTCGGCGCCTTAACGTTTAAAATCAATTACTTATACGATCTTTATGAAGGTAACAATAGGGTAACCTTCGAGTAACCCGATTACCTTTTGGGGAGGTAACATCGGCAGGGGAAAAATTCCTTATGAATCAATGACATTACTTTGTAGGAGGCAGAAAATTACCTCCCATCACCTCAAAAGGTAACCACCTTTATGCTTTTGCAATCAAAGGCTTAGGCCCTGTCCGAGGCTGCGTGTTACCTGGTTACCTCCTTCCCGTGGTCACCTGAAAAATCGGGCCTGTCGAGAAGGGCCAGGAAACGCCCGCAGAGGGCCTCGCAGACGCCCCTCTCGCGCAGGGAACCGCAGGGCCGGGCATTGGCTGGAAACCCCGGAGAACGCCATACAGGGCCGGGGCTGGGCTTTGCTGCGGGGAGTGCAGAAAAAGCACCCTACGAAGTGCGCAGGCGTGGCGGGGAGACGAGTGCGCGCGCCCAGGTCAGCGGCGGTAGGTGGGTTGGGGCAGCCGGTGTCGCGCCCGCCCGGCGCTATGCTGCTGCCCCCTATCAGGAGCAAGGCACGTGGATCTACTCAAGGACGCAATGGACCGCGCGCTCGCAGAGATGCGCCGCCAGGACTCGCAGCGACGCTCCCTTCCCCGCGAATCGTTGATTGCCTTGGCTTCCGATGCCCAGCAGGTCATCGACGCCACCCGCGCGGCAATGGCAGATGGTGCTGGCGGCCCTCGGACGGAGCGGCGCATGGCTGCCGGTGGCCTGCTGGTTTACGCTCTGGACATCGCATGGTCGGCCTGTCACCTGCTGCGCACGGACCCGGTGCGCACGCACATCGTGGTGCTCACCCTGTGGCGCCCTTTGCTGGAGGTCTGGCTGCGTGCGGCATTCTTCGCATTGGAAGCGACCGACGACGAGGTAGCGGCGTTCCTCCAAAAGGGGAAGCTTCCTCGGCGCAATCCGAAAGACCCAAGAGATTTCAGCCCGCGACTGATCGCGGGTCTTGTCGGCCCGACGATCTGCCCGGACGAACCGGACTTGCTGAATGACCTGGGCGCTGAGGTGAAGGACTGGCACGGCCTCGTGCATGGCGGCAACATCGTTGTTGACCTGTATGACGGCGGGGACACGCTTCAATCGCAGGTCGGCCCAGACGACATGGCGGTCATAGTTAACCGGGTCGCAGTCGTCGCGTGCCTGATCGGGCTGGTCGGCCTGAACCTATCCGTAGACGAAGGCAGGCGCGCGGAGATTGAGCCCCTCCAAGCCAGCCTTACCGAACGAGTCCGCTCATTCCAAGCACGATGGCCTCAAATCCAGCGGGATAGGTTGGCGTAGGCAATGAAGAAAGCCGCCCGAAGGCGGCTTGTGGTGGGCTGTGGTGCGGATGGCTTACCGTGCGGCCAGGCGCGACCTGGCTACATCGAGATAGTGCGCCGTCATCTCAATGCCGGTCCAGTTGTACCCCTCGGCATCCGCGGCCACCAGGGTGGTGCCAGAACCGGCGAACGGGTCGAGGATGCGGCCGCCCTGCTCACAGATGCGCACAAGCTGGCGCATGAGATCGGTCGGCTTGCCCGTGAGGTGGTGCTTGTCGGCTCTACGCACGGCCTCGCGGAACACACCCGGCAGCGTGGGTGCCGCCCGGCCCAGCGGCATTCCGCCCTTGCTGCCCCACACAACGTACTCGGCCTGATTGGAGAAGCGGCCACGCTGCGGTCGCACGCCACCCGTCTTGTCCCACACCGCCACACCGCGCCATGTGAAGCCGGCGCATTGCAGCGCGTCGGTGGTCAGGGGTAGCTGCCGCCAGTCGGTGAAGAGCAACACGGGCGCGCCATCCCGCAGAACGCGGTGGCACTGCGCCAGCCACAGGTGCATCCACGCCAGGTGCGAACGCTGGTCGCGTTCGTCGCTGGGGAAGTCGGCATGCAGGTGCGGGCCACCGCTCTGCATGTACTTCTCGTTCGGACTGCGCTGACGGGCGGAGGCATGCGTGCCGCCGCTGGCGTATGGCGGATCAGTGATGAGGGCGTCGAAGCTGTTGGCCGGCAGGGTCGGCAGGACGGTCAGCGCATCGCCGTGGATCAGTTCGTTCTTCATGGGTAGAGCCTTCTTCGTGGTGTCGCTCGCGGCGATCCATGGAGAGGCTCTGGGCCTTCATGTGGTTCATGTCCCCACACCGGGGGCACTTCATCTGTAGGTCGTAATCGCCAGCCGCTTTGGCCAACAGGCGCGCACAGGCGCCGCAGCGCAGGTTCTGTCGGGCTTGATTCATGCTGCTGCCGCTCCCAGCTCGAAGGCGTCGAAGCGGATCACCTCCTGCCCGAGCCACTCGTTGATCGCGGTCATGCGCGTCTGCAGTGGGGCAAGTTCCATCGCCGCCCACACCGCCGCTGCGTCCCGGATCGAGCCAAAGCCGCCGCTGTTCTGCGGGACGATACCGAGCAGCTGCGGCGGTACCCGTAGCGCGGCCAGCATGTCGTCACGGGTCACGCTCTTGATACCGGTGAACTCATCCCTGGCCGCGACCTCGCTGACCGGGATCACCTGCAGGCCGTCCTTCTTGCCGTTGGGCGAGTGCACGAACAGGTTTTTGAAGTTGCCCGGCCCGCGCGACTGCCGAAGCGCGTCCCGCAGCGCATCCACGTCCATGCCCTCGGGCTGGGGGTCGGTCATGTAGAGGATGTAGCCGGCGTGCGAGCCGTTGTTGTAATACTTCCGCCGGAACAGCGTGGCCGACTCGTTGAGCAGCGCGGCCTGCACGGCCGGCATCCATTCCGGCAGGCCGTAGATTTCCTGATCGGCATCCGCCTCCCGCAGCTGGAACACCTCACCGGCTGGAAACTCATGCTCTACCCGCCCGGCGCGCACCTGAAAGAACTCACCGGGCTGCACGCCACGGCGCACGTACTGCGCCAGCGGCACGGCCAGGCTGTGTGCCGCACCAGACATGGCGCGGCGCCGCTCGACATACCCCATGCCGAAGGTGGTGTAATCCAGCGCCAGCTGCGAGAACGCCTCGCGGGTCAGCAGCCGGTGCGGCCGGAACGTGCGCACCAGCATGTTGCGTTTGAACGTCAGGCCACTGTGCAGGTACGGGTTGGAGCGCGTGGTGCGCGACAGCCCTTGCAGATCCACCGGCGGCTCGAAGTAGCGGCCATTGCGCCAGCATTCGAGGTAGTCAAGGAAGCCACGCGATTCCAGCACCGGGCTGGCCTCGCCAAAGGTGAACGCCTCGATACTCGCCGGCGGCGCGCTGGGTGCGCCGTGGTCAGTGTCGGTCATCAGAAAATCTCCATGGTGCCGCGCGCAGCCTGTCCGCCTTCCAGCGGTTCATTCTGCAGCGCGTGCATGAGTGCCCAGGCCAAGTCGGCATGGCCAGTGGTACGCGAGCGCCCGGCGGTGTAGGTCACCTGGCGCCCGCTCGGGGTGATGGTTTTCTGGATCGCCAGCAGCGACTGCGTGAGGTCGGTCCAGCCGGCGTCGTACTCCAGCCGTTCGTCATTGATTACGTCGTAGGCTTTCAGCACCAGCCGCGTTTTCACCTCGGGCGAGTAGTTGAAGACGGTCACGCCGGGGAAGAACTGGCGCACCAGCTGTGCAACGCCGGTGCCCATGCCGGTCGCATCAACGCCGATGTAGGTCACCCAATAGCGCTTGGTGATCTGCTCGATGAACGCGGCTTGGTCCTTGAACTCCATGCCCTTGAACTGGTGCCGTTCCAGCACGCGGAACTTGCCCCCGGACATCAGCGGCGGGGCCACCACCACAATGCCCGCGCTGTCGCCGGTCTCGGCCGGGTCGTAGCCGATCCACACGGCGCGGTCGCCGTAGGGACGGACGGCAAACGGCTTGTAGTCGTCCGCCCACTCGACCCAGCTATCGACCTGGCAGGGCTGCAGCATGGTTAGCGGGAACACGCTGGCGCTGTCATCCACGAACTCGCACATCAGCAGATTGGCGAATTCCTCGGCGCTGTAGTCGCGGCGTAGTTCCTCGATGTCGAACAGGTCACAGCCACGGCCCGCCGCATCGAGAACGGTCACGATCTGGCGCCAGATCGCGTCCTCACAACGCCGGCCACCCATCAGGCGCGCGTGGCTCACATCCAGCTGGATCTGCTGGGACACCGAGCGTCCCTTGTTGAAGCGCTCGCCGGTCCAGAAATCGAAGGCTTCATGCGCCATGGTGGACGGCGTGCTGAAGTAGGTCTTGCGCCACTTCTTGTGCATCGCCATGCCGCTGGCGACCTTGTTCAGCTGGTTGAAACCGTAGGTCCAGAAGAACTCGTCAAAGTAGAAATTGCCGTGGTAGCCCTGTGCGGTGCGGGCGTTGGTGCCCAGGAAGAACAGCTCGGCGCCATTAGCCAGGGTGATCGGGTCGCCGGTCAGGTCACGGTCCAGCACCTCACGCACGAAGCCCCGCATGTAGCCGAGGAAGATGTGCGCCTGGCTCTTGGATGCGCTCAGGAAAATCTGATTGCGGCCGGTGGTCAGCGCGTCGATCAGCGCCTCGCGGGCGAAGTAGTAGGTGGCACCGATCTGGCGCGACTTCAGGATGATGCGTGTGCGTTCGTTCCCCGCCCGGTACCAATCGCGCTGGTAGTCGAAACAGCCATCCACGAATGCCGCCTGCAGGCGCTCGATCTCTTCCTCGCTGAACTCGTTCTTGCGCGCCTTCTTCTTGGGAGCCGCGTTGCGGTTGGCCACCGCCGGATTGAGGTCAGCCTCGTTGCCACCGCCCTGGTACCGTTGAATGCGCGCCTGCCGTTCCAACTGGCGGTGCAGCAGATCAATCTCTTTGAAGTCACCGCCGGTCTTGCCTTCCTTGTGGATCAGGATGGCCAGGCGTGCCTCCAATGCGCCGCCGATGCGCTCGACGGTGTCTGCGCGGTCCCATTCGTCTCGCGCCTTCCAGCTGTGGACCGTCTTTTCCTTTTCGCCGATCAGCGAGGCGATATCGCACACGCGCCAACCCATCCAGTACAGGAACTTGGCTTGGCGTCGTGGATCGACGTGGAGTTTTTCGGCTACGCTGGTCACGTGAACAGGTTGCCCGCCGCCACGCGCGCGCGACACGAAAAACCCACGTAGAACAGCGGCTTACAAACTGACCGCGTTGCCGCTACAGCGCCCTCATTCGACCATGGGTCATCGCATCGAGAACCGATGCGCAACGACACCAGCAGAGGGCGAGATGGCCAGCAAAACCAAGAAGCGTTCCGAGTTCTTTCGTGTTGCCGTCGAAGGCGCCACCACCGATGGCCGCGTGATCGAGCGGCAGCAGATTGCCGAGATCGCCGAGACGTACAACCCGGAGGTCTATGGCGCCCGGATCTGGATGGAGCATATCCGCAGCTCGCTGCCGGATAGTCCCTTCCGCGCCTACGGTGACGTGCTGGCAGTCAAGGCCGAGGAGGTCGATATCGCCGGCAAGAAGAAGCTCGCCCTGTTTGCGCAGGTGGAGCCAACTGACGACCTGGTGGAGATCGTCAACAACCGTAAGCAAAAGGTCTTTACCAGCATCGAGATTTCCCCGGAGTTCGCCGACAGCGGCAAGGCATACCTGTTCGGCTTGGCCGTGACGGACTCCCCCGCCAGCCTGGGCACCAGCATGCTCGCGTTCTCGGCCCAGCACCCGGAGAGCAGCCCGCTCAAGGACCGCAAGCAGGCCCCGGAGAACCTGTTCACCGAGGCCACCGAGACGGTCATCAAGTTCACCGCCGAGGATGAGCCGGAGGGTCGCCCCGGCCCGGTCGCCGCGCTCCTTTCGAGCCTCGGCCTGGGCAAGAAGGCCGCGCCGGCGCCTGCCAAGGAAGATCCCGAGTTCAACGTGGCCGAGTTCGCCGATCAGCTGCTCGGCGCGGTGGGTGAACAGGATGCGGCCATGGCCAAGCTCGGCCAGGACAACCGCGCACTGCGCGAGCAGGTGCAGGCGCTGTCCACTCAGGTTGCTGGCCTGCGCAAGAGGCTGGACGACACCCCGCAGGCATTCACCCAGCGTCCGGTTGTTCCGGGTGGCAAGGATGTGGACGCCGCCAACATCACCGATTGCTGATCGGACCCTCTCTCACCATTCCGGAGCTACCCCATGCGTACCGAAACCCGCCGCCTGTTCGAGGGCTACACCCAGCAGGTTGCCACGCTGAACAACGTCAGCGGTGTGGCCAACACCTTCTCTGTCGAGCCGACCGTGCAGCAGAGCCTCGAAGCCCGCATGCAGGAAAGCAGTTCCTTCCTGCAGGCGATCAACATGGTCGGCGTGAACGAACTGAAGGGCCAGAAGGTTGGCGTTGGCATCACCGGCACCATTGCCGGCCGCACTGACACCAGCGGCGATGGCGAGCGCAACCCGTCCGATCCGACCTCGCTGGTGTCCAACACCTACGAGTGCCAGAAGACCGACTTTGACACCGCCCTGCCCTATGCCCGTCTGGACGCCTGGGCACATCGCCCCGAATTCCAGACCCTGATCCGGGACGCGATCATCCAGCGCCAGGCACTGGACCGGATCATGATCGGTTGGCACGGCACCAGCATTGCCATCAACACCAACCGCGTCGCCAATCCGATGCTGCAGGATGTGAACAAGGGCTGGCTGCAGAAGTACCGCGAGCATGCGCCCGAGCGCGTCATGACCGAAGGCGTTGATGGCAGTGGCAAGATCAAGGTGGGCGGTACCGACGCTGACTACGGCAACATCGATGCCCTGGTGATGGACCTGGTCGCCAACATGATCGACCCGTGGCATCAGGAAGATCCGAGCCTGGTGGTGATCTGCGGCCGCCAGCTGGTGCACGACAAGTATTTCCCGATCATCAACCGTGACAACGCCCCCACCGAGAAGGTCGCGGCCGAACTGATCCTGGGCGCCAAGCGCATCGGTGGCCTGCAGCCGGTCATCGTGCCGTTCTTCCCGGCCAAGTCGCTGATGGTGACCAGCCTGAGCAACCTGTCGCTGTACTGGCAGATTGCCTCGCGCCGCCGTCACATCATCGAGCAGCCGAACAAGAACCGCGTCGCCAACTTCGAGTCGTCCAACGATGACTACGTGGTGGAGGACTACGGCCTGGGCGCGGTGGCCGAGAACATCGAGTTCGGGATCTGACAATGGCCGACACCCCCGCCAGCCGCCATGTAAAGCGTGCGCTCGCCTCGAAGGAGGCGGCGCGCACCGCCGGCAGCAACCTGATGGAAGGGACCACGATCTACCAGCAGATGCAGGTGCGCCTGGCTTCCGACCGCGCCCGCCTGAAACAGATCCAGTCCACGCAGGGCAAGGCTCAGCTCAAGGCTGCACTGCTGCCGTCCTATGCCCCATATCTGCAGGGTGTGCTTTCGGCGGACGCCGGCGGCAAGGACGATATCGTCTCTACGCTGATGCTGTGGCACTTCGATGCCGGGCTGTTCGATGCCGGCCTCGACATTGCGCGGTACGTCCTGACCCACGGTCTGGATATGCCGGACACCCACAAGCGCACAGCGGCCTGCGTGGTGGCTGAGGAGATCGGGTTGGCCGCGCTGAACGCGCTCAAGACCAGCGCCCCGTTCGACCTGAATGTGATCGACCGGGCGGCCACGCTCACCGACGGCCAGGACATGCCCGACGAAGTGCGCGCCCGTCTGCTGCTGGCGCGTGGACGCAGCCTGCTGGCCACCGATACCGAGGCTGCGCCGCTGAGCGCCGACGCAGTCGCCCAGGCCATCGAGGACCTGCGCACCGCCATCCAGCTGCATGACAGCTGCGGCGGCAAGGAAGACCTCAAGCGCGCCGAGCGCCTGAAGAAGAAGTTCGAGGACAGCCAGTCCAACGACTGACCTCACACCGAGCGTACCCCGCGACCCCGCCGGCTCGGGGCCGATCACCAAGACCTCTCTCCCTTGGTGTGACGCCCCGACCACCGGCGACCTACGGACACACCATGAGCGCATTCACCGCCAACGCATCGCCTGCACCCAAGCTCGCCCCCGTCACCGCCGGTGCATTCTGGCCGGAGATCGACGTGGAGGCGCTGCGCGAAGCCATCCGGGTGCCGGGTGATGTGCTGGCGGCGCGGCTGCGCAACACCGTGGTGGTGGCCGTGGCCTCAGTGACGCGGGAGCTGGCGTTGTGGCAGGCCCGCAAGGAAGCGGACGGCTTTGCTGCGCTGGCAGACATACCGGCGCAGCAGATCGACGGAGAGTCGGTGCTGCTGCAGCTGTACCGGCGCGCAGTGCAGTGCTGCACCGCCGTGGAGCTGCACGAGCGCTACCGGTCCTATGACGCTACCGCCCAGGGCAATCAACGCGCCGACGATCTGACCCCGACCATTGATGAACTGCGGCGCGATCACCGCAACGCCATCAGCGATCTGCAAGGGCTGCGCCGGGTCACGGTGGAGTTGATCTGATGCGCGTCCGCTCACTACAGGGCGACACCATCGACGCGCTGTGTCATCGGCACCTCGGAACCACCGCCGGCATGGTCGAGAGGGTGATGGCGCTGAACTATGGAATCAGCCTGCATGGCCCTGTCCTGCCCATGGGCACCGTGGTGGAACTGCCGGACGTACCGACACCCTCAACCGGCGCAGTGATGCGTCCCCTTGTCCAGCTATGGGATTGAAGATGACCGAACCAACTTCCACCGGCAGCATGGCCGCACTGGCCACCGGCGTCGGCCTCGCCTCGCTGCTGCCGGGCATCGAGACGGACGCATTCATCGGCGCGTTCGCCGGTGCCACACTGTTCGTCGTATCGGCCAAGGATCTGTCGCTCTGGAAGCGGCTGATCTACTTGGCCATCAGCGTGGTGGCCGGCTACATGGGCGGCACGGAGGTCATGCGCCGGTTTGACGTGGCGTCCAGCGGCCTGGCCGCGTTCCTGTGTGCGGCCACCATCATCACCCTTACCCTGGCACTGATCGAGCGCAGCCGCAGCGCCGATCCGAGCCGCCTGCCGCGCGGAGGCTCCGATGGCTGAACTACTGACCACCGCCACGCTGCTGTGCTGCGTGGCCATCTGCGTGCGCCTGCTGACCTACCGGCCGGCGCCCAACGCCAACCATCGCCACGGCATCGCCTGGTGCGCCTGGCTGCTGATTGCCAGCACTGGTGGGCAGGCCCTGCAGATCATCCTGCAGGGCGCCGGCGCCCGCGTCACCGCTTGGCAGCTGGCACTGTTGGTGGTGCTGCTGGTGGCGGTCTATCGGGCGCGTGGGAACGTGGCCCACCTGTTCGGGAGCAACTGACATGCTGACCCCTGCTCTGCTCGCTCAGATCATGCAGTGCCCGCTGCAGCGCGCACAGCGCTGGGCCGAGGCGCTGAACGCGGCCATGAGGCGCTTCGGCATCAACACGCCGGTGCGCGCGGCCTACTTCCTGGCACAGATCGGCCACGAGAGCCTGAGCCTGTCGCGTGTCGAAGAGTCGCTCAGCTACAGCCGCGAACGCCTGCTCGAAGTGTTCGGCCGGTACATCTCGCCGGCCGAGGCCGCCGGGTTCGTTCATCAGCCGGCAAAGCTCGGCAACCGCGTCTACGCCAACCGCAACGGCAACGGTAGCGAGGCCAGCGGCGACGGCTATCTGTTCCGCGGCCGTGGCCCGCTGCAGCATACCGGCCGGGGCAATTACCGCCGCATGGGGCAGCTGATCGGCCAGCCGCTGGAAGAACAGCCGGGCCTGCTGATCGAGCCGGAGATCGGCGCCATGGCGGCGGCTGCGTTCTGGAAAGAGAACGGCCTCAACTCCTACGCCGATCAGCGCGACGTGCTGACCGTCAGCCGCGTCATCAACCTGGGTAACGCCCGCAGCCGCGCCACGCCCAATGGCATGGCAGACCGTACCGCCCGCACCATGCGCGCCCTGGCCGCGCTGGGGGCACGCTGATGCTCTACCGCGCCCTCGCACTGGCGGCCCTGGTGCTGGCCACAGCCGGCCTCTTCAGCTGCCAGCAGTCGCGCGTCAGCCGCGCCACCATCGCGCTGGACAAGGCCAACGCGGCCTTGGCCAAGGCGGTCGCCGACAACGCCGCCCTGGCCAGCAGCCTCAAGCTGGCCGAAGGTACCACCCGCGTCGTGACCGAGTACGTGGACCGCGTACAGCTGGTGCACGAGCGCGGCGACACCATCGTCAAAGAGGTTCCCATCTATGTCACCGCGAACGCTGATGCTGCCTGTGTTGTTCCTGCTGGCTTCGTGCAGCTCCACGACACCGCCGCGAGCGGCAGCCCCACCGCCGGCCCTGCCGGAAATCCTGATGCGCCCGCCGCCGCCACTCCGCTCTCTGCGGTCGCCGAAACCGTCGCCAGCAACTACGCCACCTGCCACGCAACCGCCGAGCAGGTAGTGGCCTTGCAGGAACTGGCCCGCGAGCTGCACGCCGAGCTTGAACGGCAGGCAGGTACGCCATGAAGAAGCCGCAGCTGCTGCGCGACCACTTGGTCGCCGCCGTCCCGGCACTGGCCAGCGACCCCGACAAGCTGCTGATCTTTGTCGACGGTGGCGGCCTGGCCGGTACCTACCGGCCGGGCCTGGCGTTCGAGTACCGCTACACCCTGGACCTGGTGCTGACCGACTTTGGCAGCGCACCCGAGGCTGTCATGGTGCCTCTGCTGCAATGGCTGACCCGTCACCAGCCCGAACTACTGGCCAACCCTGCCAATCGTGAGAAGCTGACCTTTGAGGTGGACGTGCTGGGCGACAGCCTGGTGGATCTGGCCATCAAGATGCCGCTCACCGAACGGGTGTTGGTCACCCGCGCCGCTGATGGCAGCGTGCAGCTGCAGCACCTGCCCGAGCCGCCTGCAGAGGATGCCCACGCCGACACGCTGGCCGGCGGCGCCCTGGTCGCAGACGGTGTCCAGATCGCCACCCTGCCGACGATTACGCAGTGAGCGAGGATCTACAGCGACTGGAAGCCTGGGCCGCGCCCCTGCTGCGGCGTCTGCAGCCGGCCGAACGCGGCAAGCTGGCGCGCAAGGTCGGTACCGCGCTGCGCCGGGCACAACAGCAGCGCATCGCAACGCAGAAGAACCCGGATGGCACGCCGTACGCGGCGCGCCGTGCCGCGCCCCTGCGTCGGGCCAAGGCCGGGCGCATCAAGCGCGGCGCAATGTTCGCCAAGATCCGGCAGGCGCGGCACCTTCGCGTACGCGTGACCCCAAATGAGGTGGCCGTCGGCTTCACCGGCCGTGTATCGCGCATTGCACTGATCCATCAGGAGGGCCGCAGCGATGCGGTCAGCAAGGGCGGTCCCCGCGTTACCTATGCACGTCGGCGCCTGCTGGGCTTCTCGCCAGCCGACGAACGGCTTGTGCGCGATCTGATCCTCGACCATCTGGAAGGTCTGTAGCGTAATCGCCCCCCCTACATGGCGTAGCCGATAGGCACGCGCGCGCGCGATGGGATGCTGAAACGCATCCCCGAATCGGCGCTGTCGTGTCCACATTTACCGCCATCGAAGTCGACAAGCTGCCGGCGCCCGACATCTTCGAGCAGCGCTCGTTCGAGTCGATCTACGCCGAGCGTCTGGCTGAGTTCCGCCGTCTTTGCCCGGAGTACACCGCCGTGGTCGAATCCGATCCGGTGGTGAAGATCCTGCAGGCCAGTGCGTACCGAGAGGTGCTGCTGCGCGAGCAGTTCAACCAGCGCGCTCGCGGCCTCCTTCTTCCGTACGCCCAGCGCGGCGACCTCGACAACCTGGCTGTGCCGTACGGGGTTCAGCGAAAGCTGCTGACCCCCGCCGATCCCGAGACGGGCACACCGGCGGTCTACGAGAGCGATTCCGATTTCCGGCGCCGCATCCAGCTGGCACCGGAGGGTCTATCGGTTGCCGGCCCCGAAGGTGCCTACATCTTCCACACCCTTTCGGCCGACGTGGCCGTACTCGACGCCAGCGTGGCCAGCCCTTCGCCCGGTGAAGTCGTGGTGACCGTGCTTTCGCGGGAGGGCGATGGCACGCCCTCCGCGCAGCTGCTGGCTGCGGTGGAATCGGCCCTGCTCAACGGGAACGTGCGCCCCCTCACCGACCACGTGACTGTGGCGGCAGCCACCATTGAGCCGTACGAAGTCCGCGCGCAGCTGACCACCTTCAACGGACCTGACAGCGCCCTGGTCATTGCCGAGGCCAACCGCCGCATGCGGCTTTTCCTGAGCCAGTCGCAGCGGCTGGGCCGTGACGTTCCTCTCTCGGCGCTGTATTCGGCCCTGCATGTCGAGGGCGTGCAGCGCGTGCAGCTGGACAGTCCCGCCGCAGATATCACGGTCAGTCCGCAGAGCGCGGCGTACTGCACCGCTGTGGTGATCGAACACGTGGGCACCAATGACTGAGGTGCGCACCCTGCTGCCCCCCAATGCCACCACGCTGGAACGGGCCGTGGAGGGCGCCGATGCGCAGCTGATGGGCATCCCGATGGTTCACCACCTGCTGTGGAACCCGTGGACGTGCCCGGCGGAGTTTCTGCCGTTCCTGGCGTGGACGGTGTCGGTGGACACCTGGGACAGCGAGTGGCCGGAACAGATCAAGCGCGCGCGCATCGCCAGCTCGTTCCAGATCCAACGGCACAAGGGCACCGCGCAGAGCATTGCCGACGTGGTGGCCAGCTTCGGCGGACAGGTGCAGCTGCGCGAGTGGTGGCAGATGGACCCGCCTGGCCAGCCCCACACCTTCGAGCTGCTGCTGACCCTCAGCGGTCAAGGTGGGCAAGACGCCACCGCCGACTTTATCGACCAAGTGATGGCTGCGGTGGACCGCGCCAAGCCCGTGCGTTCGCACTACTCCTTCACTCAGGGCATCAACGCCGAGGGCGCCATCGGCGTCCTGGGCGTGGCCCGCGTGCTTACCTCTACCCGCCTGCAGCTGGCCGCCAGCGAACCGTAGGACATACCCATGCCCATCCCCCAGATCACCATTACGCCGGCAGGCTTTGCCGCCATCGTCAACGCAGAGAACACGGGTACCGCGCCGGTCAAGGTCACACAGGTCGGCTTGACTGCTCAGCACTTCGATGTGGGCACCGTGGGCGCATCCGTGCCGGCGGAGTTCAAGCGCCTGACCACCTTCGGTGGCAAGGCCGTTGCCGACGACACGCTGCACCTGAACGTGCGCGACGACGGTACCGACACCTACACGCTGCGCGGCTTTGGCCTGTACCTGCAGGACGGCACGCTGTTTGCCGTCTATTCGCAGTCCACGCCCGTCATGGAAAAGGCAGCGGCCGCAACCCTGTTGCTGGCCACGGACATTCGGTTCGCCAAGATCAACGCCACCAGCATCGAGGTCGGCGATATCGACTTCATCAATCCGCCGGCGACGACCACGCAGATGGGTGTAGTGCGGTTGGCCACCGAGCAGGAGGCAGACGCCGGCAGCGATCACGTCACGGCGATCACCCCGCGCGGCCTGGCCCGATACATCAACAACCGCTTCGGAACCGGGGCGCCTTCCACCTTCGTCAAGACGCTGCTCGGCTTGGCCACCGCTGCCATGTTCCGCGTCGAGCTGGGCCTGAAGTCCGCTGCGCTGCGCGATGAGGGCCATGGGAACGGCCTCAACGCGGACCTGCTCGACGGCGCGCACGGCGATTACTACCTGGACTGGAAGAACTTCACCGGCGTGCCGAACAGGTTCACGCCGGCTCCCCACACGCATCCCATCGACGAGGTCGACGGCCTTCAGCCCGCGCTCGACGGCAAAGCCAACCGTGCCGGAGACACCTTCACCGGGCCACTGGCAGTGAATGGGGCCATGCTGCGTTCTTACGGATGGAACGGCGTAGCCAGTAACGGAATGCTGGTGCTGGGTGATACCGGCTCCTCCATCGTTAAAAACGGGGCCTACTTCGACTTCACCAACTCGGCGGGCGGGTATACCGCCACCCTTTCGGCCGGCGGCACCATCTGGACCAGCGGCAACTTTGATCCTGCCAAGAAGCTGAACAAAGCCGGCGATACGATGACGGGTGACTTGACCACCGTCGGTCTTCGTGTCGGCTATCCCGGCAACGCTGTTTGCCGCGTCTTCAGTTCCGCCGGCGTCGTCTACTGGGACAGCCGCAGCAGCTATGATGGCGCGCTGCCCGACGCCACCGCCTACTACCGCGCTGTTTCACACGAATTCCGCAATTCGTCAGGCAATCGCGTTGTGCTTATCAATGGCAGCGGCGGGATCTACGCCAGTCTCTTTGCGGGGGAGCAAGCCTTCATCGGTGGCGACCAGAACACCCAAGGGACGCAGATTTTCTGGAACGCTGCTGGCGAAACGAACGGTTACGGTTGCTCTGAGTACATCTGCAACTATGGCGGCGGCACTGGCGGGCACCACTTCTACGTCAGGCCTAGCGCAAGCGCCGGACTTGCTCGCGTGATGGGTGTTGGCCGCAACGGAGCGCTGTGGACGGCCGGCGGCTTCGACTTCGGCTCATCGCGCAAACTCAAAGACGTTGACGGCCCGATGCCCTATGGCCTTGCGGAAGTCCGTCGCATTGCGACCCTGATTGGCC
Organism: Stenotrophomonas sp. CASM106; assembly: GCF_049384825.1. Taxonomy (NCBI): domain Bacteria; kingdom Pseudomonadati; phylum Pseudomonadota; class Gammaproteobacteria; order Lysobacterales; family Lysobacteraceae; genus Stenotrophomonas; species Stenotrophomonas sp. CASM106. Next base: position 43,369 of record NZ_JBMRFS010000005.1, read on the forward strand.
GATACAAGTCGGAGTACAACCCAGACGGGCGCAAACGTCTGTTCTTCGACGCAGAGCAGTTCGCCACCGTCATGCCGGAAGCTGTTGATGCTGAGAGCATCGAGTTCGGTGGCGAGCGAGTTGCATCCATGAAGCTGGATCAGGTGATGCCACCGGCATACCGGGCCATTGCTCAACTCGCCGACCTGGTGGACCAACTGCTCGCGGAAGTCGCCGCGCTGAAGGAGGGCTGCTGACATGGCGAGCGGATATCGAAGCGCCGGCGTGGACTTCGACGACCTGTTCGACGCCGATGTGATGGGCGATGGCCCGACTGCCAGCGGATACCGGCAGAGCGGGCAGCCTTTGCGCTATGCCCACATCCAGTACGGGCAGAAGCGCGGCGATGTGGGCTATCGCTCCGGCGGCGTCGACGTATCGAACCTGTGGGCTGCAAAGGGCACAGCAACCTACGTGCTGCCGTTTCACGGCAAGGGCTTCTCCGCGCACAACCAGTCCGACACCAACGCGCAGGGCAACACCTCGGCGCAGGTGGAGCTGCGCATCAACGCCGATGGCGCCTACGAGGTCTGGGTGTCGACCAACGGCGGCGGCAATAACTCCAGCCGCGTGGCTGAGCGCGGGATGTGGCTGCGTAACGGCGGCGCTGGCGAGTACGACGTGCGCTTTGAGTTCGCAAACGCCGGCGCGGCGAACGTTGGCAGTACGGCGCCGGACTGGCGCAATGCCAGCGCTTCGCAGTCGTGCTCGGCCCAGGTCAGCGTTCCCAGCGCTTCGGGCCAGAACGTGCGCGCGGATGTGGAGTTCCACTGCCTCATGCGAAGGGCCGGCGGGAACGTCAGCCGTTCCATCATGGTGGCCAGCGTAGGCGCAGCCGGCTGGTGGTAACCGCAGCTTTGTAGCGCGTCGATCTACGCGTGCCATTACGTGCGCGCGCGAGGGGCACGGCACAACATGGGCGCATGGATAGCGCCCAGCCCCAACAGATCAACAACCTGCTGCGCCAGGGAGTGGTGACGACGGTCGATCATTCGCGTGCGCTGTGTCGTGTCCGCACGGGCGAGGCCCATACCGACTACATCCCGTGGCTGGCATCCGCCGCCGGCACCCTCGCGGTGTGGGCGCCGCCGGGCGTCGGCGAGCAGGTGACGCTGGTGTGCAGCGACGGAGACCTGGCCAATGCGGTCGTCCTGCGCGGCCTGTACTGCGATCAGTACCCCGCCCCGTCCGACAATGCGGATCTGGTCATGGTCAAGTTCAGCGATGGCGCGGTCGTCAGCTACGACAGCGCATCACATGCGCTCGCAGCCATCCTGCCCAGCGGTGGCATTGCCACAATCACCGCAGATGGTGGCGTCACGATCAACGGGCCGGTCACCATCAACGGCGATACCAGCATCACCGGCCAGGTCACCATCAACGGCAAGGCTGAGGCGTCCGAGGACGTTGTGGGCGGCGGCATCAGCCTCAAGCAGCATAAGCACGGCGCGGTACAGCCGGGCAGCGGCACGTCGGGACCGCCGGCATGATCGGCATGGACGGTCAGGCGGGCACATTCAAAGACGACACCGCGCATCTGCGGCAGTCCATTGCCGACATTCTCACCACTCCAATCGGCTCGCGCATCCAGCGCCGCGATTACGGCTCGCTGCTGCCGGAGCTGATCGACCAGCCGTTCAACGAAGCCACGCGGTTGCGCCTGTATGGCGCTACTGCAACGGCGCTGATGCGTTGGGAGCCACGCCTGCGCCTCAGCCGCATCACCCTCTCGCGTGGTCAGGAGCCAGGCACGTTCGTACTGGATCTGGATGGCCAGCGCACGGTGCCCGCCGGCGCCTCCAGCACCACCCGTCTCTCTGTCCCGCTTCGCTTCCGCACCCCATAACCGCAGGAGTTCCCTCATGGCCACCGACTACCACCACGGCGTACGCGTCATCGAAATCAACGGCGGCGTGCGTCCGATCCGCACTGTTGCCACCGCTGTTGTCGGCGTCGTCTGCACCGCGCAGGACGCTGACGCCACGCTGTTCCCCCTCGACCGACCGGTGCTGCTGACCGACGTGCTGGGCGCCGTCGGTAAGGCCGGCACCAGCGGCACGCTGCGCGCCACGCTGCAGGCCATTGCCGACCAGGCCAACGCCATTACCGTGGTGGTGCGCGTCGCCGAAGGTTCCGACGATAGCGCCACCACCGCCAACGTGATCGGCAAGAAGGACGGCGCCACCTTCACCGGCATGCAGGCGCTGCTGGTGGCTGAGGCGCAGGTAGGCGTGCGTCCGCGCATCCTGGGCGCACCCGGTCTGGACACCCAGCCGGTTTCGGCCGCGCTGGCGGTCATCGCCAAGAAGCTGCGCGCGATGGCCTACGTGAGCTGTGCCGCCAGTGCCTCGGTCAGCGAAGCCATCGCCTATCGCGAGCAGTTCAGCCAGCGCGAGCTGATGCTGATCTATCCCGACTTCGTCGCGTTCAACACTGCCGACGCCACCACCAGCATGGCGTTCGCGACCGCCCGCGCCCTGGGCCTGCGCGCGATGATCGATGAGCAGCAGGGCTGGCACAAGTCGATCTCCAATGTGGCCGTCGCCGGCGTGACCGGCATCAGCCGCGACGTGCACTGGGACCTGCAAGATCCGGCGACCGACGCTGGTCTGCTGAACGCCGCCGACATCACCACCCTCATCAACTCCAACGGCTACAAGTTCTGGGGTTCGCGAACCTGCAGCGACGACCCGCTGTTCGCCTTCGAGACGGCCACGCGCACCGCGCAGATCCTGGCCGACACCATTGCAGAGGCGCAGATGGTCTACATCGACAAGCCCGAGCATCCGTCGCTCATCCGCGACATGCTGGAGAGCATCAATGCCAAATTTCGCGAGCTGGTGAACGCGGGCTATGTGCTGGGTGCATCGGCCTGGTACGACGAAGCCGCCAACGAGCCCAGCCAGCTGAAGGCCGGCCGGGTGACCATCGATTACGACTACACGCCGGTACCGCCGCTGGAGAACCTGGTACTGAACCAGCGCATCACCGACCGCTACTTCGCCGACTTCCCGGCCCGTATCAACGGCTGATGCCGTACTGAGGAACCATTCCCATGTCCATGCCCAGCAAGCTCAAGAATCTCAACCTGTTCAATGACGGCCTCAGCTACCTGGGCCAGGTCACCGAGGTCAAGCTGCCGACCTTGACCCGCAAGATGGAGGAATACCGCGCCGGCGGCATGCTCGGCCCCATCGATATCGACCTCGGCCAGGAAAAGATCGAACTGGAATGGAAGTGCGGCGGACTGATGCGCGACGTGCTGCGCCAGTACGGCGCCATCGCCCACAACGCCGTGCAGCTGCGCTTCGCTGGCGCATACCAGCGCGAAGACAGCGCCGACGTGGATGCGGTGGAGATCGTCATCCGCGGCCGCCACAGCGAGATTGACCCCGGCACCGGCAAGGTCGGTGACGACACCGAGTTCAGCGTGAAGACCACCGCCAGCTACTACAAGCTGAGCATCAACGGCCGTACCGAGATCGAAATCGACATGGTCGGCATGGTGTTCATCGTCAACGGCGTGGACCAGCTTGCCGGCCAGCGACGCGCCATCGGCGCCTGACCCACATCACCGGGCTGCCTCAGCGGCCCGGCCCACCTCTGCCCTGAGAGACCCACGACATGACTGACAAAGCCACCACCACCGCCGGCGCCGAAGCCATCGACGCCAACACGGTCACCCTCGACTACCCAATCCAGCGCGGCGAGCAGGTCATCGCCACCATCAAGCTGCGCAAGCCCAACGCCGGGGAGCTGCGCGGCATCAAGCTGGTGGACCTGCTGCAGATCGACGTGAGCGCGGTGGCCGCGCTGCTGCCGCGCATCACCGAGCCGACGCTGACGGCTGCCGACGTGAACAAGCTGGACCCTGCCGACCTGGTCGCCATCGGCACCCTCGCCGCTGGTTTTTTTGTGCCGAAGGCGCAGCGGGAATTCCTCAGCGCGTAGAGGACTTCATGGCCGATATCGCGGTGATCTTTCCATTCACCCTCACCGAGCTATCGGCCCTCTCGCTGTTTGAACTGATCGAATGGCGCGAGCGCGCCCGTGTAAGAAGTGGAGCCGAGCCGTGATACCTTTCGCCCATGGCCACCTTGATCGCCATCGCTGTTGCGCTGCTCCTGCTGGCTTCGGTCGGCGGGTTGCTGGTCTGGGCATTGAGCGCGCTGTGCCGCCTGCTGGCGGCGCTGGTGTCCTCACCGACCGACACGCCCTCGGCGTAGCCGTAGCCGGCACAGCGGTTGTCGTCGCATGAGCGGCGGCAACCTTCGCCTGCAGGTGGTGCTGCAGGCTCTCGATCAGGCCACCGCTCCCTTCCGCAAAGTCATGGCCGGCAGCAAGGGGCTTGCTTCGGCCCTGCAGGCGCAGCAGGCCACCCTCCGGCGCCTGAACAACGCCCAGCGCGATGTGAGCGCTTACCGCCAGCAGCAGCAGGCGCTGCGTGGTACCGAGCAGAGCTACCAACAGGCGCAGGCGCGCGTGGCGGCGCTGGCCCGCCAGATGAAGGAGGCTGGCACCCCCACCCGCAAGCTGAGCCGCGAGTTCGGCCAGGCCAAGACGGCCGCCGCCCAGCTGAGCGCCCAGCAGAAACAGCAGCAGGTGGAGCTGCAGCGGCTGCGCTCGGGACTGGATCGGGCCGGCATCAGCACGCGCCAGCTCGGTGCGCATGAGCGCAAGCTGCGCACGGATATCGCCGCAGCGTCGCAGCAGATGGAGCAGCAGCGCGCTCGCCTGACCGCGCTGGACGCAGCAAAGGCCCGAAGCCAGAAGATCCACAGCGCCGGCATGAACGCAGCAGCCCACGGTGCGGGTGTCGCACTGGCCGCATTTGGCGCGCTGCGCGCCCAGGTGCTGCCCATCGCTCAGGCCATGGACTTCGAGTCGGCAATGGCCGACGTGAAGAAGGTAGTGGACTTCGATACGCCGGACGGCTTCGAGAAGATGGGCAACGATATTCAGGAGCTGTCGCGGCGCCTGCCAATGGTGCCCACCGACATTGCCAAGATCGTCGCCGCTGCCGGTCAGGCCGGCATCGCCAGCAACGAGCTGACCCGTTTCGCCGAGGACGCGGCGAAGATGGGTGTGGCGTTCGACACCACCGCCGAAGACGCTGGCCAGACGATGGCGACTTGGCGCACCGCGTTCCGCATGGGCCAGGATGACGTTGTCGTGCTGGCCGACAAGATCAACTACCTGGGCAACACTGGCCCGGCCAGCGTCCAGAAGATCAGCGAGGTGGTGAACCGCATCGGTGCCCTCGGCGAGGTCGCCGGCCTCGGTAGCGGCCCGCTGGCGGCGCTGGGCGCCACCGTCGCCGGCATGGGCATCGAGTCGGAGGTGTCTGCCACCGGCATCAAGAACATGCTGCTCACCCTGTCCTCGGGCGATGCTGCAACGAAGCGGCAGGTGGAGTCGTTCAAAAAGCTGGGCCTCAGCTCTGGCGATCTGGCCCAAGCCATGCAGAAGGACGCCGGCGGCGCCATTCTGGATGTGTTGGAGAAGCTCAAGAAGCTGCCCAAGGCCGAGCAGGCTGCGACCATGACGCAGCTGTTTGGTCGCGAGTCCATCGGCGCGATCGCGCCGCTGCTGACCAACCTCGATTTGCTGAAGGAGAACTTTGGCAAGGTCGCCGATGAGCAGAAGTACGGCGGTTCGATGAACGCCGAGTACGCCGCCCGTGTCGGCACGGCCGAGAATGGCCTGATCCTGCTCAAGAACAGCGCCATCGTGCTGTCCCAGCGCATCGGCAAGACCCTGTTGCCCACGGTGAAGGAACTGGCTGCGCGCGTGGCCAAGGTCGCCGACCGCATGGCCGAGTGGGTCAAGAGCAACCCTCAGATGGTCGCCACCATCGCCAAGCTGGCCATCGGCGGCACCGCGCTGGCTGCTGCGCTCGGCGGTTTGGTTGTCGCAGGTGGGGTCGGCGCGATGGCGCTGACGCAGATCCACAAGGCCGTGATGCTGCTCAGCGGTGGCGGCGGCTTGGGCAAGCTGGTGGGCCAGGTGTTTTCCTTGGGCGGCCGGGCGTTCCCGATGCTGTTCAATGTTGGCCGCATGCTGCTGCCGCTGCTCGGGGGCATCAGCCTGCCGGTGCTGGCCATTGGCGCCGCCATCGGCGTGGTGGCAGCGCTGGTGTGGAAATACTGGGAGCCGATCAAGGCATTCATGATCGGCACCTGGCAGGGCATTGTCGACGTGGTCAATCCGATCATGGCGGAGCTGGCCACCGCGCTCGAACCGCTCGGCCCGGTGTGGGACATGGTGTCCTCGGCGATGAGCCAGGCGTGGGGCTGGGTGATGAAGCTGTTCGCCCCGTTCGAGGCCACCAGCGAGCAGCTGCAGGGCGCCACCGATGCCGGGCGCGGGTTCGGCCAGATCCTGGGCACCGTGCTGACGGTGAACCTGCGCATGGCGGTGAAGGCCATCGGCTGGCTGGTCAGCGCCTTTACCACCATCCTGCCGGTGATCCAGAACGCTGTAGGCGGTGCGTGGACGTACCTGCAGGGCGCGTGGAATCTGATCGTGGGCCTGTTTACCGGCAACGGCGACAAGATCCGCTCTGGCCTGAGCGCGATGTGGGCAGGCGTCAATCAGATCCTGCTCGGCTGGCCGGCGCAGATGATGCAGGCCGGCATCGACATGGTGCAGGGCCTGGTCAACGGCATCGTGTCCAAAGGCAGCGCGGCCATGGATGCCGTCGCCGGCGTCGCCTCGGGCGTGGTGGGCAAGTTCAAGGGCATGCTCGGCATCCACAGCCCATCGCGGGTGTTCGCGCAGTTCGGTGACTTCACCATGCAGGGCCTGGCCGGGGGTCTCGACCGCAGCCAGGGCGAGCCGCTGTCGCAGGTGGCCACCCTGGGCGACCGGATGAAGCAGGCAGGCGCAGGGATCGCCCTGGGCGCCGCTGCGCTGCCCGTCATGGCCAGTGCCGGCCCGGTAGTGGCGCCGGGTGCCGCGCAGGCCGCCACGGGTGCCGCAGGCGGCAACAGCTACACGATCCAGATCACAGCGGCACCGGGCAGCGACGGCCAGGCCATCGCCGACCTGGTCCGCCAGACCATTGAAACCATCGAGCGCGAGCGGGCCAGCCGCCGTGGCTCCCGCCTGAGCGATTGAGGCCCACCGCCATGATGATGACCTACGGCACGTTTGTGTTTTCCCTCTCAACAGCTGCTTACGAGCAGCTGCAACGGCAGATGACGTGGCGCCACGCCAGCAGCGAGCGGCTTGGCGCACGGCCGGCCCGTCAGTACGTCGGTCCCGGCGACGACACCATCACCCTGCAGGGCACCATCGCCGCCGAGCTGGTAGGCGATCTGCAGGTACTCGACACGCTGCGGGAGCTGGGCGACCAGGGCAAGCCACAGGCGCTGGTCGAGGGCAGTGGCCGCGTATATGGCGCCTATCTGCTGGTCAGCCTGAGCGAGACGCGCAAGGAGTTCTTTCCCGACGGCACGCCGCGCCTGATCGAATTTCAGATGCAGTTGGAGCGCGACGACGACGGCGCCACCGAGGCGGTCGCATGAGGGCGGCACCGTACCCGATCCCCGCATGGCGCGTGGTGCTGGACGGCCAGGACCTGACCGACCGCCTCGCCCCGCGACTGCTGGACCTGTCGCTGACGGAGAGCCGGGGCGACGAAGCCGACGAACTGAACCTGCGCTTGCACGACCATGATGGGCGCGTGGGGCTACCGCGACGTGGCGTCACGCTGCAGGTGGCCATCGGCTGGCGCGAGAGCGGATTGTTCGATAAGGGCACGTTCGTGGTCGATGACGTGGAGCACAGCGGCGCTCCCGACATCGTCTCCATCCGGGCGCGCTCGGCGGATCTGACCGGTGCTGTCCGCAGCCGCCGCGAACGCAGCTGGCATGACGCCACCCTGGGCGACATTCTCGGCACAATCGCCGCCGAGCATTCGTTGCGCCCGTCCATTGCCGCAAACCTTGCGTCCGTCCGCATCCCCCATCTTGACCAGGCCAACGAGAGCGATATCAATCTCCTGACGCGCTTGGGGAAGCGTTTTGATGCGGTGGCCACGGTGAAAGCCGGCGCGCTGATCTTCGCGCCTATCGGCGCCGGCACTACCGCCAGCGGCCAGCCGCTGCCCGGTGTCCAGATCACTCGCGCATCCGGCGATCAACACCGCTACACCGTCGCTGACCGCGAGAAGTACACGGGCGTGCGGGCCTACTGGGGCGACCGCAAGGCAGCGCGTCGCACCGGTGTACTGGTGGGCACGTCAGAGAACGAGAAGAAGCTGCAGCCCACGTATGCCACTGCGGAGGAGGCGCGCCAGCATGCTGAGGCGGAGTTCAAACGGCTTGATCGCGGCACCGCCCAGCTCAGCTACCGCCTCGCGCTCGGCCGCGCCGATATCTATCCAGAACAGACGGTGACGGTGAGCGGCTTCAAACCGGAAATCGATGGCACCGATTGGCTGGTGTCCAAGGCTACGCACACCGTCGACGGCGGCGGCGGATTTGTTACCGCGCTGGAGCTTGAGCGCGGCGGCGAATCCAGCGCAGAAGTCTCGGCTTGAAGTAGCGCGTGAGCGCGCCTGCGGCGAAGAACATGGCTGCATGCGCGAGCGATGATCCGCAGTCATCTGCAACCGCTGCCGCCGGATAAGTCGCCTGCCAGATCGCCAGCGCGATCAACGCTGTCGACAACGGGCGCCCCGTCTCCGTGGGCGCCCGTTCGCGTTCATTGGCTTGCGCGCCGTGGTGGTGCGCATGGGGACACTGCATCTGCACGTCGCCGGTAAACACCTGGCCAATCACGGCCCCCTCGAACACGGTGGGCCCGCCGCACACGCACACCACCTCGCCACGCTTCACATCACTGCTGCAACCCATATTCCCTCACATCGAAAACCGCGCCCCACCGGCGCCCTGTACGGGCGAGTTAGCGGCCTGAATGCGATGTGGGGTGAGCCTCAGCGGGCGGCTTTCTTCGATCCTTTCGGAGCCTTGACAACGATCTTTTGCCCGCGCAGATCAACATCGCCGCTGATCTGCTGGCCGATGCTGGTGTTCTCGAAGGAGGTTCGAGGCGCGCTTGTGGTCGACGCCGGCGCCACGCCGCGCAGCGCGGCCATTACGGCGGCACGTGCCGAAGCCGACGCACTGCGCCACGCATCGAGCAGGTCGGCATCAGCCTCGGCCAGACGCTCGCGCCTGCCCACCAGCACATAGGTCACATCGACGCCGAGTTCATCAGCGGCGACGAAGTAGGCACCACCGGGCAGGTGGGCATCTTGCTCGAACAGGATCTGCGTGCGCTTGGCAACACCGCAGGCCAATCCCATGGCCTCCTGGGTCAGACCCAGCCGCTTCCGTTCTTCTTTCAGGCGAATACCTACAGACACGCAAATTCCCCTTGACAGGTGCAGTTAACTTCACCACCATTTCACCCAGAAATACACAGGGGAAACGGAATGAACGCCAAACGACGGACTACCGCATCCAAGCTGCGCACCGCTGAGCAGGCGCGCCAGTGGCTTGTCGACAACGGCCTGTCGGTTGCTGCCTTCGCAGAAGCCAACGGGTTGAGCCGCCATGCGGTGAACAACGCCTTGCGCATCGACAGCAAGTGCCGGATCGGCAAGACCCACGCAGCCGCTGTAGCCCTCGGCATGAAAGCCGCCCCTGATTCTCACACAGAATCGCCCAAATCCGCCCGGATTCGCACCACCAAGACCGCGCGGGGTACGGCCTCGGCGACGGCGAAGGCTGTCGCGACCGCAGCCAAGCGCAGGGCCAAGGCATGAGCGGGCCTGTCGGAAAACGCGCCGTCTTCACCTGCGACGCCTGCGGCACGCCGTTGACGAAGCGCACCAGCGCCTTGCAGCACCGTCACCTGCGGACCGATGCGTACGTGTGCCAGAACCCCATGTGCGGCGCGACTTACACGGGCATGTCGGAACTGACCAGCATCGCCAGCCCCAGCGGCCTGCCCAATGCCCCGGCATGCGAGCTACCGCCGACGCCCGGCTATGAGCGTTCGTTGCTGCAGCAACGCTGGCGCCAGGAACTCGGTGATGCGCAGATCGACTGGATCGAAGCCACCGAATGCAATCAGCAGGAATGCGGCGCCCCGCCCGTCTCCTGACCGCCATTTCCCCTTCCACCACCAGCTGACCTGGCGCCATACGGTGCCAGCAAGGGAGTGCTGCGCCCGTGATGCGCCACAAGACACAATTTGATGGATGGTCCTCGGCGATGCAGCCGAGTTTCGTCTCCGCGCCGGCAGGGGTCGAGTACGTGCCCTTCGCGCAGAAACAGCGCGACGCTGCCGAGCTTCGCGCCCTAGTGGAGGCTCACATCGCCGCCGGTGGCGCGTACGACGTGTTGCCTGCAACGACTGCCGCACAGGTGTCCGCATGAGCCTGTCCACCGCATCAACCAATCTGCACATTTCTACACAGATTTACTTGACTTCCCCAAGGACGGGGAGCAGGATCTGCGCCAAGGAGCTTAGAAACTCCGAGGATACAGCGGCATCCGCGCCCGTCAGCATCGCGGTTTTTTTGCGCCTGCAAAACGAGCGCACCGACGTTTTTCTGCGTCGGGAGGCGGCAGCGATACAACACCCGCAAGGGGAAAGCTGTCGGCCGGTCTGTATCCCGGTTTCTAACCTCCCGACTTCCTCGGTGCGGCGCTTAGAAACGTCTCGCCGAGGCCACAACTCGGATACAGGAGACGTCTCCATGCCTCACGGCGCCCCTTCCACGCCCGGCAATGCTGCCGCGCGTCAGATTTCGCTCGCCTTCGGCCTGATCGCCGACACCCTCGAATGGCCCAATGAAGACTACCAGGCGTTCATTGCCCGGCTGGTCGGGGTGGGCGTGTCACCACTCGCCATCACCCTGGGCGACGTACTGATGGCCTACACCGCACAGTGCGATGCCCGCAGGGATGCCCGTGGCGCTGATGGTAAGGGGGCGCACTGATGGCGCCGCCCAAAAACGTGACCATCCCCGAACCATGCCTGCGTCCGGTCATCGTGCTGGAGACGCCGATTCCTGGCCTCGGCCTGCGTGCCTCGTTCGACCAGCACAAGATCCTGTTTCTGGCGCTGGTACACATCGAGTCGGACACAGCAGCCACGTTCACCGCGCATCACTCACGCAATCTGTTGCGGACTGCCGCCGGGGGAATCCAGATTGGAACCGTCGTCTACCTGCTCGCCGAGGGCGAGGCCGAGCGCTTCTTCCAGTGGCTGCGCACTGGCGAGAGCTACCCAGGCGGGGTGAACTGATGGCCAGCAGCAACGGGCATACACCGGTACTGCCCGGCCCGATGGATCGCGGTGCGCAGGTCATCGGCAGCGCCGACTACCTGCGACTGTGCCGCATCGCCGACGCAGCCGCGTTGCTCGCCAAACTGCCGAGCGAAGCGGCAAAGATGCTGGATATCAAAGCCGATCACACGTCTGCCGTAGCGCAGTACATGGCCGAAGACCTGGCCGCGATCCTGAGCCGATCCCGCCCTGCAGACGAGTAATGCAACACCCCGCCCCCGGCAGCGCGCCAACGCGGCCGGGGGCGGTCAGGAGAGAACCATGCAACACCACCGCACCGCCGCTCATGCGGCGAACGAAGGCTGAGCCGCCATGCAAGAAGAAATCCGCCAACAGGTACTGTCGCGCGTTCAGCGCGACTATGGCCTCAAGCACCGTAGCGGCACCCCCTACATGCGCGGGGGCAAGTGCCCACACTGCGGCAAGAAGGAGCTGTACACCAGCTACGAAAAGCCTTGGGTACTGCGCTGCGGTCGACAGGCCAAGTGCGGCCAGGAGGTCCGCGTGCGCGACCTCTACGACGACCTGTTCGACGACTACTCCAAAACCAACCCGCAGACGCCGCAGGCGCCCCATGCAGCAGCCGACGCCTACCTTGCCACAGCCCGCGGATTCAGCGTCAAGCCGTTAAAGGGCCTCTACACCCAAGAGGACTACTACGACCGCGCGAAGCGCCAGGGCACCGCCACTGTCCGCTTCCCGCTGGTGAAAGGCGGCTGGTGGGAACGTCTGATCGACCGACCACACCGGTTCGGCAAGATGAAGGCCCGGTTTGCGCCGGGCGAGAGCTACGCTGGGGTGTGGTGGGGTGCCGCCGCACAGGATCAGCTGCGCACCGCCCGCGAGGTCTGGATCGTGGAGGGCATCTTCGACGCCATCGCGCTCCTGCAGCGCGGCATCTGCGCTGTTGCCGCCATGTCGAGCAACGCCTATCCCGAACTGTCCCTCAAGGAACTGAAGGCCGCACGTCCCAACGACCTGCCGGTGCTGGTGTGGGGTCTGGACAATGAGCCGGGCGCACGCGCCTACACCATCAAGCACGCCCGCCGGGCCGAGAAGCTGGGCTATCGCTGCTTGGCCGCGCAGATCGAGCAGGTGGGCGAGAAGAAGACCGACTGGAACGATCTGCACCTGCGTGCGCAGGCGGCGGAGGACGGCGACGCACAGTGGCAGGCTGACCTCGACCAGGCGCGCCACAACGGCGCGGTGCTGATGGCGCGCACGGCCGTGGACAAGGGCCTTGTGATCTACCAGCGCGAGCAGAAGACCGAGTTCCACATCGAGTTCGCATCGCGCCTGTTCTGGTTCGAGTTCGATGCAGTGCGCTTCGACAAGATGATGCGTGAGAAGAATCCCGACGACGAAGAAGGTACGCTCAGCGATGAGGCGGTGGCCAAAATCCAGCGCGCCTGTGCGTCTGTGCAGCAGATCGCCAACTGCTACCCCGAGGCGCTCTACTTCCAGCGCCACGAAGCGACCGACGAAAGCTGGTACTACTTCCGCGTTGACTTCCCGCACGACGCGCCATCGGTAAAGGGCACCTTCACCGGCGCCCAGGTGGCCAGTGCCACCGAGTTCAAGAAGCGCATCATCAGCCTTGCCCAGGGTGCTGTTTTCAGCGGTAGCGGCCAGCAGCTGGACCGGATGATGGAAGACCAGCTGTTCAACATCAAAAAGGTCGACACGGTCGACTTCGTCGGGTACAGCCCCGAACACAAGGCGTACATCTTCCCTGACCTGGCCGTGCGCGCCGGCGAGGTCACCCTCGCCAACGCCGAGGACTACTTCGAGTTCAACAAGCTGCGCATCAAGACCACGCAGCGGTCGATCCGCATGGACATCCAGCGCGATCACGAAAACTACTCCACCGACTGGCTCGGCTGGCTCTGGACGTGCTTTGGCACACACGGGATCGTGGCCCTCACGTTCTGGTTCGGCTCGCTGTACGCCAATCAGATCCGCAGCAGTCACAAGTCGTTCCCGTTCTTGGAAGCCACGGGCGAGGCCGGCGCCGGCAAGACCACGCTGCTCAACTTCCTATGGAAGCTGCTCGCCCGCGCCGACCATGAAGGCTTTGACCCCGCCAAGTCCACGAAGGCCGGCCGCGCCCGCGCCATGGGGCAGATTTCCGGCATGCCCATTGTGCTGCTGGAAGCCGACCGCAGCGACAACGGGGACAAGGCGCACGCCAAATCGTTCGAGTGGGACGAACTGAAGGACTACTACGGCGGCGGCACCCTGGCCACGCGCGGTGTGCGCAACGGCGGCAACGAAACCTACGAGCCGCCGTTCCAGGGAACCATCGTCATCAGCCAGAACGCGCCTGTTGATGGCAGCGAAGCCATTCTCACGCGCATCGTGAAGCTGCATTTCAAGAAGCCGACTGCGACGACCGAGAGCCGACAGGCTGCGGACAATCTCAATGCGCTGCCGGTTGAGAAGCTGAGCTACTTCCTGCTGGCAGCGCTCAAGGCGGAAACCGCCGTGATGGAGAAGTTCGCCGAGCGCGTTCGGTTCTACGAAGCCAGGTTGCGCGAGGAGAAGGAGCTTCGCGTCGAGCGCATCATCAAGAACCACGCGCAGATGCTTGCCCTGCTCGATGCGCTACGGCTGGTGGTCAACCTGCCGGAACACATGGTGCGTGAGACCCGAGACGCCCTGGTCAAGATGGCCACCGAACGTCAGGACGCCATCGGCGCCGATCACCGCATCGTCTCCGAGTTCTGGGATGCGTACGAGTACATCGAGATGCAGGCCAGTGGCGACAGGCGAACCGTGCTGAATCACTCACGCGACGACACCCGCATCGCCATCAACCTCAACGAGTTCATTCAGAAGGCGGGCTACTACGGCCAGCAGGTGCCTGACATTGGCGACCTGCGCCGACTGCTGGTTGAGTCCAAGCGCCACAAGTTCGTGAGCGCCAACACCGCCGTCAACAGCGCGATCCGTTCCACCCCGATGCTCAGCAGCACCGTGAAGTGCTGGGTGTTCCAGAAGTAAGACCCGCAGCAACAGCAAAGGCCCGGCGGGGAGTGCGCCAACACCGCCCCCAAGGCCATCCACCAACGAAGTTCAGGAGAGAACCATGCAACAGATGACAGGCCAAGCCATGACCACCCTCGCAAAGTCGCTGGATTCCAGCACCGGACCCGGTGCGGAGGCTATCACGGGTGTGCATAACTGTGTGAATGCTGCGGCAGACGGTGAAACCAGCGCTAGCGCTACGGTCACCCTCCATATCACCCACAACCGCGTCATCGCCACGGCGATGCTGAACATGGGACCGGCCAAGATCGCGCAATGCGTCTTCGAGCGCCGCAAGGGCAGCAGGAAGGGCTGGGAACTGGTGAAGGGGACCGACTTCAACGACGAGAGCAGCTGGATTTCGCCCGAGCTTGCCGACCTGGCCAACCGCATTCCCTTCCCCTACGAAGTGGCCAACATGCTGCCGGGCAAGCGAGCAACCGCAGCTGCCGTGGCGCAGGCTGCGCAGGAGGTGGCCAATGGCTGATTTCGTCGCACTGCTGGCCATGTGCGTACTGCTGCCGGTCGCTGGCGCCACCATGCTCAAGATGTGGCAGACCCGCCCACCCCGCCGCCGGCACAGCGGCTTGGCCGTGGGCCAGATCCCTCAGGCGCTGCGTCGCCGTACCCCCATGGCTGTGCGACGGGAGGTGGCCCATGGCTGATATCGACGCCGCCCGCCGATTCCTCGCCGCTGAGTTCGCGAGCGCGGGGCTGCCTCACGTCGCCGGCGCCATCCTGGGCGGCACCAGCCCCTTTGGCCAGGGCACGTACATCACCGCTGTTGCAGCCGCGCTGGCAGCGCCCTGTGCGGCCTGTGGCTACGCGAAGGAGGGCACCCATGGGTAAGCGCAAGTTGATTGCGGTGTGGTTCTCCTGCGGGGCCGCGAGCGCCGTAGCGGCGAAGCTGACGCTGGACCGCTACGGCTCGACCCATGACGTGCGCGTGGTGAACAACCCCGTCGCTAACGAAGATCCGGACAACCTGCGCTTCGCCCGCGATGTGGCGGCGTGGCTGGGGGTCGAGGTCGAGACGGCCATAAATTCAAAGTTCCCCACCTGCAATGCCGTCGACGTGTGGGAGAAGGAGCGGTACATGGCCGGTGTCGCTGGCGCGCCCTGCACCCGCGCACTCAAGAAGCGCGCACGCCAGGAATGGGAGCAGATCCACAAGCCCGACTTTCACGTCCTCGGCTTCACTGTAGAAGAACGCGCACGCCATGAGCGGTTCGTGCGCGGCGAGCGCGAGAACGTGCTGCCTGTGCTGATCGAAGCAGGCTTGAGCAAGCCCGACTGCGCGGCTCTGCTGCTCTCCGCCGGCATCGCTTTGCCGGCGATCTATCTGCGCGGCTACCCGAACGCGAACTGCATCGGCTGTGTGAAGTCGCAGTCGCCGACCTACTGGAACCATGTGCGCCAGCATGACCCGCAGGTGTTCGCTGAGCGCGCAGAGCAGTCCCGCAGGCTGGGCGCGCGACTGGTCAAGGTGAAGGGTCAGCGGATCTTCCTCGACCAGCTGCAGCCGTCCGACAAGGGCGGCTCCATGAAGTCGCTGAACTTCGATTGCGGCATCTTCTGCGAGGAGCCGCCGCACCACATTGTTACCAGCCGCAGGGAGGCTCAGGCATGAAGGCTATCGACTTGTTCGCCGGCGGCGGTGGGTTCACGGAGGGCGCCGAGCAGGCGGGCTGCGAGGTGGTGTTGGCTGCGAACCACTGGCCCGCAGCTGTAGCTACGCACGCAGCAAACCACCCACGCGCCAAGCATATCTGCCAGGACCTGCAGCAGGCCGACTGGACCCAGATGCCCCACTACGATCTCCTGCTGGCCTCGCCCGCGTGTCAGGGGCATACCCCTGCGCGCGGCAAGGAACGCCCCCATCACGACGCCACACGTTCAACTGCATGGGCTGTCGTCTCTGCGTTGGAGTGCAATTCGCCAGAGGCGGCGGTGGTCGAGAACGTACCCGCCTTTCTCAAGTGGAAGCTGTTTCCGGCCTGGTGCGCAGCAGTGCATGCATTGGGCTACGCGATCAGTCCCCACTTGCTGGACGCCGCCGACTTCGGCGTCCCGCAGCACCGCGTGCGCGTCTTCGTTCTGCTGACGAAGAGCAAGCATCCCTTGGAACTGAGGCTGCCGAAGGTGCCGCACGTCCCTGCCAGCAGCTTCATTGACTTCAACGCCGGTGCATGGACATCGGTGGAGCGCCCTGGCCGTGCCGCTGCCACAATCTCCCGTGTACGCGCTGGCCGAGCTGCTTTCGGCGAGCGCTTCGTAGCGCCCTACTTCGGCACCGGATCTGGCTTGACCGGCCGGTCACTGGATCGGCCCATCGGTACGATCACCACGCGGGACCGCTGGGCCGTGATCGACGGTGACCGCATGCGCATGGTTTCGGTGGATGAAGCCAAGATCGCCATGGGCTTTCCCCAGCACTACGTGCTGCCCTCAAACAAGAAGGACGGGATGCAGATGATGGGCAACGCAGTTTGCCCGCCCAAGGCATGCCAGTTCATTCAAGCATTGAGGGCCGCAGCATGACGCAGCAGCAGAAGACGCCGCCGCGCGCCCTCCCCACCTGCACGGCGGGCCATCAGGCCCGGTACATCCACGACCTGCGTCGCGAGGGCGCGGGCGGTGGCCACCTCATCGAATGCCGTTGCAGCACCACGGCGAAGCACCCGACGTTCGATCTGGCGTGGGCGCACTGGCACAAGCAGCACGGCCTGC
The DNA here is from genome assembly GCF_049384825.1 of Stenotrophomonas sp. CASM106. NCBI lineage: Bacteria > Pseudomonadati > Pseudomonadota > Gammaproteobacteria > Lysobacterales > Lysobacteraceae > Stenotrophomonas > Stenotrophomonas sp. CASM106. Next base: position 60,472 of record NZ_JBMRFS010000005.1, read on the forward strand.
AGCCGACCGCAGCGGCCGTGGAGGAACGGTCGGCAAGCAACGTGTTACAGATGAAATTGTTCGCCGCAGGGAGAGCTTGAGCATGGCGCAGATCCTGCACTTCCATGATCTACAACGGATCTGCGCCCCTGACGGTCCGCCCCCAACACCAACCACGGTGGAGCGGTGGGCGGACGCTCAAGGGATTCTGTATAAGTACGACCGGCGCGGGCGCATCTGGACCACGGTGGAGGCCATTAACGCGGCCTTGGGTCTGCCCGGCGCAACGGCACTGCCACACGAAACGACACTGCTGGAACTGGTTTGATGACACGTGGTCGAAAAAGGAAGTTCAACCCGGAGATCCCTGGTCACATTGACCAGGGATCGCTGCCGCGCGGCCTTTACTGGGAGGATGGGCGCTGGTACGTGCTTTCCCCTCACCCCGAGGGCATTGGCCGAATCAAGACAACTGTGGCCAACGGCAACGCTCGCCTGTCGGACCTGCACGCGATCATGGAAGCGCGTGGCGGTGGCAGTCTGCGCGGCTCGCTCAATCACCTGACCGAGATTTTCAAGAAGTCCAGCGAGTATCTGGACCTCTCTACCAAGTCACGGCAAGGGTACGACTACTGCGCTGCGAAGGCTTGCGGATACCTGCTGCGTGACGGTCGCCGGCTTGGCGAGCAGCGTGTAGAGCAGCTTTCGGTGCCAGTACTGCAGCGCGTAGTGGAAACGCTGGCCACTGGCCGAGCGGCCATCGGAAAGCTACCGGGGGTCCCAGCGACCCCGGCAGCGGCCAACCGCGTCGCCAGTTACTTACGACGTCTCTTTGCATGGGGCATCCGACACGGTCACTGCACCACCAACCCCGCTGACGGCATCCGCAAGGTACGTGAGAGGCGCGACGCGCGCATGCCTGACCACGATTCTTTCGACGCGGTGCTGCGATTCGCACGCACGTGCGCGAGCCGGCAGGCGCATACCGCTGGCAGCTGTCCGCCCTATCTCCCCGCAGTTATGGTGCTGGCCTATGCGGTCCGCCTACGCGGCATTGAGGTGAACACTCTCACCGACGCCAACCTGCAAACGGATGGCATTCGCAGCAATCGCCGAAAAGGGTCGCGCGACAACGTGACGCTGTGGACCAAGGATCTGCGCGCGGCCGTGAAGTGGCTACAGTCCTACCGGGACGAACGGATGAAGGCGCATGGGCGGCCGGTACCGATCAAACCGGAGCAGCGACGCCTTCTCGTTTCGGAGTCCGGCACCCCGCTCACGAAATCAGCCCTCGACAGCGCCTGGCAACGCCTGGTCCGCCGCGCGATTGCGGAGGACGTGATTGAGAAGGACCGGCGTTTCGCGCTCCACGGCCTAAAACATCGGGGAATCACGGACAGCGAGGACAAGGCCGCTGGCGGCCACGTGACCGAGGCCATGCGTCAGCTGTACGACCATTCCGTACCGGTGGTAAAAGCGGCCGTGAAACCAAAAAAAAGTCGCTAATTTTCCCGGTAATTTTCCCGGTAGACGTAAAAAGGCCAGCGCACCGCGCTGGCCTTTTTCGTTGAAACCCCTGTTTTAAAGGCGTTTCGACACTTCCCGAGTGGTGCCGCTTATCCGAATCGAACGGATGACCTACTGTTTACAAGACAGTTGCTCTACCAACTGAGCTAAAGCGGCATGAGTGGTGCACCGGCGGCATCGCCGTGGTCCGGGGATTCTAGCGCAACCGCGTGCATTCCAGCGACCGGCTCTGTGCCGCCCCGCTGCGCTGCTGGGCCTGGGCCGGCTGCGTGCCCGCCGCCAGCTGTCCTTCCAGCCACCATTGGCCGGCGTCGCCGCTGGCCACCAGGCGCGGCTGGAAGCCGGCGGCCTGCACCGCTGCCATGCGGCGCTCGGCGCCTTCGCGGTTGCGGTACTGGCCCAGCGCCACCGCGTTGGCCTCCTCGCCCTGGCTGATGATGTAGTAGTCGCTCAGGCCGGCGGCGACGATACGTTTCACGGTGGCCTGCGCTTCATCACGGTTGGCGGCGGCCGGCAGCATCACCCGGTAACGGGCGCTGCCGCTGGCAGCGGGCTGTTCGCGCAGGCGCGCCTGGCTGAGCAGCGCGCCGGCCTTGCCTTGCGCAGTGGTCGCGGCGGCGCGGTCGGCGAACGGACCCAGCGCGACGCAGCGCGGCGGCTCGGCGGCCGCGGGCGGGGTTACGGGCTTTTCCGGTGCCGGAACGGGGGCAGGCGGTGTTGCCGGCTTGGCGGCGGCAGCAACCGGCGTAGCGTCAGCCGTCTGCGGCTTGGGAATTTCCGGCTTGGCCGGCACGGCCGGCGCGGGTGCAGGCGTCGCAGCCACTGCGGTCTTCGCGGCCGGTTCGCGCTCCATCAGCGGTGCGGTCGGGGCGGCGGCGGTGACCTCGGCTGCGGCATTGGCATCCGCGCCACCGGGCACCCAGCGCAGCTCGGCCACACCAGCGGGTTGCGGCAGCGGCGCAGGCTTCTGCGGTGCATCGCGCAGCAGCCACCAGCAGGCGACGCCAAGATTGAGAACGGCCAGTACGACGATCAGGGCACGGGTCAGCATGCGCGGATACTAGCCTGCGGGCTGGTGCACCGCCCAGCGGGCGAGGCCATCCAGCACCAGCGAGGGGTGGTAATCGGCGCCGGGCAGCAACGGCATCAGTGCCGGTGCGCCGCCACCGTGCACCAGCAGCGAGGGCGCTACGCCCAGCAGCGCGTGCGCCTGCTGCGCACTGCGTTCAATCAGCGCCACCGCAGCGCCATCGCAACCGGAGGCCAGCGCATCGGCGGTGTCGTTGGCGAACTCGCTGTAGTCGCCGCCGGTGGCCGGCAGCTGCACGGCGCGGGCGTGCAGCGCTTCGCGCATGGTCGTGGGCGACGCGGAAATGCGGCCACCATGGTGCTGGCCGTCGGCGTCGAGCAGGTCAAGCGTCAGCGCGGTGCCCACGCCGACCACCAGCACCGGGCGCTGTGCCTTTGCGGCAGCCAGCAGGGCCAGGAAGCGGTCGACGCCGAACTTTTCCGGCTTGGCATAGGCAATGCGGACGCCGGCGCATTCGGCGCTGGTGCGCACCACGTGCACGTTTTCGAAGCGGCGTTGCAGCTGGTCAAGCATGGCGCTGGTCAGCGAGGGTGCGGCCACGCTGGCCACGAACGCGGTGGTACCGCTGGGCAGGCTGTGCGGCGGCTGCCCGGCCATGCCTTCGGCGCCATGCGCCCAGGCCTGCACGTCACCGGCACGATCTCCCTGCAACGGCGCGAACTTGAAGCGCGAGTTGCCGAGGTCGAACAACCAATCGCTCATGCTGCCCTCACGCTGACTTCGCCGGCGTGCAGCAGGCGCTCCTGGCCATCGATGCGCACGCGCAATGCGCCGTCATCGGCCAGGCCAAGCGCGGTACCGTGCTGCCACTGCCCGTCCAGTTCCACGCGTACTTCGCGGCCGGCCAGCATGTCGAAGGCGGCGTAGCGCGGCAGGAACGGAGCGAGGCCTTCGCGATCGAATTCCTCCAGCGCCGGCAGCAGACGGGCCAGCACGGCGGCAACGACCACGTTGCGGTCCACCGGCTTCCCGGCCAGGGTGTCCAGGTCCACCCACGGCTGGCTGATCTGCTCGGCGAACGACGGCGGCATGTGCGTGTTGATGCCGATGCCGATCACCGCGCGCGCCGGGCCGGCGTATTCGCCACCGCCCTCTGCGAGCAGGCCGACCAGCTTGCGCTTGCCATCGACGATCAGGTCGTTCGGCCACTTCAGCTGTGCCTGGGCATAGCCCAGGTCGTGCAGCGCTTCAGCCACGGCGATGCCGGCCACCAGGCTCAGCCCGGCCAGGCGGCCGAGGCCACCGGAGTACAGGCGCAGCACCGACAGGTAGATATGCGCGGCCAGCGGCGAGGCCCAGGTGCGGCCACGACGGCCACGGCCACCGGTCTGGCGTTCGGCCAGCAGCACGCTGACCCCGCGCTGGGGCGCGCTGCACCGCAGCAATTCAGCATTGGTGGAGTCCACCGTCCAGGCCACCTGCAGGTCGTGCAGCAGCGGCAGGACCCCGGCCGGCAGGCCACCACGGATCGCCGCCGGGTCCAGCAGGTCAACCGGGCGGGTCAGGCCATAGCCCTCGCCGGCACGGCCCTCGACATCCACACCGGCGGCCCTAAGCCCTTGAATACGCTTCCAAATAGCCGCACGGGTCTGGCCCAGCTCACGGGCCAGGGCGTCGCCGGACAGGCGACCGGCAGCGAGTTTGGCCAGCAATTGGCGATCGTCCACGGCAGCTTCCACGAAGTCAGGCAGGAATTATGCGGGAAAGCCGCCAGCGACGCCCGCCACGCTGGGTTCCGCGGGGGCTTCCAACGGGGCGCCGGGTTCGGGCTAGAATCGGGAACTCACCCTCCCTTAACGTGGATGTCGTCAATGCGCCGTTATGCCCATTGCCTGATCCTGCTGATGATGCCCTTCGCGGCGTCTGCGACGGCAGCGCTGGACGACAGCCGCGGCGCCTGCGTGTCCTCCAACGGTGATGCCGCCTCGCAGCGCGCGCCGACCGCGACTGCCTCGGCTGCGACCACCAAGCCGGCACCGGTACGCCCTGCGGCCAGCAGTGCCACCAGCACCGGGGGCGGCGGCAGCGACGATGACGTGCTGCAGCGCATCCGTGCGCCGAAGTGGCACAGCTACCTGCCGGGAATGTTCCGCTGATCAAGTCGTTGCTGCAGTGGCTGCGGCCTACGCCGCGGCCGATCGACGATGCACTGTGGGAACACGCCTGCCGCCGCGCGGCCTGGCTGCACGGACTGGACGACGAACGCCGCGCGCGCCTGCGCGCACTGGCTACGCGCTTCCTGCACGAGAAGACCATCACCCCGATCGGTGAGCTGCAGCTGCAGGCCGGTGACGGCGTGCTGCTGGCCGCGCTGTGCTGCCTGCCGCTGCTGGCGTTCGGTGAGGTGGGCCTGGAGGGCTGGTCGCAGCTGATCGTCTACCCCGATGCCTTCCGCGTGCACCGCAGCCACATGGATGCGGCTGGCGTGCTGCACGAGTGGGATGACGAGCTGATCGGCGAGTCGTGGGACAGCGGTCCGTTGATCCTGTCCTGGGCCGATGTGCAGGCCGACCTGGCGGCGCCGCACGAGGGCTACTGCGTGGCGGTGCACGAGATGGTGCACAAGCTGGATGCGCTCGATGGTGCGATGGACGGTACGCCGCCGCTGCCGCGCGAATGGCAGCGCGAGTGGGCGGGCACGTTCCAGCGCGCCTACGACGCGTTCTGTGCGCAGGTGGACGCAGGCGAAGAGACGCTGATCGATCCGTATGCGGCCGAGGCGCCGGAAGAGTTCTTCGCGGTGGCCAGCGAGTACCACTTCTCGGCACCGGATCTGCTGCAGCAGGCGTTGCCGGAGGTGGCGGCGCAGCTGCGACGGTTCTACGGCGAGCCGCCCAGGATCGCAATGCGGTAGTGCCGGCCGCTGGCCGGCAACCCCATGATCTTCGATGGCATTGCTTGGTTGCCGGCCAGCGGCCAGCACTACCGATCAACGAGGCTTACGGCCCTGGCGGCAGGCGCACTTCGAAGCGGGCGCCGCCCAGTTCGGCCGAACGGCCCACGGTCAGTTCGCCGCGGTAATCCTTGATCAGGTCCTGCACGATCGACAGGCCGATGCCGTGGCCCTGCACGCGCTCGTCGCCACGCACGCCACGCTGCAGCACCTTGCCGATGTCGTCCGGGGCAATGCCCGGGCCGTCGTCATCCACCGCCAGCAGCAGGCCGGCGCGGCGCGCGTTCGGGGCCGGCAGCGGCTGCGCGGTCAGCAGCACGCGGCGGTTGGCCCACTTGAAGGCGTTCTCCAGCAGGTTGCCGAGCAGTTCCTGCAGGTCGCCCGGTTCGCCGTGGAAGCGCGCTGCCGGATCGATGTCGAACTCGCACAGCACGCCCTTGGAGGCGTAGACCTTCTCCAGGCCACGTACGATTTCCTCGGCGTTGGACTCGATCGGCAGCGGCGCGGAGAACAGCTTGTGGCCCGACGAGGCCGCGCGTGCCAGCTGGTACGAAACCAGGTTGTTCATGCGCTGCAGCTGCACGTCCAGTTCCTCACGCAGCGCGCCGTCGCCGGCACCACTGTCCATCTGCGTGCGCAACACCGCAATCGGCGTTTTCAGGCTGTGCGCCAGGTCGGCCAGGGTGTTGCGCTGGCGCTCGAGGTTCTCGCGCTCGCTTTCGATGAAGGCGTTGATGCTGTCGGTCAGCGGTTCCAGCTCGCGCGGGTGGCGCTCGCTCATGCGCTCGGTCTCGCCGCGCTGCACCTTGGTCAACTCGGTGATCACCCGGCGCAACGGGCGCAGGCTCCACTGCAGGATGACGGTCTGCAGCAGCAGCAGGATCAGGCCGATGCCGCCCAGGTAGAACCAGACGCGGCCACGGAACACGCGCAGCTGGGCACCCAGCGCGCGCGAGTCTTCCATCACATAGATGGTGTACGGGAATTCGGTGGCAGGATCGGCGTCGGCGCCCCAGACCAGGCCGAGGCCGTAGCGGTACACCGAGCCTTGGCTGCCATCGATCTGGATCATCGGCAGCGGGCCTTCGAACACCTCCTGGCGCGGTGCCAGCAGGCCGCCGCCGACGGTGGGCAGCATCGGGCCTTCAGCGGACATCGAATTGCCCTTGCCGTGCGGCATCACTACCTGCAGGTACAGGCCACTGCCGGGCACGTCGAAGCGGGAATCCGGCGGCTGCTCGCGGATGTACAGCGAGCGGTCGCGGGTGAAGTCGATGCCGGCCGCGTAGGAGGTGGCGTAGTTCTTCAGGCGCTCACGCAGGTTCGCCTTCGCCGTGTCGGCGAAGGCGGCGTCGAGCGCGTAACCGGCCAGGGCCAGGAACGCCACCAGGCCCACGGACGCGGCGAGCATCTGGCGCGCCTGCAGTGAGCGCGGCCGCCAGCGTCGGAAGAACCACAGACGGCCGGACATCGTGTTATCGCCAGGGTGAGCCGGCTCAGCCCTCGTTGCGCGGGATCGCGAAACGGTAGCCGCGACCGCGTACGGTCTCGATCGGCTTCAGTTCGCCATCCGGGTCCAGCTTCTTGCGCAGGCGGCCGATGAACACTTCCAGCACGTTCGAGTCGCGGTCGAAGTCCTGCTGGTAGATGTGCTCGGTGAGGTCGGCCTTGGAGACCAGTTCACCGGCATGCATCATCAGGTACTCCAGCACCTTGTACTCGTAGCTGGTCAGGTCGACATTGCTGCCGGCCACGCTGACGGTCTGGGCGGCGAGGTCCAATGCGACCGGGCCGCATTCCAGGGTCGGCTTGCTCCAGCCGGCGGCGCGGCGCAGCAACGCGTTGACGCGGGCCAGCAGCTCTTCGACGTGGAACGGCTTGACCAGGTAATCGTCGGCACCCTGCTTCAGGCCCTCGACCTTGTCCTGCCAGCTCGAACGCGCGGTCAGGATCAGCACCGGGAACTTCTTGCCTTCATCACGCAGGGCCTTGATCAGCTCCATGCCCGACATCTTGGGCAGGCCGAGGTCGATGATGCCGACATCGAACGGAACTTCGCGCCCCATGTAGAGGCCTTCCTCGCCGTCCTGCGCAGCATCGACGGCAAAGCCTTCGCGCTTGAGCCGGGCTGCCAGGGTCTCACGCAGCGGGGCTTCGTCTTCGACCAGAAGGATACGCATGAACTCTCCCTAGTGTCCTGGGTGTGGCCCGGAGGCCTGTGGGGTACGGGTTGATAGCGACAACTATCCCTGTTCAGGGGTTATCGCCGCGTAGTGATGACATATCCGACCGCGGCGTGCGCGGCTGTGAACGCGACGGGGCGGGGTCGTCCATATAGCGGACCCGGCCCCGGTCGTCCATGTACTTCACCCGGTTGATATCACGACCATCGAACGGCACGCGCTCGGCACCGAGGATGTGACCACCCGTGGTGCGCTGCACGCGGCGCACGGCATCGGACAGCGAACGCTCGTCGCCACGGTTGCCGCGCTCGCCCCGCTCCATCATCTCCGCACGCCCCTGCTCACCCCGCGGCGGCTGCTGTGCCAGCGCCGACGACAGCGGCACGGCCGATAGGACCACGCAGGTGGCCAGGGCAATGCGGCGATGGAAGGGAGCGGAAGACATCGATGCGATCCTAGCCGAGCACGGCGATTCGTTCAAAAGTCGTAAATCCGGATGCCGGGTTCGGGGCCCGGCGCTTCACAAATCCTTTGCAAATTCTTGGTTTGGGGCAGTGAATCCGGTCTGAACTTTTCCGGCCGCGACCCCGCGATGTTCAGCTAGGTGAACATTCGGAACGAATCGCCGCGCCTTGTCAAGTCAGGAATGTGACAACGGTCACGCTGCGGCGCGATCAGCGTCGCGTTCGGTCGCGGCAAGCGCCTGCTCGACCAGGTTCCAATCGGCGCCCGGGCGGTGTGCGCCCTCGCTCAGCACCTGGCGGAATGCGCGGCCACCGGGCTGGCCATGGAACAGGCCGAGCAGGTGGCGGGTGATGTGCTTCAGCGCCAGGCCTTCGCCCAGGCGCGCTTCCACGTAGGGGCGCAGCGCGCGCAGCAGGTCGCCGCGGGCCTGCAGCGGGGCGCCAGTCTGCAGCGCCTCCAGCTGATGCAGCAGGTAGGGATCGTGGTAGGCCGCGCGGCCCAGCATCACGCCATCGACGTGCGCGGCCTGCGCCTGCACCACCTCGACGCTGGCCAGGCCGCCGTTGAGCACCACCGGCAGCGCCGGGCGCTCCTGCTTCAGCCGGTAGGCCCAGTCGTACTTCAGCGGCGGAACCTCGCGGTTCTCCTTCGGCGACAGGCCCTTCAGCCACGCGTTGCGCGCGTGCACCACCACCATCGCGGCACCTGCGGCGACCTGGCGGTCGACGAAGGCGGCGAACACGTCGTAGTCATTGTCCTCGTCCACGCCCAGGCGGCACTTCACCGTCACCGGGATCTCGACGGCATCGACCATCGCCGCCACGCACTCGGCCACGAGCCTCGGCTCGCGCATCAGGCAGGCGCCGAAGCGCCCGGCCTGCACGCGGTCGGACGGGCAGCCGCAGTTGAGGTTGACCTCGTCGTAGCCCCAGTCGGCAGCGATGCGCGCAGCCTGCGCCAGCAGCGCGGGATCGCTGCCCCCCAGCTGCAGCGCCAGCGGCTGTTCACTGCGGTCGAAGCCGAGCAGGCGCGCGCGATCGCCGTGGATGACCGCGTTGGCGTGCACCATTTCCGTGTACAAGCGCACACCCGGTGCCAGCACGCGATGGAACACGCGGCAATGGCGATCGGTCCAGTCCATCATGGGGGCAACGGACAGGCGCAGGGAATCGGCGTAACGGGCGGTGGCGGACGGCATCGGGGTGTTGATCGTGGAGACTGGCATTGCCAGTGAGATCAATAGTTTACACCGGACGGCTGAATGGCGGCGGGTGGCTCCGGGGCTGGCCGCTCGACCGGCCCCGGGGACACCGCGTGGCTTACAACCCGCGGTTGCGCACCTGTTCCTGCTGCTGTTCCTGCGCACGCTGGTTGAACTGACTGTCCAGCGCTTCGCTCTGCCGGCTGCTGGCCTCGACCGAGTGCGACACCGCCTGCTGGCGGTCGACGAAGGTCCGCTGCGCTGCCGGGTCACCCAGCTCGCCCTGCACCGCGAACAGGCCGGTGCCGTCCGGGCGGGCCACGACATGGTCGATCTGGCGCATGCCGGACACCTTGCTTTCGTAGGCCAGCTGGCCAGCCGCTCGTTCGGCTTCCTGCGGGTTGGCGAACAGCGGCTTCAGGCCGGCCTGGGCGCGCTGCTGTTCGAGCGCCTGCAGCCTGTCCAAAGCCTGGCCGAAGCGCGCGTTGTCGGCATGCCCGGCGTCGCGCATGCTGGCCGGCGCTGCAGGTTCGGCCTGGGCCGGTGCCGCCGGCGCGATACCGGCCTTCACCGCGTTGGGCGCATCGACCTGCGCCAGGGTCCTGCGGCCGGCCTTGCCATCGTCGTCCAGGCCATTGTTGGCCTGGAACTGCTTGACCGCTGCAAAGGTGTCCTTGCCATACACGCCATCGGCGTGCAGCGGCTTGCCGTCGGCCCCGGCGTAGCCCAGCGCCGCCAGCTTGCCCTGCAGGGCCTTGACCTCATCGCCGCGCTCGCCCTGCTTCAGCACGCCATCGGCCATCGGCGCCTGCTGTGCACTGCGTGCGGCCTGCGCGGCCTCGGGGCCCTGCGCGTGGACCTTGCCGCCCAGGGTGATGCGGTCGTTGAGCATGTCACCCAGGAACCTGCGGTACTGATCGGGCTCGAGCTCGATATGCGCGTGCACGGCGCCCGGGGTACCGGCATCGGACTGGCGGATCAACGGCGCACCGTACTCGACGAAATCACCGGTCCTGTAAGGGGTGGTTCCACGCGCACCGTGCAGCACCTGCCCGACCAGTTCGCGCTGCGGATGCCCGGCCGGATGGCTCCAGATGCTGATCGAATTCCACTTGTCATTGTTGACCTGCACATACCCGGCGACCGGATTGGGAATCATCACCTCCCGGTCGCCGCGCGCATTGCTCAGGATCAGATCCTTGTGCACCAGCGGGATGCCGTTGCGATCACCGCGGGTCCGTACCGTCTCCAGTTCGCCCTCGACCATGGCCGACGGGCGGTCAGCCTTGGCGGCATTGCCGGTGCGCACGGCCTCGGCGTTGGTGTTGGGGTGATGGATCTTCAGTTCGCGATAGGCATCCTCGCCACTGGTGCCATGGCGCAGTGTGCGGTTGCTGCTGCCGTTGCCAAAGGGTTCGACCACGACGATGCGCTGGCCACCGGGCGCGGCGGCGGCATCGGGTTCCCGCGCAGTCGCGGGTGCGGGTGCCGCAGCAGGAGTGACCGGTGCAGGCGTGGCCGGTGCCACAGGCTGCGCCGGCGTGTGCTCGCGTACCGCCGTATCCAGGGCCTGCAGGGTCTGCCGGCCCGCCTTGCCATCGACGGTCAGCCCATGCGCCTGCTGGAACTCGCGCACTGCATGCTCGGTATTGGCACCGTAGTGGCTATCGGCTGTCAGCGGTTGCCCGTTGCGACCGGTATGGCCGGCCTGGATCAGCTTGGCCTGCAGGGCCTGGACCTCGGTACCGCGCTCGCCGGGTGCCAGCACGCCGTCGGCCATCGCCGATGCGGCCGCACGCTGGCCGCGCTGGCCGGGCTCAGGTTCACCGAACACCTGCTGGTAATCCTTGCCCCGGTAAGCCTCGGGGTTGTGGTTGACCTGGTCGTAGCGCGCCAGCCCGACCAGTGCGGTCTTCTCGGTGAGCGCACGATCACGCAGCGAATCCCACAGGGTGGGCGAGCTCTGGAAGTGCACCTGCACATTGGCGTGCTTGTAGTCCTGCACCGCGCGGACAATCTGCTCGTCACTCAGCTCAGTCAGCTTGAAGTCTTCGCCATAGGCCTGCTGCAGGCCCTTCTGGAACACCGACCGGGTCATGCCGCGGTACTGCACCGAGGTACTCCACAGCGCATCCTGCACGGCCGCACCACGGCCGGAGAGATCGATGCCCACATCCTTCAGGCGGCCCATCTGCACGTCGTAGTACTTGTGCTGGATGAAGTCGTGCTGGTCCCTGGCAAACCCTGCCGGATCGGCGGCCGCCACTTCCTTCCAGCGTTCGGTGAAGGCCGGGGTTCCTGCCTGCAGGCCGTTGAAGCGGTTGCCATAGCGCGAGGCGGCGACGTACTCATCCACGCCGCCAACGTTGGTGGCGTACTGGTAACTGCCATACGACACGCCGCCATGGTCGCCCCTGCCGGTGGAAACGTGGCCGGGGCCGCGACCTCCGGTTTCGAAATGCGCCGACGTCTGGCCGCGATGCCAGTTGTCCATTGCCTGCTTTGCCTGGGTCACAACATCCATTTTCCTGCACTCCTTTGCGGGGGAATTACTTCGAGGTCAGTGCCTGCAGCACGTCGGCACGGTTGGCGGTGCGATTGATCCGGCAGGACTGCGCGTCCAGCATCTGCCCCTGCCCGTCTTCGGCAGGGTTCCAGCTGCAGTAGCGATTGGTATCGGACATGTAGGCGGCCTGCTCGTCCATCAGCCTATCCTTGTCCTTGCCATCGGGACCGTCGACGATCTTCATGAAGGCCTGCTCGAGTCGCTGCTCCTGCCAGGCAAGCTCCTCATCGCCACACGCCTGCAGTGCGGGGGTCTCGCCGCCGCTGGAGTTCACGCACGTGGCGTACTGCGGCCGCAGCGTGGCTTTGTTGTAGGAATCATCCGGGCGCTGCGGCGGCATGTCCTGATCATCGGCATCGGCCGCTGTCGTGGCAGGTGCGGCGCGTGCAGGCTCTGCAGTGGCGGGCGGCGATGCGGTGGCGGGCGCGGCGGCCGCGGGGGCAACTGCCGTATCCGCCTCCGGGCTCTTGGCCTGGCATGCTGCCAGGCTGAGGCCCAGGGCCAGCGCAAGCGCGATGGCCCCGGCCCTGCCGAACGTTTCGCGGGGGGCCGCTGGAAGGTGGTTTGTTCCCTGCATTGCTTGCATCTCCTTGGCATCCAGGCACGTGGCCCGTCAACGCGGGGCCGTCCATCGGCCCCATCACGCGGGCAATGCTACGACAGCGACGGTTTCAGGTGCCTGACCGGCTTCAGAATGCGTGCGCGTCGTCTCAGACGCGAACGCGGAAGCGTCAGTGCCCGCCGCCGCCCCCGCCCACCTGTTCGATCAACGTCTGGCTGGCCGCATTCAAGCCCACCACCGTCACCTCCGCCCCATGCTTGGCAAGCTTCGGAGTCGACGCCGGGGATGAGCGAGAAGGCGATGGCCTCGGGAATCAGGGCCAGGGCGACGACCTTGCCGGACAGCAGACCATCACGAATCTTGCCGAGCCATTGCTGGTGCAGGGAGTCGGACGCTTGCGTGGGAAAACTCCGAGCGCACGCGGGCGTGGCCGCATGGCGCTGCAGTGGAAAGACACGGGTTCCTGAGCCGGGCGGGCCGGCTGCCGATGTGCGGCAAGGGTCAGGGTGGCGTGATCACTGCAGTGCGTCGTCGACGAGCGTAGGAGGGGCGCAGTCTATGGGAAGGGCCCAGGCGGCTCAAATGGCCGCCCGGGCCGGCAATCCCCGCTCAGTAGGTGTAAGCCGCAAGGACGAAGCTTGGCAGACGCGAGGCGAACGTCTGATAGGACGCTCCACTGAGGGAACGCTGGCGATTGGCAGCTTGCCGGGTGAAGTTGACGCGCATCTGCGATGCGTTCGGCGTGCTGATGGCCGCCGCATAGCGCATGTTGGTACGGATGGTGGGATTACCGCTGGGCATCGCATAGACATCGTGACAAAGGCCGATGTCTGACAGCAGGTAGGCAAGATTGTCGCCCGGGCCGTTGATCAGGTCACCGGTGAGAATGTTCTCGTTGGACATCTCGCTGGGGAGCGGCGGTCGGGCGCCAGTCGTATTGACCAGGCCCGCCATGCGCAGCGGGCGGCTGCTCATGTCCCACTGCAGCGAACCGTCGGCGTTGTAGACCTGCATGCCAGTATTGTTGCTGGGAACCGCATGTCCCCATGCCCACCATTCGAAACTGGTGGTGCCCTGGGCCATGTTCCAGCTGAAACCTGCAGTGCCGGTGGAGATCCGCGTGGAGCCGCCATTGCAGCGGATGAACACCAGGTAGGGCACGCTCTGCGCGGGCAAACTGACCGATCCACGCTGGCCCAACGGCGACGTGTTGCTACCGATGGACTCCACCCCCTTGCCTGCCGCGAAGAAGGCAAGGGCGTGTGCGTTGACCAGAACGGGGACGCCGCTGTCGTTGGTGACTTCAAGGCCGACGGTCATCAGAAACTCCCGTAGAAGACATAGGCATTGGGATTGGTGGTCGTCATGAACGTGAAGTTGAGTGTGAGGTAGTCGCCCTCGGCGGCGCCTGGTTTGTTGAAGGACATGGATGCCATGTTCGGCGCGGAGAACTGGTTTCCATTCATGTCCTGCCAGCTGTCCCAGAAGGTGCTCGGCAGGATCGCGAATGGCTGCCCCATGCCCCCCATGCCCACATAGATGCTGTCTCTGGTGCTGACGTGCATCTCACCCATTACCTTGCCGGCACGATCATTGGTGTCGAACCACATCTGCCCATCCGGGCCGAATATCTGCATACCTGTTGCCATTACCAGATCCCCATGCGGACGCGGACGCGGCCGTTGCTGTCGTAAACGTGGATGACACTGTCATTGATGGTCAGGCGGCCGCCGTTCTCGGGGCCGTTCATCGTCAACGTGCCGTTCTTGTCTAGCCTCCATCGCGGTTGCCCGCCGGCACCAACCGCATTGGACTGGATCACATCGCCGATCATGGCGTTCTGGATCCAGCCGTTGCCGATCAGTGCCTGGCTGATGAAGGTCTGCCCGCCCTGCACCACGAAGGGCGCACTGACCTGCCCGCTGTTGGTGTTGAACAGCGCGAAGCGATCAGCCTGCATCAGGATCTGGCTCTGGTAGCTGCCATCTGGCTGCTGCTCCACGCCCAGACCCATGCCGGCCATGTAGATCTGCCCGGCGCTGGTGATCTGCGCCTTGACCGTATAGGTCGCGCTGACCTTGCCATCCAGGTTCACCACGGCCTGCGAGACCTGCTGGACCGCCGCGCTCACGCCTTCGATCTTGCCCGGAACACCCTCGATGGATGCTTCGACCGTATCCACACGCTTGGCCAGCGCCGCGTCCTTCTCGGCCATCACGCTGTAGACGGTGATGGCACCGGCGCTGACATCGTTCTCGCCGACGTTGTAGTCCTCCTCGCCGGCAGTGTGGTCGCTGACCTGGGCGAACAGGCCGTCGACCTTCTGCCCCTGCGCAGCCACCTTGCCATCGACGTCGGTCACGTCCATTTCCAGCTGGTCGACACGGCCGACGATGGCGCCCGCCTCGGCGATCGCGTCGCCGATGTTCTTCCAGTGGCTGCCCGGCGGCGTCTCGTTGCCTGCAGCGGCGCCCTGCCAGCTCCAGATCCTGCCGTCGTGGATGACGGTCTGCCCTGGGCTGTAGGTTGCCTCGGCATTCCAGACCAGCGGCAGCACTTCGGTGACGCGCTCGATCTTGCCCTTCAGCTGTTGGCCCAGCGCGCTTTCGTTGATGCGGCCGGCGAAGTAGGCATCGTAGTCCGAAGGGTTGCTGCTGGACTCGCCCAGAACACCCGCCTCCACCGGATGCCACGGACCCACGTTGCCGCTGCGATCGACCAGGCGCCCCCAGAACCAGAAGCGTGCGCCCGCCGCGAGACCGTTCATCTGGTGCCGCGACTGTGGATAGGCGAAGTCGCCAAGCTTGATGGCCGCTGCGCGATCCGGGCTGGTGCTGTACCAGAGCTCCGTGCGTTCGGTATCCGTGGCGCCTGCCGGGAATTGCCAGCCCAGCTCGATGCCGAACACCCTGCTGCGCGCGGTCAGCGAGGTCAATGCCGGTGGCGGCGTCGTCTTGCCTTCAATGGTGGTGAGCATGCTGAGCGTCGGCTGCGATACGGCGCCCAGCGCATTGACCGCGCGTACGCGGGCCAGATACTCGCCTGCGTAGACGCCCCGCACTTCCAGGCTTTGCGTCCCGACGCGGCCAGCGCGGACCCAGTTGAGATCGCCACGGCGCCATTCCACGTCATAACCGATCGCCTTGTCCGCAGCATCCCACTCGATGGTGAGCACGGAGGTAGCGATGCCCTGGTCGACCACCACATGCGAGGCCATCCGCACGCTGGCCGGTGCCGGCTGCACGCTGGGCGGGATGATGCTGATCGGCGGCTGCTCCAGGCGCGTGCCATCGTCGATGGCGGCGTACTTGCCCGGCACGTGCTTGAGCGCGGTGATCTGATAGGTCAGGTCGTCGCCTTCGCTGATCGACAGCACGCGATAGTGCTGCAGGGCCAGCTCCGGCGATTCCAATGCCCAGACCGACTGCGCCACCGGCACCGCCGACCACGGCGCGCTGACGGTCAACGTCTCGCCGTCCACCGACTGCACCGTGCGTGCTTCGGTCTGCCCGCTGGGCAGGGTGGCACGCAGGGTGTCACCGGCCGCGATCTGTTCCGGCATGCGGTCCAGCACCAGGCTGCGCGCACCTGCACTGCGGATGCGACCCGCATTGCGGCGGCCGGCGCGGTTCGGGTCGGCCACCTGGATCACATCACCGGGCATGCAGCCCAGCGCATCCAGGCCCACCGAGAAGCTGATCGTCTCGGTTTCCAGCATCTCGGTATGCAGGATGTGGTTGCCCACGCGCTGCGCCTGCGAACGCGAGTGGCAGCCCACCGCCGTCACTTCGGTCTGGTTGATGCCGTAGCGGGCCACGCCAGGCAGGTGCTGCACCACTTCGACCTTCTGCCGGCCGAAGTCGTCCGGATCGATCCACGACACCAGGGCCACCGTGTGCCGCGCCGTGCGGCTGCTGCCGGCATAGTGGAAGCGCCCTTCGATGACGTTGGCCTGGCTGTAGGTCAGCACCGGGTCCTTGGGCATGTCGGCCGAGGCCATCACCTGCCCCGCCGCATAGAAACTGATGCCGCGGAACATGGTGGCGATGTCCTGCAGCACGCGGTAGGCCTCGGCGCGGGTCTGCAGATACAGGCTGCAGGTGAAGCGCGGCTCCTTGCCGCCCTGGCCATCGCTGACCAGTTCATCGCAGTAGCGCGCGATCTGGTACAGCCGCCACTTGTCCACCCAGTCCAGCGGAACACGATGGCCCAGGCCGAAGCGATCGTTGGTGACGATGTCGAAGAACACCCAGGCCGGATTGTTGGTCCAGCCACTCTTGAAGGTACCGTCCCACACACCGCTGTAGAGACGGCTGAGCGGATCGTAGTTGGAGGGGATGCGTACGATGCGGCCCCACAGCTGGTAGGACCGGGTGGGAATGTTCTGGAACTGGCTGGCATCAACCTGCACCGCCGCCAGCGCACAGTTCGGATAGCGCAGCTTGGCATCGATGATCTCGGTCATCGACAGCACGTTGATGGTATCGGCGATGGTGCTGCTGTTGGCGTTGGCGGTCAGCCGGCGGATGCGCACCTGCCACTGGCTGCCGGCAGGCAGATCGATGCGGCGGCTGCGCTCGTACTGGCTGGTGGTCTTGCCGCTGAAGGCATCGGTCAGCACCGTGCTGAACGGGCCGCCGTCGGTGGACAGATCCACCGCGTACATGATCCGGTAGCCTTCAGTATCACCGTTCTCGGTGTTGGTCTTCTGCAACGCCGGCACCGCAAAGCGGATACGGACGGCTGACAGATCGGCACCCGATACCGTGCGCACCACCGGCGCATCGCTGCGCAGCTCGACGTTGACCCCGACTTCGTTCTCGATGGAGGGGAAGCCGCTGATGTGGTCCTGGTCCTGGGTGCCGGAACGCGTCTGCACGTCCACGCCGGAGAAGTTCAGCGTGCCGTCCGGATTCTCGATCGGCACCTGGTCCAGGTAGATCGACTGCTTGCCGGCGACCAGGCCACGGATCTCGCCCTCGCTGGCGAGGTCGATGATGCGGGCCACCGCCATCGAGTGCAGGCTGTCGGCGGTTTCGACCGGGGTTCGGGCGTTGCTCGCGCCCTTCTTGGCGCCCGCCAGCACTGGCGTGGCTGCACCACGCGTGCGCGGCGTGGGATGAGTGGTCTGATTCAAAACTGGTCCTCCGCCAGGATGCCGCCGCTGATCACGGCCGAGCCGATGAACATGCCCTTGGTGTCATGGCCGCCATAGGCGACCGGCACGGGGTTGCCTTGCGCCTGCGTGTTGACGGTGCCGTTCATGCTGTAGCTGGGTGCGTTTTCGGGTGTGTCTTTGGCGCCCAGGCCTTTTGGCTGGGGGGAGAGCATCTGGGTGATCCCGCCAACCACCATGCTGACGCCGGTTGATACCAGTGCAGCTCCGCCAGCCCAAGATGTGTAGCTCCCCACAACGATCAGCACGATGCCGATGATGGTTTGCAGTACACCGCCCCGCTTGCTGCCCACCAGCACCGGCGCGATGCGGATGTCATCCTGTCCCGGCGGGTCGTGCAGCTGATCCCGCGACAGGTTCTGCCGCCCGTTGAACACGGCAAACTCCATGCCCTTGGCCTTTGCGCCCATCAGGTACTGCTGGAAGCCAGGCAGCATCGTGCACAGCGCATGCACCGCCTCGGCCGGGCTGTTCACCGCCAGCCGGAACCTGCGCCCGAAGCGCGCACCCAGCTTGCCGTACAGGCGGATCGTACGAAGACGGTCAGTCATGGCGCACCTCGCGATGGCGGACGATGCAACGGGTGCGCTCGGCCCACATGCCGCCGTACGGTACGGTCTCGGACAGGCGGCCATGCAGGTGATGCAGCATCTGCCCGTCGCCGAGGTAGATGCCCGCGTGGTTGGTGACCGGCGAGCGGATCTGCATCAGGATCATGTCGCCCCGCTGCGGCTCGCCCTCGATCAGGTCGAAGCCCTCGGCGTGCAGCCGTTCAAGGCTGTACAGGTCCTGGCCGTGGCTCCACCAGTCGTCCTGGCGTTCGTACTCGGACAGCGGGATGCCCAGTTCGCGTGCGTGGAAATCGCGGACCAGGCTGTAGCAGTCCAGCACACCGTGGGCGAACTGGCGACCGACCAACGGTGCCATGTAGCCAGTGGGATGCAGGGTCTGCAGATCACCGCACAGCGGTGCCTCGCCTGTTACCTGGCCGACGCTGACGATGTGCCAGGTCAGCCCGCTGCGCTCGCACATGACCCGATCGGCGTCGGACGGCGTTGCCGCGGCATCGGGATGGCTGTGCACCAGGGCCAGCACCTCGCCCTTGTCCTCGGCCACGGCATAGTCCTCAGCGGGCAGGCGGAAATGCTCGCTGGGCGTGGCGGCCACGTTGCGGCAGGGAAGATAGCGTTCGTGGCCTTCAATGGCCACGATCAGCCCGCAGCATTCGCGCGGGTACTCGGCCACGGCGTGCGCCTGGATGGCCTGCAGGGTTGTCGGTTGCATGTTTCACCCATGAAAAAGGCCCGCGCGGGCGGGCCTGGAAAGTGGAATTCGGGAGGGGATCGATCAGGAGCGCAACAGGCCCGCGGCGGGGAAGCCGCCATAGGGCAGCGGCTTGTCCTGGCCGAAGCGCAGCTTGCAGCTGCGTACCCGACCGCCGCACTGGTCACGCGCCGGATCATCGGTGGCGACGTCGTCGCTGTCGGCCACCGCTGGACCGTTGTAGCCGCAGTACGCGCCGCGATAGCCGCCACGCACCAGCCAGCCACACATGCCGGCGATGATCTGCCTGCCCGGCAGCTGCTGCCCATTGAGATCGATCGCGGTGGTCAGCTCGAATTCGACCATCTGCTTGTCCTCACCGATCTTGCGCTCGATGAACCAGACTTCATCAGGGAAGTGCTCGCCAGGATCCGCGCTGGGATTGCCTTCCTCGAAGTTGGCGGCATCCAGGTACTTGGCCAGTGTCTGCCGGCGGATGATGCGTGCACCGACCAGGTCATCGAACAACAGGCACATGGCGGTGATGCGGCCATCGATGTTGCTCACGCGCAGGCGCGGGTTCGGCGGCTGGTCGCTGGTGCGCTCGAAGCCGCTGGCCTCGATCGGCCAGGGGCCATATTCCTGGCCCTGCCACCAGATGAGGCCACTCTGCAGGTGCGCATGGAAGAAGAGCTTGTCGGCGCCGAAACTGCTGGCGTCGAGTTCATAGACGGTGATGCGGCCACCCGGCCCAAGCTGCTGGGCATCGGCGGTGATCATGGGGTGTTCTCCTGTGCGGCATTGGGAAGAGGAGGTGGTACGGGGTACCGTTCCTGGCCGCACGGTACGATGACGTGGTGGCCTGGGCGCAGCGAGGCAGTGGTGGTGAAGCAGGCGTGCTTTGGCGCCTGCGGAGCAGGGGTTGTCATGGCTCAGAGCTCCGCATCGGCCTGGACCAGCACCTGCGAGGTGGTCGACCACACCACCACCGCACCCCAGAGCTGCATGTTGTTCGGCATCGAGGCGATGACTGCCGCGTCAACGGTGGACTGCCAGCTGGGCGCTCCGCCGTCGAAGTTGACCAGGTTTCCGGCATTGCCGAAGCCCACCAGGTTCAGCGCGGTGGACGGCGAGGAGATTCTGGGTGCTGAGCGCTTGCGCACCTTGAACGGGATGCACGCTCGCGTGTCGCCGTTGGCGGTGTAGGTGATGCCGATGATCCGGTTTACATCCACCGTCTCGTAGTAGCGCTGGCACAACAGCAGCTCCAGTGCTTCGGACCGGCGGTCGAAGTCGGTGGCGGTATCGCCTTCTTCGATCTGCACTTCGGCCAGTTGCACGCTGCCGCTCTTCTGCCCGGCAGCGAACGCGCGGCCGCCGAAATCGGCACCTGCGTCCAGCCAGAAGCTCAGTTGCAGGTAGCTGTCCGGGCCCAGCGCCTTGCCGGCAAGACCGGGAACTTCCACGGTGACCTGGTACCATCGCCACAGCGTATCGAGCACGACCGAGGCGCCGATGCTGTCGCGCGCGGTAGACCCACTCGTTCCGTAGGACTGCTGCAGCTCCACGCCGATGCGGAAGTCGTCCACCGAGGCGCGCGCCTTGAAACTGATCGTGACGGTGCGCCCGGCCAGTGTCCGGACATCCTCGATGCGCTGTTGGACCAGCGCCATGTTGCCGGCACCGGCAACGCTCTGCACCTCCAGCCGAAGCAGGTGGCGCGACCCAGCCAGCAGGCGCCCTCCCTGGCCGCCGCCTGGAGGCACATCCTCGCGTGAGGCAGCCACCCTGGTGCCGATGGCATTGACCGCCCAGCGGTCAGCGATGTAGCGAGAGCCCGTGGATGCAGGGAACGCTGCACCGCGCTGCCAGAACCGGAAGTCGCCGTTGATGAGCGGGTTCCTTCCGGCCATGCGGCCTTCCAGATGCATGAGCGCCGATTGCGCGTCGTCCAGACCAGCGTAGATCTCGGCGAAGTTGTCGTTGATCTTGGTGAATGCCGGTCGCTGGGTCTCACCTCGTTTGCCGTTGGGCTGGACGGTGTCCAGGTCGATGATTCTTCGTGTCATGTGCACTCCTCGCTGCGTGCGCCGGTGTTGACGACCAGGGTCAGATCTCGGCGTCAGCCGCCCAGTTGCCGCCCACCAGATAGGCATAGAACGGCGTCAGGCCAGAACCGAAATCAAGCTGAAGCGTGAATCCATCGGGACGAAGGAACAGCGGGACAGCCATTCCGCGTGACCACCCGTTGCCGTTGAACAACGACCAGTAGCCGAGGGCCGGCGCCACTTCACTGTTGGAGTAGAGCGTGAGTGCGGGCACAGTGCGTTTGGCGACCTTGAAGGAGATCTGCTCACTGCGCGCCAGGCCTGCCTGGAACGCGGCGGCGACGCCCTGCGGTGACGGCATGCCAAGCTGCGGTGCCTGTTCCAGCGGGAAGCTCTTCTCGTAGTACCGCTGGCACAGCATCAGCTCGGTTGCGTCATCACGCATGTCGTAGTCGGTAGGTGTCGCCCCCTTCTCCAACTGCATGCAGGTCAGCGAAAAGGACCCAGACTGGCCGACAAGCTGTCCGCCATAACCACCGGGTGTCGCAAAGTCGACGATGACGTGCAGCTTGCTGTTGGCTCCCACGGTCTTGCCAGCAATGGATGGCAACTCGACGGTGAAGTACCTGAGCGCGGCCGCGGTGCCGATCTCCTGGACGCCTGCCCGGACCGTCACATCCGGAGACCCATTGGTACCAAACGTCTGGATGAAGCGAACGCCGATGCGGCAGCCCGGCGTCGCGGCCCATGCCTGCATGCTCAGCGTCACGGTACTTCCCGCCAGCGTCTGCACGCCTTCCACCGGCTGGGTGACGAACGCCTCGGTCGCGGCCGTCGATCCGGTGAGATCGCAGTTCATGAATCCCGTGACCCCGAATGCCGGGGCATCGAAGCTGCGGCGTGACACCGCGACCTGCCCCGCCCCGGTGCATACCACCTGGAAGCGATCGGGAACATACACCGCCAGAGGCGACACCACAGTGCGGCTGCTGCCCCGTTGCCAGAACCTGAAGTCACCGTTGATCAGCCGGTTCCGGCCGTTCTGCCTGCGCCGGAGATCCTGCACCGTGGTTTCGAGTTCATCCAGATCCGTGTAGAGATCGGCGAAGTTCTCATTGACCTTGGTGAAGGCCGGCCGTTGCGTCTCACCCCGCTTTCCGTTCGGCTGCACGGTATCAAGGTCGATTGTGCGTCGTGCCATGCGTCGTCCTCCTCAGCCGCCGATGATTTCCGGCGCCTGCTCGGCAGGCCAGCCGAATGCATCCGGCTGCGGCAGTTGCGCCTGGACCTGCCGCCAGTCCGGCACGTTCTCCTCGGCGGTGGACTCAATAGTCTCCAATGCGAGGTTGACCCCGTCGCGCCAGGCAATCATGGCGATGGCGTCCTGCGCATAGCGCGGCACCGCACTGCCCGCGTAGCTGCAGCAACTCTCGATGCTGTCATAGCCGCGATCGCGGGCACACTGGGCCATCCACTCCCACGCCTTTCCGCGGATGAAGCGATGGAACTGCGCCGAGCCGGGTACGAACAGCGGCGGTACCGGCTCCGGCTCATTGCCTGCCGTACACCAGGCTTCATAGTCATTCCACAGACGGTGGCCACGTGGAATGAAGGCGCCGGTCTGCAGGCACTTGATGGTGTCGATCTCTTCGGTCAGTTGATACATGTCATAGCTCCGCGTCGGCGGTCCAATGGAAGGAGGAGCCCCAGTTGCCTGCGGCGGATTGGTAATTGACCTGTGCGCCGGACTGGCCGGCATATACGATGGATGTCACCGTGCCGATGCCGCCGCTTGCGCCGGATATGCGCCCTGCCTGCCCGTTCACATCGCTGTAGACCGTGTAGGCTGGGATGGCCCGCTTGGGCACGCGACACCGGATATGCGAGGTGCTGCCAACGCCGACACTGCGGTCGTAGAACTGGTTGTCGCGTCCGATGCCATCGGCCGTGCCAGGCGGCACATCCAGGTTGTAGCTCTTCTCGTAGTAGCGCTGGCACAGCTGCAGCTCGTGGGCCAGCGGGCGCAGGTCGAATGCCGTTGCCCTGTCGCCGCGCTCCAGCTGCATCATCGCAAGGCCGAACTCTCCGCTCTGACCGGAGATGACACCGCCATAGGCATCGGCGCACAGATCCACCACGAGCCACAGGAAATCGCTGTCGGCATTGCTGCCCAGCGTCTTCCCCTTCACCGATGGCAATCGCGCACTGAGCTGGAAATAGGTCCAGGACGCGGCGGTGACCGCTACGGTTCCCAGCTCTACGCTGACCGCGGCGGACGGCGAACCACCGGTGCCAAAGTGCTGGATGAGACGAACACCGATGCGTTTTCCTGGCGGGCCATAGGCGAAGCCGGAAACCACCACTTCGCCGTCGGACAGCGTGGCGACCCCTTCGACCTTCTGTGCGACATAGGCGCTGCTGCCTGCACTGACCTTGGAGACAACGCTGTTGAGGAAACGGCGCGATTCCGGCGCGGCACCGCCGGCAGGAAGATTGGCCCCGCGATTTGCGGTATGCGTGCAGCTCAGCGCTGCCACGGTCCAACGATCGGCCACATAGATCTCGCCGCCTTGGGTGGTGCCAGTGCTGGCCCGCTGCCAGAAATCGAAGTTGCCGTTGATCAGGCGGTTCCTGCCTGGAGCCGCGCTCTGCAATGCGCTTTCCAGCGAATCCAGCGCGCCATACACTTCGGCGAAGTTGTCGTTGATCTTGGTAAACGCCGGGCGCTGGGTTTCGCCCCGCATTCCGTTCGGCTGAACGGAATCGAGGTCGATGATTTTTCTCGTCATTGCTGTCGTCCTGTTCCCTGCGGGCGCCCCATCAAAGCTCGGCGTCGGCCCACCAATGCCACCAGCCGCCCCAGCGGCCTGGATTGTTGGTCCAGCTGACTTCGTACCCGGAAGGCGAGGCGTAGTTGACCAGGCAGGGCACGCGGGAGATGTTGTCTTCCGCGATGTGTCCATCCTGCTGGATGTTGTCGGCCGAGATGATCATCACGTAGGGATGGGCACGCTTTGCCGTCTGGAATCGCACGCTCTGGTAATGCGCCATTCCCGGTGAGTTGATCGAGAATGCCTCGCGCCCTTCGTTGTGCGCCGTGTTGGGTACGATGTCGAGGTTGTAGCTCTTCTCGTAGTAGCGCTGGCACAACGCCAGTTCCACACCTGGCGGCCGCCAGTCGAAGCATGTCGCTGCGCGGCCCGATTCGACCTGGAACTGGGTAAAGCCGAACGAGCCGTTCTGTGCCACCAGCTCGCCCTTCTGACCAGCACCGCACAGGTCGAACACTACGTAGAGGTGGTCGTTGCCGTTGCTGCCGAGCACCTTTCCCCGGGTACTCGGCAACGTCACCGTGATGCTGTGACGTTTGGCGGTGGTGCCCAGTGTGAGCACACCGGCCTCCAGCACCACCTGCGGCGAGGGTGAGCCTCCGGTTCCGAAATCCTGGATGACACGCACGCCCACACTGCGACCGGGCGCATCAGAGTTCGCCCATACCGAGATCGTGATGTCTCCACTTGCACTGCCGACACCCTCGATCTTCTGCCCCATCCAGGCGCCACTTCTGGCGATGGCCTCGGATACGGTGCAGACCAGAATCGACCGTGTGTCTTCCGGAAATCCGGCTTGCCCGTCGTACGCCACCCGCTGCACGTCGTGGTTGCAGACCAGCGCCGAGTTCGTGAAACGGTCGGCGAAGAACACTTCCGCGCCCAGCGTCCCCGACCCACTGCCAACACGACCAGATGTACGGCGCTGCCAGAACTGCAGGGCACCATTGATGAGCAGATTCCTGCCTGGAACGCGCTCGGTGATGGCATTCCCCACTATCTGCGGGATTTTCGCCACTTCAGTCAACGCGTCGTAGACTTCGGCGAAGTTGTCGTTGATCTTGGTGAACGCCGGGCGCTGTGTTTCACCCCGCTTTCCGTTCGGTTGAACGGAATCGAGGTCGATGATCTTTCGTGGCATTTGTGCTGTTTCCTTGATGGTTTCGGTTGCGAAGGAACGCTCTCCAGCCCTCCCGCGGACCTCAGATTTCGGCATCCATGGTCAATCCAGTGCCCTCCGCTGCCGAATCTCCGCTCTGCAGGATGCCGGCCTGACCCGCTGCTGCAGTGTTCAGCGCACCGATGATGGTCATGCGGGTCGACGTAACTTCCGCCGCACTGAGCGCTGTCAGGCTGGTTGCACCGTCTCCCGTGAGCAGCCGCCATTGCGATGGGTTCGAGAAGGCGACCGCGGGTACCGACCGCATTCGCTGATTGAATCGGTAGGTGAGGTACACCGCGTTGTCGCCCCGGATCAGGCCCACGCCCGCGTTGAAGCGCGATCCACCGTCGAACGGCACGCCAGTGGCATCCACCTGGTAGTAGCGTTGGCACAGCCGCAGCTCTTCCCCCTTCGGCCTCCACTCGAACGGCGTCGCGAGCGGGCCCGCCTCCCACTGGAACTCTCCGAAGTACAGCTGGCCCTGTTGCGCGCCCAGTCCTGCGGTGCGGCTGGCGAACTGCGTGCCCGCCGTCACCCATATGCAGACCACGGCCGCACCGTCACCGGACAGTGCCTTCCCTGAGATGGAAGGCAGGGTCACCGTCCTGCGGATCCGGTTCAGGCCGGAGGCCAGCTCGACCACCTCCGGCGCGATTCCCAGCACAGGCGTGCTTCCCCCCGCGCCAAAGGTCTGGGCGAATTCAAGGGCGATCTTCCGCCCGGCGGCGCCGGCGTTGAACACCAGGAACGAAACGGTGCTCTCCACGCCCGCGAAGTTGCGGACGTCTTCCACGCGCTGCTCGAAGACAAAGAAGTGTTTTGTGCCATCCGTATTGCCACTCGAACTGACCGACAACGTGAAGGTGCTGAACGGGAAGTTGTTGTCGCCTGCCGCTGCGGGATTGCGCTTGAACACGGCGTCTTCGACGTTGCCCATCTGCAGGAACCATCGGTCGGCTGTGTAGTTCCCGGAGATGCCGAAGCTGCTGCCGCGCTGCCAGATGTCGAAATTGCCATTGATCAGGCGATTGCGCCGTGCCGGCGCGCGCATCATGGTATCGGCGAGCTGCCCGGGCAGGCCGTCGACTGCCTGGCCAACCTGCTGGAAGTTCTGGTTGATCTTGGTGAAGGCCGGCCGCTGGGTCTCCCCACGCTTTCCGTTGGGCTGGATGGTATCCAGGTCGATCCGTTGAAGATCCATGCTCATCCCTACGCGTGGAAGGTCTGCTCGAAGGTGGCGGTGATGGTCGATACCTGGCCGCCGAGATGGCTGTCGGTGTAGGAATCACACATGTACAGCCCCTGCCCCAGTGGCCCTTTCCACAGGAAGCTGCGGCCGGCATGACCATCCAGGAAGGTCACGATCTCGTTGATCGTTTTGCGGTTGCCGACGAACTGCAGCTGGTAACTGCGTGAAGTGGCGTTCAGGCCATCGGCAGCGGCCTGCGCATAGCCATCTCCGAACTTCGCGCGCTTCACGGCGGCGGTGGTGGTTCCAGTACTCTGGCTGGTTGCCGGCCAGGTGAAGGTGTCGGTCATTGCATGGCACTCCTGCTGAGCACACCACCTGCCTTCAGGTCACGACTCTGCAGCTCGCGGTACTTGCGTTCCACGAACTGGCCGATCTCGTTGCCGAACTGCTGCAGCATGCTTTCGTTGGTGGTGACTTCCTTGCCACCGTTGTTGTCGATGCGGATGCTGACTCCCACTCCGCCGCCACCGCCGCCACCGTGCGCGGCCACACCCAGGCGGCCGTCCGGCCCGCGCCGCAGCGGCATGATCGCTTCCGGTCCCGCTTCGCCGAACACGCCGGCGCCCTTGGCGAAGGCGAACAGCTGCGGAGTGTTGTAGACACCGCCGGAATAGGCCGACAGGCTCGGCGACTGGTAGACGCCACCGTTGGCGTTGGCCTCCACCCCCGTGCCATATCCGAACAGGCCCGCGATCTTTTTGACGCCCCAGACGATTGCCTGTTGGATGGCGATCATCTTGAGATCGGCGATGATCGACTTGGCCAGATCCTTGTAGTTGGACTTGCCCGTCTTCACGAAGCTCTGCAGTGCCGCCTCTGCGCCGGTGAACGCCTTGGAAAAGGCATCCTGGGTGGACTTGGCGGAGTTCTCGGTCTTTTCCATGTACTCGCCGAGCGCGCTGCCGAAGCCCTTGCGGAACCCCGAAAGTCCTGTGGTGCCCTTGGTGTCCTTGGCGTCCTTGGTTTCGCCCGCCTTGGCATCACCGACCTTGGCGTCCTTGGCAGTCGCCACGCCTGCAGCCACCGCCGCCGCGTCCGTCGCTGCATCCTTGGGCGTCAGGTCGACCCCCATCAAGCCGGCGATCTTCCTCGCCCCCCAGACCAGTGCCTGCTGTGCGGCGATCATCTTGAGGTCGGACAGGATGGACTGGGCCAGTTCCTTGTACTTGGACTTGCCGGTGGTCACGAAGCTCCTCAACGCTTCGTCGGCGCCGGTGAATGCTTTGTCGAAGGCTTTCTTGGCAGCCGTGGCGGTGTTTTCGGTCTTGCCGATATAGTCGCCGAGCGCGCCGCCCAGGCCCTTGCGGATGCCTGCTAGGCCCTTGTCGTCCTGTTGGGCCTTCTCTTCCTTCTTTGCAGCCTTGCCGGCGTCCGCGCCCGCTGCGGTTGTTCCTGCCTTCGCCGCCGCCTGCAGCTGCGTGTTCAGGGCGGTCAGCTGCGTGGACAGTGCGGTGACCAATGATGCGCTGGTGGTCAGCACGGCATTGAAGGCCTGCTGCACCGTGTTGATCTTCTCCAGCTGCCGCTGGAACTCCTGTGTGGTGCCGGTCATCTCGGTCATGCCGCGCCTTGCTGCCTGCATGGCCGTTTCCAATGCGTTGCTGGCCTCCACGGTGGTCCGTGTGCTGCCAGGCGATGTAGTGCTCATTGAGTGTTCCTCGGGAGAGTCGGCTCCGCTTCGGCGGAGCCTGGATCGGCCATCGGCATTGCCGCGATGACCGGCTCATTCCTGTTGCATCTGCTCCAAGGCAGCGCGTTCGATGATGCGGATGGCCGCCATCACCTCGTCATGCTGGTCGCCGTCGAGCGCTTCGCGCTCCAGCTCCCGGTAGACCACGTTGTAATCCAGCCCGATCGGGCCACCTGCGCCGACGCGCCACTGGGTGGCAACCCGCGAGAAAAGTTCGATGGGAAGCACGCACTCCGGCCACAGCTCGACCTGCGGTGGTGGAAAGTGCTTTGCCTTCAATCCAAGCTTCATCAGCTCGGACTCGGTGGGGGCCCGCCAGTACAGGGCCCCCACCGCCTCAATCAGTTTCCCTTGCGTGCGACCTGCAGGGCCTGGGTGTAGCCACCGATGATGGCGCCATCCAGGCCGGCCTGCTGCTGCAGCGCCAGCTCGACGCCGGCGGTGTCCAGCGCCACATCGGCATCCCAGTCCACCACGATGTCCAGGATGGCCTGGGCCACGCTCAACGTGTCATCGCCCAGACGCTCCAGCAGGCTGGCGTAGTCGGCTACCGACAGGTGCCGGTAGGTCAGGTTGAGCTTCTGCTCGCGGCCGTGACCGACGATGGTCAGGGTGCTCTTGAAGCTCTCCGGCGCCTTGACCTGGAACATCAGGCGCCCTCGACCAGGATGGAGTCTGCCAGCGCGGTGAAGGTCGCGGTGGTGCCCATCGGGGTGTTGGCGGCCATGGTCGGGTCGCCGTTGTAGCTCAGGTAGCCGTACCAGTACAGCACGTCGCCACCGACCAGCTTGGCCCGCAGGATCACCGGCTCGCCCTTGGCGTCAGCGTTCTTCAGTGCCGAATACCACGGCTTCTTCGGATCGTAGAACAGCGGCAGGGTGATGGTCTTGGCGTTCTTGAAGGTCGGCATCTGCACCTGGCGACCGGTCGGGTCTTCGAGCAGCGTGCCGCTCCAGTACTGCTGCTCGCCACCGGCGGTGGTCGGGTCGCCCTGCTGGTCCAGGTCGACGAAGGCGCCCGCCTTGCGCAGTACACCGGCACCGCTGGTGCCGGGGAACAGCACGGTATCGGTGGTGTCGATGCCCAGCAGTTCAACGCTGCCGGTGGCTTCAGCACCGGCGCGGGTGGCGCGGTTGTTCAGGGCCGGCCAGCCCGGCAGTTCAATGACCACCACATCGCCGGTGTCGACGCTGTTGGCGGCAACGCTGGCCAGCGCCGGCGCAGCCTTGGAGATCGCGCTGGTGGCGATCGCGGTGGAGACGACCGGTGCGAAGCCGAACTGGGTGCCCTTGGGAAGCTTGAGTGCCATGGTGTATTTCCTCGTTGGATAAAAAAAAGCCCGGCGAATGCCGGGCTGGGGTGTTGCACGGGTGATGCGGTTTACGGGTCGACGTACCACAGGCCGAAATCGAGCCGCGCGCCGTACTTGTGCAGCATCGGCTCATGCACGGCGATTGCAGCGCCGAACGATTCGGCGGTCGGCAATCCTGCGCATACCTGATCCTCGATGTTGCGGATCAGGGTGTTGGCCTGGGCGCGACTGTCTGCCCAGACGGTCAGCTGCACGCGAGCGTGCTTCTGTTCGGGAATGGAACCTTCGTTGAACCACACGGACTGTCCACCCATCTGCTGGTAGACGGCACACGGATAGATGACCGGTTCCGGCGGAAGGTCGGGATACAGCCGGCCCTGCAGCAGCGGGGCCAGCAGCGCGTGCAGCTGTGCTTCGTAACTCATCGCGGTGTCCTGGTTGGCGTCGCTCAGGCGATGCCTGAAGACTGTTCGGTGAACAGCACCGTGGTCTGGCGCCGGCTGAAGTCGGGCGCAACGCCGGTGATGTTGAAAACACGACCGTCATGCACGATGCGCATGCCGGCCTGGATGCCTGCCTGTCGTGCGGCTGCCAATCGGACATGGAAGCGCTGGCGCCGGATCGTTGCCGGCAGGCGGCTTTCCAGCGTCAGCCGCTGCACGCTGTCTGCGCGGTCGGCGATGATGGCGGCCCACAGTTCTGCCACCGGCTGCCAGGCGTCCAGCGGCTGCCCCCACGCATCGAGCTGGCCGTCCTGGCGCTCGATGCGGATGCGGCGATTGAAGTGGCCGGCGTTCATGGCGTTGCTGCCGATCGGTACGGATCAAGCAGCGCGGCCACGCCGAACGGCAGCTCCATTGCGATGGCAGCGGCGCCTGCCGGTGCATCGAACGTCTGCGCAGAGACGACCACGGCTTCGCGATGGGCGTACAGGTGGCCCAGCAACAGGCGCACCGCTGCACGAATGCTGTCGTTGACCGGCATGCCCTGCAGCAGGCGCGCACTGCGCGCGGTCGCCACGGCCAGGCGGCGATCGGCCACATCACGCATGGCCTTGGCCTTGGCCGCGTTGGTCTCGGCATTGGCGGCGGCAACCGCGGCTTCATGCCCGGTCACCGCCGCCGCCATGTCCTGCGGCAGCTGGTCCAGCGCCTGGTCCAGCGCGGCCTGATCGGCGTACAGCTCGCGGCCCAGATAGGCCGCGGCTGCGTCGCTGGCTGCGGCCAGCAGGTCACCCAGGATGGCGTCGTCAAAATCGCCGTCGATACGGCAGTGCGCGCGGCACTGCTCAAGGGTCAGCAGGGGCATCGAATCCTCCTTCGTTGATGGATGTGGAGTGCCCCGATCCTGCGCGCACGGCGGCGCCCCACGCGATCACCAGGACGGCGCGGGAAAGGCAGGATCGGGGCGGAAAACAGAACGGCTGCGACGGGGACGTCAGGGCCGGTGGCGGTGACCTCGCAGCGCGCGACGGCGCAAACGAAAGAAGCCCCCGGGGTCACCGGAGGCTTCTATGTCATCGTGGTACAAACGATACGCTTCGGGTGTGCACCCGTCAATCCGCAAACGGTTACCAGTCTGGTGACTTTTCCAGGCGCTGTGCGGGCGTGGTCATGGCGACGTGCCGCAGGCTGGATAGAATGGCAACGCGCTGCTTCCGCAGCCCATTTCCCGCTGGATTCCCGCATGCCTGCCAACACCGAACGCTTCTTCGATGCGCGTACCGAACAAGGCGTGCTGCGCCTGTCCATCGCAGGCTCATTGCTGCTGGCTGCCGCTGCGGTGGTATTTGGTCTTCTGGCCAATTCCTCGCTGATCATCTTCGATGGCATCTACGGCCTGATCGATGTGGTGATGACGTGGCTGTCACTGCTGGTCGCGCGTCTGATCGCACTGTCCACCAGCACCGACGCGCTGCAGTCGCGGCTCAACCAGCGCTTCACCATGGGCTTCTGGCACCTGGAGCCCATCGTGCTGGGGGTGAGCGGCACGCAGATGATCGGCGCGGCACTGTATGCGCTGGTCAATGCGGTGGATGCGCTGATGTCCGGCGGCCGCCACATCGCACTCGGCCCAGCCATCGCCTTCGCCGGGTTGTCGATCATCGGCGAAGGTGCGCTGGCCTGGTTCGTGCTGCGCGCCAACCGCCGCATCGGTTCGGAGTTCATCGCGCTGGACGCGAAGAACTGGGTGATCGCCGCCAGCATGTCGGCCTGCTACCTGCTGGCCTTCCTTGGCGGCGTGCTGGTGCGCGGCACCTCGCTGGCCTGGGTCGGGCCGTACATCGACCCGGCCATCCTTGCCTTCGTCTGCGTGCTGGTGATGATCGCCCCGCTCGGGACGGTGCGCCGGGCGCTGGCCGGCATCCTGCTGGTCACCCCGCCGGAACTGCAGGCGCACGTGGACGCGGTGGCACGCGCGATCGTGGCCAAGCATGGCTTCGTCGAGCATCGCAGCTACGTCGCCCAGGTGGGGCGTGGCGAGCAGATCGAGTTGTTCTTCGTGGTACGCGAGGACGACCCGCCGCGGCCCCTGCTGGAATGGGACCAGCTGCGCGACGAGATCGGCGATGCGCTGGGCGAGGCCTCGCCGGACCGCTGGCTGACCATCATGTTCACCACCGACCGCGAGTGGACGATCTAGGCCAACAGGACGATCAATCAAGTTTTTCGTACGGACTGCAACCCAACGTACGCAGAAACCGGGCAAAGTAGGCTCCATAGCAGTACCCACCCACTGACCAGGAGCATCCCGATGTCCATCGAAAAGGTTCTGTATACCGCCCAGGCCACCTCCACCGGCGGCCGTGAAGGCCGTTCCGTCTCGTCCGACAACGTGCTGGACATCCAGCTGTCGACCCCGCGCGAGCTGGGTGGTGCCGGCGGCCCGGGCACCAACCCGGAACAGCTGTTCGCCGCTGGCTACTCGGCCTGCTTCCTGGGCGCGCTGAAGTTCGTGGCCGGCCAGGCCAAGGTCGCGCTGCCGGCCGACACCACCGTCACCGGCAAGGTCGGCATCGGCCAGATCCCGACCGGCTTCGGCATCGAGGCAGAGCTGACCATCAACGTGCCGGGCGTGCCGCGCGAGCAGGTGGAAGAACTGGTGCAGAAGGCGCACATCGTGTGCCCGTACTCCAACGCCACCCGCGGCAACATTGATGTAACGCTGATCGTTGCCTGATGCGGTGCCGGGGTCGGATCCCTTTGCCACCGGCAAAGGGCTCTGACCCCATCCCAGGCCCGCACGGCTATATGGGGTCAGAGCCCTTTCGCGTTGCGAAAGGGATCCGACCCCCAAAAAAATGGGCGGATGCCGGTCGAAACCGGGCATCCGCCCATCCCACCTCGGGTGGGCCCCAGCACCTGGCCGGGGACGCATTCGCTGCGGCGCGCATCCATCCCTCTGGAGAAGAGCCCCCTTGTTGTTCAAGGGGGCGCGCCAACGGCGCGGGGATAAGGTGGAATGCGCGGACCAGCGACCAGTTACTGGTCGCTGGTGATGAGCTGCACGACGCTGGAGAAATCCAGCTTGCCGCGGCCGGCCTGGTGGTTCATCGAGTAGAGATTGCGGGCCACTTCGCCCAGCGGAATCGAAGCGCCGACACTCATCGCCGCTTCCACCGCCAGGCCCATGTCCTTCAGCATCAGATCGCTGCCGAAGCCGCCGCTGTAGCCACGCGAGGCCGGCGCATTCTCCAGCACGCCCGGCCACGGGTTGCACACTTCGGTGGCCCAGCTGCGGCCGGTGCTGACCGCCATCATCTGCGACAGCACCTTGGGGTCCAGCCCGTGCGCCACGCCCAGTGCGATGGCTTCACCGGTCACCGCCATGATCACGCCCAGCGCCATGTTGTTGCACAGCTTGGCGACCTGGCCAGCGCCGCTGGCGCCGACGTGGAAGATGTTCTTGCCCATCGCCTGCAGCACCGGGCGTGCGCGTTCCAGCGCGTCTTCCTCGCCGCCGACGATGAAGGTCAGGGTGCCGGCCTGGGCGCCGGCGGTACCGCCGGACACCGGTGCGTCGATCATCTGCAGGCCACGCGCGGCGGCCGCTTCCGAGACCTTGCGGGCGCTGGCCGGGGCGATCGTGCTGCAGTCGATGACCAGCGCACCGGCCGGGATCGCGGCAAGAATGCCGTCGTCGCCCAGGTACACGCCTTCGACATGGCGGCTGGCCGGCAGCATCGAGATCACCACTTCGGCATCGGCCAGGGTGTCGCGCGCCGACGATGCAGCGCTGGCGCCGGCGTCGACAGCGGCCTGCACCGCGGCCGGAACCAGATCGAACACGCGCACGCTGTGGCCGTTCTTGACCAGATTGGCGGCCATCGGGCCACCCATGTTGCCCAACCCGATGAATGCAATGCGGCTCATGCAAGGCTCCTTTCAACAAGGGGAGTGCCCAGGTCGGCCAGCGGATGCGCGGCGTCGGCCCAGGGGGAAGCGAAGAAGGTGTCTGCCCACGCGCCAGTGGCCTCGGCCAGGGTGGCCGGGTTCCACTGCGGATTGCGGTCCTTGTCGACCAGCAGCGCGCGGATGCCTTCGGCGAAATCACCATGGGCGGCGCAATGCAGGGCGACGATGTACTCCAGGCGGTAGATCGCGGCCAGGTCCTGGCCGGCACTGCGGCGCTGCAGTTCGTACGCCAACCGTGCCGAACCCGGTGCACCGGCAGCAAGGGTCTTCTGAGCCGCCTGCAACCAGGCGTCGTCGGTCTGCAGGCCGGCAATGCGCGCCACGATGGCTTCAAGGTCATCGCCTTCGCACAACGCATCGACCTGCGCCGCGTGGGCCAGCAGTGGACCGGTGGCGGCATCGCTGGCATGCGACTGCAGCAGATGGGTCAGGCGTTCGTGGTTGTGTGCGGTGTCATTGGACCAGGCCACCTGCAGCAGCGCATCGAACACCGCGCTGCGGCGTTCTTCGGCCACGTGCACGTCGGCCAGGCCGGCGTAGATGGCATCGCCCGGGTTGAGCAGTGCGCCGGTCAGGGCCAGGAACAGGCCACCGTTGCCCGGCACGCGCGACAGCAGCCAACTGCCACCGACATCGGGGAACAGGCCGACGGTGATTTCCGGGAAGGCCAGCTTGGAGCGTTCGCTGACCACACGGTGGCTGGCGCCGGACATCAGGCCGATGCCGCCGCCCATCACGATGCCGTGGCCCCAGCACAGGATCGGCTTGGTGTAGGTGTGGATGAGGTAATCGACGCGGTATTCGACGTCGAAGAACTCGGCGGCATAGGCGTTCTGGCGGATGTCGCTGTGGCCGGCCTCACGGAAGGCGACCATGGCCTTGTACAGGCTGTGCAGGTCGCCACCAGCACAGAACGCCTTTTCGCCGGCGCCCTGCAGCACCACCATGGCGATGCCATCGTCGTCGGCCCAGGCGTTGAGCTGCTTCAGCAGCAGGTGCGCCATCGGCAGCGAGAAACCGTTGAGCGTACGCGGCGCATTGAGCGTGGCGATGCCGATGCGCGTGCCGTTGCCAGCCACGCGCTCTTCGAACAGCACCGGTGCGTCGTCGGCAGCGGTATCCGTGCTCATGCGTTCTTCCACTGCGCGGCGCGCTTTTCCAGGAAGGCAGTCACGCCCTCGACCTGGTCGGCGGTGTCGAACAGGTCGACGAAGGCTTCGCGCTCGGCCACCAGCGCCGAGGCGTGGGTGCCGGTGCGGGTGGACTGCACCAGGGTCTTGCAGGCGGCGATGCTGGTCGGGCTCTGCTTGCCGGCCTTCTTCGCCCATTCCAGCGCCAGCGCCTTGGCTTCGCCCTTGCCGACCTTTTCTTCGGCCAGGCCAATGCGCAGCGCGGTCTCGGCATTGATGCGCTCACCCAGCAGGATCATGCGCTTGGCCCAGCCCTCGCCGACCAGGCGTGGCAGGTTCTGGGTACCGCCGGCACACGGCAGCAGGCCGACGGTGGCCTCCGGCAGCGCGACCTGGGCATGGTCTTCAATGATGCGCAGGTCGCAGGCCAGCGCGCACTCCAGGCCACCGCCCATGGCGTAGCCGTTGATCGCGGCGATCGACACGCCACGGAAACCGGACAGCGCTTCGAAGGCTTCACCGAAGCGGCGCGCGGCCTCACGTGCAGCGGCCTTGTCGCCGGAGGCGAACTGGTTGAGGTCGGCACCGGCGGAGAAGAATTTCTCGCCGTCACCGGTGATCACCAGCGCGTAGATGTCGCGGTCTGCGTTGAGCGCGCCGACCAGGTCGCGCAGCGCCGACAGGCTGTGCACGGTCCAGGTATGCGCCGGCGGGTTGTTCAGGGTGACCACGGCGGTGTGGCCATCGACCTCCACCTTCAGGCCCACGTGCTCCTGGGTACGCCAATCCTTCATCGCAGTTCCTCTTCGGTGTTGAGCAGGTGACGGGCAACGATCACCCGCATGATCTCGTTGGTGCCTTCCAGGATCTGGTGCACGCGGCAGTCACGCAGCAGGCGCTCGATCGGGTATTCGCGGATGTAGCCGTAGCCCCCGTGGATCTGCAGCGCTTCATTGCAGACGTTGAAACCGGCATCGGTGGCGAAGCGCTTGGCCATCGCGCACCACACGTTGGCATCGCTGGCACCGGCATCGAGCTTGCGTGCCGCGGTGTGCACCATCTGCCGTGCAGCCACCAGCTGGGTGACCATGTCGGCCAGCTTGAACTGCAGCGCCTGGAACTCGGCCAGCGCCTTGCCGAACTGGCGGCGCTCGCCCATGTAGCGGCGCGCAGCATCCAGTGCACCCTGTGCGGCACCCAGCGAGCAGGCGGCGATGTTGATGCGGCCGCCGTCCAGCCCCTTCATCGCCAGCTTGAAGCCGCCGCCTTCCTCTCCCAGAAGGTGGCTGACCGGCACGCGGACGTTTTCGAAGGTGATGCCACGGGTGGGCTGGCTGTTCCAGCCCATCTTCTCTTCCTTGCGGCCGAAGCTGATGCCCGGCAGGTCCGCCGGCACCGCAATGGCGCTGACACCGCCGGCACCGGCACCGCCGGTACGCGCCATCACCACCAGCAGGTCGGTGGCACCGGCGCCGGAAATGAAGGCCTTCGAGCCGTTCAGCACGTAGAAGTCGCCATCGCGCACGGCGGTGGTCTTCAGCGAGGCCGCATCGGAACCGGCGCCCGGTTCGGTCAGGCAGTACGAGGCCAGCTTGTTGCCCGATGACAGGTCGGTGCCCCAGGCATCGCGCAGTGCCGGCTGGCCCCACGTGGACACCATCCACGAGGCCATGTTGTGGATGCTGATGTACGCCGCCGTCGACGGGTCGACGCTGGCGAGCTCCTCGATGACGACGGCGGCGTCCAGTCGGCTCAGGCCGCTGCCGCCCACTTCCGGGTCCATGTACAGACCGCAGAAGCCCAACTCACCGGCCTTGGCGATCGCCTCGCGCGGAAAGATGCCCTCCGCATCCCATCGCGCGGCGTGCGGCGCCAGTTCGGCCAGTGCGAAGTCGCGCGCCGCCTCGCGGTACGCCTGCTGTGCTTCGTCCAGTTCCGTCGTCATCGAGTGGCTCATGGCTGCTCCTGCCGTTACTTCAGGCTGATCGTGGTGTTGACGCCGTGGCTCAGCGTCTCGTCATCGAACCAGCGCGCGGTGACCGTCTTGGTCTGGGTGTAGAACAGCACCACCTGCTTGCCGTACGGGCCCAGGTCGCCCAGCTTGGAGGCGCGCGAACCGGTGAACGAGAACAGCGGCACCGGCACCGGGATCGGCACGTTGATGCCGACCTGGCCGACGTCGATGTCTTCCTGGAACTTGCGCGCGGCAGCACCGGACTGGGTGAACAGTGCGGTGCCGTTGCCGTTCGGGTTGCTGTTGACCATCGCGATGGCCTCTTCCAGCGTTTCCGCTTCGAGGATGACCAGCACCGGCCCGAAGATTTCTTCCTGGTAGATGCGCATGTCGGTGGTGACACCGGCAAAGATGGTCGGGCCAACGAAGTTGCCCTTCTCGAAGCCATCGACCTGCGGCTTGCGGCCATCGAGCACCAGCTTGGCGCCCTGCTCCACGCCCGAGGCGATCAGGCCTTCCACGCGCTCGCGGGCGCTGCAGGAGATGACCGGGCCGACGTCGGTACCGGACACGGTGCCGGCGCTGACCTTCAGGGTCTGGGCCTTGGCCACCAGGTCCTGCACCCAGTTGCGCGCTTCACCGACCAGCACCAGCGTGGAAGCCGCCATGCAGCGCTGGCCAGCGGCACCGAAGGCGGCACCGACCATTGCGTTGAGGGTCTGTTCCTTGTTGGCGTCCGGCAGCACCACGGCGTGGTTCTTGGCGCCCATCATGCACTGCACGCGCTTGCCGGCCAGCGAGGCGCGGTTGTAGACGTGTGTGCCGACGCGGGTGGACCCGACGAACGACACGGCCTTGATGTCCGGGTGGTCGCAGATCGCGTTGACCACTTCCTCGCCGCCGTGGACGACGTTCAGCACGCCCTTCGGAATGCCGGCTTCCAGGGCAAGCTCGACCAGGCGCATGGTGACCATCGGGTCCTGCTCGGACGGCTTGAGGATGAAGGTGTTGCCCGTTGCAATCGCCATCGGGAACATCCACAGCGGGATCATCGCAGGGAAATTGAACGGGGTGATGCCAGCGCACACGCCCAGCGGCTGCATGATCGTGTAGGTGTCCACGCCATTGGCCACGTTGTTGGCCAGCTCGCCCAGCTGCAGGTTGCCGATGGCGGCGGCGTGCTCGACCACTTCCAGGCCGCGGAACACATCACCTTCGGCGTCCGGCAGGGTCTTGCCCTGTTCGGCGGTGAGGATGTGGGCCAGCTCACTCATGTTTTCGCGGATCAGCTGCTGGTACTTCAGGAAGATGCGCGCGCGGGTGCCGATCGGGGTCTTGCGCCAGGTCTTGAAGGCTTCCTTGGCGGCGGCGACGGCGGCGTCCACTTCGCCGGTGGTGGCGAACGGCACCTGGGCCAGCACGTCCTGGGTGGCCGGATTGATCACGTCCTGCCAGTGGGAAGTGGCCGATTCAACGAACTGGCCATCGATCAGCATGCGGATACGGGGCGCTGCAACAGTCATGACGACAATCCCACAGGGTGCGAAAGATGCTTGGCATTATTCACAGCACCCGGCTCGATTTCCGGGCTGAATCCGCTTAATCTGGCCAACACGCCCCACGATTCCTGTTAATTCTGTGAATTATTCAGCTCCCCAGCGGCAACTCGGCCTGCGCCTGCTGCGGCTGCGCGAGCAGCGCGGCTACAGCCAGGCCGATCTGGCGCGTGCGCTGGGGCTGTCGGCCAGCTACCTGAACCAGATCGAGCGCAACAAGCGCCCCCTGACACCGGCGGTGCAGAAGAAGCTGGGAGAGGTGCTGGGCGACGTTTCCTCGCTGTTCGATGACGATGAGCCCGCCGCCCTGCAGGAGGCGCTGGGCGAAACCCTGCGCGACCTGGGCCTGGCCGAGGTCAGCGCGACCGAACTGCGCGCCCTGGCCGGCAACCTGCCGCAGGTCAGCCGCGCGCTGTTGGACCTGCACCGTCGTCACCTGGCGCTGCGCGAGCACGCGGCCGCACTGGAGTTCCAGCTGGGCGAGCCCGGCGCCGGCAGCACCCTGCCCGCCGGTGACCAGGTGCGCGAGTTCTTCAACCGCATGCACAACCACATTCCCGAGCTGGACGAGCTGGCCGAGCAGCTGTTCGCCGAATGGGGGCTGTCGCCCGGGCATGTGGCACCGCGGCTGCGCCAGCTGCTGGCCGACCGCCATGGCGTGCTGGTGGAAGTGGCCGCACTGCAGGCCGGGCGCGAAAAGCGGCACTACGATGCCGGTGCGCGGCGGCTGTGGCTGCCCGATTACCTGGAGCCCGGACAGCAGGCGTTCCAGATGGCGGCCGAGCTGGCCCTGCACGGCTACCTGCCGCAGATCGATGCGGTGGTGGCGCGCGCCGGGTTCACCGATGAGGCACGCATCGCGCAGGCGCGGATCGGTCTCTCCAACTATTTCGCCGGTGCGCTGGTGATGCCGTACATGCGCTTCCTGCGTGCAGCCGAAACCAGCAGCTACGACATCGAACTGCTGGCGCACCAGTTCGGCGTCGGCTTCGAAGCGGTCTGCCACCGACTGAGCACGCTGGCACGGCGCAGCGCGCCCGGCCTGCCGTTCTTCTTCATCCGCGTGGATCGGGCGGGCAACGTCTCAAAGCGCCATTCGGCCACCGATTTCCACTTCTCGCAGGTGGGTGGATCGTGCCCGCTGTGGATCGTCTACGAGGCGTTCAACCAACCCGGGCGCATCCTCACCCAGACCGCGCGCATGCCCGATGGCCGCCGTCATTTCTGGCTGGCGCGGCAGGTCAGCAGTGGCCCGGTCGGCCATGGCCAACCGCGCAAGACCTTCGCGGTGGCGCTGGGCTGCGACCTGCAGCATGCCGAACGCCTGGTGTATTCACTGGGGCTGGATGTGCAGAGCCCGGGCAATTCGGTATCGATCGGCCCGGGGTGCCGGGTGTGCCCGCGCGAGGACTGCATGCAGCGCGCGTTCGCGCAGTTGCCGGGGCGATAGGGGGTTCTGCAGGGCTGCGCCCTGCACCTGCGGTAGTGCCGGCCGCTGGCCGGCAAGAGCAGCAACCACTGCGGGGTCAGATTCGTTTTCCTGCGGAAACGGATCTGACCCCGATTCGACCGCAGGATCGGGTCAGTAGATCGGGGTCACCTTCATCTGCGGCAGCGGACGCGGTGCGCCGTCGGTAAGGTCCGGGCCGAGGTCCTCCCAGGTGCGGCCCTGCTCGACCATCAAGCCCCACAACTGCTGCGAGGCCAGCCGTTTGTCTTCCGAGCCCAGCTTGTACGACGGTGGCGTCGGCTGACCGCTGGCGACCATCGCGTACGCCGCGCGGTAGGCCAGCACCTGCTGCGCCGGATCATCGGTGCGCGCCACTTCCAGCGTGTAGCGCTGGTAGGCCGAGGCCAGGTTGCGCCAGCGGATCCAGTAGTGGTTCTCGAACGAGAACGAACAGAAGCGCGCACCGGCCAGGCTGCCCTTGTCGGCGATGCGGGAGAGTACCTCCTGCGGCATGTCCAGGTTCATGCCGCCTTCGTCGCCCTGCAGGCTGACGTGCACGATGCGGTCGCGATAACCCGGTGCGCGCGCCTGCAGCAGGTCGCGCCAGTTCTGCATGGTCGCCACCACCGCGAACAGGAAACGACCCAGCTCGGCTGCGGCCAGTGGCGTGGCGATGGACTGGTAATGCCGTTGCCAGCCGTGGCGGTTTTCGGTGGGCAGGAACACCGCATGTTCCAGCGCCTGGCGGCCGCCGCTGCCCTGGCTCACCGCTTCGGCGTGCTGTGGATAGACCAGGTTGATGGCGAAGGTCGGCCAACGCGGCAGGGCGGCGTCGAACAGATGGATCGGGAAGTTGCTGCTGATGCCGCCATCGGAGAACCAGCAGATGCGGAAGGCGGTGATCACCGGGCCGCAGGTCTGCCCGGCACTGGTCAGCCCTTCCATGCTGTCGGCAACGTTGTGCTCCTGGTCGGCCGCAGGGGCGGCCGGTTCGCAGCGTCGTTCGCGGCGTGAGGGTTCATGCAGCGGCACCGCGCTGATCAGCAGCGGGAAGCTCAGGCTCATGCGCGTGGCCACCAGCACCGGCAGCTTCGGGCCCTGCGGCAGGTGGTAGTACTGCCGCCCGTCCACCTCCAGCGGCGGGCCGGCCTGCGTCACCAGCCACTGCACCACGCCGGCAGGAAACAGCTGTTCGAACTCCTCGCGCAGGAACCAGAACTGCGCACCGCCGAGCGGCAGCGTGCGCGGCTCGTTGTGCGAGATGCAGGTGGTGATCATCTGCAGGCTGATCGCATGCGGGCTGTCCGGCTCACCGGCGTAGCGCGGCGCATCGTGCAGGTCGGCGAAGGTCAACGGTGCATCCAGCGGCTTGCCGGACAGCTGCTGCAGGCATTCATGCAACCACTCGGTCAGCGCCGGCGTGCGTGGATCGCGGCTGAGGCCGCTGCACAGGCCCAGCAGGTTGCGACGCGCCACCCGCGCGACCCGCAGCGCGGCACCGGCCACACCCGCACCGTAGGCGCACAGCAGTGATGGCAGCAGCGTGGCGGCCACGCCGCTCCAGCCACCGCCCCACCAGCCCAGGCCGAGCAGCAGCGCCAGCGACACCAGCACTTCCAGCGGCGCGATCTCGAATACCGCAACGGCCAGGCACAGCAGTTTGTGCGGCAGGCGGGCATTGCCGGTCAGCACCACCAGCAGCCGATAGGCCGCGCGCGCGCCGCGCGCCGGCTGGAACAGGCTGTAGATGAAGCCGCGCCGCGACAGCTGTGCCGACACCGCCGACAGCCCGCCATAGCCGGCGTCGCCAGCCAGTTGCTCGCCGGCCTGCTGGCGGCGATCGCCGCAGGCCGCTGCAGCCGCCACCGCTGCCGCAATGGCGCCGGCTGAAGTGCCGCCGATGCTCTTGAAGCGATACTCGCGGGCCAGCGCCAGTACCGCATTGGGGTACACGATGCCGCTGGTGATGCCGCCTTTCATGACCAGATCGCAGTACTTGTCCGCCACTGTCTTGCCCCCGAGCATGCCGTCCGCCGCGTGGGTTGCAGTATGGCGCAGCGGCTTCTCAGGGCCTGAGAACAACGGCGCAGTCCGCGCACGCAATGCGCCGTTCAGCAGAAAGCACGGCTGCAGGCTTGACCCGCCCCGCCATCGGCGTAGCATCTGCAGCAAGCCAAGGGACAGACCCGCGGCTGCCACAACGACATGAGGGATTCTCATGGAATTCGACTATCTCGTCTTCATCGGGCGATTCGAGCCCTTCCACAACGGCCACGCCGCCGTTGCCCGCCTGGCCCTGAGCCGGGCCCGCAAGCTGATCTTCCTGGTCGGCTCTGCCGATACCCCCCGCAGCCTGCGCAATCCCTGGACCGTGGCCGAACGCGCCGTGATGATCCAGGCGGCCCTCGACGGCCACACCGACCGTCTGCTGATCCGCCCGCTGCGTGACCACCTGTACAACGAAGCACAGTGGATCGCCAACGTGCAGCGCCAGGTGGCTGACGCCCTGCGCAACGACGGTGCCGCCGCCGATGCCAGGGTAGGCCTGATCGGCATGGACAAGGATGCGTCCAGCTACTACCTGCGCGAGTTCCCGCAGTGGCCGCTGGTGGACGTGCAGCACACCGCCACCCTGTCGGCCACCGAGCTGCGGCGCTACCTGTTCGAGGCCGGCGACGTCGACTTCCACGGCGCGCTGCTGATGCTGCGTGGCAATGTGCCGGCGCCGGTGTACGACATGCTCGAAGCGTTCCGCAAGAGTGCGCCTGCGTATGGCCAGCTGGTGGCCGAGTACCGCTTCATCGAACAGTACAAGGCCGCCTGGAAGGATGCGCCCTACGCGCCCACCTTCGTCACCACCGATGCGGTGGTGGTGCATTCGGGCCACGTGCTGCTGGTGCGTCGCCGCTCGGAACCCGGCAAGGGGCTGTGGGCATTGCCCGGCGGCTTCGTCGGCCAGGAACAGAGCCTGCTCGACAGCTGCCTGCGCGAACTGCGCGAGGAAACCCGCCTGAAGATTCCGTTGCCGGTGTTGAAGGGGTCGCTGAAGGGCCAGCAGGTGTTCGACCACCCGGACCGCAGCCAGCGTGGCCGCACCATCACCCACGGTTTCCACTTCGAGTTTCCGGCCGGCGAGCTGCCGCCGGTGCGCGGCGGCGACGATGCCGACAAGGCACGCTGGATACCGGTGAGTGAGGCCCTGGACATGGGCCCGCAGCTGTTCGAAGACCACCTGCACATCCTGGAGTACTTCCTCGGCCGCGGCTGACCGGCCCGGCTTTCCCACTGGCGGATAGACCGCCGGTGCCACCCGACGCGAAGGAGCTTCCGTCATGCACTACCTCGATAATCTTCTCCTCAACACCGACAGCTACAAGGCCAGCCATTGGCTGCAGTACCCGCCGGGTACCGATGCCACGTTCTTCTACGTCGAATCACGTGGCGGCCTGCACGATCGCACGGTGTTCTTCGGCCTGCAGGCGATCCTCAAGGACGCGCTGGCACGGCCGGTCACCCACGCCGACATCGACGACGCTGCTGCGGTGTTCGCCGCGCATGGCGAACCGTTCAACGAGGCCGGCTGGCGCGATATCGTCGACCGGCTTGGCGGCCACCTGCCGGTGCGCATCCGCGCCGTGCCCGAAGGCAGCGTGGTGCCCACCCACCAGGCACTGATGACCATCGAATCGACCGATCCGGCCGCGTTCTGGGTGCCGTCGTACCTGGAAACGCTGCTGCTGCGGGTGTGGTATCCAGTCACCGTGGCCACCATCAGCTGGCACGCACGGCAGACCATCGCCGCGTTCCTGCAGCAGACCAGCGATGATCCGCAAGGGCAGCTGCCGTTCAAGCTGCACGACTTCGGCGCGCGCGGTGTATCGAGCCTGGAATCGGCCGCGCTGGGCGGTGCCGCACACCTGGTCAACTTCCTCGGCACCGATACCGTATCGGCCCTGTGCCTGGCGCGCGCGCACTATCACGCGCCGATGGCCGGCTATTCGATTCCCGCCGCCGAGCACAGCACCATCACCAGCTGGGGCCGCGAGCGCGAGGTGGACGCCTACCGCAACATGCTGCGCCAGTTC
Organism: Stenotrophomonas sp. CASM106; assembly: GCF_049384825.1. Taxonomy (NCBI): domain Bacteria; kingdom Pseudomonadati; phylum Pseudomonadota; class Gammaproteobacteria; order Lysobacterales; family Lysobacteraceae; genus Stenotrophomonas; species Stenotrophomonas sp. CASM106. The sequence goes on from NZ_JBMRFS010000005.1 coordinate 104,262, forward strand.
GGCACGCCCGGTGCGATCGTGGCGGTGGTATCGGACAGCTATGACATCTACCGCGCCATCAGCGAGCACTGGGGTACCACCCTGCGCGATGAAGTGATCGCCTCGGGCGCCACCCTGGTCATCCGCCCGGACTCGGGGGACCCGGTGGAGGTGGTGGCCGAAAGCCTGCGCCGGCTGGATGAAGCGTTCGGCCACAGCCTCAACGGCAAGGGCTACCGCGTGCTCAACCACGTGCGGGTGATCCAGGGCGACGGCATCAATCCGGACACCATCCGGGCGATCCTGCAGCGCATCACCAACGACGGCTACGCCGCCGACAACGTGGCCTTCGGCATGGGCGGTGCGCTGCTGCAGCGGCTGGACCGCGACACGCAGAAGTTCGCACTGAAGTGCTCGGCGGCGCGGGTCGAGGGTGAGTGGATCGACGTCTACAAGGATCCGGTCACCGACGCCGGCAAGGCCAGCAAGCGTGGCCGCATGCGCCTGCTGCGCCGCCTGGACGATGGCAGCCTGCACACGGTGCCGCTGCCGGCCAACGGCGACGACACCCTGCCGGACGGCTTCGAGGACGCAATGGTGACCGTGTGGGAGAACGGCCGCCTGCTGCACGACCAGCGCCTGGACGACATCCGCACGCGGGCGGCCGCGGGGCATTGAAGGTGCATCCCGACCGGGGTCAGAGCCCGCTGCGTGGCAGCGGGATCCGACCCCTTCCTTCCGCTGGGGTCGGATCCCGTTGCAGCGTAGCGGGTTCTGACCCCTGCGCTCTTGACCGGCGCCACCAACAGGTCCACCTTGCACACGCTGAAGGTATCCCTCCCATCGCTGCGGCGCGGGGAGGGATTTAAACGGGAATCCGGTGAAGGCGCCTCGCGCGTCCATTCCGGAGCTGCCCCGCAGCGGTGAATGGAAACGAATCCTGCCAACAGCACTGGGCTCGCGCCTGGGAAGCGGCGGGTAGTAGGTGGGCTGCGGCCCGTGTCCATCAGCCCGAATACCGGCCCCGGCCGGGGGACACGACCGTCCCCTGACTCGACCTGGAATCTCCGCGGGGAGGTTGCCGGGGCCGTCGTCGTCCTGCGCGTGCAGGCGGTGTGGCCGCGCGCGTCCTGTTCACGGTATCCGGCCAGACCCGTTCACCCACGCGCTGATGCATGGGCCACCGCCGTTGCCGGCGGTCCATGCGGTACCTGACGATGACCGAGCTCCAACGCCCCACCCTGACCCTGCCCGCCGACGGCAAGCGCCTGCTGCTGCATTCGTGCTGCGCGCCCTGTTCCGGCGAAGTGATGGAGGCGATCACCGCCTCCGGGATCGACTACGCGATCTTCTTCTACAACCCCAACATCCACCCGGTGAAGGAATACGAGCTGCGCAAGCAGGAGAACATCCGCTTCGCCGAGCAGCACGGCATTCCTTTCATCGACTGCGACTACGACACCGACAACTGGTTCAGCCGTGCGCGGGGCATGGAAAACGAACCCGAACGCGGTATCCGCTGCACGATGTGCTTCGACATGCGCTTCGAGCGCACTGCGCTGTACGCGCACGAGCACGGTTACGACACCATCAGTTCTTCGCTGGGCATCTCGCGCTGGAAGAACATGGCGCAGATCAACGACTGCGGCATCCGCGCCGCCTCGCGCTATGAAGGCCTGCAGTACTGGGACTACAACTGGCGCAAGGGCGGCGGCGCCAGCCGCATGATCGAGATCAGCAAGCGCGAGCAGTTCTACCAGCAGGAATACTGCGGCTGCGTGTACTCGCTTCGCGATGCGAACCGCCATCGCCGCGAGAATGGCCGCGAGCGGATCAGGATCGGCCTGCTGTACTACGGGCAGGACGCTGGGACGCCACAGGGCGATTGACGTGCAGGCATGGGGCGGCCACGCTGGTCGCCCCTTCTGTTGTAGCGGAACTGCCATGACCGCCCTGCCCGCCGATGTCGCCCTGCTGGTGATCGACCTGCAGCCGGACTTCATGCCCGGTGGCGCCTTGGCCTGCGACCAGGGCGATGCGCTGGTGGCACCGATCGCCGATCTGTTGGCGCAGCGCCGCTACCGCACCGTGGTGGCGACCCAGGACTGGCACCCGGCCGACCATGCCTCGTTCGCCAGCCAGCACCCCGGCCAACGCCCGTTCGAGACCATCCTGCTGCACGCGCAGCCGCAGACCCTGTGGCCGGACCACTGCGTGCAGGGCAGCGCCGGTGCCGCGCTGCACCCGGGCGTGGACTGGACCGTGGCCGACCTGATCCTGCGCAAGGGCACGCGCCAACAGGTGGATTCGTACAGCGCCTTCCGCGAGAACCATGGCCCCGATGGCGAGCGCCCGGCCACCGGCCTGGCCGGCTGGCTGCACGAGCGCCGCATCCGCGAAGTGCACGTGTGCGGCCTGGCCCGCGATTACTGCGTGCTGTGGAGCGCGCAGGACGCGGTGAAGTCCGGCTTCCGGGTGAAGTTCCTGTGGGACCTGACCCGGCCGGTGACCGAAGCCAACGACGCGATGGTGCGCGATGCGCTGGGCAAGGCGGGGATCGCGACCGCCTGACCCACAACGGTAGCGCCGGGCCATGCCCGGCGGACCCGGAAGGGGCAGCGCGTTACCGGAACACCACCGTGCGATGCCCGTTGAGCAGGATGCGGTGCTCCACATGGCGGCGCACGGCGCGTGCCAGCACCAGCGATTCGGTATCGCTGCCCAGCCGCACCAGCTCGCGCGGCGCCATGGCGTGATCCACGCGGGCCACGTCCTGTTCGATGATCGGTCCTTCGTCCAGATCCTCGGTGACGTAGTGCGCGGTGGCGCCGATGATCTTGACCCCGCGCGCGTGCGCCTGGTGGTACGGCTGCGCGCCCTTGAAGCTGGGCAGGAAGCTGTGGTGGATGTTGATCGCACGCCCGGCCAGCGCGCGGCACAGCGTGGGTGACAGGATCTGCATGTAGCGTGCCAGCACCACCAGGTCGATGCGCTCGCGCTCGACCAGGTCGATGATCTGCTGCTCCTGCACCGCACGCGTATCGGCGGTTACCGGCAGGTGGTGGAACGGTACCTGGTAGGACGCGGCCAATGGCGCGAAGTCGGCGTGGTTGGAGGCCACTGCGGCAATGTCGACCTTCAGCTGGCCGCTGTGGGCGCGGAACAGCAGGTCGTTGAGGCAGTGCCCCTGCTTGCTGACCAGCACCAGCAGGCGTGCCCGGCGGCGGCCATCATGCAGCTGCCAGTCCATGCCGAAGCCTTCGGCAAGCGTGGCCATCGCGGCGTGCACGGTCTCCAGCGGCAGGCCGGCGTCACGGTCGAAATGCACGCGCAGGAAGAAGCGGCCGCTTTCCTCATCGCCGAACTGCTGGGCGTCGAGGATGTTGCAGCCGTGGTCGAACAGCAGGCCGGACACGCGGTAGACGATGCCGGTACGGTCGGGGCAGGACAGGGTGAGGATGGAATCGGGGCGCATCGCCACAGTGTAGGGCAGCTTCCTGTCCAGCAGCCGGATGATCGCCGATGCAACCGAACCGCTTGGTTCAGTCCCAAGCGATACTTGGCCATCACCGTGGCAAGCTGGTCGGTCATGAACCTGTTGCAACTGATCCGCAGCTTCACCCGCACCGCAGAGACCGGCAGCATTGCCGCCGCGGCCCGCATCCTTGGCATCAGCGCCACCGCAGTCGGCCAGAACATCAACCGGCTGGAAGCGCATCTGGGCGTACGGCTGCTGAACCGGAGTACGCGCCAGCTGGCGCTCAGCGAGGCCGGCGCGCTGTACCTGGCGCAGGTGCGCCACATCGAGGCCGACCTGGCGCGCGCGCAGGCGATGGTCACCTCCGGTGATATCGAACCGGCCGGGCCGCTGCGCATCGCCAGCAGCAGCGCGTTCGGCCGCCACGTGCTGGCCCCGTTGCTGCCGTCACTGCAGCAACGCTACCCGCAGCTGCAGCTGGAACTGCGGCTGACCGACCGCGCCGTGCAGCATGGTCCAGAGGCGGTGGATGCCAGCATCCGCATCGGCGCGCAGCTGGAAGACGGCGTGGTCGCACGGCAGCTGGCACGCGTACCGTTCGTGTTCTGCGCCTCGCCGGCCTACCTGAAGGCCCATGGCACCCCGCAGGAACCATCGGATCTGGGCAGCCATCGCGGGCTGCTGCACCGCTTCCCCACCGATGGCCGGCCGTTGCGCTGGGGCCTGCTGAAGGACGGCCAGCGTGTGGACGCCGCGCTACCGCCGAGCATGGTCTGCGATGACATCGATGCGCTGGCGTCGCTGGCGGCGGCCGGTGCCGGCATCACGCGGTTGGCTGCGTTCGTGGCCGAGCCCTACCTGCGCGATGGACGCCTGCAGGCCGTGTTCGGCGCCGACAGCACGTGGCGTCCGGAGCCGATGGAGGTCTATTTCTGCGTCAGCGATCGCCGCGACTTCACCGCCAAGATCCGCGCGCTGTTCGAGCACCTGCAGGCCGGCATGGCGCCGGCCTGGCGGGTGTGAGCCTCAGCGCGCCTTGAACACGCCGCGCGCATCGCGCGGCTCGCAGCGCAGGTACTGCGGCGCCGGTTCAACGCTGTCGCGCAATGCGGCGGCGGCATGCCACGGCCAGCGCGGGTCGTAGAGGATGCCGCGCGCCAGGGCCACGGCATCGGCGTGGCGATGGCGCAGGATCGATTCGGCCTGCTCCGGTTCGGTGATCATGCCCACGGCGATCACCGGCATGCGCACCTTGGCCTTGATCGCCGCCGCGAACGGCACCTGGTAACCGGGGCCGACGGTGATCTTCTGGCGCTCGTCCAGGCCGCCACTGGAGACATGCAGGAAATTGCAGCCGCGCGCGTCCAGCACCTGGGCCAGTGCTTCGCTCTGCACCAGGTCCCAACCACCCTCGACCCAGTCGCTGGCGGAAATGCGCACGCCCACGGCGACCTTGTCGGACACCGCCGCGCGTACCGCGTCGAACACTTCCACCAGCAGGCGCAGGCGGTTCGGCAGCGACCCACCGTAACCATCGGTGCGGCGGTTGCTCAGCGGCGACAGGAACTGGTGCAGCAGGTAACCGTGCGCGGCATGCAGCTCGATCAGCTCGAAGCCCAGGCGCTCGGCGCGCACCGCACTGGCAGCGAAGGCGGCGATGACCTCGGCGATGCCGGCTTCGTCCAGTTCCTGCGGTGCCGGATCGGCGGCATGGAACGGCAGCGGCGACGGCGCCACGGTGGCCCAGCCACGCGCATCGCCGGCCGGCAACTGGCCACCCCCGTCCCACGGGCGGGCGGTGGATGCCTTGCGGCCGGCATGGCCCAGCTGGATGCCCAGCGGCATCGGCGACCAGCGGCGGACGCTGGCCAGCACCTGTGCCAGCGCGGCCTCGGTGCCGTCATCCCACAGGCCCAGGTCGGCCCAGCTGATGCGGCCGCGCGGCTCGACCGCGGTGGCTTCCAGGATCAACAGGCCGGCGCCGGACTGCGCCAGGTTGCCCAGGTGCATGGCGTGCCAGTCGCTGGCGCGGCCGTCTTCGGCGGAGTACTGGCACATCGGCGCGATGACGATGCGGTTGGACAGGGTCAGGGGGCCGAACGAGATCGGCGAAAACAGCTGGCTCAAGGGGGTGATGAACGACGTAGGGGGTGCGTATTGCACCGCTGCGCGGCTTCTGGATCAACCGTCTGGATGGATCGCTGTTTCGCAGCCGATCATGCCGCCGAGCGCCGAACAGTCCCTTGTAGAGCCGAGCCGACGCTCGGCTCAGCCCGCCACCCAACCGGACAAGGCTTCAGCGCAGTCCCGCTCATCCTTGAACAACAGCAGGTCGTCGGCACGGGTGCGGCCGCGGTTCAGCGCCGCCACCGGCAACCCTGCCTTCGCCGCCGCCTGCACGAAGCGGAAGCCGGAATAGACCATCAGTGACGAGCCCACCACCAGCACTGCATCGGCCTGCTGCAGATGATCGTGCACCGCCGCCACCCGCTCGCGCGGCACGTTCTCGCCGAAGAACACCACGTCCGGCTTCAGCACGCCGCCGCAGTGCGGGCAATCAGGCACCACGAACGTGGAGAAATCGGTCTCCAGGTCGGCGTCGCCATCCGGGGCGATGCCGGCCTCCAGCGCGTCCCAGCCGGGATTGGCGTCCAGCAGCCGCTGCTGGAAATCCTCGCGGCCACTGCGGCGCTCGCAGCCCATGCAGCGCACCAGATCCAGGCGGCCATGCAGGTCGATCACGTTGCGGCTGCCGGCGCGCTGGTGCAGGCCGTCCACGTTCTGGGTCAGCAGCACCTGCAGCTTGCCGCGGCTTTCCAGGGCGGCCAGGGCCTGGTGGGTGCCGTTGGGCCGGGCCAGGCCGAAGCGAGGCCAGCCCAGCAGGCTGCGCGCCCAGTAACGCTGGCGGGTGGTCGCCTCGCCCATGAAGGCCTGGTAGGTCACCGGCGGCGTGCGTTTCCACTGGCCGTCGGCGTCCCGGTAATCGGGTATGCCCGAGGCGGTGCTGCAACCCGCGCCGGTCAGCACGAACAGGCGCTCGGCGCGGTCGATGAAGTCGGTCAGTGGCAGGGTCATGGCTGCCAGATGGGGGCGCCGCAGCGCCCCCGCAAGCACCGGTTCAGCCGGTGGTCTCAGGCGGCCGGCAGCGGCGCCACCGCGATCGGGTGGCCTTCCTCGTCCAGCGCGATCATCACGAAGTGGCCGCGGGTGCACAGCTTGCGCTCGCCGCTGTGCAGGTCCTCGGCGACCAGTTCCACCTCGACCTTCATCGAGCTGCGGCCGACTTCGACGATGCGGCCGATGGTTTCCACCATCTGGCCGATGCGGATCGGCAGCTTGAAGTCGACCTGGTCGCTGCGCGCGGTCACCACGGTGCGGCGCGAATAGCGGGCGGCGGCCAGGAACGCGGCCTTGTCCATCCATGCCAATGCCTGGCCACCGAACAGGGTGCCCAGGTGGTTGGTGTGGTTGGGGAAGACGATTTCAGCCATGCGCACTTCGGTGGGCGGCACGGTCTCGGGGATCGGGGTCATGGGGGTGCTTCGGTGTGGGGTGCTGCGGATTCTAAGCGACCGGCGTGATGGCCATCGGCATGCACGTGCAACGGGCACCCGGCAGCGGTGCCTGCGCAGGCCGCGCCTGCGGCAGGCGTTACACTGCGCCACGCCCACTGCCAGGACTGCCCATGCCCGCCACTTCCGACCTGCTGGCCTTCGCGCTGGTTTCGCTGGCCATGGTGCTCACGCCCGGGCCGAACATGATCTACGTCATCTCGCGCTCGATCTGCCAGGGGCCGATGGCTGGCCTGATCTCGCTGGGCGGGGTGGCGCTGGGCTTTGTGTTCTACATGCTGTGTGCGGCACTGGGTATCACCGCCCTGCTGATGACCGTGCCGTTCGCCTACGACGCGCTGCGCATCGGCGGCGCGCTGTACCTGCTGTACCTGGCCTGGCAGGCGCTCAGGCCCGGCGGCCGTTCGCCGTTCGCGGTGCGCGACCTGCCGCAGGACAGCCCGCGCAAGCTGTTCACGATGGGCTTCCTGACCAATCTGCTGAACCCGAAGGTGGCGGTGATGTACCTGTCGCTGCTGCCGCAGTTCCTGCACCCGGACGGCGAAGGCAGCGTGCTGATGCAGTCAATCGTGCTGGGCTCCACCCAGATCCTGGTCAGCGTCAGCGTGAACGGCATGATCGCGCTGACCGCCGGCAGCATCGCCGGCTTCCTGGCCGCGCGCCCCACCTGGCAGATGGTGCAGCGCTGGCTGATGGGCACGGTGCTGGCCGGGCTGGCGGTGCGCATGGCGGTGGAAGGGCGGCGCTGATTGTAGAGTCGAGCCATGCTCGACTTTCTTGCGAGCAGCAGTCGAGCATGGCTCGACGCTACGGAAACAAGAAACCCCGGCATTGGCCGGGGTTCTTCGCTGCGACAGGCCTGGCCGTTTCGATCAGAAGTTCATGTCGAAGGCGACTTCGCCCTGCACGCCGACCTGGTAGGCCGAGACGCGGCGTTCGAAGAAGTTGGTCAGCTCCTGCACGTCCTGCAGTTCCATGAACGGCAGCGGGTTGCGCACGTTGTACTTCTTTTCCATGCCCAGCTTGGCGAAGTGCTGGTCGGCGCAGTGCTGCAGGTACTGGCGCATGTCGCGGGTCGAGATGCCGGCCACGCCACCGGACAACACGTCCTCGGCGAACTGCACTTCGCATTCGATGGCTTCGGCCAGCATGTCGTAGACCTGCTGCTTCATCTCGTCGTCGAACAGGTCCGGCTCTTCCTCACGCACCACGCGCACCGACTCGAACGCAAACTCCATGTGCGCGCTCTCGTCGCGGAACACCCAGTTGGTGCCCGAGGCCAGGCCCGGCAGCAGGCCGCGCGAACGGAAGTAGTACACGTAGGCGAACGCAGCGAAGAAGAACAGGCCTTCGATGCAGGCGGCAAAGCAGATCTGGTTGAGCAGGAACTGGCGGCGCTGTTCGCGGGTCTCGATGCGGGTCAGGTCCTGGATCGAGTCGATCCACTTGAAGCAGAAATCGGCCTTCTTCTTGATCGAGTCGATGTTCTCCACCGCCGAGAACGCCTTGGCGCGCTCTTCCGGATCCGGCAGGTAGTTGTCCAGCAGGGTCAGGTAGAACTGCACGTGCAGTGCTTCCTCATACAGCTGGCGCGACAGGTACATGCGCGCTTCGGGCGCATTCAAGTGCTGGTACAGGTTCAGCACCAGGTTGTTGGACACGATCGAATCGCCGGTGGCGAAGAACGCGACCAGGCGGTGGATCAGGTGGCGCTCACCCGGCGACATCTTGCTGTGCAGGTCGGTGATGTCGATCTGGAAGTTGATCTCTTCCACCGTCCAGGTGTTCTTGATCGCATTCCGGTACATGTCATAGAACTGCGGGTAGCGCATCGGGCGCAGGGTCAGTTCAAAACCGGGATCGAGCAGCATCTGCTTGGGCTTGTCGGCCATGGGTGTTTCCTTGAATTCCTGGGTGAGCCGCCGGGCGTGGCCCGGCGCTACCGTGGGTGTTTTTCCGCAGCCGAGCATGGCTCGGCTCTACAGGTGCGAGGTGTTCGAGTGCCGACCAACGGTCGGCACCCACCGCGCGGTGTCTTACTGGCAGGCCTCGCAGGCTTCCGGGTTTTCCAGCGAGCAGGCGATGGCTTCGTCCGGGCTGAACACCTTGGCCGGGGCCGCAGCGCTGACCGTGGTCTTGGCGATCTTGGTGGCCGGGCGCGAACGCAGGTAGTAGGTGGTCTTGATGCCCTGCTTCCAGGCGTACATGTACATGGAGGACATCGCGCCGATGTTCGGGCTTTCCATGAACAGGTTGAGCGAGGCCGACTGGTCGATGAAGGCGCCACGTTCGGCGGCCATGTCGATCAGCGAACGCATCGGCAGTTCCCACGCGGTGCGATAGACCTCGCGCAGCGTTTCCGGGATCTGTGGCAGACCCGCGATGGAGCCTTCGGCCAGCTTGATGGCATCGCGCATTTCCGGCGTCCACAGGCCCAGCTTCTTCAGCTCGTTCACCAGGTAACGGTTGACCTGCAGGAAGTCACCGGACAGGGTCTCGCGCTTGAACAGGTTGGACACCTGCGGCTCGACGCACTCGTAGCAGCCGGCGATCGAGGCGATGGTCGCGGTCGGGGCGATCGCGATCATCAGCGAGTTGCGCAGGCCGTGTTCCTTGATGCGGGCGCGCAGGGCATCCCAGCGCGCGGTGTCTTCCGGCACCACGTTCCAGGCGTCGAACTGCAGTTCGCCACCGGCGGCACGGGTGTCGTTGAACGACGGGTGCTTGCCACGTTCCTGGGCCAGCTCGCAGGAGGTTTCCAGCGCGTGGAAGTAGATCGCTTCGGCAATCTTCTTCGACAGGGCGCGGGCTTCGGCGCTGTCGAACGGCAGGCGCTTGCGGAAGAACACGTCCTGCAGGCCCATGCAGCCCAGGCCGACCGGACGCCAGCGCAGGTTGGCGCGGCGGGCGGTCTCGATCGGGTAGAAGTTCAGGTCGATGACACGGTCGAGCTGGCGCACGGCCAGGCGAACGGTCTCGGCCAGCTTCTCGAAGTCGAACTCGTTGTGCTCGTCGAAGTGGTTGCCCAGGTTGATCGAACCCAGGTTGCACACTGCGGTTTCATCGTTGGAGGTGACCTCCAGGATTTCCGTGCACAGGTTGGACAGGTGGATCACGTTGCCCGGACGCAGGGTCTGGTTGCTGGCGCGGTTGCACTTGTCCTTGAAGGTCATCCAGCCGTTGCCGGTCTCGGCCAGCGTACGCATCATGCGGGCATACAGCTTGCGCGCGGAGATGGTGCGGTTGGCCTTGCCCTGGGCTTCGGCCTGCAGGTAGGCCTGCTCGAAGGCTTCGCCGAACAGGTCGGTGAACTCCGGCACGACGCGCGGATCGAACAGCGACCATTCCTGGTCGGCTTCGACGCGCTTCATGAACAGGTCCGGCACCCAGTTGGCCAGGTTCAGGTTGTGCGCACGACGGGCTTCGTCACCGGTGTTGTCGCGCAGCTCGAGGAAGTCCTCGATGTCGGCGTGCCAGGTTTCCAGGTACACGCAGGCCGCGCCCTTGCGCTTGCCGCCCTGGTTCACTGCGGCCACCGACGAATCCATGGTCTTCAGCCACGGCACGATGCCGTTGGAATGGCCGTTGGTCGACTTGATCAGCGAACCACGCGAACGCACGCGGGTGTAGCTGACGCCGATGCCGCCGGAGAACTTCGACAGCTGGGCGATGTCGCCGTACTTGGAATAGATCGATTCCAGCGAGTCCTGCGGCGAGTCCAGCAGGAAGCACGAGGACAGCTGCTCGTGGGTGGTGCCGGAATTGAACAGGGTCGGGCTGGACGGCAGGTAGTCCAGGTTGCCCATGCGCTTGTACAGCGCCAGGGTCTCGGACACGTCCTCGCTCAGCGCACTGGCGATGCGCAGGAAGAACTGCTGCGGGGTCTCGATCACCTTGCGGGTGTGCGGGTGGCGCAGCAGGTAACGGTCGTACAGGGTACGCAGGCCGAAGTAATCGAAGTTCAGGTCCAGCGAGATGTCGATGGCATCGTTGAGCTTGCGTGCGTTGGTCTGCACGAAGTTCAGCAGGCGGTCGTTGATCAGGCCGACTTCATGGCCACGGCTGACCGACTGCGAGAAGGCGTAGATTTCCTGGCCCGAGACTTCCTTGGCGATGTAGTTGGCCAGCAGGCGCGCGGCGAGACGGCCGTACTCGGGCTCTTCACCGATCAGCAGGGCGGCGGTGCGGATGGACAGTTCGTCCAGCTCGCGGGTGGTGGCACCGTTGTACAGGCCGGAAATGGTGCGGGTGGCCACGCGCATCGGGTCGACGGCGTGCAGGCCTTCGGAGGAACGCTGCACCGCACGCACGATCTTGTTCAGGTCCACCAGTTCGGTGGTCCCATTGCGCTTGGTCACACTCATCGCGTTGGCCGTCGGCGGCGACGTCAACAGGAATTCGCTTTCCTTCTCGATGGTGGCGCTGGATTCGGTGCTCACGGCGTGTGTCCTCTTGGCGTGATTTGGGGGTGCTCGATGCATCGGGTGACGCGGCCCGGGACATGACAGCCCAGGATGGCAGGACGGCGTCGCAGGGGATGAGACCCTGCGCCTGCCACTGCCGTTGACGATCGCGGATGGGTACCCCGGGGCAACCCCTGGAATGGGGGTTGCTGCGACCGACGGCCACAAGATAGTGGGGGTAATGGGGTCCGTCAACGCCAAATGTAGTGAAATTCGGCAATCCCTTGCGCCGCAAGGATCGTGCCATCGGCGCCCTGATCAGACGCTTCAGACCTGCCGGAACGGGCTGCGCAGTCAAGCCCGAAAGGCGTCATTGCGGTGGCACAACGCACCGCGAAAACGGAACAATGACAGCTTCACATGACAGTGATGAAACTGGCTAGGGACAACCCTGTGGATAGGTGGTGGGCAGCCGGTGGGAAAGCCGGTATGGCCGGACGAATCGCCATCGCGCAGTGACTTTCGGCGGGTGACGGCGCCTGCCGAACGCGGGATGCTGGGGTCCTGCAATGACCGGAAAGGATTCCACCATGCGCCTGTCAGCACCCGCCTTGGCCCTGCTGGCTGCTGTGGTCACCGTACCTGCAATTGCCGCTGACACCCCGAAGCTGCGCGCGGACCAGTGCGGTATCCACACCGACTATGACGTGCTGGTGGACAGCGGTGGCATCTGGCTGCGGCATGGCCCGCAGGCACCGCACGAGGTGGTGTTCCACGATGGCGTGCTGAGCCTGGACGACACGGTCGTGCCGGTCAGCGAGGCCGACGCGGCCCGCCTTCGGCAGATGGAGGCCGGGGCACGGCAGCTGATGCCGGCCGCCACGGCGCTGGCCCATGAAGTGAGCGGACTGAGCTTCGACGTGCTCGACGGGGTCTATGAAAGCCTCACCGGTACCGCCAACAGCCGCAAGGTCCGGCGCCTGCGCCGGCAGGCCGATGACTGGATCGGCGGCACGCTGGGCAAGGGCTACTGGGAACAGGCTGTGTTCGGGCCAGGCTTCGAGGCCAAGGTGCAGGACATGGCCGAGTCGCTGTCCGCCTCCATCGCCCGCAGCATGCTGTGGCAGATCTTCACCGGACGCAGCGATGCGATGGAGGCACGCGCCGACCGTCTGGACGCGCAGATGGAACAGCAGCTGGAAGGCCGCGCCGAACGCATCGAGGCCCAAGCACAGTCGCTGTGCCCGCTGGTGCAGTCGCTGGCCGACACCCATGACGCGCTGGAAGTGCGCTACCAAGGCCAACCGCTGCGGCTGCTGGAGCGCAGCGAGAGCGTACGGGTGGAGCACGGCGATGGCTCGGGCCTGCAGGTGTCGGCCGGGCCGGATGAGCGGCCGCGTGGGAATGCGGTGGCGCCTTCCCGATAGCTGCGCGGCGCTGCTGTAGAGCCGAGCCCATGCTCGGCTCCCTTTCGGCACATCATCCAGAAGCAGCCGAGCGTGGGCTCGGCTCTACAGTAAACCGCCCTCACGCCCGGTGCGGGGTACCCAGGTACTCGGCGCTCTGCATCTCGATCAGGCGCGAGGCGGTGCGTTCGAACGCGCCCTGCAGGCGCTGGCCGGTGTACAGCTCGATCGGCGAGGTGCTGGCGGTGCAGACCAGGTTGACGTGGCGGTCGTACAGCTCGTCGATCAGGTTGACGAAGCGGCGCGCGGCATCCTCATTCAAGCGGTCGAAGGCGGGAATGCCGCCCAGCAGCACCGTGTTGAACTCGTGCGCGATCTCGATGTAATCCGAGGGCCCGCGCGGGCCTTCGCACAGCGCGGCGAAATCGAACCAGGCAATGCTCTTGCCGCGGCCACGCACCGGGATCTTGCGGCCCTCGATCTCGATGTTGCCGGGCTTGGCCGGCTGGCCGCCGCTCAGCTCGTTCCAGCGCGTGGCCAGCCAGTCGTCGCTGTCGGCCGCCAGCGGTGCGCGGTATACCGGCGAGCGGGTCAGCGCGCGCATCCGGTAATCCTCGGTACCTTCGGCGTACAGCTCGACGCAGAAGCGCTGCAGCAGGCCGATGGCCGGCAGGAAGCTCTCGCGCTGCAGGCCGTTGAGGTACAGGTTCTCCACTGCGGTGTTGGAGGTGGTGACCAGGGTCACGCCCTCGGCGAACAGCCGCTCCAGCAGCCGCGCCAGCAGCATCGCATCGCCGATGTCGGTGACGAAGAACTCGTCCAGCACCAGCACGCGCAGGTTGCTGCGCCATTCCTGGGCGATCTTCGCCAGCGGGTCGCTCTGGCCCTGGTGCTCGCGCAGGCGCTCATGGACGCTGCGCATGAAGCGGTGGAAATGGGTGCGGTACTTCTGCTTGATCGGCAGCCCGTCGTAGAACAGGTCGACCAGGAAGGTCTTGCCACGGCCGACGCCGCCCCAGAAGTACAGGCCCTTGACCGGCTCGGGCTTCTTCCAGAACGAAGACAGGCGGTCCAGCCAGCCATCCTCGGCACTGTCCAGCAGGCCCAGGTGGATGCGGTCCAGCTCGGCCAGCGCCGCATGCTGGGCCGGATCGTTCTGCCAGTCGCCACGGGCAACCCCTTCCGCATACCGCTGCGACGGGGTCAGCTCGGGTGCACTCATGCCGCCGCGCCCAGCCAGTGCTTGACGCCGTGGGTCAGCGCGCCGCGCAGGTCGATCAGCTTGCGGTGGAAGAAGTGGCTGGTCTCGGGCATGCGCACCAGCTCATGCGGGAAATCCAGCGAGTCCAGCCACTGGTAGACGGCCTGCGGGTCGACGATCTCGTCCTGCTCGCCCTGGATCACCAGCCAGCGCGCCGGCGGCGCGATGCCGTCGAAATCCCAGCGACCGGCCGGCGGCGCGATCGAGATCAGCGCTTCCGGCTGCAGCGTGGCGGCGGCCTTCAGCGACACGAACGCGCCGAAGCTGAAACCGGCCAGCCACAGGCGGTCGTCCGGGCGCTGGCTGCGCACCCAGGCCGCGACGGCCTTCAGGTCATCCTGCTCGCCCACGCCGCCATCGAAGGTGCCAGCCGAACCACCCACGCTGCGGAAGTTGAAGCGCACCGTGGCGATGCCCAGCTCGCGCAGGGTGGAGGCGGTCATGGTGACCACCTTGTTGTGCAGGGTGCCACCTTCGGTGGACAGCGGATGGCAGACGATGGCCACGATCGGCTGCACCGGCACATCGGCCTTGGGCAGGTCGACGACCACTTCCAGCGGGCCGGCCGGGCCGTCCAGTTCGAGGCAGGCGGTTTCGCCGGGGGCAACGGGGAACAAGGGCTTGTGCATGGCACCATGATACCGTCCCCCGCCCCTGCCCTGTGCCCGCCCCATGCTCTATCTGTCACTGGCCGTGATCTGCAGTGTGCTGGTTTCGGTGTTGTTGAAGGTGGCCGCACGCCGCCAGCTGGATGTTGCGCAGATGGTCACCTGGAACTATCTGGTAGCGGCAACGCTCACCGCCGTGGTGCTGCAGCCACCGCTGGATGCGCTGCGCGCGCCGCATGCGCCGTGGCTGTCACTGCTGGCGCTGGCGGTGGTGCTGCCCTCGATCTTCCTGGTACTGGGCCGCGCGGTGGCGGTGGCCGGCATCGTCCGCAGCGACGTGGCGCAGCGGCTGTCGTTGCTGCTTTCCCTGGCCGCCGCCTTCCTGTGCTTCGGCCAGACCGCAACGCCCTGGAAACTGGCCGGCCTGGGCCTGGGCCTGCTGGCGATGGTGGCCATCAGCCTGCGCCCGCGCGGCCCGGCGGTGGCGTCCTCACCCGGCGGCTGGGGCTGGCTGCTGGGCGTATGGGCCGGATTCGCAGTGGTGGACGTGCTGCTCAAGCAGGTGGCGCTGTCCGGCACGCCGTCGATGGCGGCGGTGCTGGCCAGTTTCAGCGTCGCCTTCGTGCTGATGCTGGCAATGCAGCTGTGGCGGCATGTCAGTGGCCGCAGCCGACTGGCCTGGCGCAACCTCGGCGCGGGTGCACTGCTGGGCCTGCTCAATGGCGGCAACATCCTGTTCTATGTGCATGCGCACCAGGCGATGCCAGAGAGCCCGGCCACCGTGTTCGCCGGCATGAACATCGGCGTGGTGGTGCTGGGCGCGCTGGTAGGCATGTTCGTCTTCGGCGAGGCCACCACGAAGTGGAACCGCGCGGGACTGGCGCTGGCGGTGCTGGCGATCGGGATGATCGCCTGGGGGTGAGCGATACCCGGGGTCGGATCCCATTCCCACGGAATGGGCTCTGACCCCTACGCCTCAGACCCCGCGATGCCTTGGGTCAGAGCCCATTCCGTGGGAATGGGATCCGACCCCGGCCTGGCGCGTTACTTGTCGAAGCCCAGCAGCAGCGGGTCGTGGTCGGAGCTGCGCCACGGGCCCTGCACGTTGCGGCCCTGGTAGCCGCTGGCGTCCTGCTCGTCGGCGTTGCTGTGCCATTCGGCGGCACCGCGCAGGCGCCTGGCCATGCCCGGGTTCAGCAGCGCGTGGTCGAGACGGCCGGTGTAGCCGTTGTAGACGTAGCTGTAGGGATGCTCGACCTTGGCCACCTTGAACGCGTCCTGCCAGCCCAGATCATGCAGGGCGCGGATCGGGTCTTCCATCGCGTAGGCATTGAAGTCACCCAGCAGCACCGCGTCCCTGGCGCCGGTACCGGTCGGATCGGTCTGCAGCCAGGCGTGCAGCTGCTGCGCCGACGTCACACGGGTGGCGTTCCAGCAGCCCTGATTGTCGTTGCGATCGGCGTCGGCACCGGCCGCGTCACGGCAACCCTTCGATTTGAAATGGTTGGCAACCACCACAAACGGCGCGCCCTGCTTGCCCTGGAAGGCCTGCGCCAACGGTACGCGGCTGTGCTCGACGAACGGGCCGCCGGTCAGCGTGGCCGGCTTGCCGACCGGCTGCAGGCGCGTGCTTCGGTAGATGATCCCGACCCGGATCGGGTTGTCGCCGGGGCCGTTGCCGGCGTCGACGAAGCGCCAGTCGCCCTGCGCGCCGCGGTCGCGGTTGAGCGCATCGACCAGTTCGGCGATGGCCGACTGCGGGCCGTAGCCGTCGTTCTCCAGTTCCATCAGCGCAGCGACATCGGCGCCCAGCGCATTGACCGTGGTGACCAGCTTGGCGAGCTGCGCCTTGTGCTCGTCCAGCGTGCGCGCGCCGCGCAGCGTCGGGAAGCCACCGCCCTGGCCGTCACCATTGAAGAAATTCTCCAGGTTGAAGGCGGCCACGTGCAGGCTTCCCGGCACCGTGGGTACTGCCGGGCGCTTCAGTTCCGGCAGCTTCAGCGCGCCTTCGACCTGCAGGCGCGGATGGCCCTGCGCGTCCACGCGCACGATGCCCTCCACATTGCGCAGTTGCATGCCGGTGCGCAGCACCGGGTTGCCCGGCAGGTAGGGCACGCTGGCGGGGTCGCGGGCATCGCTGCCATCCTCCAGCACCAGGCGGCGGCGCTGGTTGTCGGCCATCACCTGCTCATAGCCGGCAGTGCCCGGCGCGGCCACTTCGGTCGGCTGCCAGAGGCGGCCATCGAACGCCACCGTGAGCTGGCCGAAGTGCTGCAGGCCATCGGTACCGGCCAGGGTAAGCGGCGCGGCGATGCGCACGCGCTGCCCATCCAGCGCGCGCCAGTCGGCCGGCGCAGCGGTCAGCACCACAGTGGCGCTGCCGCGCGCGACGGAGGGCGGCGCGACCGGCGTGGCCTGCGGCTGGGCCTGGGCAAAGGCGCCGGCCGGCAGCAGCAGGGACAGGGCAAGGGCGAGGGAACGGCGGCGCATCAACGGGCGACTCCATGGAAGAGGCGCACAGACTAACCCTGAAATGCGAAACCCCGCCTGCGCAGCGGGGGCATATGAGCGATCAGGCCTCGGTGGGCAAAGCCGGGGGATCGTAGAGCCGAGCCCATGCTCGGCTGCACCTGGCCACACCGCGCGGAGAGCAGCCGAGCGCGGGCTCGGCTCTACAGGAAGCGGCGCGTTGCGGCGGTTACTTCAGGTTGCCCAGCATCCAGTCCACGGTGGCATGGATCTGTTCTTCGGTCAGCGCCGGGTTGCCGCCCTTGGGCGGCATGATCCCGCCGTCGGGGCCGGTATAGCCCTCGATGGCGTGCTTGTAGAGGGTGTCCTTGCCCTGCGCGATGCGCTTGTCCCAATGCGAATGGTCCAGCGTCGGTGCCATGCCCACACCGTTGGTGTGGCAGGCGGTGCACAGGTTGTCGAAGATCACCTTGCCATCCTTGGTGCCGCCGTAGGCCACCTGCGACGCCGCCTTGGCCAGCGCGGCGGCCTTGGCCGCGGCCTGCGCGGCGGCGCCGGTGCTGCCGGCATAGACCGCGCCGGTGGGCGAGATGCGCTGTTCAGTGCGCTTGGCCGCGGTCGGCGACACCTCGGGCGGAATCCGGGTGTGGATGTAGGCGGCAAGGAGGATGAGGCCGAGGGTGATGGTCGCCAGCAGCGCGATCACCATGGAGAAGCGTTTCAGGAACTCCAGATCGTAATTCCGCACTCTTCGTTACCCCTGGCTGATAGTCGTTGGACCACGGCTGAGCGACTGCGTGATGGACCGAGTATAGAACGCGCCTTGCGTGCGACAACAGGCGTCACTGCTGGTGCGGCGCAACATGCCGGAGGATGGGGTCAGATCCCTTTTACGCCGCAAAAGGGATCTGACCCCAGCAACAGAAGCCGGCCAGCGGCCGGCGCTACCGGATTACCGGGGCACCGATCGCGCGCAGGCAGAAGCTGCAGATCGCATCCACCAGCGCGTCTTCGTCGCGGTGCGCTTCGCGGCTGGGCGCGGTCGGACCGACCATCGCCTCGGTGAAGGCGCCGACCAGGCACGCGGCGGCCACATGCGCGTCCTGCGCCGGCAGCTCACCGGCGGCCACGCCTTCCTCCACCAGCCGCAGGAACACGTCGCCGAACGCGCGACGTCCGCGCATGCGCTCGGCCTCCACGTCCGGATCGACCGGTTCGACGATGAAGGCGTGCGCCAGCCCCGGCCCGGCCAGGGCGCGGCGGACGAAGGCGGTGATTGCCAGCCGCAGGCGCTCGCTGGCCACCTCCGGACCGCTGGCGATGCGCTCCATGATCGCGACCTCGTGGGCCACCGCGGCGTTGAGCACCTCCACGAACAGCTCGGCCTTGGACGGGAAGTGGCGATAGATCAGGCCGGTGGACACCCCCGCCTGGGTCGCCACGGCGGTCACCGGGGCGTTGCGCCAGCCGCCGGTGGCGACCAGCTCGCGGGTGGCCAGCAGGATCCGTTCACGGGCGCCCGCCAGGCGTTCTTCCATCAATGCAGAGCGTTTATAGGCCATGTTCTGATTCTAGTTTCAATTTTTGAATTCGTATTCACTTCTTATCCGAACCCCGCTACGCTGGGGCCATCGCCCGTGCGGGTGGCGGTCCTGCCGACCGCCGCCCGCTCCCCCGCCGGGTGCGTCCATTCCCTGCCATCCCGCCGTGGAGCCACCACAATGCACGTGCCATCCCTGAACTTCGATCTTGGCGAAGACGTCGACCTGCTGCGCCAGAGCGTGGCCCATTTTGCCGCCGCCGAGGTCGCACCGCTGGCCGCCGAGGCTGATGCCAGTAACCAGTTCCCGCTGGCCCTGTGGCCGAAGCTGGGCGAACAGGGCCTGCTCGGCCTCACCGTGGAAGAAGAATACGGTGGTACCGGCATGGGCTACCTGGCCCACGTGGTGGCGATGGAAGAAATCTCGCGCGCCTCCGGCGGCATCGGCCTGTCCTATGGCGCGCACTCCAACCTGTGCGTGAACCAGCTGCGCAAGAACGGCAACGAAGAACAGAAGCAGCGCTTCCTGCCCGGCCTGTGCAACGGCAGCCTGGTCGGCGCGCTGGCGATGAGCGAACCGGGTGCCGGTTCGGATGTGGTGTCGATGAAGCTGCGCGCCGACAAGCGCGGGGACCGCTACGTGCTCAACGGCAACAAGATGTGGATCACCAACGGCCCGGATGCCGACGTGCTGGTGGTCTACGCCAAGACCGACATGGAGGCCGGTGCCAAGGGCATCACCGCGTTCCTGGTCGAGAAGGGCATGAAGGGCTTCTCCACCGCGCAGAAGCTGGACAAGCTCGGCATGCGCTCCTCGCCCACCTGCGAGCTGGTGTTCCAAGACTGCGAGATTCCCGAAGAGAACGTGCTGGGCCAGGTCGGCGGTGGCGTGCGCGTACTGATGTCCGGCCTGGACTACGAGCGCGTGGTGCTGTCCGGTGGCCCGCTGGGCCTGATGGCCGCAGCCATGGACGTGGTCATGCCCTATGTGCACGAGCGCCACCAGTTCGGCGAACCGATCGGCAGCTTCCAGCTGATCCAGGCCAAGATCGCCGACATGTACGTGGGCCTGGGTGCCTGCCGCGCGTATGTCTATGCCGTGGCGCGCGCCTGCGACCAGGGCCGCACCACCCGCCAGGACGCCGCCGGTGCGATCCTGTACGCCGCCGAGAAGGCCACCTGGCTGACCGGCCAGGCGATCCAGATCCTCGGCGGCAACGGCTACATCAACGAATACCCGACCGGCCGCTTGTGGCGCGACGCCAAGCTGTATGAAATCGGCGCCGGCACCTCGGAGATCCGCCGCATGCTGATCGGCCGCGAACTGTTCCAGCGCACCCTGTAAGGCCACCGCGATGACCGTCCTGAACAGCCAGCTGCAACCAGGCAGCGAAACGTTTGAAAGCAACCGCGCGGCCATGCAGGCCGTGGTCGACGACCTGCATGCCACCCTCGCGCGCACTGCGCTGGGTGGCAGTGAGGCGGCACGCGCCAAGCACACCGCGCGCGGCAAGCTGCTGGTGCGCGATCGCATCGACGCCCTGCTCGACCCCGGCAGCGCCTTCCTGGAAATCGCGCCGTTGGCCGCGCACGGCATGTATGAAGACGCCGTGCCCGCCGCGGGCGTGGTGGCCGGCATCGGCCGGGTGAGCGGCGTGGAATGCGTGATCGTGGCCAACGACGCCACGGTCAAGGGCGGCACCTACTACCCGATGACGGTGAAGAAGCACCTGCGCGCGCAGGAGATCGCCGAGCAGAACCACCTGCCGTGCATCTACCTGGTCGATTCCGGTGGCGCGTTCCTGCCGCTGCAGGACGAAGTCTTCCCCGACCGCGACCATTTCGGCCGCATCTTCTACAACCAGGCCAACCTGTCGGCGCAGGGCATTCCGCAGATCGCCTGCGTGATGGGCAGCTGCACCGCCGGTGGCGCCTATGTGCCGGCGATGAGCGACGAGACCGTGATCGTGCGCGAGCAGGGCACGATCTTCCTCGGCGGCCCGCCGCTGGTGAAGGCGGCCACCGGTGAAGTGGTCACGGCCGAGGAACTGGGTGGCGCCGACGTGCACACCCGCATCTCCGGCGTGGCCGACCACATGGCCGACAACGATCTGCAGGCACTGGCACGGGTGCGCGCGATCATCGCCCAGCTCAACTGGCGCAAGCCGGAACCGGCGATGGCGGTGCGGGCCCCTGAAGCGCCATTGCTGCCGGCCCATGAGCTGTATGGCGTGATCCCGGCCGATACGCGCAAACCCTACGACGTTCGCGAAGTGATCGCGCGGCTGGTGGATGGCTCGCGCTTCGACGAGTTCAAGCCGCGCTACGGCGCAACGCTGGTGACCGGTTTCGCCCATCTGAACGGCTACCCGATCGGCATCATCGCCAACAACGGGATCCTGTTCTCCGAGTCGGCCTTGAAGGGCGCGCACTTCATCGAGCTGTGCACCCAGCGCAACATCCCGCTGGTGTTCCTGCAGAACATCACCGGCTTCATGGTCGGCCGCAAGTACGAACAGGGCGGCATCGCCAAGGACGGCGCCAAGCTGGTGATGGCGGTGGCCTGTGCCAGGGTGCCCAAGTTCACCGTGGTGATCGGCGGCTCGTTCGGTGCCGGCAACTACGGCATGTGCGGCCGTGCGTACTCGCCGAACTTCCTGTGGATGTGGCCGAACGCGCGCATCGGCGTGATGGGCGGCGAGCAGGCCGCCAGTGTGCTGGCCACGGTCAAGCGCGATGGCATTGAAGCCAAGGGCGGCCAGTGGCCGGCGGCGGAAGAGGATGCCTTCAAGGCACCGATCCGCGACCAGTTCGAACAGCAGGGCCACCCGTACTACGCCAGCGCGCGCCTGTGGGACGACGGCGTGATCGATCCGGCCGACACCCGCCAGGTGCTGGCGCTGGCGCTGTCGGCCAGCCTCAACGCCGCCCCGCAGCAGACGCGCTTCGGCGTGTTCCGCATGTGACCCGTGCCATGACCGAGCACGCTCCTATGAAGCACGTTGCCATGTTCAGCAAAGTCCTGATCGCCAACCGCGGCGAAATCGCCTGCCGCGTCATCGCTACCTGCCGCCGCCTCGGCATCGCCACCGTGGCGGTGTATTCCGATGCCGACCGCAACGCACGCCACGTGCGCCTGGCCGATGAAGCCGTCCACATCGGCCCGGCCGCCGCACGCGAGAGCTACCTGCGCAGCGATGCCCTGCTTGATGCCGCGCGCGCTACCGGTGCACAGGCCATCCACCCCGGTTACGGCTTCCTGTCCGAGAATGCCGACTTCGCCGATGCCTGCGCCGCCGCCGGCATCACCTTCATCGGGCCACCGCCCAGCGCGATCCGAGCGATGGGTGACAAGAGCGCGGCCAAGGCGCTGATGGCCAAGGCCGGTGTGCCGCTGACGCCGGGTTACCACGGTGACCAGCAGGCGCCGGACTTCCTGCGCGCGCAGGCCGATGGCATCGGCTATCCGGTGCTGATCAAGGCCAGCGCCGGTGGCGGTGGCAAGGGCATGCGCAAGGTCGAACGCAGCGAGGACTTCGTCGATGCGCTGGCCAGCTGCCAGCGCGAGGCGGCCTCGGCGTTCGGCAACGACCACGTGCTGGTCGAGAAGTACGTCGAGCGCCCGCGCCATATCGAGATCCAGGTGTTCGGTGACAGCCACGGTGAGGCGGTCTACCTGTTCGAGCGCGACTGCTCGGTGCAGCGCCGCCACCAGAAGGTGCTGGAAGAAGCGCCCGCGCCGGGCATGAGCGCGGAACGTCGTGCTGCAATGGGCAAGGCCGCGGTCGATGCCGCACGCGCAGTGGGCTATGAGGGTGCGGGCACGGTGGAATTCATCGCCGGCCCGGACGGCGATTTCTACTTCATGGAAATGAACACCCGCCTGCAGGTCGAGCACCCGGTCACCGAATACATCACCGGCACCGACCTGGTGGAGTGGCAGCTGCGCGTGGCTTCGGGCCAACCGCTGCCGCTGCGCCAGGACCAGCTGGCCATCCATGGCCACGCGATCGAAGCGCGGCTGTACGCCGAAGATGCCGATCGTGGCTTCCTGCCCTCCACCGGCACCCTGCGCCGCCTGCGCCTGCCGGCAGCGTCGGCCAACGTGCGCGTCGATACCGGCGTGGAGGAAGGTGACAGCATCACCCCGTACTACGATCCGATGATCGCCAAGCTGATCGTCTGGGACGTGGACCGCGACGCCGCGCTGCGCCGCATGAGCCAGGCCCTGGCCGACTGCCAGGTGGTGGGCGTGACCACCAACGCCGGCTTCCTGCGCCGCCTGGTGAATACCGATTCGTTCGCGCACGCCAGGCTGGATACGGCGCTGATCGAACGCGAACAGGCGGCATTGAGTGCCGTGGGCGACGCGGGTGCGGACCTGTGGCTGCTGGCCGCCGTGGCTGCGGTGGCAAGCACGGTGCCCGCCAGCACCGACGTGCGCGATCCGCATTCGCCGTGGCGGTCACAGGATGGCTGGCGCCTCGGCGCGTCCGCGCCGCGCGTAGTGCCGCTGCAGCAGGGCGAACGCAAGCACACGCTGAAGGTGTGGGCGCAGGCCGATGGCTGGCGCGTGCAGTGCGATGACGCTGCACCGGTGCGGATGATCGGCACGGCCGATGTGCACGGCCTGACGGTGCAGCTGGGCGAGCGCCGCGGGTCGCTGCAGCTGCTGCGCGACGGTAACCAGCTGTACCTGTTCGGCGCCGACGGCCAGCACCGCTTCACCCTGCATGATCCAGTGGGTGAATCGGACCACGCCGTGGCCGACGCCGGCAGCCTGCTGGCACCCATGCCGGGCAGGATCGTGGCCACGCTGGTCGCGGCCGGTACCGAGGTCAAGCGCGGCACGCCGCTGGTGGTGCTGGAAGCGATGAAGATGGAGCACACGCTGCAGGCACCGGCGGACGGCACGGTGAAGGGTTACCGCGCCAAGGCCGGCGACCAGGTGGTTGATGGTGCGGTGCTGGTGGACTTCGAAGCGGCGTGAACGCCGGGGCGGCGACCGCTCAGCGGTCGTCGCCCGCCACCACCCGGCCAGCGGGATCGAATTCGGCCGTGTCCAGCGTGGCACTGCGCCAGCCCAGGCCACAGATGGCCATCGCGCTCTGGCCGATGCCATCGAACCCAAAAGCACGATCGACATCGGCATCGTTGATCGCCGCTGTCACGAATGCTGCCAGCCCGCGCTCGGTGGCGCACAGGTACAGCAACTGCGAAATGTGGCCCACGTCCAGCGTCACCGCACGGTGCGCCTTGGCATGGTTGCGATACTTCCAGAAGCAGCGGTCATAACGCGGTGCCAGTACCAGCAGCGCTGGCGCATCGGCGAACCACGCCTGCCCGGACAGCATCCGCCGCGCCATCGCAGGCAACGCCTGCGGCGGTGGCGAGGGCAGCGGCAGCACGGCGTGCTGCACCGGATGATAGTGGTACAAGCCCGGTGCCAATCCTTCCACGTTCTGCACCAGCAGGAAGCCCTCGGTGGGATGCAGGCCGCCACCGGAAGGCACGTTCTTCTTCAGGAACTCGGTATCGCGCTCGACCTTCTGCACCGCGTGCGCCATCAACGTCCGCTGCAGCACCTGGGCCAGCAGTGGCAGCGGCAACGCGCGCTGCGGGTCGAAATTGCGGCAGGTGGTGCGACGCGCCAGCAGTGCATCGAACGCGGCCTCTTCGCTGCGCGGCAGCGGCTGGTAGTCGCCCTGCATCGGCTGCACCACCGGCGGTGGCGGCCCCAGGCGCTGGCGCAGGCCGGCCGCGGTGTCCAACCCCTGCCGGCGCATGTCCTCCACGCTGTCCACGGCCTGCCAGCGCGCATGGCGATGGGCCAGCGCAGCCAATGGCCACCACTGGCTGCGCCGCAGCGCCTCGTCGCGCATCTGGTACCCAACCTCGCTCGGTGGGTCGGTCAACAGCAGGCCCTGTTCGACCAGGCGGGCCAGCATGGCCGGGCAGGCATCGGCGGGCGGTTCGCTCCAGCGGTGCGCGCTGAGCCCGCCCAGCAGCTGGCGCTCCTCGGCGTCCACCGGCAGTGGCTGGTCCAGGTGGGCGGCCAGCGCCACCCAGCTGATCTGGCTGTCCATCTCGGCGTGGCCGGCCAGCATCGCACGCAGGTCCAGGGTGACCGCCTCGCGAGGCTCGAACATCAGGCTGGCGCAGCGGCGCAGGCGCATCGGTTTCCTTCCTTGTGCCGCACAGCCGGCATAGCAGCAACGACCGCAGCGCGGCCAACTTTAGCGACGTGCACAGCGCGGCCCTCAATGGCAGGCTGTCGCGGCCGATACGAGTAGCTCCACCTACGGACAATCCCCATGAGCCATCCCCGTCTTTCCGCCGCCGACGCCAGCACCCTGCTGGACCACCTGATCGGCAGCGAAGCGTTCCGCAGCCACTTCACCGCTTCGCCGGCCAAGGCCCTGGCCTCGATCGGGCTGGACGGTGCCGTTGGCGAAAACGACTGCATGAAGATCGGCACCCTGGCCTCGGTCGAGGAACTGAGCCGGGTGCGTGATGGGCTGCAGGCCCACCTGTCCGGGTCGGTAGCGGCCATGACCGTGGTGTTCTGCTTCGAAGCCGGCAAGGTCGGCGAACGCATCGACGGCTGACCGACCATCACGGTGCGCCGGCCGTGGCCGGCGTCGCCCACGTGGAGACGTCATGCACGTTCAGCGGTTGCCACACCTGCAGCGCGGTGACCTCGGCAATCGCCCGGCCCCGGTGCTGGGCCAGCCAGGCCTGCTGGCGGCGGACGGCGGCGGCGTCGCCCTGCGCACGCAACGCGAGCAGCAGCACCACGTGGGCCTGCACCGGCTCGTTGCCGTCGAGCATCGGCTCGATCAGGGTGCGGGCGGCATCCGGTCGCTGCATCTGCAGTTGATCCTCCGCGCTGACGATGCGCAGCCAGCGTTCCGCGACTGGACTACGCAGGCTGCTCAGCAGCGGCCGCTGCTCGTCCAGCCAGCGCCTGGCCAGATCGAACTGGCCCTGGCGCTGGGCCAGGTGCACCAGCGCCAGCCATTGCAGGACACGCGCATGCAGCATGGGATCATCGCGCTCCTGCAGCATCGGCTGCAGCAGTGCGGCGATGGCCTGCAGTCCGGTCCGGTCCGCCGTGCCGCACAGCGCCGATACGCTGGCGTGCTGCAGTCGCTGCTGCACCTGGAAGTCGGCCAGCGTCGGCGCCGGTGCGTCTTCGCGTACCGCCTGCTGCATGGCCGCGCAATCGCGCTGCGCGGCCGCCAGCAGCAGCTGCGCGCGCAGCTTCATGCGCTGCTGCAGGGCATCGGTGGCACGGATCTGCGGCAGCAGCTGCGCGGCCTTCGCATACTGTCCCTGCGCCACCAGCACGTCCACGCCGGTCTCATCGACATCATCACGACCGCGCAGGACCTGTGCCTGGGCCAGCGTCCCGGCCGCAAGCTGCGGCTGGTTGGCGGCGATCTGTATCCGCACCAGGTGGACCAGCGGATACAGGCGCAGCGGATCCTGCGGCACCGCAGCCGCACGCGCATAGGGTTCGGCCTCGCTGAACTGGTTGGCCTGCAACAGGTACCAGGACGTGTTGGACAGCCCCGCGAACGAATCCGGATAGACCTTGGCCAGCGTGCGCCAGTGCTCCAGCGGCCAGCCACCGGGCTCCAGCTCGGCCATCCAGGCCTTCAGGTACAGCCGCTCGCGTGGCGGCAGGCGATCCTGCAGGTCCAGCGCGTGCTGCATGGCTTCGCGCGCGCGCCGCCCTTCCTCGACGCGCGCATGCAGCTTGGCCACGCCCATGTAGGCCAGGGCAAAACCGGGATCGATGTCGATCGCGGCCTGGTAGAGGTTGCGTGCTTCTTCGAAGCGACGCTGACCCAGTGCGCTCTCGGCCAGCGCGAACGCACGCAGTGCGCGCAGGTCCTGGGTCGAGGCGCGCGGCAGCGGCAGGGATTGCTCCAGGCTGGCCACCGACTCGCCCAGTCCGCGACGCAGGCGACCGACCACGTCGTCCACGGCGAACACCATCTGGTCGGATCGATCGGCGGTGGCGGTGAAGGTCTGGATCACCTGGCCACTGCCCGGTGCGGCAACATCGATGGCCAGCTCGTAGCCACCGATCTTCTGCCGCACGGTCGGCAGCAGCACCGCGCGTGCGCCCTCACGCACCGCCACATCGACCGCGGTATCGCGGTTGAGCCGGGTATCGCCCGAAAGCCGCGCCATTTCCAGGCTTTCGCGGATCTTGCCTTCCGACAGCACGTTCACGTAGCGCGACTGTTCCAGCGCGATCCGGATCGCGTGCCGCATCGAGTCATCGAAGATCGGATCGCCGGTGAGGTTGTCGACATCGCCAAGCACCACCCAGTCACGTTCGGCGAAGGCAATGGCCGGCTCCGACCGCAGCAGCAGCCAGCCGCCCAGCACGGCCGCGGCAAGGATCAGGCCTTCGGCGGCCAGCACCAGCGGTTGCCGCCACAGCGGCAGGTCGCGGCGCGCCTTGGCGTTGGCGCGCGGCATGCGCAGCGGCGCCGAACCGATCTCGCCCACTTCGATCACTTCCTGCACCACCGGCACGCCCTTGAAGCGCCAGCGCCCGTGCGATTTCCACAGCAGGCGCGTGCCACGCTCGCCCAGTGCATCGGTGGCACGGCGGGTCAGCGATTCGGCCACCGCCGACAGCAGGATCTGGCCGGGGCGGGCCAGCATCATCAGGCGCGCCGCCATCGGCTTGGCCAGGCCTTCCACCTCCATCGACTTGGCACCGGCACGGACCGCCTCGGCACTGTTCTCCCAGGTCAGCACGTCGCCCACGTGCAGGCCGGCGCGCGCGCGCAGTTCAATCGCGCGCTGCTGGCCCAGCGCGTGCAGTTCGCGCTGGTAGTCCAGGGCGAAGCCCAGTGCGTCGACGACGCGCTCGAACAGCATGAACAAGCCATCGGAGCGATCGATCAGCTGGCCGTTCCAGCGCTGCTGCAGCACCAGTACCAGGCGATCGTGTTCCTGGAACAGGCTTGCCGCCGCCACATCGCCGATCCGCTCGACCAGCTGCAGCGAATCACACAGATCGGTGAACAGCAGGGCGCGCAGCTGTGGGCTATGCGGGGCTGACGTTCCGTTGTCGCCATTCATCGCCTGCCTCTCCCTATTGGCCGTCCGGATCATCCGCCCAGCGCAGGCAGTTGCCGCCATCGCGCTTGGCCTGGTACAGCGCACGATCCGCGCAGGCATACCACTCGCTCCAGCCTGCCTCCGGCGCCAACAGGCAGGCGCCGATGCTGACCAGGCTCACATGCGGCGTGCCATGGCTGCGCTCGAGCAGGCCATGCACCGCACTGATGATGAACTCGGCCGCGTGCTGCACGATCTCGTGATTGCCACGGCGCAGGATCAGGCAGAACTCATCGCCACCAAGCCGGCAGGCCAGGTCCTGCTCGCCGGCCATCGAGCGCAGGATGTTGCCCATGCTCTGCAGCACGCGGTCGCCGGCCTGGTGGCCGTGGCGGTCGTTGATCTGCTTGAAGCGGTCGCAATCGATCAGCAGCAGCGCCTGCGGCGGCCCCTCGGCCCGCTCGCGGCACTCCTGCAGGTACAGGGTGAGGCCTCGCCGGTTGTGCAGCCCGGTCAGTTCATCGGTACGCACCAGCTCACGGGTGTGGGTCAACTGATGGGTAGTGATGTACAGATTGTCCAGCGCGGTTTCCAGATCGTGGTTGCGCCGGCGCAGCTGTGCGATCAGTGCCTGTTCGTTGGCCAGCACGCGCATGATCGTGCGGCGCAGGAAATAGGCCACCAGGCCGGGATCGGATTCGACCAGCCGATGGAAATCGGCCGGGCCCAGCTCCAGCACATCGCAGTCGACCAGCGCGCGCGCACTGGCGCTGCGCAGGTGGTCGCCGACCAGCAGGCCCAGTTCTCCGAAGAACTCGTGCTGCCCGAGCGTCTTGATCACCAGGTCCTCGCCGAAGTCCAGTTCGATCTGGCCTTCGAGGATCACATACATGCGCTCGCCGCGGTGGCCACGCTGGAACAGCCACTGTCCGGCACGGAGCTTGCATGCGCGGGCGAATCTGGCGAACAATGCCACCTCGGCATCGGACAACAGAGCGTGCACGATCTCGGCCATCGCCACCCGGGCGATACCTGTCGTCACATCACTGTTCTCGGCCGCACCCCTGCCGGTCATTCCCTGCACCCGCCGCCAGCGTCCCCTGGTGAGCCGCGGAGCATAGCACCGCTTTAAAGTGTGCGCCCTATCTCATTTTGACCCTTCTGCCGATCTTGATTGATGTGAAGATCGGTGATGGCCCGTTCTGGTCACGGGTGTCCGGGCAAAACTCCTGCTGGATCAATCCGATGCCGGGTTTCACAGGGTTTCGGCCAAGTTGCCGGCACCGGGGTGCGCCTGATTGACGCTCCGCGCGTGCTGCGCCCTTGCATCGATACAACAACGCCGGCAGGTCCCCCGACCGGCCGGCGTTGTCTGGCCCTTCCCTGGCCACCCTGATCACCCGGAGCCCGGTAGTGCCGGCCGCTGGCCGGCAACTGCATGGGCTTCGGAAACATCGATGGGTTGCCGGCCAGCGGCCGGCACCACCGGATCACGCGGCGCGCCGCATCACGCCGCGCGTTCGCTGCGCCCGCCATGGAACTGTTCTTCCTCGGTCGAGCCGGTCAGCGCGGTGGTCGACGACTGGCCCTGCTGGATCGCCTGGGTCACCGCATCGAAGTAGCCGGTACCGACCTCGCGCTGGTGCTTGACCGCAGTGAAGCCGCGCTCGGCCGCTTCGAACTCGGCTTCCTGCAACTCGACGAACGCGCTCATCTGGCGGCGTGCGTAGCCGTGGGCCAGATTGAACATGCCGTAGTTCAACGCATGGAACCCGGCCAGGGTGATGAACTGGAACTTGTAGCCGTAGCTGCCCAGTTCGCGCTGGAACTTCGCAATGGTGGCGTCGTCCAGGTTCTTCTTCCAGTTGAAGCTGGGCGAGCAGTTGTAGGCCAGCAGCTTGCCCGGGAACTTCGCGTGGATCGCCTCGGCGAACCTGCGTGCGAACTCCAGGTCCGGCTTGCCGGTCTCGCACCACACCAGGTCGGCGTAGGGCGCATAGGCCAGGCCGCGGCTGATCGCCTGGTCCAGGCCGTTGCGGGTCTTGTAGAAGCCTTCGACGGTGCGCTCACCGGTGGTGAACGGCTTGTCGTTGCCGTCGATGTCGCTGGTCAGCAGATCAGCCGCTTCGGCATCGGTGCGCGCCACCAGCAGGGTCGGCACGCCCAGCACATCGGCGGCCAGGCGCGCGGCGTTGAGCTTCTCGATCGCCTCGCGGGTCGGCACCAGCACCTTGCCGCCCATGTGGCCGCACTTCTTCACCGAGGCCAGCTGGTCCTCGAAGTGCACGCCGGCGGCACCGGCCTCGATCATCGCCTTCATCAGTTCGAACGCATTGAGCACGCCGCCGAAACCGGCCTCCGCATCGGCGACGATCGGCTGCAGGAAGTCGATGTCATCCTTGCCTTCGGCGTGGTGCAGCTGGTCGGCGCGCAGCAGCGTGTTGTTGATGCGCTTGACCACTGCCGGCACCGAATCGGCCGGGTACAGCGACTGGTCCGGATACATCTGCCCGGCCAGGTTGGCGTCGGCCGCCACCTGCCAACCGGACAGGTAGATCGCCTTCAGGCCCGCCTTGACCTGCTGCATGGCCTGGTTGCCGGTCAATGCACCCAGCGCGTTGACGAACTCGCGCTCATGCAGCGATGCCCACAGCTTCTCCGCACCCAGGCGGGCCAGCGAATGCTCGATGTGGACGGTGCCGCGCAGGCGCACCACGTCGGCGGCACTGTAGTTGCGCTGGATGCCTTCCCAGCGCGGGTTGGTATCCCAGTCGTGCTGGATCTGTTCGGCAGTGGGCAGCTTGCTCATGTCTTTCTCCAGTTCGGTTCGTGCGTGCAGCGGGGAGGGAAACGGCGGGAGACGCGGGCGGCGATCAGTCGATGCGCGCGTAGGCCGGCAGGGTCAGGAAATCGGTCAGTTCGTCGCTGCGGCTCAGTTCGCCGAGCAGGGCGATGGCCTCGCCGATGCGTGCGCCACCGGGCAGCGTGGCGGTGTCACCC
The DNA here is from genome assembly GCF_049384825.1 of Stenotrophomonas sp. CASM106. Lineage (NCBI taxonomy): Bacteria > Pseudomonadati > Pseudomonadota > Gammaproteobacteria > Lysobacterales > Lysobacteraceae > Stenotrophomonas > Stenotrophomonas sp. CASM106. Next base: position 135,065 of record NZ_JBMRFS010000005.1, read on the forward strand.
AGCCGTGCCGGCAGCTGTGCCAGCGTGGCATCCAGCAGTGCCAGGTCGATGGCGGTGCCATCGTCCAGCTGCTGGCCCGGCGTATGCAGCCACTGCCACAACTGGCTGCGGCTGATCTCGGCGGTGGCCGCGTCCTCCATCAGGTGGTGGATCGGCACGCAGCCGTTGCCATCCAGCCATGCCGCCAGGTAGCGCACGCAGACTTCCACGTTGCCTTCGAAGCCGGCGCGGGTGATGGTGCCGGGCGGCCGTGCGATCAGTTCGTCGCGGCCGACGCACACATCCTGGCGCAGCACGCTGTGCTGGTTCGCACCGGGCATGTGTTCGTCGAAGATCGCCATCGCCACCGGAATCAGCGCCGGATGCGCGACCCAGGTGCCGTCGTGGCCGGCGGTCACTTCGCGCAGCTTGTCAGCGCGCACGCGGGCCATCGCCTGTTCGTTGGCGGCGGCATCGTTGTTGATCGGAATCTGCGCGGCCATGCCACCCATCGCATGTGCACCACGGCGATGGCAGGTCTGGATCAGCAGTTCCGAATAGGCCTTCAGGAACGGCTGGGTCATGGTCACCTGGCCGCGCTCGGGCAGCACGCGGTCGGCGTGGCGCCGGAAGGTCTTCAGGTACGAGAAGATGTAGTCCCAGCGCCCACAGTTCAGGCCGACGATGCGGTCACGCAGCGCGTGCAGGATCTCATCCATCTCGAACACCGCCGGCAGCGTTTCGATCAGCACGGTTACCTTGATCTGGCCGTGCGGCAGGCCGAGCATGCCTTCGATGTGCGACAGCGCGGTTTCCCACAGCGCCGCCTCTTCCATGCTCTGCAGCTTGGGCAGGTAGAAGTACGGGCCGCGGTCCTTCGCCTGCAGGGTGCGGGCGTTGTGGAAGGCGAACACCGCCGCGTCGAACAGGCCGCCGGCGATGAACTGGCCATCGATGCGCACGTGCTTTTCGTCCAGGTGCCAGCCACGTGGCCGCACGATCAGCACCGCCTGCTCGTCATACGGGCGCAGCGTGTAGTGCTTGCCATTGGGGGCGGTGTAGTCGAGATCGCCACGCACCGCGGCGGCCAGCGACTGCTGCCCGGCCAGCAGGTTGCGCCAGGTCGGCGAGGTCGAATCCTCGAAGTCGGCCATGAACACCTTGGCGCCGGAGTTCAGCGCGTTGATGACCATCTTCGGGTCGGTGGGGCCGGTGATCTCGACGCGGCGGTCCTGCAGCGCGGCCGGCAGCGGCGCAACGCGCCAGTCGCCGCTACGGATCGCAGCGGTGTCCTCGCGGAAGTCCGGCAGGCCGCCCTGGTCGAAGAACGCCTGGCGCTCGCGGCGCGCCTGCAGCCGTGCCTGCCGGCCCGGTTCCACCGCACGGTGCAGCGACACCAGCAGGGCCAGCAGCGGCGCCGGCAGCACGGTGTCCTGGCCGGCCACGCGGGTCGCCAGGGCGATGCCGGGGGTAGCCTTGCTGGCAGGGGTGGGAACAGCGGAAGCGACGGCGGACATGGGGCGACTCCAGCGGTGGGGAACGTCTCCACGGTGCCGCTGGGCCGGAGTATTTGGCAAAACAGTTTTTGCAATGTTCTACATAAGTTGTGCTAATACTCGTGACACGATGAGCACACGCACCCCGCCAAGTCCGCGTTTTTCCTACAAATCCGACCGGCTGAAGCCATTGCGTGCGTTCTGCCAGACGGTGCGCCTGGGCTCGGTCTCACGGGCGGCTGAGGCACTTTTCGTCAGCCAGCCGGCCATCAGCCTGCAGTTGCAGGCGTTGGAGCGCGAGCTGGGAGTGCCATTGTTCGAGCGCAGCGGGCGGCGCCTGGTGCCCAGCCGCGAGGGCCAGCTGCTGTACGAGATGGCGCAGCCACTGGTGGAAAACCTGGACGGGCTGGAGGCGCGCTTCCGCGACAAGGTGCGCGGCCTGGATGCGGGCGAGCTGAACATCGCCGCCAACAGCTCGACGATCCTGTACCTGCTGCCGAAGATCGTCGAGCGCTTCCGCCTGCACCACCCGGACGTGCGCCTGACCCTGCACAACGCGATCAGCGCCGATGGCACCGACCTGCTGCGCGAGGACGCCGCCGACCTGGCGATCGGTTCGATGACCGATGTACCGGCCGACCTGACCTACGCCCCGGCCTACCGCTTCGAGCAGGTACTGATCGCGCCGCACGACCATCCGCTGGCCAGTGGCGGCGAGCTGGAGCTGGCTGACATCGCGCGCTACCCGCTGGTGCTGCCGCCGAAGCGGCAGATCACCTACCGGCTGGTTGACCAGGTATTCCAGCGCCACCGCATCGCCTACACCGTGGCACTGGAAGTGGGCGGCTGGGAGGTGATCAAGCAGTACGTGGCGATGGGCATGGGCATTTCCATCGTGCCGGCGCTGTGCCTGAACGAGGCCGACCGCGAGCGGTTGGCGGCGCAGTCGATGAAGCGCTGGTTCCCCGAGCGCAGTTACGGGGTGATCGTGCGCCGGGGCAAGGCGCTGTCGGCGCAGGCGCGCGCGTTCATCGAGCTGATCCAGCCGGAGTTGTTCAGTCCGCGCGATTACGACCAGAGCGGGCATTCGGAGCGGTGAGCGGTGTTCGGCAGGGCTGCGCCCTGCACCTGCTGAAGCCAAAGCAACAGCAAAAGCCTGCTATCCGTAGATGGCGGGGCGGTGTGGGTGGGCAGGACACGCCGTGAACCCCTCCTTGGGGGCTCGATGGCGCCATCCATGGCGCCAACGGTCCTGCCCACCCACACCGCCCCGCCTCTGACAGATTCCTGCTGCTGTTGGTATCTGCTGCTGTGGGTAGGTGTCGACCTTGGTCGACACGGTAGATCCACGCCATGCGTGGATGACGGGTGACCGGGGTCAGATCCGTTTTCCGCAGGAAAACGGATCTGACCCCATTTCCGGCTGGCGATGCATAGACTGGGCGCATGTCCATCGAACTCCGCCACCTGCGTTACTTCCTCGCCGTTGCCGATACGCTGCACTTCGGCCAGGCGGCGGAGCGGCTGGGCATGTCGCAACCGCCGCTCAGCCAGCAGATCCGCCAGCTGGAAGACCTGATCGGGGCGCGCCTGTTCGTGCGCAGCCATCGTCGTGTGCAGCTGACGCCTGCGGGTGAGCTGCTGCAGGAGCGCGCACGGGCCATCGTGCAGCAGGTGGAAACCGCGGTGGACGAGGTACAGCGCGCGCAGCGCGGCGAGCAGGGCGAACTGCGTATCGGCCTGACCCGGGCCACGCCGCTGTCGCCGCAGATTCCGCGTTCGATCCTGCGCTACCGCCAGCAGTACCCACAGGTGCGGCTGCAGCTGAGCGAGATGAACACGCTGCAGCAGATCGATGCGCTGCTCGACGGTTCACTGGACGTGGGCATCATCCGCAAGCGCGCATTGCCGCCGGAGCTGGTGGCGCACAGCCTGTTCGTCGATCCACTGGCGTTGATCGTGCATGCCGACCACCCTGCCCTGCGCAGGCTGTCGAAGCAGGGCACGTTGTCGCTACGCGACTTCGCGCAGGAGCCGTTCGTGGCATTTCGCCGCAGCGCGGGCGCGGGCATCCATGACCACATGATCGCGCTGTGCGCGGCCGCCGGGTTCACGCCGCGCATCGTGCAGGAAGCCGGTGAGGCATCGACATTGATCAGTCTTGCGGCTGCAGGCCTGGGTGCGGCGATCCTGCCCTCGTCCTGCGATCACATCCGCGTGGAAGGCGCGCGCTTCGTGGCGCTGGCCGATGCCGGTGCGCATTCGGAGGTGCAGCTGGCATGGCACCGCGAGGGGGTGACGCCGCTGATCCGCAACTTCGCCGGGCTGTTGCGCGGGGCGTTCGCCGAAGGGTGAAGTGCCACCCACTTAGGTTTGGTAGACGCCAACCTTGGTTGGCTGCCGTGCCAGAGCGCCGACCAAGGTCGGCATCTACCAGAGCAACGCCGCGCCCGTGCGGAACGCGAGGCTGGCGTCAGGCCGTGACCGGCTGCGGCGCGCGCTGCTGCAGCGCCCAGACGATGCCGCCCCCGATCAGGGTCAGCACGGCAGCGAACGCGCACACGCCCAGCCAGTCCCAGGCCGCGTAGGCCAGGCCGCCGACCCCGCCCAGCACGCTGGAGCCCAAGTAGTAGGCGAACAGGTACAGCGCCGACGCTTCCGCGCGCATCGTACCGGCACGGCTGCCGACCCAGCTGCTGGCCACCGAGTGACCACCGAAGAAGCCGAAGGTCACCAGCGCGATGCCCAGGGCCATCGTGCTCAGCCACGGCATCGCCAGCAGCGCGATGCCGGCGCCGATCAGCGCGAACGAGATCGACAGGATGCGGCCGCGCCCGTACCGCGTGGCCTGCTGGCCCATCCACGCCGAACTGAAGGTGCCCACCAGGTACACGCTGAAGATCAGCCCGACCACGGTCTGGCTGAGGTGGTACGGCGGCGCCAGCAGGTGATAGCCCAGGTAGTTGTAGAGGGTGACGAACACGCCCATCAGCACGAACGAGGTGGCGAACAGCCACGGCAGGCCCCGGTCGGCGAACAGCGTGCGCCAGCGCGACGGCAACTCGCGCAGGCCATCGCGTCGCGCGCTGAAATGACGCGACGGCGGCAGCTGCAGCCACAGCAGCACGGTGCTGGCCACGGCGATGATCGACACCACGCCGATGCCCCAACGCCAGCCCCAGTGATCGGCGATGATGCCGGCCAGCAGGCGCCCGCTCATGCCACCGATGGCGTTGCCGCCGATGTACAGGCCCATCGCCAGGCCCAGCGCGCGGCTGTCCATCTCCTCGACCAGGTAGGTCATCGCCACTGCCGGCACGCCGCTCAGCGCCAGGCCAAGCAGGGTGCGCAGCACCAGCAGCGTGGTCCAGTCGTCCACCAGCGCCGTGCTCAGCGACAGCATGGCCGAGGCCAGCAGCGCGGCAATCATCAACGGGCGGCGGCCGACCGCATCGGACAGCAGGCCGGCCAACAGCATCGCCACCGCCAGCGTGCCGGTGGTCAGCGACAACGACATCGCGCTGCCTGCGGCGGACACGCCGAAGTGGCGGCTGAACTCGGGCAGCAGCGGCTGCACGGTGTACAGCAGGCCGAAGGTGGAGAAGCCGGCCAGGAACAGTGCCAGCGCGGTGCGGCGGAAGGCCGGCGTGCCCTGCTGGATGCGGGTCTCGGCGATGGGATCGACAGTGGGGGGACGGCGCTCGACGGCCGCCGCGGTTTCGCCAGTCATGGGATCGAAGGGCCGGTGGGGCGGCCGGGCATGGGAGGGAACGGGCCTCAGACTAGGCCTGTCGATCCAGTCGATCCATAACCTGATAAGTCAGGATTGATACTCAAGAAATATCAATTCAGCTTACAGGCGCTGCCACTCGAAACCGTCGCCGCGGCGGTAGTACACCGCCACCGCACGGCCGTAGACCTTGTCGGCGTCGACGAAGCCGAAGAAGCGGCCGTCGAAGCTGTTGCCGCGGTGGTCACCCAGCACCAGCACCTTGCCGGCCGGCACCACCAGATCGGCGATGTCCGGACCGCCGCCCATGTCCAGGTCGAGGCGGGCACGGCGCTCGCCGAAGGCTTCCACGTCCTGCAGATCGGCGATCTGCAGCGGCTGGCCGTTGATGCTCAGATGGCCCTCGCGCATCTGCACGTGGTCACCGGCCACCGCCGCCACGCGCTTGATCAGGCGGGTGCCGTCGGCCGGTGAATCGAACACCGCCACTTCACCGCGCTGCGGGACGCCGGTGGCCATCAGTTCCTTGCCGGTGAACGGCAGGCGCAGGCCGTAGGCGCGCATGTCCACCACCACCCGGTCGCCCGGCTGCAGGGTCGGCTGCATCGAGCCACTCGGCACCACGTAGTGGTTGGCGAGGGTATCGCGGGCGGCGGCGAGCAGGCCGAGCATCACCAGCAGCGGCAATGCTTCCTTCTTCAGCCAGACCAGCGCGCGTTCGGACAAGGGAGGACGGGCATCAGCATCCATGACAGGCTCCGGGTAGGTGGTAGCTGCATCAGACCACATCCAGGCGGGAGAGGTTCCCGCGACGCGATCCGGTAGAGCCGAGCCCACGCTCGGCTTGTTCCTTGCAGCGTCGAGGTTGCCCGACTGGGGCGCAGAGCGGCCGAGCGCAGGCTCGGCTCTACAGGAAGGGTTACGCAGGTTTTACGCGCGGGACCGGCCGCGGGCATCGCACCTTTACGGGCGGCACGCGCATCGTGTGCCCACCGCGCCGCAGGGCGCATTCCGCAAGGTGTTGTATGACCCTCCTGGTGATCCGCCACGCCTCTTCGTCGGCACCGCGTCCCCAACTGCCGACGCAGCTGGCCGGCCATCGCGTGCTGTGCAGCGACTGCGCCAGCCTGTCCGAGGTACGCCAGTGCCTGTGCCAGCCGCAGGCGCGCTCGGCCGACTGGGTACTGCTGGATGTCGGTACCGCTGACGAGGCGCAATGGCAGGCCGAAGGTGGCGCGCTGCAGGCGGCGCTGGAACGGCTGCCGGCGCAGTACATCGAACTGCAGGCCCCCAGCGAACCCGGTCTGGAGGCACGCCTGCGCCTGCAGCACGGTCCCGCCGCCGTGGTGGTCGACCAGCGCAGCCAGCAGGCCGGCTACCCGTTGTCGCTGGCCATTGTCGGCCGCCGCCTGGCACAGGAGGGCTGAGCCATGTCGATCTTCATCATCCGTGGCCCGGAAGCGGCCGGCGCCCTGATCCGCACCGCGATGCCGCTGCCGGCACCGGTCCTGAAGTCACTGGTGCATCGTGCGATCGACGCCGGCACCAGCGTGGCGATCCGTGCCTGTGGTTCGGAACAGGAACTGCTGGACGCCCTGCGCGTGGCCGACCACAGCCGCGGCGAGGTGACCCTGCTGGACCCGGGCGCGTGTGCCAACAGCCTGCGTCTTCAGCGCCTGCTGCCCTACCTGCACAACGCCTACGTGGAAGTACATGACGACGGCGCGGTGGCCGAGCCGTGCCTGCCGGCCGGTGTCGGCCAGCGCCTGGGCATCGCCGCCGGCTACGGCGCGCAGAGCTACGTGCTGGCGCTGGACATCGCACTGGATCATCTGGGATTGGGCGAGCAGGCCAACCGGGTGCACGTGGGAACGTAACGCTGCTTGTAGAGCCGAGCCCATGCTCGGCTGCCTTTCCAGGAACCATCAGCCGAGCGTGGGCTCGGCTCTACAGAAGAACGTCGAGCATGGCTCGACGCTACAGAAAGAAAAACGGCGGGGTTGCCCCCGCCGTTTTCGCTTTCTTATTTCAGCCCGCGGAACTTCAGCAGCGGTTCCACCGACGGGTCCTTGCCGCGGAAATCGCGGTACAGGGTCGACAGCTCCACGCTGTTGCCGCGCGAGAGGATCTTGTCGCGGAACTCCTGGCCGTTGGCCGCCGTCAGCCCACCGTGCTCGGTGAACCACTGGTAGGCGTCATGGTCGAGCACTTCGGCCCAGAAGTAGGCGTAGTAGCCGGCCGAGTAACCACCACCCCAGATGTGGTCGAAGTAGGTGGTGCGGTAGCGCGGCGGCACCTGCGGCAGGTCGACCTTGAACTTCTTCAGCGCGCTGGCTTCAAAGGCGCCGACATCCTGCAGCGGCGCGTCGGCCTTCTGCGTGTGCCAGGCCAGGTCCAGCAGCGCGGCCGACAGGTACTCGGTCGTCGCGTAGCCCTGGTTGAAGCTGCGTGCCTTGAGGATCTTGTCGACCAGCTCCTGCGGCATCGCCTCGCCGGTCTTGTAGTGCTTGGCGTAGTTGGCGAACACCTTCGGGTCCAGCGCCCAGTGCTCGTTGAACTGCGACGGGAACTCGACGAAGTCGCGCGAGGTCGCGGTGCCGGCGATCGACGGGTACTTCACGTTCGAGAACATGCCGTGCAGCGCATGGCCGAACTCATGGAACATGGTGGTGACGTCGTCGAAGCTGATCAGCGCAGGCTGGCCGGCGGCCGGCTTGGTGAAGTTGCAGACGTTGTAGACCACCGGCTTGGCACCGGTCAGGCCGTCCTGTTCGACGAACACGTCCATCCAGGCGCCACCGGACTTGCTGTCACGCTTGAAGTAGTCGGTGTAGAACAGCGCCAGCGAGGTGCCGTCCTTGTCGAACACTTCGTACACCTTCATGTCCGGGTTGTAGGTCGGAATGTCGGTGCGCGGCTTGAAGGTGATGCCGTACAGCTGGGTGGCGGCGTAGAAGACGCCGTTCTGCAGCACGTTGTCCAGTTCGAAGTACGGCTTGATCTGCGACTCGTCCAGATCGTACTTGGCCTTGCGAACCTGCTCGGCGTAGAAGTCCCAGTCCGAAGCGGCCACCTGGAATCCGCCCTTCTGCGCGTCGATCACCTTCTGGATCTCGCCGGCTTCGGCACGCGCCTTGGCAGTAGCGGCCGGCACGGTATCGGTCAGCAGCTTGAGCGCGGCGGCCGGGGTCTTGGCCATCTGGTCGCCCAGCTGGTAGTCGGCGAAGGTGTCGAAGCCGAGCAGCTTGGCCTTCTGCGCACGCAGCTGGGCCAGGCGCTGCACGGTCTGCCGGGTGTCGTTGGCATCGCCGCGCTCGGCGCGGGTTTCCGAGGCCTTCAGCACGGCGGCGCGCTGGTCGCGGTCGCTCAGCGAGCCGAGCACCGGCTGCTGGGTGGTGTTCTGCAGCGGCAGCAGGAACTTGCCATCCAGCTTGCGGTCCTTGGCGGCGGCCGCAGCGTTGTTGATTGCGCCCTCGTCCAGGCCGGCCAGCTTGGCCTTGTCGTCAACGACAACGGCCGCAGCAGCGGTGGCGGCCACCAGGCGGGTGTGGAACTGGGTGGAGAGCGTGGTCTCTTCCACGTTGAGCTTGCGCAGGCTCGCCTTGTCGGCGTCGGACAGCTGCGCACCGGCGCGCACCAGGCCGTCGTAGTAGTGCTCGACCAGGCGCTTCTGCACCGGGTCCAGCTCCAGCGTGTCACGCTGGTCGTACAGCGACTTCACGCGCGCGAACAGCTTCGGATCGAGGTTGATCTCGTCCTGGTGCGCGGCCAGCTTCGGCGCCACTTCTTCCTGGATCTTCTGGCGTGCGTCGTTGGTATCGGCCTGGACCAGGCCGAAGAAGATGCGCGACACGCGGGTCAGGGTCTCGCCGCTGCGCTCCATCGCCACGATGGTGTTGTCGAAGGTGGCCGGCTCGCTGCTGTCGGCGATCCTGCGCACGTCGGCCAGGTGCTGGCGCATGCCTTCTTCAAACGCCGGCAGGTAGTCGCTGTCCTTGATCTTGTCGAACGGCGGTGCCTGGAACGGCAGCGTGCTCGCGCTCAGCAGCGGATTGGTGGAGGCTTCGGCCGGCTGCTGGGCCGGGGTCTTCTGGGCTTCGGACACGGGGGTGGACTCCTTGCCGGAACAGGCCGCCAGCGCCAGGCTGATGGCGGCGGCCAGGACTACGGTACGCGACATGTGAAACGCTCCTTGGGCAGACGGTACGGGATACCAGCCCTCCACCCTACTCCTGTCGCGCTCGCCCGGCATGTGCCGGACGTGGCGTCTATGCGGCGGCATGCGGCCGGCTCAGACCGTGCCGCGGGTCTTGCCGATCCAGGGCCGGTAGAACTCGCGGATGGCGGCCATGTCGGCCGCGTCATCGCCGCTCGGCGTGAACAGCGGGCCGATGCCGATGGTCTTTTCCGGGTAGTGGAAATACGCCGCCAGGATCGGCACGTCGGCCATCCGGGCGATCTTCAGGAAGCCGGCCTTCCAGTCCTTCACCGCCTTGCGGGTGCCCTCGGGCGTGATGGCGAACCACATCTTCTCGTTGTTGCGCAGCAGGTCCACGGCCTGGCCGACGGTGCCCTGCGGCGAGCTGCGATCGAGCGGGATCACGCCCAGCTTGTGCAGCAGCGGGCCCAGCGGCCACCAGAACAGCGAGGCCTTGCCCAGCACCTTCACCTTCATGCCCAGCGCGATCTTCGCCGCCATGCCCCACAGCCCGTCCCAGTTGGACGAATGCGGGGCGATGATGAAGACCAGCCTGGGGATGTCCGGCAGGGTGCCGGTCACCTTCCAGCCGCCCATGCGCAGGGTGCAGCGCGCCAGCCAGCGCAGGAAGGCGTTGGGTTTGACCTGCGGCATCTGCGGCGGCACGGCCGGCAGCAACGAAGTCGGGTTGTTCAAGCAATCACTCCCAGTCACGTGATGAGCGCCCGCGCTTGATCTGCGCGCGCCCGCGTTTGGCGTCCAGACGACGCAGTTTCGACCCGAGGGTCGGCTTGGTGGCCTTGCGCGGTTTGGGCACGCTCAGCCCGGCCTGGATGAAGGCCGCCAGCCGCTCGCGCGCATCCTCGCGATTGCGATCCTGGGTGCGGAATCGTTGCGCGTCGATGACCAGCACGCCTTCGCCGGTCATGCGCCGGTCACGCCGCGCCAGCAGGCGCGCGCGCAACGGTTCGGGCAACGAGGGCGAGTTGGCCACGTCGAAACGCAGTTCCACCGCGGTGGACACCTTGTTGACGTTCTGGCCGCCGGCGCCACTGGCGCGCACGAACCGCTCGACGATCTCGCCGTCGGGGATTTCAAGCTGCGCGCTGATGGTGACCGGTCCACTGCCCATCCGCGCATTGTAGCGGCAGGCACGTGGTGAAGTACGCCATCGCGCCCCGTATGCCGCCGATCAGGCACCGAACACGCCGCCTTCGCCTGGGCTGCGGGTATGCTGGCGGTCCCATGTACCGCAGGAAGCCCCGCATGACCCGCTCCACACCCGCCCTGCCGTCCCTGCTGCGCCGCGCCGCCCTGCTGCTGGCGCTGGCCGTGGCCAGCGTTCCGGCCCTGGCCGCCCCGCCGACCGACGGCGACATCAACCGCCTGCTGTCGGCCTCGCGCGCGCAGAGCATGATCGACACCATGGTGCCGCAGATCGAAGCCATGCAGCAGCAGCAGTTCCAGCAGGTGGCCGCGCAGCGCCAGCTCACCGCCCAGCAGCAGGAACAGCTGAAGCGGATCCAGGCCCGGACCAGCCAGACCCTGCGCCAGGCGATGTCGTGGCAACAGCTGCGGCCCATGTACGTGGACCTGTACAAGAAGACCTTCAGCAAGGAAGACGTGCTGGCAATGGCCGAGTTCTACGAGAGCGCGGCCGGCCAGAGCCTGCTGGACAAGACCCCGGCGCTGATGCAGAACGTGATGGTGGCGATCCAGGCGCGCATGCAGCCGCTGTTCGCGGATCTGCAGAAGGACCTGGAAGCGATCGTCAACGAGCCGGAAAAGAAATAACGGGGTGCGCCGGGCCACGCCCGGCCGCTGGCTGTAGAGCCGAGCCCACGCTCGGCTTACCGCAGCAGCATCAGGCGTCGTCCACCTGCCAGCCGAACAGGTCCAGCGCCTTCTGGAACTCGCGATCCAGCGGCGCACTGACATCCACGCTGCCACCGTCCGGGTGCGGGAAGCGCAGGCGCTCGGCGTGCAGCAGCATGCGGTGCACGCCCTGCATGCGGAAGATGCGGTTGTGGCGGCCATCGCCGTGGCTGGTGTCGCCGATCATGTGGTGCGACAGGTGCTTGAGGTGCCGGCGGATCTGCCGGAAGCGCCCGGTCTGCGGCTGGCAGCGCAGCAGCGCGTAGCGCGAACTGCTGAACTCACCCACCGGCACCGACAGCTCGCCGGTGGCCAGGCGCTGGAAGTCGGTGACCGCCGGCTTCTTCACCGGCTTGCCCGGCCCGCCGTCCAGGTCATGGTCCACCCGCCAGGACAGCTCGGCCGGCCAGCCCCGGCAGACCGTCAGGTAGTCCTTGGCCACTTCACCCCCCATCAACGCCTTGCCCAGCGCACTGGCGGTCTCGCGGTCGAAGGCCAGCAGCAGGCAGCCGCTGGTGGCCCGGTCCAGGCGGTGCACGAGGAAGATCGGGCGGCCCAGCTGCTCGCGCAGGCGGTCGGCCAGGAAATCATCTTCGCCACGGGCCAGCTTGCTGTCGTGGACCATCAGCCCGGCGGGCTTGTTGACCACGGCCAGGCGCTCGTCCAGGTGCAGCAGCTGCAGGGGCGCGGTTTCGGTCTCGACCGCGGCGAGGGTGTCAGGTTCGGTGCTCACCGCAGGATTATACGGGCGCCCTGATCGGGGTCAGATCCCTTTTCCTGCGGAAAAGGGATCTGACCCCGGGTTGGTGGCGCGGCGGTCAAGCGTTGCGCACGGCCAGAAGCTCGCCGTTGCCCACCGGCACCAGGCTGGTGCTGAAGTCCGGATCAGCGTCCAGCAGCACCCGCAACGGTTCCATCTGCGCGGCGTGCGAGGTGGCGTTGTCCACCACCAGCAGCCCCCCCCGCCGCAGCACGCGGCGCAGCCGCGGCCACCAGCCGGCGTACTGTTCGCGGTCCGAATCGAGGAACAGCAGGTCAATGCTGGCATCGGCGGCCTGTGCCAGCCACTGCCCGGCATCGCCGTGGACCAGCGTGATGCGATCGGCAAGGCCACTGCGCGCGAAGGTGTCACGCGCCATCGCCACCTTGTCCGCGGCGTATTCCAGTGTGGTCACGTGGCCGTCGATGGCGGCTGCGGCTTCGGCAATCCACAGCGTGGAATAACCGTTGGAGGTGCCGATCTCCAGCACCCGGCGCGCATTGCCGAAACGCACCAGCACCGACAGGAATTCACCGGTGTCCGGCGTGATGTTGAGCATGCGCCGAGCGCGCTCGGTTTCATGCGCGTCGTTTTCAGCACCGAAGCGTGCCAGTTCGTTCTTCAATTCCGAAAGCTGCATCGTCATTGCTTCTTTCATTTGCCACAGCAAGGGTGAGCATTGTGGCCTGTCCGGCCACATTTCGTACTTGTCTTAAGCCTGTACTCCGATGAGGTTGCGATAGTTCCCGCCTTCTTCACGCGGGATGGTCCACCGGCCCGCGGCCCTCATTGGTTTCCGCAAGGACACGGCCATGGTTCTCGACATTCTGGCAATCGGCGCCCACCCCGACGACATCGAGCTCGGTTGCGGCGGCAGCCTGGCCAAGCTGGCCCGCGACGGTGCACGCATCCATGCGCTGGTGCTCAGCCGTGGTGGCCGTGGCTGCCATGCCGGCATCGACCGCAGCGACGAATCCCACCGCGCGTTGCGCCGCCTGGGTGTGACCGAGGTGATCCAGCAGGATTTCCCGGATACGCGCTTTCCTGCCTGCCGCAACGACATCGTCGCGGTGATCGAGCAGGCCTGCGCGCAGATCGCACCGCATCGCGTCTACACGATGTGCGGCGAAGACCACCACCAGGACCATCGCACCGTCCATGAAGCGTCAATCATCGCCTGCCGCAGCATCCCGCAGATCCTCTGCTACGAGAGCCCCAGCACCCTGCCGCAGTTCGCACCGCAGGTGTTCGAGGACATCAGCGCACAACTGGATCTGAAGATCCACGCATTGCGCGAGCATGCCAGCCAGGGCGATCGCCACTACATGCAGGAGGACCACCTGCGCTGCCACGCGCAGTTCCGCGGCCAGCAGATCGGCATCGGCCCCAGTGAGGGCTTCGTGCCCTACCGGCTGGTGCTGTGATGAAAACGCTGCTGTTCCTGGCCATGTGTGCCTTCATCCTGGTGCGTGTGTGCGTGCAGGCCTCGCGTCGCCCCAGCACGCGCCTGTACAGCATCGATGCGATCGTGCCGGCCTACAACGAAGCGCCGTGCCTGGAGCGCTCGTTGACCGGCCTGCTGCAGAACCCCTACGTGGCACGGGTGATCTGCGTGAATGACGGTTCCACCGACAACACCGCCCAGGTACTCGATGCGCTGCAGGCGCGCTGGCCCGGGCGCCTCGTGGCCGTGCACCAGGCCAACACCGGCAAGGGCGGCGCGCTGATGCATGGCCTGCGGCACGCCACCGCCGAGCAGGTGTTCCTGACCGACGCCGACACCCACATCGATCCGCGCGGCCATGGCCTGGGCCACCTGCTGGACGAGATCGAGCGCGGTGCCGATGCGGTCGGTGGCGTACCCTCGTCCAGCCTGCAGGGTGCCGGCTTCCTGCCGCATGTGCGCGCCAGCCTGAAGCTGCCGATGATCGTCATCAAGCGCAGCTTCCAGCAATGGCTGGGCGGCGCACCGTTCATCGTCTCCGGCTCGTGTGGCCTGTTCCGCACCTCGGTGCTGCGCAAGGTCGGCTTCTCCGACCGCACCCGCGTCGAAGACCTGGACATGTCCTGGTCGCTGGTCGCGCAGGGCTACCGTGTCCGCCAGAGCGTGCGCTGCGTGGTCTACCCGCAGGAATGCAACACGCTGGTGGAGGAATGGCGGCGCTGGCGACGCTGGATCGTCGGCTATGCGGTATGCATGCGCCTGCATCGCGGCCTGCTGCTGACCCGCTTCGGCGTGTTCAGCATCCTGCCGATGATGCTGCTTGCCCTTGCCGGCATCGTGCTGACGCTGCAGGTCTGGTTCGGTGCGACCCAGCTGCATGGGCCGGGTGGCCTCGCCCTGTCGGTGATGCCGTTGTTCTGGATCGGCATCGTCATGTTGCTGGCGGTGATCAGTGCGATCCACCACCGCCGCGCGTCGCTGGTCCCTGCCGCCGCGTTCTCGATGCTGTACGTGCTGCTCGCCTATGCGATCTGGCTGATGCATGGCGTGGCCGGGCTGTTTACCGGCCGCGAGCCGGCACGCGACAAGCCGACCAGGTATCCGCATGTGGTGGAATGACCTCGCCGCCATGGCCGACGCGCTATCGACGCTGCCACCCCACGTCGATTCCAGCGCCCAGGTTTCGCCGCGTGCGATCGTGCGGGGCGAGGTACGGATCGGCGCTGGCAGCCGCATCTGCGACGGCGCCCAGCTGCACGGGCCGGTATCGATCGGCCGCGACTGCCTGATCGGCAACAACGCACTGCTGCGCGGTCCGCTGCACATCGGTGACGGTGTGCACATCGGCTTTGCCAGTGAACTGAAGAACGCACTGATCGGCGACGGCGCCTGCATCGGCCCGCAGTGCTTCATCGCCGACAGCCGCGTCGACGCCCGTGCCTACCTGGGCGCGCTGGTGCGTACCAGCAACCATCGCCTGGATGGCGCAACGGTCACCGTCCACATCGGCGACACCGTCATCGACAGCCAGCGCGACAAGCTCGGCGCCTGGATCGGCGAAGGTGCCGCGCTGGGCGTCGGCGTGATCATCCTGCCCGGTCGCATCGTCGCCCCGGGCAGCCAGTTCGGCCCGCGCATCACCGTGGAACGAAACCTGCCGCCCGGTCGCTACCGGCTGCTGCAGTCGCTGCATTCCCAACCCCTGGAGTAACCCCATGCGATTGATCATCCGTGGCGCACTGCCGTGCGCCCTGCTGCTGGCTGTGTCCAGCGCCCATGCCGGCATCGACCGGGTCTCGGTGCAGCTGGATCATGCCGACTACACCGATGGCTTCGGCAAGCGCGACGTACAGACCGTGGATGTGGCCGGTCGCAGCGGTGACAGCCGCTGGCATCTGGGCCTGGCCCATGGTGAACGCGACTACGGCAGCAAGCGCTTCAGCGGCAACCGGGTGCAGGGCTCCCTGCACCAGCGCTGGAGTCCACGCTTTTCGACCCGCACCGCCTTGACCGCCTCCAACGATGACCCGGTATTCGTCAACCGCCAGCTCAACCAGGACTTCCAGTGGAAGGTGGCACCGCAGACCGTGCTGAGCGTGGGCGGCAAGTACGCCCAGTACCATGCCGGCGCATACGTGAGTGGCTGGTCGGTAGGTGCCTCGCACTACTTCCCGCGCGTGACCACCTCACTGCGCCACGAGCGGCATCGCCAGTCCAATGGGCCCGACGGCCATGGCACCACGCTGTCACTACGCCTGAAGGATGCGCAGGGCGGTGGTTCGACCCAGCTGTGGCTGGGCAGCGGTACTTCCGGCTACACCGCCGATTCCGATCCGCTGCTGCTGCGCGAACACGATGCACGTCGTGCCTTCCTGCGCCGCAGCCAGCCGCTGGGGGAGCATCTGGTGCTGGACATGGGCATTGGCAAGACCTGGCACAAGACGCGCCTGGACCGCTTCCAGAGCGTGCAGTCGCACCTGGGCCTGGGCTACCACTGGTAGAGCCGTGGCCGGTCGGCGGCGCGTGACGCCGCCGACCCTCGATCAACAGGCTTCAGCGCCACCACGCGCGCGCCAGCGCCAGCGCGCCGACGGCACCGGACACCCAGCTCCACATCGGCAGGTCGCCCCAGTACCAGCCTGGCGGCTGCAGCACGTACACCAGTGCGGCGATGGCCAGCAGGCCGACGCCGGTGATCGCACCGACCGCGCGTTTCTGCAGGCGCTGCACGCTGGCATCGAGCGCGACCAGATCGCGCGAGCGCATCGCCAGCTCATGGCGGCCCTCCACCTGCTGGGTCAGCCAGGCATGTACCAGGCGCGGCATGTCCGGCGCGTGGGTCATGATTTCCGGCAAGCGCTTGCCGATCTCGCGCACGACCCGACGCGGGCTGTAGCGCTCGCGCAGGATCTTCGCCAGCACCGGCTTGGCCACCGCCCAGATGTCGATCTGCGGATCCAGCTGGCGCCCGACACCTTCGATGTTCAGCAGGGTCTTCTGCAGCAGGATCAGCTGCGGCTGCAGGGTCAGCTGGTAGCGCTGCGCCACGCGGAACAGCTTCATCAGCACTTCGGCCAGCGAGATCTGCGACAGCGGGCGGGTGAAGTACGGCTCGCACACCGAACGCACGGCCGCTTCCAGATCATCGATGCGCACGTTGTCCGGCATCCAGCGCGCCTGCACGTGCAGTTCGGCGATGCGGCGATAATCGCGGTTGAAGATGGCCATGAAGTTCTCGGCCAGGTAGTACTGATCTTCCTGCGACAGCTGGCCCATGATGCCGAAGTCCAGCGCGATGAAGCGCGGGTTGGCGCGACGCGACGGATCGGTATCGACCCAGATGTTGCCGGCGTGCGCATCGGCATGGAAGAAGTTGTCGCGGAACACCTGGGTGTAGAACACCCGCACGCCCTTGGCGGCCAGCGCCTTGCGGTCGATGCCGGCCTTGTCCAGTGCAGCGATGTCATCGGACGGAATGCCCCACACGCGCTCCAGGGTCAGCGCGCGCTCGGCGGTGTGGCTCCAGATCACTTCCGGCACGTACAGGTCGTCGCTGTTTTCCCAGAAGCGGCGCAGCACGCTGGCATTGGCGCCTTCGCGCTGCAGGTCCAGCTCAGCGGCCAGGGTGTTCTCGACTTCGGCCACCACTTCGCGCGGACGGATCTTGTCGGCACGCGGATGGGTACGCTCGACCAGGGCGGCCAGCGAGTTGAGCAGGGCGATGTCGGCGTCGATCTGCTTCTCGATGCCCGGGCGCAGCACCTTGACCACCACCTGGCGGCCATCGGCCAGCGTGGCCGCATGCACCTGTGCGATCGAGGCCGAGGCCAGCGGTTCGGTATCGAAGCTGGCGAATGCCTCGCTGACCGGCAGGCCGAGTGCTTCCTCGACGATGCGGCGCGCGGTATCGCCGTCGAACGGCTTGACCCGGTCCTGCAGCAGGGTCAGTTCGTTGGCCACGTCCGGCGGCACCAGGTCGCGGCGGGTGGACAGGATCTGGCCGAACTTGACGAAGATCGGGCCGAGATCCTGCAGCGCCAGGCGCAGGCGCGCACCGCGCGACTGTACAGCGATGTCGGCCGAAGCACGCGGCACGAACGGTTTGGCCAGGCGCAGCCAGCGCTCAGCCGGCGTGCCGTGCAGCAGGTCGTCCAGGCGGTAGCGCAGGATCACCCGGCCGATGCGGCTTGCCCGCAGCACGGCCTTCATGCGGCACCCCGCAGGCGCTGGACGCGCGCGCCAAGGCGCTCGACGTCATCACGCAGTACGTCCACATCATCGTGGAAGGCATCCAGTTCGGCGCGCGGTACCACGTCGCGCGATTCCTCGGTGATGAACTCGGCAGCGCTGTGGGCCAGATCGATCGCACCCTGGCGCGCGTGCTGCAGGGCGCTGCGCAGGGTGTTGGCCACCTGCACGCCCAGTACCTCGCCGAACACGCTGACGAACGGCTGCTGCCAGTCTGGATCGAAGCCCTTGGCCAGCTGCTGCAGGCGTCGCGCCAGTTCGGCGTCACCGGCCACGCGTACACGGCCCTTGTTATTGGACTCGCCGCGCCGTGCGTTGGCCAGCAGCGGCAGCTGCGCCAGCACACCGGCCAGGCTGCTGCGCACGGCCAGGTCGGCTTCCTGCGCATCCACCGGGCCCACCCGCAGCTGGTCGCCGTCGACGCTGATGCGCATCGCCAGCGACGGCGCTTCCAGGGTCAGGTCGATGTGCCGGCCATCGAGGCTGGCCAGTGCATGGCGGGTATCCGGATCCAGCGCCAGCGCGCGGTTCAGGGCGATCTGCAGGGCGCGGCCAGCGACCGGCTTGAGGGACTTGAGCAGGGAAAGAGCCATGTGCGCATTCTACCTGCGTGGGTGGGGGGCTTGCGCCGGGCTGCCGCCCGGCACCCGCGGTAGTGCCGGCCGCTGGCCGGCAAGATCAACATCAAAAGCTGGCGATCCGTGAGATGGCGGGGTGGGTCCCGTTGCTGCGCAACGGGCTCTGACCCCAATGCTGATGGGATCTGGCGTTGGTAGATGCCGACCTTGGTCGGCGCTGGATGTCAGGGGGCCAACCATGGTTGGCCGCTACCCGAGCCGGCAGCCCGGTGATTCATCTGTGCCTCACCTGGGTGGCTATGGAAGGTTCATGCTGTACGGCCACGCAACGCACAGGACATCGCATTCCCATGGCACGGACCCGGGTCGGCATCATCTTCGGGGGCAAATCCTCCGAGCACGAGGTTTCACTGCAGTCGGCGAAGAACATTCTCGATGCGCTTGATCGCGAGCGCTTCGAGCCGGTGCTGGTCGGCATCGACAAGCAGGGCCAGTGGCATCTGAACCAGCCGGACACCTTCCTGATCAACGCCGATGATCCGTCGCGCATCGCGCTGCATCGCTCGGGCCAGTCGCTGGCGGTGCGCCCGGGTGCGGAACAGGCACAGCTGCAGCCGTCCGATCCGGCCAGCGCGCTGGGCCAGATCGATGTGGTGCTGCCGATCGTGCATGGGCCGCTGGGCGAAGACGGTGCGCTGCAGGGCCTGCTGCGCATGGCCAACCTGCCCTTCGTCGGCTCGCCGGTACTGGGTTCGGCAGTGGCGATGGACAAGGACGTGACCAAGCGCCTGTTGCGCGACGCTGGCCTGCAGGTGGCACCGTGGCTGTGCATCCGTCGCCACCAGGCGGCAACGGTCGATGTCGATGCGGTGATCGCACAGCTCGGCCTGCCGCTGTTCGTGAAGCCGGCCAACCAGGGTTCGTCGGTGGGCGTGAGCAGGGTCAAGGACGCAGCGGGCTTCGCCGAGGCACTGGCATTGGCGCTGCGCTACGACCACAAGGTGCTGGTGGAATCGGCGGTGGTCGGCCGCGAGATCGAGTGCGCGGTACTGGGCAACGCGCACCCGCAGGCCAGCCTGTGCGGCGAGGTGGTGGTGCACGACGAGTTCTACGCCTACGACACCAAGTACATCAACGAAACTGGCGCCGAGGTGGTGGTACCTGCGGATATCGATGCCGCAACCCAGGCGCGCATCCAGCAGATCGCACTGCAGGCCTACCAGGCGCTGGAGTGTGCCGGCATGGCGCGCGTGGACGTATTCCTTACTGCTGGCGGCGGGATCGTCATCAACGAGGTCAACACGCTGCCGGGCTTCACCCGCATCAGCATGTACCCGAAATTGTGGGGTGCCAGCGGAGTCGATTACACGACGTTGCTTACGCGCCTGATCGAACTGGCACTGGAGCGTCACGAAGCCGATCGCGGATTGCACAGCGCCGCGTAGCGTTGTGATCGCCCGCAGAGCCGAGCATGGCTCGACTCTGCGGAAAGCGATGCCGGCCAGCGGCCGGCACTACCGGCTAGCCGCGCTTGCGGAACATGGAGATCACCGCAAGGATCAGGAACACCACGAACAGGATCCAGGCGATGTTCGTTGCGGCGCCGGCAATACCGGAAAAGCCCAGAACGGCGGCGATGATGGCGATGACAAAGAAAATGATGGCGTAATGCAGCATGGCGCTCCTCGCGGGTGGTCGAGCCTTGGATGGCGTGGGTCCATCCTCCCGATCCTGCGGTGTGCAACCAGTGACGGCGATCTATGCAGCAGATGAAGCCTTCAGCCTGCGCAGCCCTTCTTCGATGCTGACCTGCGGCACATAGCCGAAATCGCGGCGGGCCGGCTCCATGCTGTACCAGTGCGGCGTGCACAGCTGCTCGGCCAGGAAGCGGGTCAGCGGCGGCTCGCCACGCAGGCGCAGCAGCGGCCACAGCCGTTCGCAGACCGCGCCGATGCGATAGGCGGTCTTGAAACTGATCGCCTTGTCCACCGTCGGCGCGCCAACAGCGGCCAGCAGCTGGTTGACCAGTTCGCGCATGGGCAGCGGTTCGCCGTTGGAAATGAAGTAGGCCTTGCCCGCACACGCGGCACCCGGCGCCAATGCCTCGAAAGCGAGGAAATGCGCGAGCGCGGCGTTGTCGATGTAGGTGGTATCGACCTTGTTGTTGCCGTCGCCGACCAAGCGCAGGCGGCCCTGACGTGCACGCTCGGCCAGGCGTGGCACCAGCTGCTGGTCACCCGGGCCCCAGATCAGGCGCGGGCGCAGTGCCACCGTCGCCAGCGATACATCGTTGGCGGCCAGCACGCGCTGTTCGGCGATCGCCTTGGTCGCCGCATACGGTGCCTGGAAGTCCTCGCCGTACGGCACCTCGTCAGCCCCCAGGCCTTCCACCGGATGCGTGGCGCGGTGGGTCACGCTGGGCGTTGAGGTGTAGACCAGCCGGTTGATGCCGTGCGCGCGGCATGCCGCAATGACATTGTCGGTGCCGACCACGTTGGCCTGGTGGTAGCTGTCATAGCTGCCCCAGGCGCCGGCCTTGGCGCCGTTGTGGAACACCGCATCGACGCCGGCCACCGCGTGCAGCACTGCCTGCGCATCGGCCAGATCGCCGCGGATCTGGCCCACGCCCATGGCCTGCAGTTCCGGGTAGTGGCTGCGGTTGAACGCCAGCACCTGGTGGCCACGTTCGACCAGCCCGCGGCACAGCGCCTGGCCAAGGAAACCACCACCACCGGTGACCAGGATCTTCATGCGCGCTTCTCCAGTTCGGCGCTGGCCCAGACGGCGAGCTTCTCGCGGCCGATCTTGGCGTTGTGACGGATATCGACGGGGAACGCGGGATGCATCAGGAAGTGCTGCAGGCCGGCCTCAGGCGTGCGCGCTGCGGCATGCGCACGCAGCGCTTCCTGCAGCGCCGGGCTGTCGCTCTGGCCACGCTGCAGTTCCACGCACAGCACCGGTACCTGCGCACCCGCCGGGCCAACGCCGACCAGTGCCGTGCGTGCCACGCCGGGCACGGTATTGAACACCGGCTCGACCTGTTCGGTGTACAGCGGCCCTTGTGCGGTTTCCACGCGATGGGTCTTGCGCCCGCAGAACCACAGCCGGCCCTGCGCATCGAAGTAGCCCACGTCACCCATGCGATGGACGATGCGGGTGCTGCCATCGGCCAGCGTCTCGCGGATCTTCGCGGCGGCCGTGGCCTGCGGGCGGTTGAAGTAGCTGTCGGTGGCGGTCGGGCCAGCCACCGTGATTTCTCCCACTTCGCCAACCGCCAGCACGCGCGCCTGCGACCAGTCGGCCAGCGGGGCGTCGTCGATGGCGATGATGCGCACCTCGTTGGGGGCCACCACGCTGCCCACGCAGGTGCCGGCGCCGGCCTCGGTGGCCGCGCGGGTACGCTCCAGCTCACGCCCCTCGACCACCGCCACCGGCAGGCACTCGGTGGCGCCGTACGGGGTCCAGAACTGCGCATCGGCGGGCAGCAGGCTGCGGATGGTGGCGACCACGTCCGGCGGCACCGGCGCACCGGCCGAGGTCACCCGGGTCACCGTCGGCAACGGCCGGCCATGCCGGGCCAGCACCCGCATCAATGCCGGCGAGCCGAACAGCTGGGTCACGCCGAAGCGCTGGATGGCATCGTGCAGGCGTGCCGGATCGGCCTGCGCCGGCCGGGTCGGGTCCATGTCCGGGATCACCGAGGTCAGGCCCAGCGCCGGGTCGAACAAGGCAAAGGGCGGGAAGGTCGGCAGGTCCACGCCGCCCGCTTCCATGCCGAACGCGCTGCCCAGCAGCTGGATCTGGCCCACGAAGTGGCGGTGGCGGTAGACCACGCCCTTGGGCACACCGGTGGAGCCGCTGGTGAACAGGATCGCCGCCATGTCCTCGCCATCGGTATCGGCCAGCATCGCCCCGCCCTTGGCGCCGGCGCGCTCCAGCGCAGCCAGGCTGGTACCGCCCCAGCCGAGGCGGCGGCCAACGGTGACCAGGCGGGTCGCCGACGGCGCCCAGCGCAGCGCCAGCCGCGCCACGTGCGCCAACGGAATGCCGATGAAGGCCTGCGGCTGCGCCTCGTCCAGGCACTGTTTCAGCGCGCGCTTGTCGATGCCCGGATCGACCAGCACCGGCACCGCGCCCAGCTTGAACAACGCGAACATCAGCAGGAAGAACTCCGGCGACGGCCGCACCATCACCACCGTGCGCACTCCACGGCCGATCCCATAGCCGGCCAGGCCGGCGGCCATGGCATCACTGCGGGCGTCCAGCTGGCGGTAATCCAGGGTGACATCGTAGGCGGCCATGCCGTTGCCGGCGCCCCGGCGGCCCGGGCAGCGGATGGCGATCTGGTCAGGGCGTTCACGCGCCAGTTCAGGCAGGCGCGCGGCAATGTTGCAGGGTCGGTTCATCCGTTCATTGTCGCCGCTTACGGAATTTCTTGCGCGGCGGCCCACTTCGTGGAAAATCCGCACCCTCGTTCCTGATTCCGACTGCCGCCCGAGGCGGCTTGCCCATGCAACATCCCTGCATGACCTGCGGCGCCTGCTGCACCCAATACCGCGTGGCCTTCCACTGGATGGAATCGGACGAGGTCACCCCCGGCGGCGTGCCGCACCAGCTGACCGAGGTGCTGGACCCGCACCGCCTGTGCATGCGCGGCACCCACTCCAAGCCGGTGCGCTGCGTGGCGCTGGACGCGCAGATCGGCGTGTACTCACGCTGCACCATCCACCCCAACCGGCCCAGCGTGTGCCGTGAGGTGGATGCATCGTGGGAGTACGGCAAGGCCAGCCCGCAGTGCGACAAGGCACGCATCGCCTACGGCCTGGACCCGCTGACGCTGGCCGACTGGCGCTGGCGCGATGACGCCGACAATGACGACGATCACCCGGACGACAACGGCAACAGCCCGTCCTCACCGCCGCAGGCACCGGTCGCGGCGTAGTAGTGCCGGCCGCTGGCCGGCAACCTCATGAACCCTTCGGGTGTGCCGACCAACGGTCGGCACCCACCGGAAGAGGAAGGGGTGGGTGCCGACCGTTGGTCGGCACACCGATCAGATCGGGTTCTTGTCCAGAAAAGCGCGGATCTCCGGCACCAGCACTTCGTGCTTGTCTTCCAGCACGTAGTGCCCGGCGTCCTCGAAGGCATGCACCTGGGCCTGCGGCAACGCGGCCTGGAAGCCCTTCAGGAAGTGGTCGTCGAACACGAAGTCGCGCAGGCCCCAGCCGAGGAAGGCCGGTCGGTCGGCGAACGACGGCAGCGCCTTGCCGGCCCGCTCCAGCAGCGACCAGGCCTTGTCGGCCGGCGACAGCGGGATGTCCTGCATGAAACGGATGGTGCTGATGCGGTTGGCCCAGCTGTTGTACGGCGACACGTAGGCGCGGCGCACGTCGGCCGGCATCTTCCGCTCCACGCCCAGCCACGAGGCACCGGACGAGAACGCATTGAAGCTGCGGATGATCCACTCGCCGATCTTCCAGTGGCGGCCCAGCGCGATCTGCCACGGCATCGTCTTCGCCGCCGGCATCGGGAACGCGGCGGTATTGAGCACCACCAGGCGCTTGACCTGGTCGTGGTGCGACAGCGCCCAGCCGAAACCGATCATGCCGCCCCAGTCGTGCACCGCCAGGGTCACCGGGCCGGTGATGCCCAGGTGCTTCAGCAGCGCATCGAGGTCGTCAACGCGCGACTGCAGCGTGTACTCGTAGCGGCTGTCATCGGGCTTGTCCGACAGGCCCATGCCGATGTGGTCCGGCACGATGCAGCGGTACGTGTCCGACAGGCCGGCGACCAGCGTGCGCCAGTAATAGCTCCACGACGGGTTACCGTGCACCATCACCACCACTTCGCCGTCGCGCGGGCCTTCGTCGAGATAGTTCATCGACAGGCCGGGGCGTACCTCGAAGCGCTTCGGGTGGGCGGGGTAACCGGGAAGATCGCGCATGCGGAGCACCTAGGGAGAGTCGCGGCGCAATGTGGAGCCGAGCCGATGCTCGGCTGCTCTCCGGTCCGCTGCGGAAGAGCCGCGCTGCGCGCGTGAGCCGAGCATGGCTCGGCTCTACAGGAGGTCGGGCAGCGGGCTGCTTACCAGACCACTTCAGCCATCGAGCAGTTCAGGCCGGAACCAATGCCCAGAAGTGCAATGCGATCGCCCTTCTTCAGCTTGCCCAGCTGCTTGAGCTTGCTCAGCACGATCGGCACCGAGGCCGGGCCGATGTTGCCGTGCTCGCCGAAGATGGTCATGACCTTCTTCGGGTCGATGCCGAAGTTCTTGATGAACGCAGCGGTGTGCGGCTGGCTGACCTGGTGGATCACGAACTGGTCCAGCTCTTCCACGGCCCAGCCCAAGGCGATCTTCGCGGCGGTGAAGGTCTTCTGGGCCAGCTTGATGCCTTCGATCAGCAGCAGGCGGGTATCGGTGACCATGCGGTCCAGATTGCCCAGGCACAGCTGGTTCCACTCGGTGGCCGAACGGGTCACGCCACCCTTGTAGCGGGGTGCATCCGGCACCAGTTCCGAGCGCGCCATCACCATCGCGGCGGCGCCCGAACCGGTGGTCAGGGCGGCCAGCTCGTTGCGGAAGTCGTCGGCGGTGACGTCCGGGGCGGTCATGCGCTCCAGGGTCTTCTCGTACACCAGGTTGGCGGTCTCGCCATCCACCACCAGCGCGTAGTCGATGTCGCCACGCTCGATCATGCGCGCCGCGATATCCATGCCGTTGATGAAGGCCAGGCAGGCATTGGCGACGTCGAAGGTCATGCACTCGTCGCTGACGCCGAGGTTGCCCGACACGATCGAGGCGGTGGACGGCTCCAGGTAGTCGCGGCTGACCGAGGTGTTGACCAGCAGGCCGACCTGCGTCGCATCGATGCCTGCGTCTTCCAGCGCCTTGCGGCCGGCCATGGTGGCGGCATCGGACGCCAGCACGCCGTTGTCCCACAGGCGGCGGGCATGGATGCCGGCGATATCGCCGAGCACGTCGGTGCGGATACCGAGGCGATCCAACGTCGGCTGCAGCCGCTCGTTGATTTCCTTGGTCGTCAGCGTATGCGGCGCATCAACGTGTGCCAGGCCGGCGATCGAGACATTCTTGAAGAGCATCGAGGTTAGCGCCAAGGCTCAGGCAAAAGGGGGCGCTATTCTATAACCCCCGGGGCCTTCACCGCATCTTTACGAATTCAGGCTTGGCCGTATGGTGAAGCGTTCAGCGCGGCGGGCACTGGAACGCGGCGAACCGCTGGCTGCCATCGGCGGGCGCGGCGGCGGCCTGTACGGCGTTGGCGCCGGCACTCGGGGCCTCGTTGCGGGCCAGGGTTTCCAGCTCTTCCTGCACGCGCAGCGGGTTGCGGTTGTAGAAGCCGACCTTGCTCTTCACGGTGACCACCACCTCGCCCTTGGCGATGCAGCCGGCCGGAACCGGACCTGCCGGCAACACGCGGGTCGCCTTGCCGGCCGGTTCGATCGGCACCCAGGTACAGGCAGTGACGGTGAGCAGCAGGGAGGAAAGCAGCAGAACGCGCATGGGCAGATCCTGGAAGGGTATGGGGCGATTCTGCCTGAACAGCCTGAATCGGGGGTAGCCGGGGCCGGGGTCAGAGCCCCTGCGGGGGATCCGACCCCAGGTCGGCGGAGGGGTCGGATCCCTCGCAGGGGGCTCCGACCCCTTAAGGGTTTGCCGGCCAGCGGCCGGCACTACCGGGGGAGCCGGCCCGCCACAGGCGGGCCGGGTCGTGCCTTATTTCTTGACCGGGTTGCCCTCGGCGTCGATCACCGTCACCTCGCCCAGGTTCAGCGCGCGCACGGCCGCTTCGGTCTGCTTGAGATCGCCCACCACCACCCAGGTCAGGGCCTGCGGCTTGATCTCGGCAGCGGCCTGCTGCACCTGCGCCGGGGTCATCGCTTCGATCTCGGCCTTGCGACGCAGCACATAGTCGTCCGGGCGCTTGAACTGCACGATCGAACCGATGGTCGCGGCCACGGCACTGGCGGTCTCGTAGGCACCGGGCAGGCTGAGGGTCTGGATGTTGCGGATGCGGTTGACTTCGGCAGCGGTGGCCGGCTTGCTGCCGTCGGCGAATGCGGCGATCTCCTTGCGCATTTCCGCCAGTGCCGGGCCGGTCTTGTCGATCTGCACCGGCGCACTGGCCATCCACGGGCGCTGGCCCACCGAACTGGTCGCGCTGCTGCGCGCGCCGTACGACCAGTGCTTGTCCTCGCGCAGGTTCATGTTCAGGCGCGAGGTGAAGTCGCCGCCGATCACGCCGTTGGCAATGTCGAAGCGGGTCGAACTGGCGGCGCCGGACGGCGCCACCACCTGGCCGGCGAACAGGTTGGCCTGCACCGCACCCGGCTGGTCGATCAGGAACACGCGCGGGCCCTTCGGCAGCGCGACATCGGTGGCCGCCTTCACCTGCGGCGCCTCGCCGGTCGCCTTCCAGTCGCCCAGCTGCTTGTCCAGCAGCGGCACGATCTCGGCCAGGGTGGTGTCACCGACCACGATCAGGGTGCCGTTCTGCGGGCGCAGCCAGTCGTGGTGGAAATCAACCAGATCTTCGCGGGTCAGGCCGTTGATCGCCGCCTCGTCGCCGCTGCCGGTGAACGGGATGGCGTACGGGTGGCCCTTGCCGTACAGCAGCGGCGGCAGCACGCGCATGGCCACTGCACCCGGGTTCACCTTCTCCTGCTGGATGCCGGCGATCCAGGTCGCCTTGACCCGGTCGATCTCGCCCTGCTCGAAACGCGGTTCGCGCAGCAGGTCGCGGTACAGCGCCAGCGACGGTGCCAGGTTTTCCTTCAGCGCCGACAGGTCCACGCTCATCGAGTCCAGGCCGGCCGAGGCATCCAGGCTGGCGCCCAGTGCGTCGGCGGCGTCGGCGAAGGCCAGCGAACCGAGCTTGCCGGCGCCTTCGGTCATCAGGCTCATGGTGAAGTTGGCGGTGCCGGGCTTGCGGCCCTGGTCGGCGCTGAAGCCGCCCGGGAACTGGTAGCTGAACTGCACCACCGGAATCTCGTGGCGTTCGGCCAGGATCACCTGGGTGCCGTTCTTCAGCGTGGCGCGCTGCAGTGCCGGGAACTTCAGCTGCGGGAACTCGCGGGTCTGCGGCACGCCGGCCTTGCGGTCCACCTGTTCCGGCAGGGTGCTGTACTTCGGGTCCACCGCCGGCACGGTGAACGGCTTCGGCGTCTGGCTCGGTTCTTCCTTCAGCGCCACGCGCTCACCCGGTGCGATCACCAGGGTGTGGCTGCCCTTGTCCAGCCACTCTGCGCCCAGGCGGCTCAGATCGGCGGCACTGGCCTTCTCGATGTTGGCCAGCGAGGTGCGGAAGCAACCCGGGTCGCCGGTGAACACCGCGCACTCGGCCAGCGCATCGGCCTTGCCGCCGAAGCCACCGATGCGCTCGATGCCACGGATGAAGCCGGCACGGGCGCCGGTCTTGGCGCGCTCCAGCTCGGCCGCGGTCGGGCCCTGCTTGATCAGGCGGTCCAGTTCCTCGTCGATGATCTTCTCGACCTTGACCGGGTCCTGGCCCTGCTTGACGGTCGCCACGATCACGAAGTTGGAGCCCAGCTGCGACGTCGACAGGCCCGAGCCGATGCTGTCCACCAGCTTGTCCTGGTGCTGCAGGCGCTGGCTCAGGCGTGAGGACTTGGCGCCGCCCAGCACTTCGGAGAACAGCTGCAACTGGTCGATGTCGGCGGTGCCGACCTGCGGCACGTTCCAGGCGCGGTAGATGCGCGCCTGCGGCACCTTGTCGGTCATCGTCTCGCGGGTATCGGCACTGCGCTTGGCCACGTTCACCGCCGGCTGCGCCATGGTCGGGCCAGCGGGGATGCTGCCGAAGTACCTGGCGACCTTCTCCTTGGCGGTGGCCAGGTCGATGTCGCCGGCCAGCACCAGCACCGCGTTGTTCGGGCCATACCAGGTGCGGAACCAGGTCTTCACGTCATCCAGCGAGGCCGCGTTGAGATCGTTCATCGAGCCGATCACGCCGTGGTGGTACGGGTGGCCAACCGGATACAGCGCCTTGTTGATCTGGTCCCAGGCCTGGCCGTAGGGCTGGTTCTCGCCCTGGCGCTTCTCGTTCTGCACCACGCCGCGCTGCTCGTCCAGCGCAGCCTGGTCGATCGCACCGACCAGATGGCCCATGCGGTCCGACTCCATCCACAGCGCCATGTCCAGCGCGGTGGTCGGCACGTTCTCGAAGTAGTTGGTGCGGTCGGTGTTGGTGGTGCCGTTCTGGTTGGTGGCACCGACCTGCTTGAACGGTTCGAAGAATTCGCCGTCGTGGTTCTCGCTGCCCTGGAACATCAGGTGCTCGAACAGGTGCGCGAAGCCGGTGCGGCCGGCCGGCTCATCCTTGCTGCCCACGTGGTACCAGACGTTGACCGCGACGATCGGCGCCTTGCGATCGGTATGCACGATCACGCGCAGGCCGTTGGGCAGGGTGAACTGCTCGTACGGGATATCGACCTTGGCCGGTGCCGTCGGCCTGGCGGCAAGCGCGGAGGTGGGCGCAAGCGTGCCCAGGGCGGTGCTGAGGGCGACGGCCAGCAATGCGGCGCGCGGGCGAAGGGCGAGAGACATATCCGGATCCTTGGTCACATAGGTGAACCCCGATCCTAGCCTGCGCAGGCAACGGCAGGAATCGGTCGCCAGTCACTGGGGGTGTTTGCCCTGAAGGCCATCCGGCCCGGCCCCAGCCGGGGGGCGTGAACCGTCACATGTGCCGGCTGAAGGCGTCCGGACAGTGTCCGCGGCACATCGAATGGACAGGTGTCCGCCCACCGGACACTTTTCGATTGATAAAAAACCCTTGTAAATCAATGAATAAAAGTTGGCACGGGGATTGCTTGGCCCTCCCTGCGCCAGGAAGGGCTTCAGACGCAAGCTGACTGAAGACTGAACAAATGCAGGAAATCGAAAATTCTTCTTGCATCCCCAGAATTAGTGTACTACCTTACTACCACACCACTGATCACCAACACTAAACAGGCCCCGTCATGAACGCCAAGACCATTGCCATCGCCATCGCCCTGATCGCCGGCACCGCGGTTGTTTCGTCGGTGCAGGCCTCCGAATCCATCAAGACCCTGGCCACCGTGCAGGTTCGCCCGGCCGCCGACCAGCTGGCCCAGCAGGCCTGGGAACAGGCCAGCGGCATCCCGACCCTGGCCACCGTGGAAGTGCGCCCGAGCCTGGAACAGCGCGTCGCCCTGGCCGCCGAACTGGAAGCCCAGCGCTACGCCGTCACCCTGGCTGCCGCTGCCACCAGCGTCGCCAACCAGGTGATCGTCAACCTGCCGGCCCTGCAGGTGCGTCCGAGCGCTGCAGACCTGCAGGCCCTGGCCACCGAAACCGCCCAGGTCCTGCTGCGCCCGTAAGCGGTGCCGCCCTGCCCAGCGCAGGGCGTGCGCCGTAGAGGCGGCCGCCGTCGCAGGTACACTGCGCCGATGAATGCCGCGCCCCCGTTCCACGTAATCCTGTTCCAACCGGAAATCCCGCCCAACACGGGCAATGTGATCCGGCTCTGCGCCAACACCGGCGCGCAGCTGCACCTGGTCGAGCCGCTCGGCTTCGCACTGGAAGACAAGCAGCTCAAGCGCGCCGGCCTGGACTACCACGAGTACTCGCGCCTGCAGGTGCACCCCGACCTGGACACCGCGCTGGCGCGGATCGCACCGAAGCGGTTGTTCGCCCTGAGTACGCGTGCCAGCGTCCGCTATGACAGCGTGGCGTTCGAAGATGGTGATGCCTTCCTGTTCGGTCCGGAAAGCCGCGGCCTGCCGCAGGACGTGCTCGATGCATTGCCGGATGGACGCCGCCTGCGCCTGCCGATGCGGCCGGACAACCGCAGCCTCAATCTTTCCAACACCGTTGCCGTGGTGATGTACGAGGCGTGGCGGCAGCATGGGTTTGCCGGCGGCGCGTAAACCGCCTCAGGTGGGTGCGAAGCGCTGCTGATGGGTGTGACCTGCTTCTGGTGGGTGCGGACCTTGGTCCGCACTGTTCCCCGGTCGCGTGCCGAAGGAGTGTGCCAACCAAGGTTGGCACCTACCAAAGACAGGTCAAGGCGGCTGCAGAAACTTCTGGAAAGATGTGCCAACCAAGGTTGGCACCCACCGGAACCAGGTTTCAGAACGCGTTGATGCCGGTCAGTTCGCGGCCGATCACCAGCTGGTGCACGGTCTCGGTGCCTTCATAGGTGATCACCGATTCCAGGTTCAGTGCATGCCGGATCGCCACGTGTTCGGTGGTGATGCCGGCCCCACCCAGCAGATCGCGACATTCGCGGGCGATGTCGATCGCCATGCGGCAGTTGTTCCATTTGGCCAGGCTGACCTGCTGCGGCTGCAGCTGCCCGGCTTCCTTCAGGCGGCCCAGCTGCAGGGCCAGCAGCTGCGCGGTGGTGATGCGGCGGGCCATTTCCGCCAGCTTGATCTGCGCGCTCTGGGTGGCCGCCAGCGGGCGGCCGAACAGCACGCGCTCCTTGGCGTAGCCCAGCGCTTCATCCAGGCAGGCGATGGCCGCGCCGATCGGGCCCCAGCTGATGCCGTAGCGGGCCTGGGTCAGGCAGCCCAGCGGCCCCTTCAGGCCCTTCACGTTCGGCAGGCGGTGGCTGTCGGGCACGCGCACGTCATCGAAGAACAGCGCACCGGTCAGCGATGCCCGCAGGCTCATCTTGTGCTTGATCTCCTGCGTGGTGAAGCCGGCCATGCCCTTCTCCAGCACGAAGCCCTGGATGCCGTCCTCGGTCTGCGCCCAGACGATGGCCAGGTCGGCCACCGGGCCGCTGGTGATCCACATCTTGCCGCCGCTGATGCGCCAGTCGCTGCCGTCGCGCACCGCGCGGGTCTTCATGCTGGCCGGATCGGAACCG
This sequence comes from Stenotrophomonas sp. CASM106, assembly GCF_049384825.1. Taxonomy (NCBI): domain Bacteria; kingdom Pseudomonadati; phylum Pseudomonadota; class Gammaproteobacteria; order Lysobacterales; family Lysobacteraceae; genus Stenotrophomonas; species Stenotrophomonas sp. CASM106. The sequence continues at coordinate 166,251 of NZ_JBMRFS010000005.1, forward strand.
CCGTGCGCCTCGGTCAGGCCGAAACAGCCGATCAGTTCGCCGCGTGCCATCGCCGGCAGCCACTGCTGGCGCTGTTCCTCGCTGCCGTAGGCATAGATCGGGTACATGCACAGCGAGCTCTGCACCGAGACGAAGCTGCGCAGGCCCGAATCGCCGCGCTCCAGCTCCTGGCAGATCAGGCCATAGCTGACCGCACCCAGATCACCGCCGCCGTATTCGGCCGGCAGGGTGGCGCCCAGCAGGCCCAGCGAGGCGATCTCCGGCACCAGTTCATCGGGGAAACGGGCCTGGTCGAAGGCATCGCCGATGATCGGCAGCACGCGCTCGTTGGTGAAGCGGGCGACGCTCTCCTGCACCGCGCGCTCTTCCTCATTGAGCAGGGAACGGACATCGAACAGATCGTACGGATGCAAAGCCATGGCACTCACGCGCAGTCAGGACCCGGCCATTGTCGGTCATCCGGGCAGAGCGTGCCGACCAGGGTCGGCACCCACCCGGGCCGCAGCCTTACGCTGCACCGCAGCAATCGTGACGTGAACATCGGCGATCTAGCTCGATCACGCGCGGCCCGGTACCCTGACACATTCAAACAACCGTTTCGCTCGTGGCTGCACGCGCGATTCCCAGGCACCGCCGGTGGCCCCGATGCCGGCCCTACCCACGAGTCATGCAATCGATGAGCGCTGAAGCCAACGCCCTGCCCCCGCGTGAAGTAATGGAATTCGACGTGGTGATCGTCGGCGCCGGCCCCGCCGGCCTGGCCACCGCGATCCGCCTGCGCCAGCGCGCGATCGAAGCCGGCCGCGAGTTGTCGGTGTGCGTGCTGGAGAAGGGGTCCGAACCAGGCGCGCACGTGCTGTCTGGTGCGGTGATGGATCCGCGCGCGCTGACCGAGCTGTTCCCGGACTGGGCCGAGCGCGGCGCACCGCTGAAGCAGAAGGTCACCCGTGACGAATTCCTGTTCCTCAGCGAAACCGGCGCGCGCAGCACGCCCAACGCGCTGCTGCCGGAGTGCTTCCACAACGAAGGCAACTACATCATCAGCCTGGGCGAAGTGACCCGCTGGCTGGCGCAGCAGGCCGAGGCGCTGGAAGTGGCGATCTTCCCCGGCTTCGCCGCAGCCGAGGTGCTGTACGGCGACAACGGTGAAGTGATCGGCGTGGCCACCGGCGACATGGGTATCGAGAAGGATGGCAGCATCGGCCCGGCGTTCGAGCGCGGCATGGCGCTGCAGGCGAAATACACGATCTTCGCCGAAGGCGCGCGCGGCCATCTCGGCCGCCAGTTGATCGCGCGTTACACGCTGGACGAAGGCAAGGACCCGCAGGCCTACGGCATCGGCATCAAGGAGCTGTGGCAGATCGACCCGTCCCGGCATGAGCCGGGTCTGGTGGTTCACGCCGCCGGCTGGCCGCTGGACAGCGACACCTACGGCGGCGCGTTCCTGTACCACGCCGACGGCGGCAAGGTCGCCATCGGCTACGTGGTAGGCCTGGACTACAGGAACCCGTGGCTGAGCCCATTCGAAGAGTTCCAGCGCTTCAAGACCCATCCGTCCATCCGCAAGCATCTGGAAGGCGGTACCCGCATCGGTTACGGCGCGCGTGCGATCACCGCCGGTGGCCTGCTGTCGCTGCCGAAGACGGTGTTCCCGGGCGGTGCACTGGTCGGCTGCGAGGCCGGCTACCTCAACGCCAGCCGCATCAAGGGCAGCCATGCCGCGATCAAGACCGGCATGCTGTGCGCCGACGCCGCGTTCGACGCGCTGGCCGCCGACCGCCAGCACGATGAACTGAGCGCCTACCCGAAGGCGTTCGAAGCCAGCTGGCTGTTCACCGAACTGCAGCAGGCCAAGAACTTCAAGCAGTGGTTCAAGAAGGGCCAGACCGTGGCCACGCTGATGACCGGCGTCGAGCAGTGGCTGCTGCCGAAGCTGGGCGTGCGCAACCCGCCGTGGACCCTGCACCGCACGCAGCCGGATCATGCCTGCCTGGAGCCGGCCGCCAAGCACACCCGCATCGCCTACCCGAAGCCGGATGGGGTGCTGACCTTCGACCGCCTCAGCTCGGTGTTCCTGAGCAGCACCAACCACGACGAGAACCAGCCCAGCCACCTGACGCTGAAGGACCCCAGCATTCCGGTGAAGGTGAACCTGGCCGAGTACGCAGGCCCGGAAGCCCGCTATTGCCCGGCCGGTGTGTACGAGTTCGTTGGCGAAGCCGACAACGCGCGCCTGCAGATCAACGCGCAGAACTGCGTGCACTGCAAGACCTGCGACATCAAGGATCCGACCCAGAACATCGTCTGGGTGACCCCGCAGGGCGGCGGCGGCCCGAACTACTCGGGCATGTGATCGCCCCGGGCTGCGACCGTGTGTCGCAGCCCGACCGCTCCACCGCACCGCTATCCTGCCCACCCATGCGTGCCTGCCGCCTGCTCACCGCCGTTGCCGTGGCCCTGCTTGCCACGGCCTGCCAGCGCCCGCCCGCGGTGCCGGCCACGCCCGAACAGGCCCGGCAGCAGGCCATGCAGCGCGCGTTCGAACTGTGTGCCGGCTGCCACACCGTGCAGCCCGGTGGCATCCACCGCTTCGGGCCCAACCTTCACGGCGTGATCGGCCGCCGCGCCGGCAGCCTGCCCGACTATGGGTATTCCGACGGCATGCGCCGCGCCGACATCACCTGGACCGCACAGACGCTGGATACCTTCCTGCAGTCACCCACGCACCTGGTGCCGGGCACCCGCATGTACAACGCCTTCCCCAGCGCAGAACGCCGCGCCCTGGTGATCGCCTACCTGCAGCAGCAGTCGGCTCAGTGAGCCAGGCGCTGCAGCTGTTGCTGCAGCCGCGCCACGAACGTCGTTACGGTGGCGAACAACGGCGCCGTATCGGCCTCTGCCGCATCCTGCAGGCGCTCGACCAGGGCATTGGCCTGCTGGGCCAGTGCCGTGGCCCCGATCGCCCCGAGCCCGCCGGCCTGGCGATGCAGGTGCAGCGCCGCAGCCTGGCGGTCGCCAGCCTGCAAGGCGCGCTGCACGGCGGCCAGGTCACCCTCGCTGGCCTGCAACAGGCTGTCGCGCAGCTGCTCGGCCACCACGCGCGAGCCGAAGCGCTGCTGCAGGGTGGCCAGATCAGGCAATGCTTCACCGTCGTCGGCGGCAACCTCCGGCACCGGCACCTCGAACGACTGGCCCTGGGCCTGCGTCAGCCAGCGCAGCAGCGCCGCACGCAGCGTGGCCAGCGACAGCGGCTTGGCCAGTACCTCGTCCATGCCGGCCTCGCGGCAGCGGCGCGCATCGTCGTCCAGCACGCTGGCGGTCAGCGCCAGCACCGTCAGCCGCGGCTGGCCGGTACGGCCCTCGCGTTCGCGCAGCAGGCGGGTGAAGCCAAATCCATCGAGTACCGGCATGCGGCAGTCGGTGATCACCAGGTCGAAGCTCTCCGACGACAGGCGATCCAGCGCCTGCTGGCCATCGCCCAGCAGCACATGGGGCACGCCCAGCTGCTGCAGCCGCCACGCCATCATCGCCTGGTTGGTCGGGTGGTCCTCGATCACCAGCACCCGTGCCTGACGCAGCGCGGCGGGCAGCAGCGCGGTCTGGTCCTGCTCGGCCAGCAGTGCCGCCGCGTCCTCGCTGCCGGCCTCCACCAGCGATACCCGCACTTCGGCGCGGGTTCCTTCGCCCAGCGTGCTGTGCAGGGTCAATTCGCCCTGCATCATCTGCACCAGTCGCTGGCAGATGCTCAAGCCCAGGCCAGTGCCGCCGTGGTCACGCTGGATGTAGGCGCCGGCCTGCGTAAAGGGCGCGAACAGGTGCTGCAGTTGTTCCGGTGCGATGCCGATGCCGGTGTCGGTAACGCTCAGGCACAGCGGTTGCACGCCGTCTTCGCTGGTCGGCCCCAGCACCTCCAGTTGCAGGCGCACCTCGCCCTGTGCGGTGAACTTGATGGCATTGCTGAGCAGGTTGAACACGATCTGGCGCAGCCGCACGCCGTCCACTTCGTGGGCCGGCGCCAGCTCGGGATCGATCTGCACGTGCAGCGCCAGGCCACGCGCGCTGGCCTGGGCCGACAGCAGGCGGCACACGCTCTCCAGCAGGGGCCGCAGCGGTTGCGGCACCGGCTCCAGGCGCAACGCCCCTGCTTCCAGCCGCGAGTAATCGAGGATGTCATCGAGGATCTGCCGCAGCATCTGGGCCGAATCCTCGATAACGCCGAGGATGCGCTGCTGTTCGCTGTCCAGCGGTGAGTGCGCCAGCACCTCCAGCATCCCCAGCACGCCACTCATCGGCGTGCGGATCTCATGGCTCATCGTGGCCAGGAAGCGCGATTTGGCCTCGGCGGCCTGCTCGGCGTCCGCCTTCGCCGCCGCCAGGGCATCGGCCTGCATCCGCGCTTCGCTCACGTCCACCCAGTAACCGCTCCAGATCACCGCGCCCTCTTCGGCGGCATAGGGGTGGGCCTGGCTGCGCACCCAGCGCACGCCCTCCCCATCGCTGCGCAGGCGGAACTCCAGGATCAATGGGGCGAACTGGCGCGCGGCCTGCTCGATGGAGTGCAGGATGTGCGCGCGGTCCTCTTCCTCGATGCGTTCCAGCAACACCCTCGCATCCTGTTCGGCCTGCTGCCGTGTAATGCCGAACAACGCAGGCAGGTCACCGGCGATGAACGGGAAGCTGAGCGCGCCATCGGCGTCGCGACGCGCCTGATAGACCACTGCAGGCAGGTTGTCGGTCACCTCGGCCAGACGCTGCTCCAGCTGGCGACGTCCTGCCACCTCGCGGCGCAGCCGCCAATGGCCGACGCCATGCACCAGCAGCGCGGTCAGCAGCACCAGCAGCACCGGCACGCCCCACCGCAGCACCTTGTTCCAGTCGACACCGTTGCGGTACTCCACCCCCAGCCAGGCATTGCGCAGGGCCTCGCGCTTGCGTGGGGTCATCTGCAGCAGCAGGCGATCGAAGGTGGTAGCCAGTGCCGCGTGGCGACGATCCACGGCCAGCACCAGCTGGTCGTTGAAGCCGGCCGGTGCCGCCACCTGCAGCCGCCCCGGGAAACGGCTGCGCAGCAGGTGATCGACCACGGCAAGGTTGCCGATGTACGCATCGGCGTCGCCAGCGAGCAGGCGCTGCAGCGACTGTTCGGCACTGCGTGCAGCGATGATCCGCGCCTGCGGTGCCTGCTGCAGCACGTAGCCGCGCACACGCTCCGGGTCGGACAGCAGCACGCGCTTGCCCTGCAGGTCAGCCAGGCCCAGCAGCGACTCGCCATCGCTCCTGACCACAATCACGTTCGGCACGCTGATGAAGGGCTGGCTGAACACCCAGTCCGGGCCCAGGTAACGTGAATCGACAGGAATGCCCATCACCGCCTGCAGCTCACCGCGGCGGGCCTTCTCGCGCACCTCGTACCAGTCGTGGCTGTCCTCGACCTGCAGGTTGGCACCGGCCTGCATCAGGCGCTGCAGGTATTCGCTGGCCAGCCCGCTGGGCCGGCCATCCTCGCCGGTGAACGACAGTGGCGCGGCATTCGGGGCGAAACCGATCTTCAACGGCTGCTCCAGCACGCGCTTCTCGGCCTGGCTCAGCGCCAGCTGCGCCGATGCCGACCAGTGCGGCGGTGGCAGCCATCGTTGTGCGAGGGCATCACGCTGGGCCTGGCTGGTGGCCGCCAGCGCCAGGTCCAGGGCTTCAGCCAGGGGTTGCTTGCTGTTGGGAATGCCGAAGTGCAGCCGTTCAGGGGGCAGGTCGCTGGGCCGCAACAGCGCCACGCCCTGCAGGCGCCGGCTGGCAATCAGCTCGGTGGCGACAAAGGCATTGCCGATGTAGACGTCGGCCTTGTCGTCTCTGACCATCTGCAATGCGCTCAACGTGTCGTTTACGACAAGCTGGCGGGCACGCGGGAATCGGGCGCGCACCTGCGGACCGGTCAGGAAATCCTGCTCGATCACCACCCGCAGACCCTCCAGGTCGGGCATGTCGGAGGCACGCAGGTCGTCCGGCCGGCCCACCAGGGCCAGCGGCGCTTCGCTGTAGGCCGCGGTATAGACCATGCAGCGGGTGCGGTCGGCACTGAGGCCGACATTCATCACCACGTCGATCTCGCCACGACATGCCGCATCCAGCACGGATGTCCAGTCCGGATAGCGGCGCGCCTCGACCTTCATGCCGAGCTGGCGTGCAAGATGCGACAGGTAGTCCGGTCCCAGACCGACCTGCTGGCCGTCACGGAGGGACTCGAACGGCGGCCAACCGCTGTCATACTGCCCGACAACGATGGTCGGATGCGCCACCAGGTATTCGCGCTGCAACGGGCTGAGCGGCAGCAGCCCAGGGGCCGGCTGTGCCTGGGCCACGGGCAGGGCCAGCACCGCCAGCAGCAGGAGCAGCCCGCGAACAGCCCACCTACGCATCTGCGTCGATCTCCTAGAATCCTGCCAGGGACCGCGATGGTCGCGGTCCGGCGTGCCCGATGGCCATACTAGAGCATGAGCTTGCGCATCATCATCGCAGACGATCACCCGGTGGTCCGCATCGGTACCCGCGCCGTCATCGAGTCGAGCGGCGTGGGCCGCGTGGTCGGCGAGGCCGACAGCGCGCAGGCGCTGATGACCCTGCTCGCCAACCAGCCCTGTGACCTGCTGGTCACCGACTACTCCATGCCGGGCAGCCCGCAGGCCGATGGCTTCGCCATGATCGGCATGATCCGCCGCCGGCATCCGGACCTGCCGGTGCTGATGCTCAGCGTCTCCAGCAACCTGGCGATCCTGCGCATGGTGCTCGACAGTGGCGTGCTCGGTCTGGTCGACAAGAGTTCGTCAATGGACGAGCTGCCGCAGGCCATCCAGTCGGTGTACCGCGGCCAGCCCTACATCAGCCGCAGCCTGCGCGAGCGGGTGGACGCGGCCGGCAGCTGGCGCATGCGCGAGGGCGACGGCAAGCCGTTGTCACCACGCGAAGTGGAGGTGCTGCGGCTGCTCGGCACCGGCATGACGGTGAAGGAGATTTCGCTGCAGCTGCACAAGAGCGTCAGCACCATCAGCCGGCAGAAGGGCGACGCCATGCTCAAGCTGGGGTTGAAGGGCGACGCCGAATTGTTCGACTACCTGCGTGACGGCAAGATCTGAGACGCACTTCACATCACAGACCCGGCTGCCGCACCCCCTCTTTGACGGTCTGCGGATCTGTGCCAAGATGGACGGGCATGAGTTCTCAATGCGAGGTCGAAGGAATCGACCGGCTCATGTCCTCGCTCCCGTCCGTGGTGGATGGGGTGCGGCTTCCTGCCGGCCGTCTGGCCCGGCAACGCTGACCATGGAGAGGCGCATGCAGTCCCCCCCCGAGCTACGTTGGACCCTGCCGTTGCGGCCCCTGCGCGCATTCGCGGCATGCCTGCTCGTCTCTCTTTCCGCTGCCGCCTGCAGCGCCGCCGATCCGGCCCCCTCGTCCTCCCGGCCTGCGCCTGCGCAGGCTGCCAAAGCGCCCCGACAGGATGTTGCCCCGATGCAGAACCCCTCTCCCGATGCCGCCGTCACCCCGCCCGACGCGCCGACCGTGATGTATTTCATCTACCAGGTCGATGGCGACGGTGCGACGTCCTATGAGGTCCAGAACGGCAGCGTGGCGACCTTCTGGTTCGGCCACCGCTTCACCTTGGACGGCACCACCTACTACACCGGCTTTTCCTGGGATACCCGCGAGCATTACGGCAAGCCGGGCGAACAGCAGCCGGCCGGCCCCGACGACCGCGCCAATCTGGCCGAGGCCACCTTCGTGCTGGCCGGCGGCGACGCGAAGAAGCCGTGGAAGTTCCGCGGCCAGGAATGGACCATCGGTGCGCTCGGCGCCTACGACAAGGCCGACGACGTCGATACCCGGCGCAAGCCGATCGAACACCGCACCGCCGACGGCCGCCTGCTGCTGGCGGTGCCGACCAGCAGCTTCGACCGCGGCATCAGCAGCAGCGGCTACGCCCTGCTGCTGTTCAACCCCAAGCGCAGCGAGGACGACCTGGACAGCAAGGTCTGGCGCTACGTCGGCTCGGTGCGCACCGGCGAAGACAACAGCGCGGCCTGCGACGACGGCAACGTGATGCCGTGCACCGACAGCGATGGCGAACTGGCCTTCGTGGCCGATGGCAACGGCCTGCCGCAGCTGACCGTGACCTTCAAGGGCACCACCATCGAAGCCCCAGGCAAGACCCGCGCGCTGGGTGCCGGCGACACCGTGCACTACCGCTTCGACAGCAAGGCCCAGCAGTACATCGCGCCCTGATTTCCATCCGCCGCAGGCGGGTTACCTGTTGACCGACATGTTCTTGACTCACGGATGAGTCCGGTTGGCGATTCGCGGCATCGGCCGCTCCATCAACCCCGAGGAAAACGTCATGGCACAGCATGACTACAGCAAAAAGGAAGTCCTGGACATCGTCGAGCAGGTCGCCCGGCAGAAGGGCATCCCGGTCGATGACTTCATGCGCTTCGCGCACATCGAGACCGGCGGCACCTTCAACGAGCGCGCCCACAACACCTCGACCGGCGCCAAAGGCCTGTTCCAGTTCGTGCCCGGCTCGGCCCGCCAATACCACCTGACCGGCCACGAATTCGACCCGACCCGCAACACCGAAGCCGCCGCGCAGATGTACCAGGACAACCTGGGCTCGATGGCGCGCCGCAATGAGCGCACCGGCCACCCGTACCTGTCCGGCGGCGACACGCCGACCGGCCTGGACCTGTACCTGGCCCACCAGCAGGGCAGCGCCGGCTATGGCTCGGTGCAGACCGCGATCGCCACCGGCACCTTCGGCGTGGTCCGCAACGGCCATGGCGAAGAGATCAACATGCGCCGCAACGTGCTCAACCAGATCGGGTCCGATGCCAAGGCGCTGACCGGCCACACCCTGGCCGAAATGCGTGGCATGAACGACGGCGACCTGGCGCGGACCTTCTCCAGCTACTACATCCACAAGTACGCAGCGATCAGCATCCCGGAAAAGCACATCACGCCGCAGACCGTGGCACCGGGCCAGGCCCAGGCTCCAGGCACACCTGCGCAGACCGCCGCAGTGGGCGCCGCTGCGGCCACGCTGGCGGCGACCGCAACGGCTCCTGCTGCGCCGAAGCCGGGCATCGAACTGCACGCCGCGTACGACGCTGGCGTGAAGTACGACGATGTGAAGTACGCCATCAACATCCCGGGCCACGCGCTGTACGTGCCGGGCAAGACCGGCAAGAACGTGGACCAGGGCTACATCGATTGCTCCGGCTGGGTCGGCACCCTGCAGAACCGGACCATGGACGAGATCAACCAGAAGGCCGGGCACGCTGTCTTCAGCAAGGCCGACCGCATCGACCTGGGCAACCTCGGTTCCGGCGGCATCGTGCACAAGGCCGTCGAACAGTCCGGCGTGCTGCTCGAGCGCGACGCCATCCTCAAGCCCGGTGCGCTGAAGGAAGGCATGGTCATCGGCCTGGATACGGCCAGGACCCGCCACGAGCACTGGAATGGCATCGACCACATCGTGATGGTGGTGCGCGACCCGAACACCGACAAGCTGCTGATCAGCCAGTCCACCGGCAGCAAGGGCGTGCACACCATGCCGGTGGAGGATTACCTCAAGCAGGTGAAGGACCACCCGCACTGGAAGCTGTTCGCGTCGGACCCGTTGTCCAAGGCGCGCGACCTGCTGGAAAGCCGCACCCAATCGCATGAGCAGACCCAGGGCAAGCCTGCGGCCGAACACAAGGCCGCTGCCGCCCCGCACGCCGAGCTGTACAAGCCGGGCGCGCACAGCGAGGGCGTGCGCAAGGTACAGGAGCAGCTGGGCCACCTCGGCTATGCCGGGGCCGACGGCAAGCCGCTGGTCGAGGACGGCCGCTTCGGCCGCAATACCGAAGCGGCGGTACGCCAGCTGCAGAAGGACAACGGGCTGGTTGCCGACGGCATCGTCGGTGCGAAGACGCTGGATGCGATCAAGGAGGCCCGCGAGCGCCCGCTGCTGAACGACGAGCGGCACCCGCGCCATCCGATGTACCTGCAGGCCACCGAAGGCCTGGAACGGATGCCGGCGGGCACCTTCAAGGACCGCCACGCGCTGGAAAGCGCCGCAGCGGCCCTGACCAGGGAGGCGCATGCCGCCGGCCTGCAGCGCATCGACGCAGTGGTGCCCAGCCCGAACGGTGAGCGCCTGTTCGCCGTGCAGGGCACGGTCGGTGACCCGGCGGCCAGCCGCGTTGCGGTGGAAACCCGCACCGCCAGCGAGCAGAGCATGGCGCTCAGCAGCGGCGCGGTGCAGGGCGCGCCGAACGTGCTGCACCAGCAGCAGGACGCGCAGCAGGAACAGACCCGCCAGGTGCAGAAGGCCATGGGCGTCTGAGCCCGCAGCGCCTTGCAGACCGGGAGGGGCCGCGCCATGCGCGGCCCTTTCCCTTTCTGCCAGCTGAGCGGTAAAAGCCACTTTCAGCCTTGCTTCATGCCGCCTGCCGCTAGATGAATGCGCAAGCCGCCCGGTAGGCCAGGCAATGTTCCGGCAATGTCGGAACGCCAGCGTGGTCTCCACGGCAGCCGGGCGCCCCGCGCCCTCCCTGCCCAGCGTGGCATGCACCTCACAGGAGAACCGAACATGCTCAGTACTTCCACACTCAGCTTCCGTGGTCTGGCGATGGCGCTGGCACTGGTTGCCGGTGTCGCCGTGGTCAGCGATGCCAGCGCGATGTCGAGGAAGGACAAGCGCACCCTGGTCGGCGCCGTGGTCGGTGGCGTGGCCGGCAACCTGCTCTCGAACGGTGATCCTGCGGCCACCGTCGGCGGTGCCGTGGCCGGCGGCGCGATCGGCAACCTGACCACCTCCGATCGCCGCGACCGCCGTTACTACGACAATCGCCGTTACGACGACCGCTACGATCGCCGTTACGACCGTGGCTACTACCGCAGTGGCTACTACGACCGTGGCGATGACCGCCGCTGGCAGCGTGAGCGCTACTACGACAACCGCTACTACCACGACCGCGGCCGCCATCGCGGCTGGTAAGCAGCGCCGACATACCGATGACGCGGAGACGGGCGGGTCGATGACCCGCCCGTTTGCGTTGGCCACGCGCATGGCGTTGAATGCGCAGCCTTGGATGTGACTTTCCCGATCGGACTGTGGCATGACATCTTCCTCCCACCGCGTGCAGGGCCTCAACAACGACGAGGTCGCTGCCGACTGGCCACCGATCAGCGCGGCGGACATCGCGTGGCTGAGTACGCGTTACCCGCAGCTGGGCGGGCACAGCCAACCGCGCTGGCACAGCCCGCGGCCGCTGTCTGCCGCCGCCATCGTCGACGACACGCGCGGCGCGGTGTTCATCAAGCGCCACCACCACAGCGTGCGCAGCGCGGCCTGTCTGGAAGAAGAACACCACTTCATCGCCCATCTCGCCGCCGCCGGCGTGCCAGTGGTGCAGGTGCTGCCGGCCACCGATGGCCACACTGCGGTCGAACACGGCGAATGGACGTTTGAACTGCACGATGTCGGCGTGGGCGACGACCTGTATCGCGACGCGGTGTCGTGGTCGCTGTTGACCGATGTCGCGCAGGCCCGCGAGGCAGGGCGCACGCTCGCACAGCTGCACCGTGCCGCCGCCAGCTACCACGCGCCCCAGCGCAGCACCCATCTGCTGGTGGCGCGCGACGACCTGATCCGTGCCGACGATCCGATCGCCGCCATCAAGGCAGGACTGGATGAACGTCCCGGGCTGGCACGCTATCTCGCGCGCATTCCATGGGAAGCACAGCTGCAGCGCGACGTGCTGCCGTGGCACGCCGGCCTGGCCGAGCGCCTGCGCGCCGAGCCCCGGCTGTGGGCGCACAACGACTGGCATGTCTCCAACCTGCTGTGGCGCAACGGCGAGGTCAGCACCGTGCTGGATTTCGGCCTGGCGTCGCCCACCAGCGCGCTGTTCGACCTCGCCACCGCGATCGAGCGCAACGCAGTGGCGTGGCTGGAACTGGAGCGCGGCATGGAGGCAGTGCGCATCGATATCGCGCTGGCCCTGCTCGACGGCTACCGCGAGGTGCTGCCGTTGTCGGCGGCACGCGTGCACCTGCTGGCCGACCTGCTGCCAATGGTCCATTTCGACTTCGCACTGTCCGAAGTGGAGTACTTCGAAGGTGTCACCCGCTCAGCCGCGAATGCCGACGTGGCCTGGCAGCCCTTCATGCTGGGCCATCCGGCGTGGTTCCACAGCGCGCCGGGACGGGCACTGCTGCAGGCCCTGCACGCCGTCGCGTGATCCGGTTGACGCAGCGTTGGGGTCAGATCCCTTTCCGCAGGAAAGGGATCTGACCCCGGCTGGCGCTCGCAAATCCGTACCATTTGTAGTGAAATGGTCACCTGAAGCGGGGGTGCCTGGATCTGCCAGGCTGAGAGAGTCCCTTGGAACCTGATCCGGTTTGCACCGGCGTAGGGAGCTTTGAGCCGCAGCCACACCCCCATCATGGGCCGGTGCACCTGCGCGCCGTCGCTTCGTCTCCCTTGTTGTCCGAAGACGAACCGAATGAACCGCTGCCTGCGCCCCACCCTGCTCTCACTCGCCCTCTGCGCCGCGCTGCCGCTGCATGCCAGCGAGGCCGAGGCCACCACCGATGCGGCTGCCACTGGTGCCGAACGCTCGCCGACCGAACTGGCGGCGGTGCGCGTGGAGGCCGGCAAGCCGAAGGCCGATACCTCGCGCGTGAATGCCTTCGGCGGCGGTTCGTGGAAGGACACGCCGGCTTCGGTGAACGTGCTCGAGCGCGACTATCTCGACCGTCGCCAGGTACGTTCGCTGTCCGAGCTGGCCAGCAACGATGCCTCGCTGGGTGATGCGTATGCACCTGTGGGCTACTACCAGAACATCGCCATCCGTGGCTTCGCCCTGGACGCCGCCACCGGCTACCGCTTCAACGGCCTGTCCATCGCCGGCGAACAACGCCTGGCGCTGGAGAACGTGCAGTCGGTGGAGATCCTCAAGGGTGAAGCCGGCCTGGCGGCAGGGGTGATGGCGCCGGGCGGGATCATCAACTACATCGGCAAGCGCCCGGCCGAAGTGCGCACCGCCACGCTCGGTACCGATTCGGAAGGCTCGCGCTACGTCGCCGTCGATGTCGGCCACTGGATCACCCCGCGTTTCGGCCTGCGCCTGAATGCCGCATGGGACTCCAGCAATTCCTACGTCGCGCACGCCGATGGCCGCCGCAACTTCTACTCGCTGGCCGCCGACTGGCTGATCGGCGAGCGCGGCAAGCTGGAAGTAGATGCCAACTACCAGACCAGCTCGCAGCGCTCGGTGTCCGGCTACCAGCTGCTGGGCGCGCGTGACCTGCCGCGCGGTGTCGACCGCGAGCACCTGCTCGGCTACCAGCCGTGGCAGCGCCCGGTGGATATCGCCAGCACCAACATCACCGCGCTGCATACCTACGACTTCAACGATGCCTGGCAGTCGCGCGTCTCGGTCGGCCACAGCCGCTCGGTGATCGATGACAACGTCGCCTTCGCCTACGGTTGCTACTACGCCGTGCTGTGCGCCGATGGCAGCGTGCCGGGCAACTACTTCGCGCCCAACGGCGACTATGACGTCTACGACTACCGCAGCCCGGACGACACCCGTCGCAACCAGCAGGCCCGTGCCGAGCTGCGTGGCCGCTTCGAGACCGGCAGCGTCGGCCATGAACTGACCGTCGGTGCCGACTACTTCCGCCGCACCGTGGACAAGCGCCCGAGCGTCAACGAGTACGTCGGCACCAGCAACATCCACGAAGCACCGGTGCCGGTATTCGCGCCGTCGCCGAAGATGCCGGGACCGTCCGCACGTCGCCTGGACAGCCGCCAGACCGCGTTCTTCGCGCTGGACCGGATGAGCTTCGGCGATGACTGGCAGTGGCTGGCCGGTGGCCGCTTCGTGCGCCTCGATGAGCGCGCCTACGACAAGCGTGGCACCCCGCAGCGGCACAGCCGCTTGTCGCGCTTCCTGCCGCAGACCGCGGTGGTGTGGAAGGCCACCGACCAGCTCAATGCCTATGCCAGCTACGTGCGCGGCATTTCGCTGGGCCAGGAAGCGCCGTTCTGGACCAGCAATGCCGACACTTTCCTGCCGTCGGTGCAGTCGCGGCAGCTGGAAGTGGGCGTGAAGTACGTGCCGGTCGAAGCACTGACCTTGGGCGCGGCGGTGTTCCGCATCTCGCAGCCCTACCAGTACGCCAGGCCCGACAGCAGCGACGTCGGCTACACCTTCGTCGAGGAAGGCACGCAGACCCACACCGGCCTGGAGCTGACCGCCAACGGCCAGCTGACCGACGCACTGCAGATCGTGGCCAGCGCCAGCGTGCTGCAGGCGCGCGCGCGCGACACCGGCACGCCGGCCTATGAAGGCCATCAGCTGGTGAACGTGCCGAAGGTACGCGCCAGCGTGCACGTGGCCTACGCGCTGCCGTTCGTGCAGGGCCTGGACGTGACCGGCGGCTGGCGCTATGCCGGTGCCAACGTGGCGCGCGCCGACGGCGGCGTGCGCGCACCGGACTACTCGGTGTTCGATGCCGGCCTGCGCTTCCAGCATCGCCTGCACGAACGCGCGGTGACCTGGAACCTGTCGGTGGACAACGTATTCAACCGCTTCTACTGGCGCGATACCGGCAGCAGCGGCGGTGACTACTACCTGTTCCCCGGCGCACCGCGACAGGCCCGCCTGTCGGTGACGTTCGCGCTGTGAGCGGCGTGATGCTCGAGTGGACCGCCGCACTGTGCAGCATCCTCGGCGTCTGGCTGATGGCCCGGCGCCGGCTGGCGGCGTGGCCGGTGGGCCTGCTATCGGTGGCGCTGTATGGCCTGGTGTTCGCCGAGGCCAAGCTGTACTCGGACACCCTGCTGCAGATCGCCTTCGGTGGTTTCCTGGTCTATGGCTGGCTCAACTGGCGGCAGCATGCCGCCGATGAAGGCAGCATCCGCATCGTGCCGCTGGCACGCGGCACGCTGCTGCGCGACCTGGCCATCGGCCTGTGCGGTGGCGTGGTGCTGGGTGCAGCCATGCACAGCTTCACCGACGCTGCCCTGCCGTGGTTGGATGCGCTGCTGACCGGTCTGAGCCTGGTCGGGCAATGGTGGCAGGCCCGCCGCCACGTGGCCTGCTGGTGGGTGTGGATCGCAGTGGACGTGGTCTATGTGGGTGCGTACCTGTTCAAGTCGCTGCACGTGACCGCCGCGCTGTACGTGTTCTTTCTCGGCCTGGCCGTGTTCGGCCTGCGCGCATGGAGCGCCGCCGCGCGTGAACCGCAGGTGGCAACACGGTAGCGCCACGCCATGCGCGGCCGGGCTACCGGTAGTCGCCAACCTGGGTTGGCGCGCGCCTGCCGACCAAGGTCGGCATCTACCCACCACATCCACGCATGGCGTGGATCTACTTCGGCTCCAGCAGCAGGCCCAGGCGCAGCGGCTGGCGCATGTCGGCCGGCGGTGCCGCCTGCAACGGCGCGGCCTGCAGCGTCGCGCGCAGGTCGGCGTCGACCTGGGCATCGCCCAGGCTGTCAAATTCCAGTTTCGAAATACGGCCGTCCGCCGCGATCCACACGCTCACCGGCAGCGGTGCCGGTGTGTCAGGGTGCGCCTGCAACCACGCCAGCACACGCTGCGCCTGCGGGTCCTGCTCCTGCTGCAGGCGCTGCTGCAGCTGGCCACCCACGACGGCGGCGTAGGCCATCCAGTGCGCAGGGGCTTCCTGCGCGGAAACGCTGGCACTCCCCAGTGCCAACGCGCCGAACACCGCGGCCAGACGCCGCCACCAGCGGCGTAGGCCGGTCCTGTTCCCTGCCATGGCCATCACCTGCCTCCTGCGCTCCCATCCAGCGCGCCATGGTCGGCGCCCTAGATGACAGGCAGATGGCGGCCGGTGATGGCCCGGCGCGATCACTCGCCCAGGTCGGCCAGCACCTTGCGCGAGGGCGCGAAGAAGGTCACGCCGGTGGTGGCGGTGGAGAAGTCGAGGATGCGGTCATGCAGCGGCGCAGGATTGCCGATGAACATGCGCTCGAGCATCTTCTCGATCACCCACAGGCGGCGGGTGTAGCCGATGAAGTAGGTACCGTACTCGCCACGCCCCGGGTTGGCGAACGGCATGTTGTCGCGCAGGATCTCGTGCTCGCCGTCGGCATCCTCGATGGTGCACAGGGTCTTGTGCGATTTCTGCGCATCGGCCGGCGCGTCGTCCAGCTCGATGTTGTCGTGCTTGGTGCGGCCGATGATCGCCTCCTGCGCCTCGGTCTTCTGCGCGCGCCACGCATCGAGGTTGTGCAGGTACTTCTGCACCACCACGTAACTGCCGCCGGCATGCTCCGGGTCCTCGTCACCCACGATCGTGGCTTCCGGCAACGACAGCCCTTCTGGGTTGGCGGTGCCATCGACGAAGTCGAGCAGGTCGCGGCCATCGAAATAGCGGAAGCCGGCCACGTCATCGACCGCTTCGACCGCATCACCGAAGGCCATCAGCAGGTTGCGCTCGAACGCCACGATCAGGTCCATGGTGCGTGCGCGGATGTGGTACAGCAGATCACCGGGCGTGGACACGGCGGTGTGGGTCGCGCCCTTGATCTCGCGGAACGGCTTCAGCTCGCGTGGCGGCGTGGAGCCTACCAGCGGCTGCCACACGCGATGGCCGATGGCCACGTTGCAGGTGAAGGTGCGCTCGATCTCGCGGATGGCGGTGTTCTTGATCAGGTCATCGGTGCTGGCCAGCACCTCGCGCGCCTTGGCGATCGACGCCTCGTCATCCTTCACCTTCAGCACCAGGAACGCCGCCGAATGGGTGAGCGGCGCAGTGATCTGCTGCGGCTCGTTGTCGAGCGTGTGGTTGACGGCGGTGATCGGTGCGGGCTGGGAGTTCACGGCGGTTCCTGCTGGCTTGAGGCGGACGCATCGCGTGTGGCGATGTGCGGGCGATCATAGCGGAACCGCCTGACCGGGGACGGAGCGGTTCTCGTTCCGTCCACCGGCGAAGGTACGAAGACCTCAGTCCACATCACTCCAGACCGCCAGTTCGTAGCCATCCAGATCGCGGAAGTGGAAGCGGCGGCCCCCGGGGAAGGCGAACACCGCCTGCACCACTTCGCCACCGGCGGCGACCACGCGCTGCTGTGCGTCGGCCAGGTCCGCGCAGTACAGGATCACCAGCGGTCCTCCGTGAGCACGCAACGGCGCGTCAGACACGAAGCCGCCCTTCAGCCGGCCATCGTCGAACTCGGTGTAGGACGGACCATAGTCGGTGAACTGCCAGCCGAACACCTCGCCGTAGAAGCGTTTGCTGCGGGCGATGTCGGCGACGTTGAATTCGATGTTGTCGATGCGGCGTTCGGCTTCGTGGGTAACTTCGTGGCTCATGAGGTTGCTCCGTGATTGGAACCCCAGCTTCGGTCAGCGCGGCACGGCGGTCTTGAACAAAACGGCCATCATTGTCCCCACTCCAGGCGCAGCTCGCTGGCGGTCATGCCAGTCAGCTCGCGCGCCTCGCGGCTGAGATGGGCCTGGTCGGCATAGCCGGCATCAGCGGCCAGCATCGCCAACGAATGCTGTGGCAGCGCGCGACTCTGGCGCAGGAAACGTTGCAGCCGCAGGATCCGCTCCAGCGTCTTGGCGCCGTAGCCGAACTGCGACTGGCTGAAACGCCGCAGGCTGCGCGGGCTCAGGCCCAACTGCGCCGCCAGCGTATCCAGCGTGGCATTACCCGCGGCGAGCGCTTGGAACAGGACATGGGCGCGCTGCGCCGGCGTATCGAGCGCGGCCGCACCCATGTGCTGTTGCAGGCAGTGCGCCATTCGCTGCAGGCGCTGTGCAGGCGCGGTGTCGCCGATGGAGGCCGCCGCCTTGTTCGCCCACGCGCCCTTCAGATCAGCCAGTGGCACGGCCTGGCCGATGATCCCGGCCAGCGGCAGGCCCAGCGCGGCCAATGCCTGGCCGGGGCGGAAGCGTGCGCCCAGCACCTGCGCACCGGGTGCCAGCGCCGGGTGCGCGGCCACACGGTCCGGGCCGACGACGAACAGCGCACCGTCGCGCCAGAGGATATCCACGCAGCCATCGGGCAATACGGTGATGTGCCCATCGGCATCGGCAGGGAGCTGGCTCTGCCACAGCTGGCCGAAGCGGCCACGCAGCGGCGCAGGCGTCAGATGTTCCTGGTAGGTCGTGCCGGTGCCTGCAAGAGAGAAAGGGTCGCCCATGCCGCATTGTGGCGCCACGGGGCCCATAAAAGTGAAGCCCGGCGCGAGGCCGGGCTTCGGTTGGCGTGTGGGAGAGAGAGAGAGTCACACGCCAGCACAACACGCACTAACGACAGGCGTTTGTTACCAGGTGAAGCGCGGGCCCACGAACCACTCGCGGTCGCCGGCCTTGGCCAGCTTCACTTCGCCACTCAGGCCCCAGTTCTGGTTGAACTTGGCGGTGGCGCCGACGCGGCCGTAGAACTCGCCGTCCGGGTTGATGCCGTGCTTCTTGGTGTAGTCCTCGTAGCCGGCCATCACGTAGCCTTCCACGTACGGGTTGAACGCGGTGCGCACGCCGACTTCGGTCGAGTAGCCGTTGAAGTCCAGGCCATGCTTCATGTCGAACTTCTGGTACGCAACGCGGGCCACCAGGTCGGTGTTCGGTGCGATGCCGTAGTTGTAGCCGGCGCCGATGCGCCACTGGTCGACGTCATTCTTGAACTTGTCGGTCTCCTGCGCGCTGTAGTCGCCGAAGATGTGGAAGTTCGGGTGCACCGCCACGGAACCCTTCACCTTCCAGCCATCGGCGTCGCCGCCCTTGGCATCGGTGTTCACGTAGCCGCCTTCAACGTAGTTGTACGACAGGCCGTCGGTTGCCGATGCGGCGAACGGCAGGGCAGCCAGAAGACCCAGGGCGAGCAGCGAATTCTTGTTCATCGGGACACACCTTTAATTATTTTGGTTTCGTCGGCCGCCTCCCGGGAGGGGGAGAGAGAGGAGGCGGTCGACAGGTGTGAATTATCCGTTAGGGGGTCTAATCAACCCTGAATATTGAACTGACTGGTGTATAAATAAGGCTGGCGTTCAGGGAACTCCACATGCCGCACGCGTCCGTCGCATCACTGCTGTTTCCGCCCCATGCGCGCCGCGCGGTGCGGGTGCTGCTGCTCGTCGCCCTGCCGATGATGCAGCTGCCAGCCAACGCGGCCGAGCGCGCCCAACCTTCTGCACGCATCGTGGTACAGACAGACGATGTCACGCGTTTCTTCAGCGTGCTGGATGCCACTGGCGGAAAACCAAGTGCCGAAGACCTGCAGCGCGGCTATCTGGACATCGGCACGGAGGCGTTGCGCAGCTTCACCGGCAGCCGCATCGGTTCAATGGAGCGTTTGGCCAGGGCCATCCAGGACAAGCCGGCGTTGTTCGCCAGGGCGCGGGCCTGTGCAGCGGCATTGCCGGCGATCCGCGCGCGGGTTGCCGACGCACTCGATCGGTTGGGCACGCTGCTCCCCACTGCACGTTTTCCTCCGGTCACCGTGCTGGTCGGGCGGGGCAACAGCGGCGGCGTCACCACCGAAGATGGTGTGGTGATCGGTCTGGAAGCACTGTGCAACGCCGACTGGATGCAGCCTGACGTCGGCGATCGTTTCGTGCACCTGATCGCCCATGAGTACGTGCACGTGCAACAGCCCGGTGCGAGCGTCGATGTCGCGCAGCCCACCCTGCTCTATCAGACGTTGCTTGAAGGCGGCGCCGAGTACGTGGGTGAACTGATCTCGGGGCAACCGGCCAGCGCGCATCTGCGTCGCTGGGCCCAGGGCCGCGAATGTGCGCTGGAGCGCGCGTTCGTACAGGACAGCGGGGGCACCGATCTTTCGAAGTGGCTGTACGACGGCCCCGGCGATGAAGCACGACGTGGAGATCTCGGATACTGGGTCGGCTACCGCATCGCGCGCAGCTATGTTTCCCGCGCGCCAGACAGGACCAGGGCCATCGCCACGCTGCTGGATGTGCGGCCCGACACCGCCGCGACCGTGTTCGAGGCGAGTGGATGGACGCCTGCCTGCACTGCTGCCAAAGGCGTGGAAACGCACGTGCTGTGAGAGCCGCTTCATACTGATGAATTGGCGACCTTGAACAGGCACAAGGCACGCCGCCGACGTAGATCAGCTCGCCTGATTCCGCTTGTTAATGTTGGGTCAGGGGCCGGCTTCACAGTGCTTCCACGTATTCAAATTCCAGCTGAAAGCGCTTGGTAGCGGCGGGAACAAACGCCGCTATATTCCAGCTTCCCCAGACGAAGGAGGGAGTGCAATGAACCTGAACCCGCAACACATGAAGACGGCCCGCGCACTTGCTGTGGCTCTCATCGCCACCGTAAGCCTTGGCGCCTGCGCGTCATACAAGAACGAGTTTGCAACCATCAACTCGCGTCTCGATCAGCTCGACGTCAAGGTGCAGGGCGCTGCGCAGAGCGCGGAGTCCGCCAACCAGTCCGCACAGCAGGCCAATCAGCGCCTGGACCAGATCGAAGGTCGCGTGCAGCAGCTTGAAAGGGCACCTGCCGGCCGCAAGCCGCGCGGGTAATCGCTCCCTCACCGTTTTGAATTGATCCACCTCTGTATCGGGTGCATCGGGACCCAGTGGCCTTCACCGGCCACTGGCATCCTTCCACCCACGATTGCATTGCAAGGAGCCGTCCCATTCGTACTTCCCCCTCCCCTGCACGCCGCGCCCTCCATGCCTCCCTGGCCATGGCACTGGCCGTTGCGTGCAGCGGCGTAGCCAACGCCAGGGACAAGGACGCACCTGCACCATCGGTCGCCGCCGTTGATGAACTTCCGCCCGACCAGAGCGTGTCCGAGACAGTGATCGAGCTGGCCGGCTGGGTGGTCGCCAGCAAGGACAACCAGGGCTATCCGTTTGCGGTCATGGACAAGGCGGCGGCGCAGGTTCTGGTCTTCGGCGGCGACGGCAAGCTGCGCGGCGCAGCACCGGCGTTGTTCGGTTCGGCGATCGGCGATCACTCCGCACCGGGCGTCGCCAAGCTCGCACTGAGCGCGATTCCCGGCCACGACCGCACCACGCCTGCCGGCCGCTTCATTGGCGGTTACGGCCCGTCCGACGATGCCGGACGCGTGCTGTGGGTGGACTACGATTCCGCAGTCTCGATGCACCCGCTGCCGCCGGGCAGCCCGAAGGAAAAGCGCGCCGAGCGGTTGGCATCGCCCTCGCCGGACGACAACCGCGTCACCCACGGCTGCATCAATGTCTCGCCCGCGTTCTACGAGCAGATCGTGCAATCCACGTTCGAGAAGGGCGGCGTGTTCTACATCCTGCCGGACAAGGATTCGATCGCGAAGACGTTCCCGGAGTTCGCGCAGAGCCGTGGGGATGCAAAGGACGAAGGCGAGAAGGGCGCGCGGCGCGCGAGCAGATAGAACACGCTCACATGCTGCCTCGCGGTTTCTCCGCGAACAAGCCTGTCCAAGCGCGATCAGAACCAACGGCACACGTCTTCGCTGGTTGCCATCATTGGCTGATGCCGGCCTCTGGTCGATTGCAGACACCAGGCTGGCAGTCCCTTCTTCAATCACGCCGATATCGCCGGGCGACTCGGCCCCGTTCCGGCATCCGGCTGGCGGTGAAACATGTCGCGCTACTATGTACACAATGGCTACAGTGGCTGGTCCTACGGTACGCCAAGCAATCCCCAGCTGATCTCGCCGGAGGATGCTGCCAAGCTGATGAAGTCCGCTGGGCTCAGTTCCATGCAGGTTTCCACCACCCTGCCACCCGCCCAGTATGCCGAGGCCGGAACCAGACTTTTTGACGTGACTGGCGGCAATCGATTCCTGTTCTTTGGTGACTACACCGAGTGTTTTGATGTTGACGCGGGGAAGGTCTCTTCGCCGCTCATCATCGACTGGTCGGCGGTCTGACACTATCGATGTCCGACTGCGTTCTCTGCCCCGCTCTGTCGTCATCGGCTTGGTGCGGCACCCGTACGCCACGTCATCAACTTCGACCCATGTCGCATATTCCCCTTGCTGCTACGGCCGTTGCGGCGCCTGCGTCTGCGACGGCTTAACAGCATGCAAGAATGCTGAAAGCGTCTTTGATCGAACGCTGTTTGCAACTTGTCTGATTGGCGTTTCGCAGCGACGGCGGTACAGATGGCGTGCCACCGGAAAAAGGTGGCCGGGCCTCGAAAACCCGTGGCAATGCGTACGTTGTATGCGCCTGCCCGTCGGCGTCACCCAGTGTGGCGCCGGCGGGCAATTCGTCTGCCGACTATGGCGGGCGGAGCGTGGAGGCCTTGTGCCTGCCGGCCTTGTACGCACTGTCCCGGTTTTCGAGCCACGTCTCCGCCCGCCACCTTTGCGTGGCGGATGCCGTCTGTCCTGCACGGAGCCTCTGCCATGAGCACACCCGAATCCTCCCGACTACGCACGCAGTACGTACCCGCCAACGCGGACGCGCCTTCGGAAGCGGCGCACGCGCACGATCCTCTCGGTTTCATCGCCACGCTCGACCGCATTGGCAAGGGCGCCGCCGCCGACGGTCAGCCCTGGCCGGAACGTCATCAGATGCCCGGCCGCCGCATGGCCTTGGCCGACGCGGACTGCGCATTGACCGGCCTGCGCGTGGCGCTGGAAATGCTGCTGGCTGCCGAGCGCGTGCGCCAGAACGGACCCGACGAGGAGTACGTGGGCGACCGGGTGATGGAGGGCCTGATGATGGTCAGTCTGTCGCTGACCGCACAGGTCAGCGCACGCATGCGCCCGGAAGGGTGACACGGGGAACATCGCTCACTGCAACGCCGGGCACGGCCCGGCGCTGCGGCGCGCGCCACATCACTCGCAGAGTGCGCTGTCTTCCTTCAACGCGGCATCCTGCAGTGGCTGGCGCTGTTCGATCTGCGCACGTTGTTCCGCCGTCGGCTCACCCAGCCACCACACACGACAGCGCGCGGTAAGACGGCCGACCATCTTCGCCTCCGTCGGCGAATACAGCATCGCCAATGCGGTGCCCGGGCAGTCGTGGGCCTGGCAGGCGGTATAGAACCACCACGGCTCGCCCTGCAGCACCAGCAGCTCACCGGGCCCGCTGGGGCCGCTCAACAGCCGCTGGCGCAGCGAGGGAATCTCCTTGTCGCTGGATTCGGCTGCCGAGGTGTCCTTCATAAGGGTGTTGAAGGCCGCCAGCACCTTCGGGTCCTTGCGGCCGCAGTCGTCCACGGTATTGCCGCCCACCAGGGTGAAGAAATGCGTCGCCAGCGGGTTGTCCGTGCAGGTGAGTTCGCCGCCGGCACTCGGGTCTTCCGGTTCGCCTTCGTTGTCCCACACCGAGGGATCCACGCCATCTTCGATGGATGGCGCCTTCTCGCCCACCGTTGCCGTGGCCGCAGGTGCTTCTGTGGCCGGTGCTGGTGCGGCTGGTGCTGCATCGGGTGCCGGTGCCTGCCCGCAGGCGGCCAGTAATGCGACCGTCAGTGCCATCCCTGTGATTCGAATCTTCATTCCCTGTCCTTGTCTGATCTGCGCTGCATCCAGCAAATCGGCAGCCGCGTGATTCTAACCAGCACCGTGCCAGGATGCGTTCGTAGCGTCCCGTCATCGCCTGGAGCCGGACGCATGCGCCGTACACGACTCGCCATGATCTTCTGCAGTGCCCTGCTGCTGGCATCGCCGGCAACTGCCCACGATGCAGAAGGCGCGAAGCCTGCACAGCCTCTCCCGGGCGCAGCCCTGCCCGCACCGCTGGAGCGCGTACTACGCGATTACGAGCGGGCGTGGCGCTCGGCTGATGCCAGGGCATTGGCTGCGCTGTTTGCCGAGGATGGTTTTGTACTGCAGAGCAACCAGCCGCCGGTGCGCGGGCGTACTGCGATCGAGGCCGCGTATGCCGGCCAGGGCGGCAGTCCGTTGCGGCTGCGGGCGTTGGCTCACTCGGTGGAGGGCAACACGGGCTACATCATTGGTGCGTATCGCTACGGCAGCAACGAGGGGGACACCGGCAAGTTCACGCTGACCCTGAAGCGCGTGGGCGACGGGCCGTGGTTGATCTTCTCGGACATGGACAACACCAGCGCGCCGCCACGGGCGCGGTGATTGCCGCCGTCGGGCGCCAACCAAGGTTGGCAGCTACCAGAAGCGGGTTCGGCAGTAGATCCACGCCATGCGTGGATGGCTCGCGCACATAAAAAACCCCGGCACGTGGCCGGGGTTTTTCGATTCACTTGAACAGCGTGTCCGGGTATTCCGGTTTCTGTTCCCGCGCCAGCAGTGCGCGCAGGCCTTCTTCCGGGGTCTGCTCGCCGTGCAGCACGGCACGCACGCCGTCGGAGATCGGCAGGTCGATGCCATGGCGGCGTGCCTGTCGCATCACTTCGTCGGCGGTCTGCACCGACTCGACCACCTGGCCGATTTCGCGCACGGCATCCTGCAGCGTCTGGCCACGGCCCAGGGCCAGGCCCAGGCGACGGTTGCGCGACAGATCGCCGGTGCAGGTCAGCACCAGATCGCCCAGGCCGGCCAGGCCCATCAGCGTTTCCGGCTTGGCGCCGATCGCCGCAGCCAGGCGCAGCATTTCATTGAGACCGCGGGTGATCAGGCCGGCACGGGCGTTGAGGCCCAGCTGCATGCCATCGGCCACGCCGGTGGCCACCGCCAGCACGTTCTTCATCGCACCGCCCAGCTCGGCACCGACCATGTCGTCGCCGGTGTAGGCGCGGAACGCCGGGCCATGCATCGCCTCGGCCACCGTCTGCGCGAACTCGGGCACGTCGCCGTGCACGGTGATCGCGGTGGGCAGGCCCTGGGTTACTTCCTTGGCGAACGACGGCCCGGTGACGACGGCCAGAGGCACGTCCTCGCCCAGCACTTCGCGCGCCACTTCATGCAGGAAACGGCCCGAACCGGGTTCGAAGCCCTTGGTGGCCCAGGCCACGCCGGCACCGGCCGGACGCAGCGGCGCCAGCGCACGCACGGTTTCACCGAAGGCATGCGACGGGGTCACCACCAGGATCCAGGCCGCGCCTTCCACCGCCGACGCCAGGTCGGTGGTGGCACGCAGGCTGTCCGGCAGCGGGATGCCCGGCAGGTAGCGCGGGTTCTCGTGGCGCTGGTCGATGGCCTCGACCACGGCAGCGTCGCGCCCCCACAGCACGGTCGGATGACCGTGCCGTGCGAGCAGGCTGGCCAGCGCGGTTCCCCAGGAACCGGCGCCCAGCACGGCGATCTTGTCAGCGGGAGTGCTCATCCGTGACGTCGCGGCAGGAATCAGGCGTTGCCAGCCGGCTCGGAGTCAGCCAGCGACGGTGCGTCGCCCTGCTCCTGGCGCTGGCGCAGGGTTTCTGCGTACAGGCCTTCGAAGTTGATCGGCTGCAGGAAGAACGGCGGGAAGCCGCCGGCCTGGATCAGGTCGCTGATCAGCTGGCGCACGTACGGGAACAGGATGTTCGGGCACTGGGTGCCGAGCAGCACGTCGATCGACTGCGGGTCCAGGCCGACCAGGCCGAACACGCCGGCCTGCTTCACTTCGGCCACGTAGGCGGTGCGCTCACCGGCCTGGCAGGTCAGGGTCACGGCCAGCACGACTTCGAAGGCGTTCTCACCCAGGCGCTGCACCTGCTGGTTCAGGTTCAGCTGCAGCTCCGGCTGCACCTGGTCATTGAAGATGGTCGGGGCGTTCGGCGACTCGAAGGAGACGTCCTTGACGTAGATCTTCTCGACGGTGAAAGCGGGGCCGGTGGCGGCATCGACCGGCGCAGCAGCGCCGTTGGTGATCTCTTCGGACATTTCCAGTAACTCCAATGAATGCAATGAAAACGATGGTCGAATTACTGCGATGGGGGCGGGATCAGGCCCATACAAGGCCGGATCCGCCACCTGCGGCAATCAGTTGCGGCCCTTGACCAGCGGCAGCTCGGCCTGCTGCCAGGCGGGAATGCCGCCGTCGAGCACGTAGACCTTCTCGAAGCCGGCCTTCTTCAGCGCCTTGGCGGCGGTTTCCGAGGCGTTGCCGCTGCGGCACACCAGCACCACCGGCGACTGCTTGGCGTTGGCCACCAGCTTGTGGTCCGGGCCGAAGGCACTGGCCTGGGCGTTGCGGCTGCCGGCAATGTGGCCCTTCTCGAAGTCACCGCTGGCCGAGAGGTCGACTACCACCGTGCCGCCCGCGTTGATCAGCTGGGTCAGTTCGGCGGGCTTGATGCCCTTGAAGCCCCGGAACAGGCGGCGGATCTCGGTGACGATGATGGCCACGGTCAGGCCGACCAGGGCCGCGGACAGCATCGGGTTTCGGCCTGCAAAGGCCAGCAACTCTTCGTAATTCACTCAGGTCACGGGTCGATTAAGCGGGCGCCGATTGTCGCACAAGCCGGACGCGGCCCGTCACTGCCCCTTCCACAGGTCCGGCAGGCCGGCGGTCTGCCACCAGCGCTTGGCTTCCGGGTCCCAGCGCCAGCGCTCGACCACGACCACCGTGCGCTCGGCCTGGGTGTTCTGGTTGATCACCCCGATTTCGACCCGGCGCTCGACCAGTCCCCCGTCCAGTGAGGCACTGCTGCGCTCGCGGTAGGACGACACGCGCAGCTGCGCGTAACGGTTGAGCTCGAACTCGGTGGGCGGCTTTTCCTTGCGCAGCTTGGGGTCGAGGTAGCCGATGGCATCGTCCATGCTGCCCCAGCGGATGGTCGCCCCGTAGGCGATCTGGGTCTCTTCCAGCAGCTTGCGCTGCTTGCGGCTGAGGTCGTCGGCCGAGGCCACGGCACTGGCCAGCAGCAGGGAACAGATCAGGAACTGGATCAGGCGGCGCATCGGTGGTTTCCCCAGAACGTCAGCCTGCCATCCTACCCTTTGGCGAAGGCAACGAAGCGACCGCTGAATTCGGCGGCGGGCTTGCCATCGGCGCCGGGCTGGGTGGCGATGATGCTGATGCGGGCCTTGCGGCGTTGCCGGAAGGTGTTCAGGAATGCGTCCCAGCCGGTGGCCTCGGCCGCTTCGGCGTGGGCGTGCAGGTCTTCGTAGACCGGGGCCAGGTAGCGCAGGTTGCTGTCGGCCACGTAGACCTCGGCATCGTGGCCGGCCAGGCGCAGGCGCAGGCTGACCAGCGCCCAGCCGGACAGGGTCAGCACCGAGGCCAGGCTGCCGCCGAAGGCGTTGCCCTTGTCGTTGACGTTGGCGGCCAGCGGCGCGGTGATGCGCAGCACGCCATCGGCATAGCCGTCGAGCTGGATCTGCATGGCGCGCACCGCCGGCATGCAGTCCAGCACGTCCTGCAGGGCGGCCAACGAGGAAGTCAGGGCATCAACGGACATCGGAGCAGCGACCACGACAACGAAGGGCCCGCATAATGCAGGCAATGGCCGACCATACGATACCCACTGGCGCCACCCGTTCCGGCGCGCGCTGGACCCTGATCTCGCTGCGCCCGCAGGGCCAGAATGTGGCGCTGCGCCGCGCCGTTGCTGGGCTGGGCGGGGATGTCCTGGCCCTGGCGCCCTGGCGCCTGCAGCGCCTGCATGGCACGCCCGTGGTGCGCCAGCTGCAACGCGCGCTGAACTGTGATCGGGTGGTGTTCACCAGCCCGGCCGCCGTGACCGCGGCCGCCACCCTGCTGCCGCTGGCCGAGGCGCAGCGCAGCCCGTGGCTGACCGTCGGCGAAGGCACCGCGCGCGCATTGCGGGCACACGGCATCACCGAGGTGCATGCGCCGCAGCGGATGGACAGTGAAGGCCTGCTGGCGCTGCCGGTGCTGGCTGACGTACA
This sequence comes from Stenotrophomonas sp. CASM106, assembly GCF_049384825.1. Classification (NCBI taxonomy): domain Bacteria; kingdom Pseudomonadati; phylum Pseudomonadota; class Gammaproteobacteria; order Lysobacterales; family Lysobacteraceae; genus Stenotrophomonas; species Stenotrophomonas sp. CASM106. Next base: position 194,009 of record NZ_JBMRFS010000005.1, read on the forward strand.
GGGCCTGCGCATCGGCCTGGTGACCGCGCCCGGCGGGCGTGGCCTGATTGCCGCGCAGCTGCAGGCGGCCGGCGCCACAATCGAACGTGCCGACATCTACCAGCGTCGCCTGCTGCACCTGCCGCCCCGTGCGCTGGCCCGATTGGCGCATTCAGCGCAGCCGTGGATGCTGGCGGTGAGCAGTGGCGAAGCGCTGCAGCATTTCTGGCAGCAGCTTCCGCCGCCCTTGCAGCAGCGCCTGCAGGCGCACGCGACTGCCGTGGTGGCCAGTGATCGCCTCGGCGAACAGGCCCGGGCACTGGGCCTGCAGCATGTCGTGCGCGCGGCAGGCCCCACCAGCGCGCAGCTGGTGGCGGCCGCCGCACACGCCACGCTCACCGTCCCGGCAGCGACCTGAACAGGGACGTGGGTCACGCTTGCCGCTGTCGTCGGCAACAGTGATGCTGTGCACAACGCGGCCTGCCGGCCCCCGACCGGCGACGTTGCCGACAAGGAAGCCCGATGAACGACACTCCGCCCGTTTCCCCGCCCCGTCGACCCGTGCGCTGGCTGCTGCCGCTGGCCGGTGTGGTCGTGCTAGGCGTGGGCGGCTATGCCGGCTGGTATGTCTGGCAACAGCAACAGAACGAACAGGCAGCGCAGGCACAGACCACGGCTGTCCAGCTGAAGGGCCTGGAGGCCACGCTGGATGCGCTGCGTCGTGACCAGCGCGCGACCAGCCAGCGCCTGCAGGACGCGGCCGCCACCAACCGCGTGCTGCGCGACGAGATGCTGGGCCTTTCCCAGCGCAGCGCATTGCTGGAAGAGAACCTGGCCAAGCTGGCCGACAGCGCCAACCAGGGCCGCCAGGCGGTACAGCGCGATGAGGCCGAACTGCTGCTGACCCAGGCCGCGCAGCGCCTGAACTACGCCGACGATGTGGAAGGCGCACGCCGGTTGTACGCCCAGGCCGCGACGGCACTGGCCGAACTGCCCGACAGTGATGGCCTGAACCTGCGCCAGGCGCTGGTGCAGGAGCGCGAGGCACTGGATGCGCTCGGCAGCGGCCCCCGCGTGCAGTCGCTGCAGCGCCTGGATGCTGTGGGCAGGGCACTGCAGGGCCTGCCTTCGCAGATCACCGGCACGACCGGCAGCAGCACCGCCAAACCCTGGTGGCAGGCAGCTCTGGCGCCGTTCGTGGACATCACCCCGAGCCGCCAGAACGGCCCGCTGACCGCCGCCGAACAGCGCAATGCCGACGACGCGCTGCAGCTGGAACTGACATTGGCACGTGCGGCAATCGAGCGCGGCGACCGCGCGGGGCGCAATACCGCATTGGACCGCGTGGAGCACTGGGCACAGCGGCGCTGGCCGGATTCACCAGCCCTGCGCGCGCAACGTGCTGAACTGAAGGCCTTGCGCGAACTGCCGCTGCAGGCCAACGACGCTGTCCTTGGCAGCACCCTGCAACAACTGCGCACCCAGACCGACCGGAGGTAAGCCCGCATGAAACCCCTGCAATCCCTGGTCGTGCTGTTGCTGGCCGTGGCCATCGGCGTGGTCGCTGCGCAATGGCTCGGCGCCGATGACCTGAACCGCTTCGGCGAAGTGACCCTGCGCTACGGCGGCTACGACTACCACAGCAACCTGCCGAAGGTGGCGCTGCTGGCAGTGATCGCGGTGCTGGTGCTATGGCTGCTGTGGAGCCTGATCGCCGCACCGTTCCGCGCCTGGGGCCGCTACCGCCGCAAACAGGGCCGGGTGCGCCTGATCGACGGCCTGCAGGCCTATGAGCACGGCCAGTGGCAGCGTGCCGAGAAACTGCTGGACGGTGCCGCCAAGGATCCGGAAGTGAGCGCGGTGGCGCTGGCCAACGCCGTGCGCAGCGCGCAGGCACGTGCCGACGGCCCGGCTGGCGAGGCGCTGCTGCAGCGCCTGGGCGAAAGTGATGCCACCCTGCAGGCGCTGCTGCGCGCCGAACAGCTGCTGGCGCGCGATCTGCCGGTGGATGCGATCAACGCATTGGACGTAGCGGCGATCCAGCCGCTGCCGCCACGCGGCCTGTGGCTGCGCACCGAGGCACTGGCACAGGCCGGCCGCGCCCACGAGGCGTATGGCCAGCTGGGTGCACTGCGCCAGAGCAAGGTGCTGCCGGCCGAGGCCAATAGTGAACTGGAAGCACGCCTGGCTGCGCAGGCGCTGCTGGAAGCGGCCGACGTCAACGCGCTGGCCGCGCAGTGGGAAGCCACGCCGAAGGCACTGCGACCGACTCCGGACGTGGTTGGCGCCTATGCCAGCCGCGCGGTGGCGCTGGACTGGGACGAGCCGGCGCTGCTGGCGCTGGAACAGGCGCTGGACCAGCGCTGGGATGACGAACTGGTGGCGCTGTATGGCCGTCTGCCGGCCGAGCGCCTGGCTACCCGCCAGGCCAACCTCGCACGTTGGCGCAACGTGCATGACGGCTCGGCCGCGTTGCGCCTGGCGCAGGGCCGCGTGGCCCTGGCCCAGCAGCAGTGGGAGGCCGCCGATGCGTTCCTGCACGAGGCCATCGCCGCGGGCGCCGGTGCACCGGCGTGGGAAGCGCTGGGTGAACTGTTCGCCCAGCGTGGCGAACACGCGCTGGCCGCGCAGTGCCTGGCCAATGCGCTGCGCCTGCAGCGCGGCGAGGACAGCGTGGCGCTGGTGCGCGGCGGCGAGACGCCACTGCGTGCCACGGTGGAAGAACAGCCGCTCGCGGTGCAGCCGCCGGTGTATGACGCCAACGAAGAGCGCGACGAATTCGGTAATCCGCGGTTGCCGTGACCGCTGCTGAAGTGTGCCGACCAACGGTCGGCACCCACCGGACAAAAAATGCCGCCCAATGGGCGGCGTTTTCATGTGCGGGACCCGGTAGTCGCCAACCCTGGTTGGCGCGTGGCCTTTCCGAGCGATGCCGTTTCACGGCCGACCAAGGTCGGCATCTACCACAGCAGATCCAGCACGCATTTCTGGTAGTCGCCAACCTTGGTTGGCGCGCGGTCGCAGCGATCAGCGTTCGACGATCGCCACCACGCCCATGCCGCCGGCGGTGCAGATCGACACCAGCGCGCGACCACCGCCGCGTTCGGCCAGCTGCTTGGCGGCGGTGGCGATGACGCGGGCGCCGGTGGCGGCGAACGGATGACCGGTGGCCAGCGACGAACCCAGCAGGTTGATCTTGTCCGGGTCGATGCGGCCCAGCGGTGCGTCCAGCCCCAGGCGGTTGCGGCAGTAATCCTCGCTCTCCCACGCACGCAGGGTGCACAGCACCTGCGCGGCGAAGGCTTCGTGGATCTCGTAGATGTCGAAGTCCTGCAGGGTCAGGCCATTGCGCTTGAGCATCTCCGGCACTGCGATGGTCGGCGCCATAAGCAGGCCTTCGCCATGCACGAAGTCCACCGCAGAGACATGCGCGTCGCGCAGGTAGGCCTGCGGCTCATGGCCGTGCGCGCGCGCCCACTCTTCGCTGGCCAGCAGTACCGCAGCGGCACCGTCGGTCAGCGGGGTGGAATTGGCGGCGGTCAGCGTGCCGCGGCCGGAGACCTTGTCGAACGCCGGCTTCAGCGTGGCCAGCTTTTCCAGCGAGGTATCCGGACGCAGGATGTTGTCGCGCTCGACGCCGCGGAACGGTGCGATCAGGTCGTTGAAGAAACCGCGCTCATAGGCAGCGGCCAGCTTCTTGTGCGAGGACACCGCCCACTCATCCTGCGAGTCGCGCGAGATGTTCCATTCCTTGGCCATGTCCTCGCAGTGGTCGCCCATGCTCTTGCCGGTGCGCGGCTCGGCCACGCCCGGGAACTCGGGCTTGAGCTCGGAGAACTTGAAGCCGGCGGTGAGGGCGCGGATCTTGTCGCCGGTGCTCTTGGCGCGGTTGGCGGCCAGCAGGCGTGCACGCAGCTTCTTGCCGTAGACGATCGGCACGTCGGAGGTGGTGTCAGAACCGCCACCGATGCCCGATTCGATCTGGCCCAGCGCGATCTTGTTGGCCACGGTGATGATGCTGTCCAGCGAAGTGCCGCAGGCGCGCTGCAGGGTGATGCCCGGGGTCAGCGGCGACAGGCCGGAGGACAGCGTGGCCTCACGGCCCAGGTTCCAGTCGCTGGAGTGCTTGATCACCGCACCCATCGCCACTTCGCCCAGCTGCTGGCCGTGCAGGCCGAAACGTTCGACCAGCGCGCCCAGCGTACGGACCGACATGCCGAGGTTGCCGACATCCGAATACGCGGTGTTCTGGCGGCAGAACGGAATGCGGACGCCACCGAGGATGGCGACGGGACGAGCGTTGGGCATGGAGATACCTGGCATGGATGAGGGTGTCTGCAACATGGCCTGCACGGCGGAGCAGGCATAATGGAGCCAAGTGTAGCTGCCGCCCTGTGATGGGCCAACCGTGGAACCATGAGCAAACCCGACCCCGCGATGAATGCCCTTGGCGTGCTGGCCCTGGAACTGGCCGGCGGCGAAATCCCCCGCCAGGCGGTGCTCAGCGCTGAACAGGCCGGTGAACTGGCCGAACGCGTCGGCCGTGACCTTTCCAAGCTGGTGCCGCAGGTGGCCGAGCTGGACCTGGTGTTCGCGGCCGCCCATTTCGACCCGGCCGAAGTACTGCGCCCGGGCTGGCCGATCCATCGCCGCCTGGAAGAACTGCAGATGCGTGCCCCGGGCCGCAACCAGGGCCCGCGCCTGCTGGCCTTCGGCACCGATGCCGCAGGCGATGTGCCGCTGCCGTTCCAGGCCGATGCGACCCTGGTGGGGGGCGGCCTGCGCGTGGTGCCGTTCCTGCTGACCGGCAGCGACGTGGCCACCACCAACGCGGTGGCCAATGCGCTGGAAGAAACACTGCTGGCCAACGGCATGGCGCATGCCGATACCGCGTTGATGGCACAGAACAGCTTCGGTGCCCGCATCGAACACGCGCGCTATTTCACCGTGAACGACCTGGCCGCGATGATGTCGATGCAGTACGACAACCAGGGCTTGGCGGCGCTGTGGCCGCTGATCGAGACCGCGATCATGGCGCCGGGCGAAGACGAGTGGCTCAATGCCGCGCCCGAGCCGCTGCTGCGCTATACCCATGGCGAGGCACGCATGGCGCTGTTCGATCCGGCCGGTTGGTGCGCGTACTACAACCACAGCAAGAACGATTGCGACCGCCTGCAGGGCATCTACGAGCAGTTCCTGATGCGCCAGCGGCAGATGGCCGCGGTGCTGGAAGCGCACGGCGTGCCGGTGCTCTTCGTGCACTGCGAGGCCGGCACTACCGATAATGAAGAACGCCGGCTTGCGCCGGCGTTCCTTGATTCTTACGGGGCCTTCTGGATCACCGCACACGCCAGGCGTGCGCCGGCGTTGCCGGTCGGCTGGGTCTTGTAGTCGTCCGCATCGGCGTGGACGATCAGGCCGCGGCCGATGATGTCGAAGTCATCACCCTTGCCGATGTTGACATTGCTCGACACCGAGCCGTCGATGGTGGCCACGCCCTTGTCGTCGGCCTTGATGTTGGGCATGTCGCCGCCGTGGTGCGGATCGGTGGCGACGTTGCCGTGATCCTGCTTGCCCGGGTTGAAGTGGCCGCCGGCGCTCATGCCGTCCGGGGCGCTGCAGTCGCCCTTCTCGTGGATGTGGAAGCCGTGCTCGCTGCCCGGCTTCAGGCCAGTGATCTGGCCGGTCACGTGGATCTTGCCGTCGACCACCTTGAAGGTGACGCTGCCCTTGGTCTCGTTGCCCTGGGTCGGTGCCAGCTCGGCCGTTGCCGAAGCATCGGCCGCCGGTGCCGCAGCCGGTTCAGGAGTTGCAGCCGGCTCGGTGGTGGCGCCGTCAGCCGGCGCGGCCGGCGGAGTCTCAGTCTGCGGCGCGGCGGGCTGCTGGTTACAGGCCGCCAGGCCCAGCGCGGCGATGGCCGCAAACAGCGAAGTGTGGATCAGACGCATTGGAATCTCTCCCTGGATGTTGCCTGCAGTGATCAGCGGACGACCCGGATCACGCCACAGGCGATGCGGACGCCGGCATTGCCGGCGGGCTGGCTGCGATAGTCGTCGGCGTTGGCATGCACGACCAGTGCACGTCCGGCGATATCGGTGGCGGCGCCTCCGCCAAGGGTAACGCCCTTGAGGTGGATATCGACGTTGGCGCGGCCCTGGGCATCGGCACGCAGGTTGTCCATGTCGCCCAGGTGGTGCTTGCCGGTGCCGGCGCGGCCATGCGCGGCGCCACCGGGGTTGAAGTGGTTGCCGGCGCTGCTGGCATCCACCGCGCTGCAGTCGCCACGCTCGTGGATGTGGAAACCGGCTTGCTGCAACGGCTGCAGGCCACCGATCAGGCCGGTGATGTGGATACCGCCGGGCTCCACCATCAGTGCGATGCGGCCACTGACGATGCTGGCCGAGGCCGGCGACAGATTGGCCTCGCCCTGCTTCGCTGCGCTGACCACGGTGGGCGGCGGCGGGGTGGGCTCGGCCTTCTTCGGCGCGCTGCCACAGGCAGACAGCAGCACGGCGGCGGACAACGGCAGGATGGCAAAGGACAGACGCATCGAAGACTCCTTGCAGATGACACTAAGCATTGCATCGTCCATGAACGATCAACGGTTCGGCAAGCGGGCGCGAGGATCGCGTGCAGGGACCGTTCAATGGCCCCCGCGACGGCGCCCGGCGCCCAGCTTGCGGGTAAGGGTATTGCGGCCGAGGCCGAGGCGGGCAGCGGCTTCGGCGCGGCGACCGTGGGTGATCTGCAGCGCTGCCTCCAGCAGGGCATGGTCGACCCGCTCGCGCACCTGCGCGTGCAGCCCTTCCACGCCTTCGGCCAGCTGACGGCGCGCCCATTCGGCCAGCAGCGCTTCCCATTGGCCTGGATCGGCTGCGCTGGCACTGTTGCGGCGGCCGCGCGCGCGGTTCAGCGCGGTATCGACATCGGCCACGCCGATGGTGTCGGCGGCGGCCAGCGCGGCCATCCGCCAGCACACGTTCTCCAGTTCGCGCACGTTGCCCGGCCAGTCGTGTTCGCGCAGCGCCTGCAGGGCCGCGGCGGTGAGGCGCTTCGGCGGCGTATCCAGCCTGCGTGCGGCGGCGGCCAGGAACGTGCTGGCCAGTTGCGCGATGTCCTCGCGGCGCTCGCGCAGCGGCGGCAACTGCAGGCGCACCACATCCAGGCGATGCAGCAGATCGGCGCGGAATTTGCCCTGCGCGACCAGGCCTTCCAGATCCTGGTGGGTGGCGGCCACCACGCGCACATCGACGCGGATCAGCTCGCGGCCACCGACGCGGAAGAACTCACCCTGCGCCAGCACACGCAGCAGGCGGGTCTGCAGCGGCAACGGCATGTCGCCGATCTCATCCAGGAACAGCGTGCCGCCGTTGGCCTGCTCGAAGCGGCCGACATGGCGGCGTTGCGCACCGGTGAAGGCGCCAGCTTCGTGGCCGAACAACTCGCTCTCCAGCAGTTCGGCAGGGATCGCGGCGGTATTGAGCGCGACGAACGGGCGCTGCGCACGCGGCGATTCGCGGTGCAGCGCATTGGCCACCAGCTCCTTGCCGGTGCCGGTCTCGCCGGTGATCAGCACCGCCAGCGGTGCCTGCGCCAGGCGACCGATGGCGCGGAACAGCGCGCGCATCGGCGGCGTATCACCCACCAGTTGCGGCGGCTGGTCGCTGGGCGTTTCGGCGGCGGGGCTGGGAGCGGCCAGCGCGGGCGCCACCGCTGGCAGCACCCGCTGCGCCAGCGCCACGGCATCGTCCAGGTCGAACGGCTTGGACAGGAATTCATGCGCGCCCCCGCGGAACGCACCGGCGGTGCTGGCGACATCGGTATAGGCCGACATCACCACCACCGGCAGCTGCGGCAACGCGGCCTTGAGCTTGTCCAGCAGTACCAGGCCATCGTCGCCGGGCATGCGCACATCGGTGAACAGCAGCGCCGGTGGCGGGCCCGCGCTCAACGCCTGCAGGGCGGGAGCGGCACTGTCGAAATCAACGACCTGGTACCCCGCCTCGCGCAGCGCGGTGCACAGTACGAAGCGCACCGCACGATCATCGTCGACCACCCAGATGCGCTGTGCGGTGGTGGGGGACTCAGACATCGCGCGGGGCCTCCTCGGCAGGAGCGGCGCCGTTGCCGATCGGCAACAGCAGGGTGAACACGGTATGGCCCGGACGCGAGCGGTAGGTGAGCGTGCCGCGATGCTCGCGCGCGACCTGCTGGGCCAGTGCCAGGCCCAGCCCGGTGCCTTCGGCACGGCCACTGACCAGCGGCAGGAACAGGTGTTCGGCCAGCTCCTCGGGCACGCCACGGCCGTCGTCGGCGATTTCCAGGCGCAAGGCCAACGTGTGCAACTGCTCGGCGATGCGCACGCCATGCTCCACGCGGGTACGCAGGGTGATGCTGCCGGCGCCGGCCTGGATCGCGTTGCGCACCAGGTTCCACACCGCCTGCGTGAGGCGGTCGGCGTCGCCGTGGAATTCGGGAATGCTGGGGTCGTAGTCGCGCTGCAGGCGCACCGCCCAGCCGGCCTCGTTCTCGGCCAGGCGCAGCACGCGCTCGAGCGCGGCATGGATGTTCAGTTCCGCATGCGGCGCAGCCGGGGCCGGCGACAGCAGCTGGTCGAGAAGGCCGTTGAGGCGCTCGATCTCCGAGCCGATCAGTTCGATCAGCTCACGTTCGCTGGCATCGCGCTGCGCCGCGCGGCGGGCCAGCAGCTGGGCCGCGCCCTTCAGCCCGGCCAGCGGGTTGCGCAGCTCGTGGGCCAGGCCCTTCAGCGCCGCGCTGAGCGCGCTGGGCAGCGCCTGGGTTGGGTCCAGCCCGGGGAATTCATCGACTGGATGCGCCTCCAGCAGCCAGCCACCATCGTCGCGGCGGCTCATCCAGCCCTCGGCGAAGCGCGGCGCCTCGCCGGGCACCGCCAGCGCCAGCCGGTTCAGGCGCAGGCTGTCGCGCTCATCGCGGGCCAGGAAATGGGCCAGCGCCTCGCCCTGCACTTCCAGTGCGGCCAACGGCCGACCCAGCAGGCGCCGCGCGCTGACGCCCAGCCAGCGGGCGAAGGCCGGGTTGCAGCCGGCAATGCAGCCATCGGGCCCGGCCCAGGCCAGCGGCGTGCCCAGGGCATCGAGGGACGGCGAGGGTGCGGGGTCGGACATTGCACCAATGTAGTGCAAAACGCGGGGTTCGGGGTCAGAGCCCTTTCCTGACGGAAAGGGATCTGACCCCTGCTGCAGGTCGAGCAAGCTCGACCATTGCCAGATGCGTGGCCGGCTACAGCTTCATGTTGAGGCCGACGAATACGCTGCGGCCCGGCGCCGGCGAGAACATAGGGCGGGCGCTGTCCCAGAAGAAGCTGTCGTACCAGGCGTAGGCGTACTCGCGGCCGGTGACGTTCTTCAGTTGCAGGTCCACGCTGAAACGCGGGGTGAGCTGATAGGCAGCACTGAGGTCGAGCACGGCGAAGCCACCGAACTTGCCGGCCACGTTGCGCTCCTCAAGGTAATAGTCGCCCTGCGCGCGTGCCTGCAGGCCGAGGCGCAGCGCGTCGCTGGCGCGGTAGTCCACACCCAGATTGCTGATGTGGCGCGGGGTGGCGGCCACTTCGCGGCCGTGCAGGGAAATGCCGGCATCGCGGTCGTCGCGGGTGATCTTCGCTTCCTGGTAGGCGTGCGAGGCCCATATCGTCCAGTCGTCGCCCAGTTGCAGGCTCAACTGCGCATCCACGCCGCGCCGGCGGGTCTTGCCCAGGGTGACCGTCGTGCCGGTGGCCGGCATGTTGGATACCTCGTTTTCCGCGTCCTGCTGCCACACCGCCAGGCGCGCCTGGGCGCCCTGGAACGGCTGGAACTTCAGGCCCAGCTCCATGCCCGTATTGGTGGACGGCTGCATCGGTGCCTGCCCCGGGATGAGATAGGCCGGTGCGGTGGAGCCGGTCAGCACCTGGAAAGTGCGGCCCCAGTTGGCATAGACGTGGGTGGTCTGGCCCAGGCTGTGGATGACGCTCAGCTTGGGCTGGCCGATGCTGCCGTAATCCTGCAGCCGAGCGGTGATGCCGTTCATCAGGTGCGTGCGGCCACCGAAGCGGTCGACGCGGTAGGCCGGCACGATCTTCCAGGCCTCGACGGGCTGGTAGATGGCCTGCACGTAGGCGCCCCAGTTGTCGAAGCTGTGGCGGTCGTCGTTCTGCACGCGCGCCGGCGGCTGGCTGTAATCGGTCGGTTCAGCGTAGGCGTAGCGCTCGCGGATATAGCCGTTGTCCTGCTGCTCGTAGTTCAGGCCGCCTTCGACGGTAAGCGTGGGGCTGGCCTGCCAGGTCAGCGTGCTGAGCAGGCCAGTCTGGCGTTCATCCCACACGCGGCGCTGACGCGGCAGGTTGCCGGTGGGCAGGTCGCTGAAGGTCACGCGGCGGTCGTCTTCATAGCGGTTGTAGTAGAGCCGCGTGCCGAAGCTGAGTGCGTCGGACAGCTTCAGGTCGACGTGCGCGGCGATCTGCCGCATGTCGCGGTCATCGCCATCGTTGCCGTTGCGCAGCTCGCTGCCACGGCGGCGCGTGCGCAGTTCCTCGGCGGTCATGAAGCCGGGTTCGTCGGCTTCATGGTGATAGGCGCGCGCGGTCAGGCCCACGCGCAGCCCTTCGTCCAGCGTGCCGAAGAACCACTTGCCGCCCAGCGAGTACTTCCTGGAGGTGTCGTGGTCGCGATAACCATCGCTGACCTGGGTGCCGACAAAGTAGTTCTGCGCGAAGCCATTGGCTTCGCGGCCAATCGCCAGCTGCGCATCACGGGTGTTGTAGCTGCCGTAGGCCAGGCGCACATCGGTGTAGCTGCCGCCCTGGCGCGTACCGAAGTTCACGTTGCCGCCGATGTTGTGCAGGCCATAGCGCGGATCGTTGGTACCACGCACTACTTCGATGTAGCTGATGTCCAGCGGGAACAGCATGTCGATGAAGCGCTGGTTGCCGCTGTTGACGTTGCTGGGGATGCCATCGATCAGCGTCTTGATGGCATTGAGGTAACCCTCGCCGTTGAAGGCGCGGAAGCTGACCTTGCCCGATTCGGCGCCCTGCCGGGTTTCGGTGAGCTGGATGCCGGGCATCTGCCCGAGCAGTTCCCAGCTGTGCGAGACGTTGCGGTTTTCGATCTGGTCTGCACCCAGCACGTCCACCGAAGTCAGCACCTGGTGCGCACTGAGCTGGCCTTCGCCGTGCTGGTGCACCTGCACCTTGCCGAGGGTGAGCGCGGCGTCGGCCGACTGCGCGAAGGCTTCAGGGGCGAACGGTGCGGCCGCCAGGGCGGCGACCAGCGTGGAGGTCTTCATGGGAAGGAGGCAGTTGCGGCGAAATGTAATCATATAACATTTCACATGCCCGCTTTTGCAGCGTCGAGCAAGGCTCGGCGCTACAAGGGCGGGAGCCGGGGGGATTACACCGGGTAGCCGGTGGCTTCCCGTGCCTTCTTCCAGGCGGCTTCGAATTCACGCGCGGAGATTTCGTCGTCCTCGTCGAAATCCAGGAACGACACCGGCTGGTCGGCCAGCAGGAAACGGTCATCGCTGTGGGCGTGCTCGTCGGCCCAGACCATCTTGGTGCCGTAGATTTCCACCTGCCGCACGATCTTGTCGCCGCGCGCTTCCATCAGCACGTTGCCCTTGCCCAGGCCCGATTCGGCCCAGTGCTTGTAGTACTTCTTTGCGGCGGATTTCGCGCCGGGTTTTGCGTTGTGCTTTGCGTAGGTCATTGCAGGGGTCCTGGCCGCAGGCGCGGCCGGAAAGTTCGGAATGGCGCCATTATCAGGCATCCGGGGCCAGAGCCCTTTCCTTTGGAAAGGGATCCGCCCCCTGCTGGTTCAGTTCGGCAGGGGCACGCCCTTCGGCCACAGCATCCAGATGTTGCCCTTCTGCTTCATGTCGCCGGCCAGCTTGCCGGCGGCATCGCCACTGCCCCAGTACAGGTCGGCGCGCACCTCGCCGGCGATGGCGCCGCCGGTGTCCTGCGCAGCCACCGGGCGTACCACGGGCGTGCCATCGGGGCGCGTGGTCGACAGCCACAGCAGGCTGCCCAGCGGCACCACGGTACGGTCCACCGCCACGCTGTAGCCCGCGGTGAGCGGCACGTTCAGTGAACCACGCGGGCCTTCCGGGCTGTCCGGATTGCGCACGAAGAACACATAGCTGGGGTTGCTGCACAGCAGTTCCGGCACGCGCGCGGGATTGGCCCGGGCCCAGGCGCGGATCGCATCCATGGTGACGTCTTCCTTCTTCAGCTGGCCCTGGTCCACCAGCCAACGACCGATGGCACGGTAGGGGTGGCCGTTCTGTTCCGCATAGGCCAGCCGTACCTGCTTGCCATCGGCCAGGCGCACGCGGCCGGACCCCTGGATCTGCAGCAGCTGCAGGTCCATCGGATCGGTCAGCCAGGCCAGCACCGGCGCCTTGGCGCCCTTGGCCGCGATGGTACCGGCGTCGTCATAGGGCTTGAGCACCTTGCCTTCGACGCGCCCGCGCAGGCGCTTGCCCTTCAGTTCCGGGTAGAGGCTGTCCAGCTGCACCACCACCAGATCATCCGGCGTGCCGTACACCGGCACCGTCGCCTTGTCGGTGCGGGTAAGGCTGCCGGGGTAGATCGGCTCGTAGTAGCCGGTGATCAATCCGTCGGCCTGATGGCCACCGGCACGCAGCGCATAGGCATCGAGGTCGCGCTGCAGGAACTGGCGGATCGCGGCCGGGTTCTTGTCTGACACCGCTGCGGCGGTGGCGCAGGGCTTGGCCCAGACAGCGTCGTTTTTCAGGCGGGCGCAGCTGCTGCGCCAGGCAACGAAGCCGGCCTGCAGATCGCTGTCCGAGACCGCTGGCAGCGCTTTCCAGTCGACCTTGGCGTAGGTGGCCGCCGGCGGTGAGGTCGGCGTGGGCGCTTCGGAACCCGTGCGGGGAGCGGTGGTGGCGCAACCGGCGAGCACCGCCGCTGCCAACAGGGTCCAGTGCTTGCGCTTGAAGAAGGTAGCGGAATCGATCATGCCGCCATGGTGGCGGGCCGGCTGCTGGGCGGCAACCCAGCGCGAGGCCGAGCGTTCATGCGCGGGGTCACGGCGTCTGCAGCAGCAGCGAGTGCAGGATGCGCGCGTCCTCGGCATCCAGCGTCTTCGGCAGGTCGTCGCGGCCACGGAAACGGCGGTGGAAGGCGGCGACGGTGGCTTCGCGGTTGTCGAGCGGATAACCGAAGCGGGCCAGCGCATTCCACGCGTCGAATCCTTCCGGTGCCGCGCCGTCGGCGGCGCGCGGCCACACGCCGAAGCCGGCCTCGGCCAACTGCTGCCATGGGAAGAAGCGGCTCGGATCCTGCTTGCGCGTCGGCGCCAGGTCGGCATGGCCGATCACCTGGCGCGGCGGGATGTTCAGGCGCGTGGTGAGATCGCGCAGCAGCACGATCAGCGATTCGATCTGTGCCGCACTGAACGGGCTGCGGCCATCGTTGTCGAGCTCGATACCGATCGAAGCCGAATTGAGATCGGTGATGGTGCCCCAGCGCCCGGCGCCGGCGTGCCAGGCACGGCGCTCATCAGCCACCAGCTGGTAACGATGGCCATCGGCGCCGATCAGGTAGTGCGCACTGACCGGCCCACCGCTGTTGGCCGTGCGCAACGTATGCAGGCTCTGCTGCACCGATTTCTGCTCGGTGTGGTGGATGACGATGATGACCGGGGTGCGCGCGTTCTGGTTGGGTGATGGGACCCAGGTGGCGAGCGGGTTGTGCTGCACAGGCGCGGTGGCGGTGCAGGCCGAAAGGGCCAGGGCCAGCAGTGTGGAAGCCAGAAGGCGGGGGCTGATCATGGACGGATTGTAACCATGACTGCAGCCGTGGTTCTTCGCTTCGTCCGGATCGCTGGAGAACTGGGGAGCTGTCATGCAAAAAACTCAATAACGCCCCCACCTCATGCCCAAATCTCAAACTCCAATTCGAATAGCCAAACGCCCAAGTTCCTCATCACCTACCTTCAATCCTCGAAACGGACCCAGCCATGCCGCCGAATCGATTCCAACACCGTGGACACGTGAACCCAGGAACAACCGTCATAACAACTTAAACAAAATGATTCATCAACGGCCCCTCAGATCCCGCCAGTGGCCGATTTGGTCAATCCCTCCGCGCCCGCATTGCGAAGAAATCTACCTTGGCGCGTCACCACTGCTTCGACCGGTGACATACAGACTGGCAACACCGTCAAGCCGAGCAACTTCATCGAGGCGGCCGTTTAACCCCAACTTCCATTGAACAAGCAACCGCCCAGAACCCTATGCCCTCACCTTCCTAACCGACTCCACCCACTCAGCCCAGACAGAGGAATCATCAAGACAACCGGAATCACCTAGAGGCGACATAAGGCGAACAACAACTTCGAACAGCGGAAGATCCTCACCAGATCGATCAAAAATCGACTCAAGGAATACCATCATTACCGAGAACGCATCCAGCAACGCCAAGTACTCGCCCGACGAATTAATTTGTGCGCTACAAAATTCAGAATTAAGAGCACTCCCCACGGTGACAACCTCTGCAAATGCATCACACCAGTCATCCCACATTGCCGGATCGTTGGGCAAGCCATTCGCCCATAGAAATGACCCTCCCGAAGATAACAGATCAACAAGAGTGTCCTGCCCCTCCCCCCTCTCCATATACTTCTGAAGGAACACGCACATCAATACATATGCAGCCTGAACGGAAATTCTTCCAGCATCTTTCACATCACTAGCACTCATTTCGTGACCTTCTTTTGCTCCGACAGCCCGCCCGCCAGTGCGCCAACTGCCTGCGACAACGCCAGCACCATCTCTTTCTGCTCCGGGCTCAGCTTGGAGGGGTCTCCGCCGGTCAATGTATTAGTCAGTACCTTCGCGGCCAACTCGCCGCCGGCCGCGGACACCGCTCCGGTTCCCGCACTGCCACCATCGGCTTCCGCCAGCAGCGCACCCAACACCGCATGCGACAGCAGTTGCAGAGTCGCATTGGGGTCGCTGCCGTGGTTCGGGTCAAGCGTGCTGCCGATGAAGTGAGCGGCATAGGGCGCCAGTGCATTGGACGCGGCCTGGCCAGCGCCCTGTCCCGCCACACCGCCCACCAGCGCCGTCGTCACTGCGTTCAGTGCACGGTTGTACTCATCGATGCCCCCTACTTCCCCGCGCCGCTGTATGCCTGGCTATTTGCCGCCGCCACCTTGCTGCGCACAGGCACCCGATTCCATCGCCCTCAGTCACAAGGCCGTGTTGACCTTCATCATTCGTCCAATCCGCGGCCAGATCAACATGTAGAAGGCACCCACGGCCAACCCGATGAAAAGCATGATGCCAGCGCGCCTGGGAGCCCACCCAAACCAAAAGGAAGGACTGGTCCAGACCTTTATCCAAGCGCCAGGAGAGAAGGCACCCTCGAACGCGAGCCACGCCAACAAGGCACAGATTGGTGCAGCTACAACATAACGAGCTTTGAACCGCGGAAGAAACTTGTCCACAAGCATAACCCCGGGCACACCGAAGATGAGGCCCGACACAGCGGCTATGGCGCAAACCAGCGATGTGAAAATTGCAGCCTGCGAAAAGCTGCCTATCCGAGAACTCAGCGGAATGCCTATGAATAGAGCCGCTCCAAGCACGGAGCTGGCAATCACAGACACAATCTTTGCCCCCAACTCACGCTCACTCACTGGCAGATCTCCACCATCTTTCCATCAGAGCCCCGGTAGCTCATGCATTTCTGCCTTGAGGGAAAAGTACTCCAAGGCCACCGCAACTTGCCAACTTCGCCACCAGTATCGCGCGTATTGGAACTCCACACTTGGCCCACCAATTCGAGTTGAACATTGGACGCGAACCCGTACCCCAGCCTCTGGTTGAGACTGAGAATCCACCGAATCCATCCGGAAGCACCTGTCGGATCACAAAGCCCGGATCCAATGCATGTGCTCCAGGCACCGTGATGTTGATCAGACTGCTGGTGCTCGGATCGACGATCGATGCTGGAAAGCCCCAGCTCCGGAGGCAGGCCGTAGGAGAGTCGCCACAGACCGGAGGAAAGGCAGCGACAGGTGAGCTCCACAGCGAAGCTCCAGTGTTCTCGATCTCCTGCGCCGGCCACACTACGCACCAGCGCATGCGGACTGTAGTCGTCCAGGGTCAGCAGGTAGACATACCATTCGATGTCTTCCATCACTGCTGCGGAAGTCGCCTGGATCACGCCTACTCCGTTCTGTAGTCCATCGAGGTCGTTGGAGGCGTGTACACGCCCACCTGCAGACAGCCATTGGAGCAGGAACGGTAGAGCCACGCCATGCGTGGATGGGCTACCCGCTGTGCCGACCAACGGTCGGCACCCACCAGAGCAGACCCAGACCCCGTGCCAAGCAAGCTCGGCACCTACCAGAACGAGGACAGTGGAAGTGCCGACCAACGGTCGGCACCCACCACGTCAGTGCGCCGCCACGTCAGGCCTCGTAGGCGGACTCGCCGTGCGAAGTCACATCCAGGCCGGTGCGCTCTGCTTCTTCGGTCACGCGCAGGCCGACCACGACCTTGACCACCAGCAGGATGACCGCGGTCACCACCGCCGACCACACCACGGTCAGGCCGACGCTGACCACCTGCACCCAGACCTGATGGGCGATATCCAGATCGGCCTTTGTGCCGCCCAGCGACTGCGCACTGAACACGCCGGTGAGGATCGCGCCGACGATGCCGCCGACACCATGCACACCGAACACGTCGGCGGTGTCGTCCACCTTCAACAGGCGCTTCAGGCCGGTCACGCCCCACACGCAGACCACGCCGGCGACAAAACCGATCACGATCGCGCCAAGCGGCCCGACGGTGCCACAGGCCGGGGTGATGCCGACCAGACCGGCCACCGCACCCGAAGCAGCGCCCAGCGCCGACGGCTTGCCCTTGCCGATCGCCTCCACCAGGGTCCAGCCAAGCACGGCAGCGGCGGTGGCCAGCACGGTGTTGAGGAAGGCCAGCGAGGCCACGGTGTCGGCCGCTGCTGCCGAGCCGGCGTTGAAGCCGAACCAGCCCACCCACAGCAGCATCGCGCCGATGTAGGTAAACGGCACATTGTGCGGCTTCAGCGCGGTCTGGCCATAGCCCAGGCGCTTACCGACGAACCACGCGCCGACCAGGCCGGCGACGCCCGCGTTGATGTGGACCACGGTACCGCCGGCGAAGTCGATGGCACCCAGCTCACCCAGGTAGCCGCCACCCCAGACGATATGTGCCATCGGGATGTAGCTGAGGGTGAACCACAGCGCCGAGAACAGCAGCACCGCGCGGAACTTGATGCGCTCGGCGAAGGCACCGACGATCAGCGCGGTGGTGATGCCGGCAAAGGTCGACTGGAACGCGACGAACAGATAGTCCGGCAGGCCCTTGATCGGCGTGTTGCCCACCGACTCCGGGGTGAAGCCCTTGAGGAAGGCGAATTCGGTGAACGAGCCGAAGAACGGATTGCCGGCGCTGAACACCGCGCTGTAGCCATAGGCCACCCACAGCAGCAGCACCAGCGAGAACACCACCAGGATCTGGCTGAGCACCGACAGCACATTCTTCGAACGCACCAGGCCGCCGTAGAACAGGGCCAGGCCCGGTACCACCATCAACAGCACCAGCAGGGTCGAGGTGAGCATCCAGGCGACGTCGCCACGATCATAGGCGGCGGCCGCTTCGGCCACGGCCGGCGCCGCGGCGGTGGCGGCCGCATCGTGCAGCGGCTCGACCGCCACGCTTTCGCTCGGCAACGGCGATACCTGGGCCTGGGCATGGGCGCTGCCCGGCCAGGCACCGGCGGCCAGTGCGCTGAGCAGCATCAACAGGCACACCAGATGGAACCGGGCTTGCCACCCGGTGAGAAGGCGCATCTTCATGGGGGGAATCTCCGGAAGGGGGTTACAGCGCGTCGGCACCGATTTCGCCGGTGCGGATGCGGATGACCTGTTCGACGGCGGTGACGAAAATCTTGCCGTCACCGATCTTGCCGGTGCCTGCCGACGACTGGATCGCTTCGATCACCGCGTCGGCACGCTCGTCGGTGACCACCGTTTCGATCTTGATCTTGGGCAGGAAATCGACGACGTACTCGGCGCCGCGATACAGCTCGGTGTGGCCCTTCTGGCGACCGAAACCTTTCACTTCGGTCACGGTGATGCCCGACACGCCTGCATCGGACAGGGCCTCGCGGACCTCGTCGAGCTTGAACGGTCGGATGATGGCGGAGATCAGTTTCATGCGCATGTCCCGAGGGTGGATGGGGCCAGCGCGCCAGCGCGCGTTGGCATCAGGCAACCACGGGTCATCAGGATGATGACCGTGGCTGTTGCACCGGACACGTACAGGGCCGGGACGGCCGTGCCTCTCTCCTTGCACGACCGACGCGGGAGGGAGGGCGGCCCTGGTCGCGTATCCGGTCTCTCTCTTGCCCCTGGATAGGGATCAGCGCCCATTCGTAAACGAACGGGATCCGACCCCGATCTGACCGCGGCTCCCCAGCCGCGAAAACGGAAGCGATGGCGGCGGGTGGGAGGGGGAACCCACCGCCATCGCATCCGGTCAGCTGGCGTAGTACAGCTGGTATTCCAGCGGGTGGGTGGCCGCGCGGAACTTGGTCACTTCCTGCATCTTCAGCGCGATGTAGCCGTCAATGAAGTCATCGCTCATCACGCCGCCGGCCTTCAGGAACTCGCGGTCCTTGTCCAGCGCTTCCAGCGCCTGGTCCAGCGAGGAGCAGACCTGCGGGATCAGCTTCTCTTCCTCCGGCGGCAGGTCGTACAGGTCCTTGTCGCTCGGTGCACCCGGGTCGATCTGGTTCTTGATGCCGTCCAGGCCGGCCATCATCAGTGCGGTGAAGGTCAGGTAGCCGGACTGGATCGGGTCCGGGAAGCGCATTTCGATGCGGCGCGCCTTCGGGTTGGACACCCACGGAATGCGGCACGACGCCGAACGGTTGCGGGCCGAGTAGGCCAGCATCACCGGCGCCTCGAAGCCCGGCACCAGGCGCTTGTAGCTGTTGGTGCCCGAGTTGGCGAAGGCATTGATGGCCTTGGCGTGCTTGAAGATGCCGCCGATATACCACAGCGCCAGCTGGCTCAGGCCACCGTAGCCGTCACCGGAGAACAGGTTGGTGCCGCCCTTGGACAGCGACTGGTGCACGTGCATGCCGCTGCCGTTGTCGCCCACGATCGGCTTGGGCATGAAGGTGACGGTCTTGCCGTTGCGGTGCGCGACGTTCTTGATCACGTACTTCATGCGCAGCAGTTCATCGGCCTTCTGCACCAGGGTGCTGAACTTGGTGCCGATCTCGCACTGTCCGGCGGTGGCCACTTCGTGGTGCTGCACTTCCACTTCGATGCCGACCTGTTCCAGGGTCTTGCACATCTCGGCGCGCAGGTCGTGCAGGGTGTCGGTCGGCGGCACGGGGAAGTAGCCGCCCTTCACGCCCGGGCGGTAGCCGCTGTTGGCGCCGTCGTACTTGGCGCCGCTGTTCCAGGCGGCTTCTTCGGAATCGACCTTGAAGAAGGTGTTGCCCATTTCATTGGCGAAACGGACCGAGTCGAAGATGAAGAACTCCGGCTCCGGGCCGAAGAACGCGGTTTCGGCGATGCCGGAGGACTTCAGGTAGGCCTCGGCGCGCTTGGCGATGCCGCGCGGGCAGCGGCCGTACGGCTGCATGGTGGCCGGATCGAGGATGTCGCAGCTGATCACGATGGTCGGATCTGCGTAGAACGGGTCGACGTAGGCGCTGGTGGTGTCGGGCAGCAGGACCATGTCCGATTCGTTGATGCCCTTCCAGCCGGCGATCGAGCTGCCGTCGAACATCTTGCCTTCTTCGAACAGCGACGGTTCGACAATGCTGACCGGGAAGGTGACGTGCTGCTCGACGCCACGCATATCCACGAAACGCAGATCGACGAACTCGATCTGGTTGTCCTTGATCAGCTTCTCAACGTTTTCCACGGACATCGGTACGACCTCGGATGGGGATGAATGCCTGCTGAGGTACAGCAACGACCGTGCCAACTTTTCGCTGGCCGCAAGTCATTGATTTCAAAAAGGGCGCTCCGTGGCGGTGCAGAACGGTGCGCACCAAACGGGTGCACCCGCCACCAGACGCACCCGTTTGGTGCGGCAGGGATCGTCTATCCTCTCGACCTTCTTCCTTCCGCCGCGCGTCACGCACCGTCCATGTCCGACCTGCTCTCCGCCCTGCTGCTGGGCATCCTCGAAGGCTTGACCGAATTCCTGCCGATCTCCAGCACCGGCCACCTGCTCATCGCCCAGCACTGGCTGGGTGCCCGCTCGGACTTCTTCAACATCGTCATCCAGGCCGGCGCGATCGTGGCCGTGGTGCTGGTGTTCCGCCAGCGCCTGCTGCAGCTGGCCACCGGCTTCAACCAGCGCGAGAACCGTGAGTACGTGTTCAAGCTGGGCGCCGCCTTCCTGGTCACCGCCGTGGTCGGCCTGGTGGTGCGCAAGGCCGGCTGGTCGCTGCCGGAGACGGTCAGCCCGGTGGCCTGGGCATTGATCATCGGTGGTGTCTGGATGCTGCTGGTGGAGGCCTACACCGCGCGCCTGCCCGACCGCGACCAGGTGACCTGGACGGTGGCGATCGGCGTGGGCCTGGCACAGGTCGTGGCCGGCGTGTTCCCCGGCACCTCGCGCTCGGCCTCGGCGATCTTCCTGGCCATGCTGCTGGGCCTGAGCCGCCGCGCCGCCGCCGCCGAGTTCGTGTTCCTGGTCGGCATTCCCACCATGTTCGCCGCCAGCGCCTACACCTTCCTGGAAATGGCCAAGGCCGGGCAGCTGGGCCGCGAGGACTGGGCCGACGTGGGCGTGGCCTTCCTTGCCGCGGCCATCACCGGCTTCGTCGTAGTGAAGTGGCTGATGGGCTACATCAAGTCGCACAGGTTCACCGCCTTCGCGATCTACCGCATCGCACTGGGCGCGGCGCTGCTGCTGTGGTTGCCCTCCGGCAGCTGAACAGCGCCGGGGTACGGTAACCCCGTTGCCGGCCCCACCCCGTTTCCCCCACGGTTCCCCAAGGAGAATCACCATGAACCGCAAGCTCACCCTGCTCCTCCCGCTGGCCCTGATGGCCGCCTGCAGCCAGACCCCGGCCCCGGCCGGCACCGGCGGCGACGACGTGGCCCCGGCCGCGGCCAAGGCAGCAGACCAGCAGACGCTGGCGCACCTGGATGCGCAGCGCCTGCAGAGCCAGCACTGGCTGCTGCAGCAGGCCACCGGCGCCGACGGCAAGCGCATCGACGCGCTGTTCGCCCGCGAAGACAAGCCGGTCACCCTGGACTTCGCAGATGGCCGACTGTCGGTCAGCAACACCTGCAACCGCATGGGCGGCGGCTACACCCTGGCCGACGGCAAGCTGACGGTCAGCGCGATGGCCTCGACCATGATGGCCTGCACCGACAAGGCGCTGATGGCGCTGGACGAAGCCGTGTCGAGCCGCCTGCAGGGCGAGCTGAAGGCCGAGCAGGATGCCGATGGCAAGCTGACGCTGACCAACGCCAAGGGCGACGTGCTGGTGTTCAACCCGGAGCCGACCGCTGAAACCCGCTACGGCGGCGCCGGCGAAACCGTGTTCCTGGAAGTGGCCGCCAAGACGCAGAAGTGCTCGCACCCGCTGATCCCGGACTACCAGTGCCTGCAGGTGCGCGAAGTGAAGTTCGACGACAAGGGCCTGAAGCAGGGTGAGCCGGGCAAGTTCGAGAACTTCTACGGCACCATCGAGGGCTACACCCACGAAGACGGCGTGCGCAACGTGGTGCGCGTGAAGCGCTACGAAGTGAAGAACCCGCCGGCCGATGCGCCGTCGCAGGCGTACGTGCTGGACATGGTGGTCGAGTCGGCCATCGAGAAGTGATGTAGCGCCGACTGTTGGTCGGCTGCATCTTGAAGGGCGGCCGCAAGGCCGCCCTTCTTCGTTGACGTTGTAGCGCCGGCCGCTGGCCGGCTGCCCTGCGGAGCACCGCCAACACACGGATATTGCCGGCCAGCGGCCGGCACTACCCGCATGCATCAGGGAGATCGGCATGGAGCACGTCCCCGCCTTCACCATTGTCGCGCTGCTGGCCATGTCTACGGCTGCGGCTGCTGCCAGCACGCCCACCACCGGGCAGCTCGAGGCACATCCGTGGCAACTGGCGCGCGCCACCGACGCGCAGGGCCGGCGCATTGACGCGTTGTTCGTGCGTGGTCGACCGCCCTACACGCTGCGCTTCCAGCCCGGCTACATGAGCCAGTTGAACCTGTGCAACCAGTCAAGCAGCACCTATCACCTGCAAGGTGACCGGCTGGTCCTGGAGGGCGGCATCATCACCACAGCCGCGTGCATCCGGCCCGAGGTGGCCGAACAGGAACGTGTCGCCGGCACGCTGGTGAATGCACGCGCAGAGCTGACGCTTGCGCTGGATGAACGTGGCCGCCTGCTGCTGCGCAATGCGCACGGCGATGTGCTGGTGTTCGCGCCGGTACCCGGTACGGACGAATGAAAAGGGCGGCTGCAGGGCCGCCCGTCTTCGTTGGCGATGGCGCCGGTCGCTGGCCGGCTGCCATGCGCGGATCCGGCAGCACGCGGGCGTTGCCGGCTAGCGGCCGGCACGACCCGTCATGCCGCCTCAGCCCAGCGCCGGGTTCAACGTGTAGGTGCCGTGCAGTGCCGCTTCGGCGAGCACGTGGCCGTGCATGGCGCGGTAGGCGTCGGCGGCGGTGAAGCGTGCCGGCAGCTGCAGCAATGCCACGTCCAGCGCGAACACGCGGAAGAAGTAGTGGTGCAGGCGTTCGTCGTTGAACGGCGGGTACGGGCCGTCATAGCCCAGGTAGTCACCGGCCATGTCCGGATTGCCTGCGAACCAGCCGGTGAAGTCGTTCAGGCCCTGGCGGCTGCCGGCCGGGCCGGCCGGTTTGGACTTGCCCTTCACCACGAAGCCGTCGCTGCAGCTGCCTGCGGCGATCTCGCGCACCGAGGCCGGAATGTCGGCCATGACCCAATGCACGAAATCACAGCGCGGCTGGTCGCGCGGCACGCTCATGTCGGTGCGGCCGACCGTCTCCGGCACGGTCGGCACGTCCGGATCGACACACACCAGCAGGAACGAACGGGTGCCCTCCGGCACATCGCTCCAGGCCAGGTGCGGATTGCGGTCCGGTGCGAAGCCCGCGGCATCGCCGGCGGCGAATTCGCGGTCGATCGGTGCACCGTTGGTCAGGCTGTGGCTGCTCAGTTGCATCGGCGTGTCCTCACTCTTCCGGATAACCCAGGCGCACCGCGATCGGGGTGAGCTTGGCGAAGGCGGCGCTCATCACGTCGCGGTAGTTGCGCCAATGGCCCGGCGGGAAGCGCGGCGCACCCAGTTGCGCGGCTGGCGGCATCGGCCGCTCGAACAGGCGGCCCAGCAGTTCGGCCATCGCCTGCGGATCGTTGCCGATCTGGTCGATGCGCAGCAGCACCTGCGGGTACAGATCGTCCTCGTGCAGGGCGGCGACCTGGGCCAGCGCGCGCGCCAGCCATTCGCTGGCTTCGGCCAGCGAGGTCATTGCCAGCGGTGCGGCGGCACCGTAGGCCACCCAGTCCAGCAGCATGTCGCGCGGATCGCGCAGCACCACCAGCAGGCGGCCCTGCGGCAGCTGCGGGCGCAGCGCCCACAGCAGCGCGTTGTCCCACCACAGCAGCCAGTCGATGATCGCGTCGTCCTGCACGCCGCGCGACGGCAGCTGTTCGCGCCAGCGCTGCACCAGCCGCTCCGGGGTCAGCACGCCCGAGGCAAGGTCCTGCAGCGTGTGGTAGTTCTGGAACGCGTCGTCGGGTGCGTTGGAGGTATAGCGGTCGCTGCGCAGCACCGGGCTGGCGGCGGCCAGGCCGGTCGCCACGCGCTCCACGCCCGAACCCGGCGCGCCCCACAGGAAGATCGGCGCGGAAGTGGCATCACCGTCGATCTCGCCCTTGTCCGGCCAGCTCGGCGGCGCCTTGGCCTGCGGCGGCAGCGGCAGGCGCTGCGGTGCCTGGTCGGCCTGCAGTGCCAGCCAGGTCTGCAGCGCGTCTTCGTGCTGCCCGGCGCGATCCTGGATCTCACCCAGCCAGGTGCGCAGGTCGGCGCGGTGGCCTTCCGGTGCCATGTCGATCAGCGCCTGCACGCGGGCGACCGCGGCGGCCGGATCGCGCTGCAGCAGGCCTTCGACCAGGCGGGTTTCGCCGCTGACGCGGCCCGGTTCGAGGTTGACGATGCGCTCGGCGATCGCTTCGGCCTGGGCGTGTTCGCCCACCATGTCGTGCAGGCGCAGGCGCGCTTCCAGCGCCGGCAGGTGGCCCGGCATCGCGTCCATCCAGCGCTCGACCGTGGCGGCGGCGGTGGCACTGCCGACCTCTTCCACCGCCAGGCGTGCCAGCCACAGGTCGTGCAGCTGCGGGTGCTGCTCCAGGGCGGCATCCAGGCGTGCGCGGGCCTCGTCTTCGCGGCCCAGGCGCTGCCAGGACATCAGCAGCAACTGCAGTACGTCGCGGTCGTCAGGCAGCGATTCCAGCAACGGCAGCAGGTGCTCCAGCGCCTGCAGCGGCTGGCCGCCGCGCAGTGCCAGTTCGCCGGCCAGGCGGCGCATCGATGGCGTATCCAGGCCCTGCTGCTGCAGCGCGATCTGCATCGCTTCGGCGGCAGCGTCCAGGTTGCCCTGGCGCATGGCCAGCTGCACCACCAGGCCATGCAGCGAGGCGATGGTCGGGTTCAGTTCCAGCACGCGGCGGAACGCCTGCTCGGCGAAGGCCAGCATGTTCTTGCCCAGGTAGGCGAAGCCCAGTGCGTAGAGCACGCGAATGTCGTTGGGCTGGGCCTGGTTGGCGGCCGACAGCAGCGTCAGCGCGCGATCGGCATCATCGCGGCGCAGCGCGATCATGCCGTCGATGGTCAGCAGTTCCGGGTGGTCCGGTTCGACACGCGAGGCCAGGGTGGACAGGCGCTGCGCTTCATCGAAATCGTTGCGGCCGATCGCCAGGTGGGCCTGCATCAGGTAGGCAGCGAAGGCGTTCGGGTCCAGCCCGGTGGTGCGCGTCAGTGCTTCGCCAGCGCCGTCGAACTGGCGCAGGGCCAGCAGCAGGCCGGCGTGCTGCAGGTGCAGCTGGGCATTGTCCGGGGCCAGCTGCAGCGCCTGCTGCAGGGCCTCCATCGCGTCCTCGGCCTTGCCCTGCTGCTGCAGCGCAAGCGCCAGCCAGCGGTGGGCCTCGGCCTGGCCGGGTTCATCACGGGTCCACGCCTGGGCCAGCTGCACGGCCTGGTCGGCCTCGTTCTGGCGCAACGCTTGGATGATCTGGTCTTGCATGGCGGTCCGGTTCAAGGGCAAACCCGTATTGTAGCGGCCTGCGCGCCCGTGCCGGTTCAGCCTTGCAGCACGCGCTGCAGGCGCTGCGCCACCCAGCGCTCGGAGAAGCCGTCACCGCGCCAGTTTTCCAGGAAGCCACAGTGGCCGCCCCAGCAGGCGGTTTCCAGGTGCGCCTGGCGCGGCAGCTGCCAGTCGCTGAAGGTCGCGTACGGGATCACCGGGTCATCCTGCGCCATCAGGATGTCGGCCGGCACCTGCAGCGAGGACAGGCGGTCGCCGGCAATCGAGTAGCCGTCGAAATAGGCCTGCAACGAGCCGAAACTGGTGTGGCGCTCGACCAGCCAGGCGGTCAACGCACGGATGTCCAGCTTCAGCACGCGGTCGTCGCAGTCGCTCAGTTCGGGGAACAGGTCGCGCTTGCGCCGCAACGAACCGGCCCACTTGCGCCGGAAGTACCAGTCGTACATTGCCGGGCCGTTCTCGATGCTCTCCATGGTCAGCGCCGGGTCCAGCACCGGGCATACCGAGGCGACGCGCAGCAGCGGCACGCCGGCCGCCGGCGCACGCAGGGCCAGGCGCAGCACGAAGTTGCCGCCCAGCGAGTAGCCGGCGGCCACCAGCGGCAGCTGCGGCCAGCGCTGGGCGATATCGCCTGCGGCATGCACCACTTCGTCGATCAGGTTGGAGTGGAAGATGCCGGGGTTGAGGTGATGGGTATTGCCGTGGTCGCGGAAATTCAGCCGCACCACGTCGAAGCCCTGTTCGAGCATGCGCGCGGCCGCCATGCGCATGTAGCTGGATTCGGCACTGCCTTCCCAGCCGTGCAGCAGCAGGGCCATGCCCTTGGGTTCGCGGCCTTCGACATGGCTGTGCCAGCCCTGCAGGCGCACGCCGTCGCCGCCGTCGAGGATCAGTTCTTCGCTGATCGCGCCGGTCGCGGCCAGCAGCAGCAGGCCGCGCTGCAGGCGCATGCGGCTGGAGCTGAGCATCGACTGCAGGTGCGGATTGCGCAGCCAGCGCGGTGGCTGGTAGTCAGCCGCGTGCAGCGTCGGCGTGCCGGCGTCCAGGACGGGTGGCGGGATCAGGGCCACCGCACCCTCACTGCGTGCTCATGGCCGCCACGATGCGCGCGCGCGACGTCTCCGCGATGCGCCGACGGCCTTCCAGGTCCTGCGCACCGATCGGTGCCAGGAAATGCACTTCCGCACGCCGCGCCGGCTCACCGAGCAGGCGCAGGAAATTGGCGAAGAAACTCTCGCCGGGGCCGAACGCGACAATGGTCTGCGCGTCGCCCTTGA
Source organism: Stenotrophomonas sp. CASM106 (assembly GCF_049384825.1). Classification (NCBI taxonomy): domain Bacteria; kingdom Pseudomonadati; phylum Pseudomonadota; class Gammaproteobacteria; order Lysobacterales; family Lysobacteraceae; genus Stenotrophomonas; species Stenotrophomonas sp. CASM106. The sequence continues at coordinate 220,633 of NZ_JBMRFS010000005.1, forward strand.
GCCCGTACACCAGAGCCACCGGCTGCACCGGCACGCCGGTCTCAACCGCCGCCTGGAAGATGCGGGCATGGAACGGGCCCACTTCGTGGCCACCGCGGGTACGCCCTTCGGGGAACACGCCCACTGCCTTGCCTTCGCGCAGGCGATCGGCCATCACCTGCATCACGCCACCGAGCGATTCGGTGTTGCCGCGCTGGTGGAAGATGGTCTGCCCGCGCGCGGCCAGCCACCCGACCAGCGGCCAGCTGGCGATCTCGCGCTTGGCGACGAAGCCCATCATGCGCTGGCTGTGCAGGATGCAGATGTCGACCCAGCTGACGTGGTTGGCGACGAACAGCACGGCGCCGGGCAGCGGCCTGCCGATCTGCACCAGGCGGAAGCCGAAGATCCACATCAGCCCCCCCTGCCACCAGTTGACCACTTTGGCCCCCAGGGTCGCCTCGCCCACGCGCAGTTCGCCCCACGGCCGAAGCATGCCGATCAGGATGAGCGGCAGGAACACGATGATGTGGACCAACAGCAGCGGTACGCGGTACAGGTAACGGCACACACGCGCCACGCCGCCGCGGGGGGCCGGAGTGGGGGAAGTCATCCGCGCACGATACCGGAGGGCCGTCATCGCTGCCAGCCGATTTAGGCCATAACACCCATCGACCGGGGCAATCGGCAGGGAACGCTGGGTTCCGCTGCCGTCACCGCCCGTCCGGGGCTCAGCCGTGGCCGGCCGCCACCACCGCCAGGGTCAGCCGCGAGATGCACACCAACCGGCCCTGCTCGTCCTCGATGCGGATCTCCCACAGCTGGGTGCTGCGGCCCACGTGCAGCGCGCGGGCGGTGCCGGTGACCGTGCCCGAACGCACCGCACGCACGTGGTTGGCGTTGATTTCCAGCCCCACGCAGATCTGCTTGGCCGTATCCACGCACAGGTTGCCGGCGCTGCTGCCCAGAGTCTCGGCCAGCACCACCGACGCGCCGCCATGCAGGATGCCGTAGGGCTGGCGGGTGCGCTCGTCCACCGGCATGGTGGCCTGCAGCCAGTCGTCACCGGCCGCGCTGAAGACGATGCCCAGCGACGCGATCGCGGTGTTGCGGCTGAGCGTGTTGAGCTGCTCGAGGGAAACGGCTTCGCGGAACACCTGGGTCATGCGGGCACCTTCAGAGGATGGGAACGAGGCCGGCGCCGAATGCGGTCAGCATGCGTACCAGCAGCCACTTCGGACCGACATTGACCTCGGGGAAATCACCCACGGCGACATAGCAGCGGTGGAAGCCCGGGTCCTGCCGGGGCAACGGCTGCGGGCAGTCCGGGCCGGGCTTGAACTCGTAGTCGGTGGCATAGCGCCACGGCCAGAAGTCGAGGATCGGCAGTGCTTCGGAGGCCTTGCCGACGCTGTAGTTGAGCCCGGACAGCACCGGCGGCTTGGCCCGCGGCGCCACCGTCCACGAGTTCTGCGGGTGGGTGTCGCGCAGGATGCTCTCGGCCAGCTGCTCGGCGAAGGCCGGGTCATCGATGATCACCGCGCCTTCGGTGTTGTAGTTCTCGCTGCGCGGGTCGAAGTTGTGGGTACCGACCACGCCGATGCGGCGATCGACCACCAGTGACTTGGCATGCAGGCCCATGCGCGCACCCTTGCGGGTGACCGGCAACGGCTTGTTGACCGCCTTGCTGCCCAGGAACGAGGGCCGGGTCTCGGTGCGCAGCAGGCGGGTCTCGACCTCGCTGCCGGCCGCACGGCGGCGCTCGCGCGCGTTCTGGTAGGCACTGCCGGTGCGCGGATGGTTCACCGGCCCCTGCTTGCCGGTGGGTGCCGGATGCTCATCGCGATCGCGACGGTCGCCGGCATTGCTGCCGGCAGCACTGCCGCCGATCAGCGGGTTGCGCCCGCCGTCGTCGTCGCCTTCCGGCGCGGCGATCGGGTCGGGCAGCAGGTTGCGGTAATCGACCGGTGCATCCAGCGGGAACGGCTTGTATTCGAAGATGTTGAAGCCCAGTTCGCGCATGTTGCGCCGCTTGTACTTGTACGACAGCGCATAGACGATCGGGTTGTCGGTCGCCGCCAGGCTGTTGCTGGACACCACCACGCGCGGCGGCTGCGGTCGCTTGCGCAGCTCGCGGAACAGCTTCTGCGCCGGTTTGGACAGCACCAGGTACGGCGTCTGCAGGATCACTTCCTTCTGCGCGCCGGCGATCAGCGCATCCAGCTGCGGCTCGGTCACGTGCTGTCCGGCCAGCGGCGCATCGGCCTTCTCGCGCCGGTGCTTGCGCGGCAGGTCGGCGACATAGCGCACCGAGGCCACCGGCAACGCGGTATCGACGAAGGAACGGCTGACGAAGTCCATGTCATTGGCTTCGGCACTGACCCGCTCCACCCGCTCGGGGCGGCGGAAGCTGGCCGGCGGCAGGGTCGGCACGCCCTCGCGCAGCAGGGTGCGGCCGACATCGTTCAGGCGCTCGGCCGGCACGCTGCGCCTGGCGCGCCAGAAGGCATCGAAGTTGGCCGCCATCGCCCGCGCCTCCGGGCCGGCGATCAGCACGTCGCGGTCGCGGAAGTTGTACTCGCGGTCCCAGTCGTAATAGTCGTCCTGGTAGTTGCGGCCGCCAACCACGCCGATCGCATCGTCGATCACCAGCAGCTTGTTGTGCATGCGCTGGTTGAAGCGGCGGAAGCAGCACAGCACGCTGCCGGCATAGTCGAAGTAGTTCAGCCGGGCCTTGCCGAAGGTAGGGTTGTAGACCCGCAGCTGGAAGTTCTGGTGCGCGCCGGACAGGGCGCCGAGGATCTGCAGGTCGGAGATTGCCGAGAGCTGGTCGATCAGCACCCGCACCTTCACCCCGCGCCGCGACGCGGCCAGCAGCTCGTCGATGACCAGCCGGGCACTGTCGTCCTTGTCGAAGATGTAGGTCTGCAGGTCGATGCTGCGGGTGGCGCTGCGCAGCAGGTTCAGGCGCGCGACCAGGGCGCCCTCGCCCTCGTCGAGCAGGGTGGCGTAGTGGCGTGGCTGTTCCGGGGTGGATTCGGTGAACGCCCGGCCCGCCAGCGCACGCAACGGCGAGTCCTGCGCGCAGCGGTCGGCGCGCTGGCAGTCGACGTCGGTCGAGCGCGCCTGCACGGCAATCGCTTCGGCACGGTCACGCTCGGCATGCGAGAGCGATGCACAACCGCTGCCCAGCAACACGGTTGCCAGCGCCAGGACGCGCAGCAGGAGGTTCACGGTTTCGGCGCCTCGCTCAGGCGCGCACGCAATACGAAGGTCACTCGGTCACTCAAGGCTAGCTGCCAGCTGTCCATTCCATACCGGCCTCGCTGCACGGTACCGCGGCTGACGACGTCGCAATCATAGCCGGGTCGGGCGCACTCCGCCTTCTCGACCTGCAATGACTCGGGGTGGCTGATGCCGCGCAGGGTCAGCCGGCCGTTGATGGCGCCGCCCTGCTCCACGGTCTCCGGCCAGTAGGGCAGCGAGTCGAACTCGACCACCGGATGGCGCCCGGCATCGAAGAACTCCTCGCCGCGCATCCAGCCGGTATAGCGCGCCTTGCCGGGGATCTCCACCGAGCGGGTGAACATCTTCAGGTGCACCTGGTGACGGCCGTCGGACAGGATCTCGATACGCCCCTCGAAGTGCGGGAACACGCCTTCGATGCGCTGGCCGAATCGGGTGCGCACCTCGAAGCCGATCCGCGAGCGCTGGGTATCCAGGCGCAATACCCGTGGCGCCTCGGCGGACACGGGCGGCAACGGGGTCGGTGGGGGCGCCGCGGCCCAGGCCGGGCCGAGCGCCAGCAACGCGGGCAGCAGGAAGCGGCTGCGCCGCGCCAGGCTCATCGGATCACGGCCACCAGAACGCGTTCAGGCTGGCCACGCCGGGTTCGATCGAGGCCTCGCGCGGGAAGCCAAGCACGGCCACACCGCCCGGCGGCATGCCGCGATAGTCACTGCTGGTGCCGTCGGTCATCAGGGCCACCAGCTGCTCCAGGCCCGGGTTGTGGCCGACGATCAGCACCCGGTCCAGGTCACGACGCTCGTCCACCAGCGCCGCCAGGGTGCCCGGGGTGGCTTCGTAGATCCGGTCTTCCAGGCGCTTTTCGACATAGCCGATGGCCGTCATCACCGCTTCCAGGGTCTCGCGGGTACGTCGCGACGGCGAGCACAGCACGCAGTCGGGCAGCAGGTTGTTTTCCTTCAACCACTTGCCGGCGGCTTCGGCCTCGGCGAGCCCCACCGGCGACAGCGGCCGGTCGAGGTCGGCCTGGCCGGAAACGGCGGGTTCGGCATGGGCATGGCGCAGCAGGATCAGTTCACGCATCGCGGGTTTCCATGGAGAAGAGGATGCAGCAGGAGAAGTGAGGCAGGCATCAAAGCTTGAGCCAGGACAGCAGCGGCTCCCAGTCGGCCTGGTGTTCGCGCACCTGGGCGGAGCGATAGTCGAACAGGCTGCGGCCCAGGCCGGTCATGACCACGTAGCTCTGGCTGTCACGCAGCTGCGCGACCACCGGGTATGGCCATTCGGCCAGCATCTGCAGCGCCTGCTGCGAAGTCTGGGTCCAGGGTTTGGTGCGGTTGAGGACCAGCCCCACCGGCAGCTTGCGGCTGTGCACGCGCGGGTTCTGGGCCAGGCTGTTGAGGAAGCCGACGATGGCTTCGATATCCAGCGCCGAGGGCAGCACCGGCACCACCACGGCGTCGGCCGCGTCCAGGAAATGGGGGATATCGTCGGCCAGCGCACCGGCCGGTGCATCGATGATGACGGTATCGGTACCGTCGGGCAGCTTCTGCGCCCACTGCTTCTTCCGATACACATCGATGGGGAGCACCGCGCTTTCCAGCCCTGCCCGCCGTTGTGCCCAGCGGGTGCTGGAGCCCTGCGGGTCGGCATCGGCGATCACCGTGGCCTTGCCCTGCAATGCCGCGTACGCGGCCAGGTGGGTGGCGACGGTGGTCTTGCCCACCCCGCCCTTGGAACCGGCCACCAGGATCGTCTTCATGCCAGCCTCGCTTCCGGGTACGTGCCCCGAGCGTACACCGGCGGTGGTGACGGGAGGTAGCACCGTGCTGAACCAGTGGCCATCGCCTTTGCTATCGTGGCGCCCCCGAAGGATCGAACCGGCATGAGCGAACTGCAGGACCTGAGCGCACTGATCCGCGCCAATACCCCCCTGATCGTGATCGAGACCCAGGATGAGGCCCGCATCGTCGAGCTGTTCCGGCAGACGCTGATGCACGTGTGGCGGGCCCTGCACCGCTGGTCCATCACCGAGGGCCTGCGTCGCATCGACCTGGACCGCGAGGACCCGCCAGTCGGCCCGCCCGATGCCAGCGCCGCCCTGCAGATGATCCGCCAGGCCGATCAGCGGGGTGTCTACCTGCTGCTCGATTTCCACCCCTACCTGGGGTATGCCAGCCACCAGCGCGCGCTGCGCGACCTGATCCAGCGCCGCCATAGCGAGCCGCATGTGCTGGTGCTGATCGGCGCCAAGGTCGAGCTGCCGGCCGAGCTGGAGGCCCTGGCGGTGCGCTTCAACCCGCGCCTGCCCGATGCCAACGCCCTGCTGAAGATGCTGCGCGAGGAGGCCGACGCCTATGCGCGCGAACACGGCGGCCGCCGTGTCGAGGTCGACAGCGAGGCGGTGAAGAAGATCCTGAAGAACCTGCAGGGCCTGAGCCTGGTCGATGCCCGCCGCATCGCCCGCCAGCTGATCTACGCCGATGGCGCGCTGCGCGACGACGACCTGCCGCAGCTGGCACGGCTGAAGTTCGAGCTGCTCAACCGCAGCGGCCACCTGTTCTTCGAGCATGACAGCGCGCGCTTCGGCGACGTGGCCGGTGCCAACCGGCTCAAGCGCTGGATCAGCCAGCGCCGGGTGGCCTTCATCGCCGGCTCGGCACCGGCCGGACTGGATCCGCCGCGCGGCATGTTGCTGCTGGGCGTGCAGGGCTGCGGCAAATCGATGCTGGCCAAGGCCACCGCCGCCGGCTTCGGCGTACCGCTGCTGCGCCTGGACGTGGGCGCGCTGTACAACAAGTACCACGGCGAGACCGAGGCCAACCTGCGCCAGGCGCTGGCCTCGGCCGAGCAGCTGGCGCCCTGCGTGTTGTGGATGGACGAGATCGAGAAGGGCCTGGCCAGCGGTGGCGAGGACGGTGGCGTATCGCGCCGCGTGCTCGGCTACCTGCTGACCTGGATGGCCGAACGCAAGGCGCCGGTCTTCATCGTCGCCACCGCCAACCAGGTACACGAGTTGCCGGCCGAACTGCTGCGCAAGGGCCGCTTTGACGAGATCTTCTTCGTCGACCTGCCCACGCCTGAGGTGCGTGTGGAGCTGCTGCGGCTGCACCTGGGGCGACGCCAGCTCAACGGCGACGACTTCGCGCTGCCGGCGCTGGCGGCCGCGGCCAATGGCTTCTCCGGCGCCGAGATCGAGCAGGCGATCGTGGCCGGGCTGTATGCGGCGCACGCCGAAGGCCGGCCGTTGGATACCGAGCTGCTGATGAACGAGATCCGTGCGACGCGGCCGCTGTCGGTGCTGATGGCCGAGCAGGTAGAGGCATTGCGGGCATGGGCGTCGGGGCGGACGGTTTCCGCGGACGATTGAGGGGTTCCGGCGAACGGCGCAGCCCCTCGTGGCTGGTTGCTGAAAGCAACAGCTGCGGTTGGCGATCAGCCACGTGGAAGAAAGAAAAAGAGCAGAAGCAAAAGCAAAAGCGGTTGGCTGGCTGCTCTTGAGGCCCTGGGGTCAGATCCGTTTTCCAGAGGAAAACGGATCTGACCCCAGTTCGATTTCTAGCCCTGGCAGATCTCATCCACGCATGGCGTGGACCTACCGTGTCGACCAAGGTCGACACCTACCAACAGCCGCCGGAACCTGTCGAAGGCGGGGCACTGTGGGTTTGCGGGGTGTGAGCCGCATGGATGCGGCGACCAAGCCCCCATGGATGGGTTTACGGCGGCCCCGCAAACCCACAGTGCCCCGCCATCCCGCAGGAAGCCCGCTGTTGCTTCGGCTGCTGCAGTTGCTCCAGCCGTTGCCTCTGCGGGTGCCGGGTGCAACCCGGCCCCCCCCTTCCCTCAGGGCCAGGCCGGCGGCGCGGCCGCCCAGGCCTGCTGCACTTCCGCCAGCGAGGCGCGCTCGTCGTCACGCCACAACGGCAACAACTGCGCAAAGCGGCTGCTGTCGCTCCATTGCGTCGGCTCGGTACGCACCGCTGCGGCATACCACTGCACCGCCTCCTGCTTCCGCCCGGCCCGCCACAGCGCCAGCGCATAGGTGGGTGGCAGCCAGCCCGGCTTGCTCAGCGAACCACCGGCAGCAGCCTGCCATTGCTCCAGGGCGGCTTCGGGCTGGCCCTGACGCAGCAGGTCCCAGCCGTAATTCCAGCGCACGCTACGGCCCAGGCTGCCCTGCACCGGCGCATCCTTCAGTGCTTCGCGATACAGCTGTTCACCCAGCTCGGTGCGGCCCTGCGCAATGGCCACCGACGCCAGCTGCACGGTGGCCTCCACGGTACGCCGGCCGCGCTCGCGCTGTTTGAGCAGCTGCGCCACCAGCGCATCCCCGTCGGACTGGACCACGACCATCGGCACGGCGGCCGCATCGCTGTCGAAGTAGAACTCCTGTGGTGCCGGCACCGCCGGCGCGGCCCACACGGGGGCCGTTCCCGAGACCAGCAACATGCTGCCCAGGATCTTTGCTGCAACTGACATCCCTTCTCCCCAGGCCGCAACCGCAGCCTCCCTCTCTCTCCCCGATCCTAACCCCAGCATGGCCGCCGGCGCGAGTGCCGGGCCGGTCGGGCCTCGCTGCTACAATTCGCGCCTTTCCCGCCGCGTGCCTGCACGCGGCCGGTGCCAGCCGATCCTGACCGGGCCAGCCATGACCAGTACCGCGCAACTCACTTCGCCCTCTTCCGCCGACCTGATCGACCGTGACTACACGCTCGACCACAAGTACACCCGCAACGAGGGGCGGATCTACCTGAGTGGCGTGCAGGCGCTGGTGAAACTGCCGTTGATGCAGCGGCTGCGCGACGCGCACGAAGGCATCGACAGCGCCGGTTTCGTCAGTGGCTACCGTGGCAGCCCGCTGGGCGGCTTTGACCTGGAGCTGTGGCGCGCGCGCAAGCACCTCGACGCGGCCAAGGTGAAGTTCACCCCCGGCCTGAACGAGGACCTGGGCGCCACCATGGTGTGGGGCACCCAGCAGACCAACCTGTTCCCCGGCGCCAACGTGCAGGGCGTGTTCGGCATGTGGTACGGCAAGGGCCCGGGCGTGGACCGCTGCGGCGACGTGTTCAAGCACGCCAATGCCGCCGGCACCTCGCGCCATGGCGGCGTGCTGGCGCTGGCCGCCGATGATCACGCCTGCCGCAGTTCAACCCTGCCGCATGGCAGCGAGGACGAGTTCGTCAGCGCGATGATGCCGGTGCTGAATCCGGCCGGCGTGCAGGACATCCTGGACATGGGCCTGCTGGGCTGGGCGATGAGCCGCTATACCGGCCGCTGGGTCGGCTTCAAGACGATCGCCGAGACGGTGGAATCGTCGGCCTCGGTCGAGGTCGATCCGATGGCGCGCCGCATCGTGCTGCCGGAAGACTTCGAGATGCCGACCGGCGGCCTCAACATCCGCTGGCCGGACCCGCCGCTGGACCAGGAAATGCGCCTGCACCGCTATGCGGTGAAGGCCGCACAGGCCTTCGCCCGCGCCAACGGCATCGACAAGGTGGTGATGGACGCGCCGCGCGCGCGGCTGGGCATCGTCACCACCGGCAAGAGCTACCTGGACGTGCTGCAGGCGCTGGAATACCTGGGCCTGGATGAAACGGCGTGCGCCGACATCGGCATCCGCGTGTACAAGGTCGGCATGACCTGGCCGCTGGAGCCGCAGGGCATCGCGCGCTTCGCGCAGGGCCTGGAAGACATCATCGTGGTGGAGGAGAAGCGTGCCTTCATCGAGCGCCAGATGAAGGAACAGTTCTTCAACTGGCCGGCCAGCTGGGGCCAGCGCCCGTCCATCGTCGGCAAGTACGACGAGAGCGGCGAGTGGATCCTGCCGTCCACCGGTGAACTGACCCCGGCCACCATCGCCGGCGTGATCGGTCGCCGCATCCAGAAGTTCTTCAACAACGCATCGATCGAGCAGCGCCTGCAGTGGATGCAGGAGAAGGAAGCCGAACTTGCGTTGCCGCGCGCCAGTTTTCCGCGCGTGCCGCACTACTGCTCCGGCTGCCCGCACAACACGTCCACCAACGTGCCGGAAGGCTCGCGTGCGCTGGCCGGCATCGGTTGCCATTACATGGTGACCTGGATGGACCGCAGCACCGACACCTTCACCCACATGGGCGGCGAAGGCGTGACCTGGGCCGGGCAGGCGCCGTTCACCGATACCCCGCACGTGTTCCAGAACCTCGGCGACGGCACCTACTTCCACAGCGGTTCGCTGGCGATCCGCCAGGCGGTCGCTGCCGGCGTCAACATCACCTACAAGATCCTCTACAACGATGCGGTGGCGATGACCGGCGGCCAGCCGGTGGACGGTCCGCTGAGCGTGCCGGACATCGCAAAACAGATGCGCGCCGAAGGCATCCACACCATCGTGGTGCTGTCGGACAACATCGGCAAGTGGACCGGCCAGCGCGAGCACTTCCCCAGCGACGTCGAGTTCCATGACCGCAGCGAGCTGGACGAAGTGCAGAAGCGCCTGCGCGAAGTGAAGGGTGTTTCGATCCTGATCTACGAACAGACCTGCGCCACCGAGAAGCGCCGCCGCCGCAAGCGCGGCAAGCTGGAAGACCCGCAGAAGCGGGTGCTGATCAATTCGCTGGTCTGCGAAGGCTGCGGCGACTGCGGCAAGAAGAGCTTCTGCGTGTCGGTGCTGCCGAAGGAAACCGAGTTCGGGCGCAAGCGCGAGATCGACCAGTCCAACTGCAACAAGGACTATTCCTGCGTGAACGGCTTCTGCCCGAGCTTCGTCACCGTGCACGGTGGCCAGCCGCGCAAGGGCAGCAAGCGCGATGCGTCCACGCTGCTGGACAACCTGCCGGCACCGACCCTTCGCGGCAGCCTGGAACAGCCCTGGAACATCCTGATCACCGGCGTCGGCGGTACCGGCGTGGTGACCATCGGCGCGCTGCTGGGCATGGCCGGCCACCTGGAAGGCAAGGGCGCGACCGTGCTCGACCAGACCGGCCTGGCGCAGAAGGGCGGCGCGGTGACCACGCATATCCGCATTGCCCGTCGCCCTGAAGACATCCACGCCGTGCGTATCGCCGCCGGTGAAGCCGACCTGGTGCTGGGCTGCGACATGGTGGTGGTCAACGATTACTGGGCGCTGTCGAAGGTGCGCGCCGGCCGTTCGCAGGTGGTGCTGAACACCTACGAAGCGATGCCGGGCACGTTCACCACCCGCCCGGACATGCAGTTCCCCGCCGCCGACATCATCGCCGGCGTGCGCGTGGCACTGGGCGGCCAGGAACCACTGCTGCTCGATGCCACCCAGCTGGCCACCGCGCTGCTGGGCGATGCCATCGCCGCCAACCTGTTCATCCTCGGCTACGCCTGGCAGCAGGGCCTGGTGCCGCTGTCGTTCGACTCACTGATGCGCGCCATCGAGCTCAATGGCGCCGCCGTGGCGATGAACCAGCAGGCCTTTGCGTGGGGCCGCCTGGCCGTGGTCGATCCGCAGGCCGTGCAGCAGGCCGCCGGCCTGGTGCGCAACCGCCACACCGATGCCGAATCCACCCCGGGCCCGCTGCATCCGCTGCCGCCAGGCGAGTGGGAGGGCAATGAATGGGGTGCCACTGCGGCGCCGCGCAACACCGGCGACGAACGCGAACTGCGCGGCCTGCCCTCGCACGGTGGCGACGTGGCGTTCCTGCCGCTGGATGACGCCCGCCTGTCGCGCTCGCTGGATGAAATGATCGAGCGCCGCGCCGCGTTCCTGGTCGAGTACCAGGACACTGCCTACGCCAACCGCTACCGCAGCCTGGTCGAGCGCGTGCGCACCGCCGAAGCCGACCGCATCGGCGGCTCCACTGCGCTGACCGAGACCGTGGCCCGCTACCTGTTCAAGCTGATGGCCTACAAGGACGAGTACGAAGTGGCCCGCCTGTACACCAGCGGCGACTTCCAGCGCCGCCTGCAGCAGCAGTTCGAGGGCGACTACCAGCTGCGCTTCCACCTGGCGCCGCCGCTGTTCGCCAGGAAGGATGAGCAGGGCCGGTTGCTGAAGAAGGAATACGGCCCGTGGATGTTCAAGGCCTTCGGCCTGCTGGCCAGGCTGAAGTTCCTGCGTGGCGGCCGCTTCGACGTATTCGGGCGCACCGCGGAACGCCGCATGGAGCGCAAGCTGATCGGCGATTACGAGGCCACCGTGCAGGTACTGCTGGACGGCCTGGATGACGACCGCCTGGCCCTGGCGGTGGAGATTGCCAGCATCCCCGAGCACATCCGCGGCTTCGGCCACGTCAAGGAAGCGCATTTCGAGCAGGCCAAGGCGCGCGAAGCGGCCCTGCTGGCGCAGTGGCGCAATCCGAAGGCGCTGCATATCGTGCAGGTGGCCTGAAGGGAGTGCCGGCCGCTGGCCGGCATTCATCCGGGCAATCGGTTGCCGGCCAGCGGCCGGCACTACCGATGGTTTACCCCAACCGCCACAGCAGCAGGCGGTTGTTGGCCGGCATCGCCACATCCCCCAGGCGGGTGAATCCGTGGTCGGCGGCCAGCGCCTGCACCGCTTCGCTATCGCGGATGCCGCTGCGCGGGTCGCGCGCCTTCAGCCAGGCATCGAACTGCGCGTTGCTGTCGCTGCTGTAGCGGCCGCCGTAGTTGAACGGGCCGTACGCCGCCAGCAGCGCGCCGCGACGCAGCACCGATGGCAGCGCGGCGAACAACGCCTGCACGTGCGCCCAACTCATGATGTGCAACGTGTTGGCGCTGAACGCGGCGTCGAACGTGCTGCCCTGTGGCAGGCTGAGCCCAGGCGCCGGTGGCAGTTCCACCTGCAGCGCCACCGGCGGCAGCAGGTTCAGCAGCGCCGCTTCCGCGCGCCAGGCCTCGATGCCGGGCAGATGGTCCGGATGGTCGCTGGGCTGCCAGCGCAGCCAGGGCCAACGCTCGGCGAAGAAGGCCGCGTGCTGGCCGGTGCCGCTGCCGATTTCCAGCACCCGATGGCGGTCGCCCATCCACGGGTCGAGTGCGGCGGCGATCGGTTCGCGGTTGCGCTCGCAGGCTTCTGAATACGGCTTGCTCGACATCAGGAGGGTGTCCGGGCGGGGTCGGCCCCATTGTGCACGAGGGAGTGTTCCGAGCAGGGCTGCGCCCTGCACCTGCTTCAAGCCACAGCAACGGCAACAGCCAAAGCAACAGCAACAGCAACAGCGGGCTTTCTGAGGGATGGCGGGGTGGATCCGGTGGCAGGGGACGCCGTAAATCCGTCCATGGAGGCTCGGTCGCGCCATCCATGGCGCTCACGCCCCTGCCACCGGACCCACCCCGCCTTCGACAGTTGGCCGCGATCTGTCGGAAACACTCTTGGGGTCAGATCCGTTTTCCGCAGGAAAACGGATCTGACCCCGAATTTCATTCGATATCTGACAGATGTGTCGACCAAGGTCGACACCTACCAGCAGCGCACGGAATCTGTCAGAGGCGGGGCGGTGTGGGTGGGCAGGACCGTTGGCGCCATGGATGGCGCCATCGAGCCCCCATGGGTGAGGGCGCTTTGCTTGCGAAGCACTGCTTCGCAAGCGCCCGAACGCCCAGCCGCCAGCGGCTGGGCCGGACCCCGGAGGGGGGTTTACGGCGTGTCCTGCCCACCCACACCGCCCCGCCATCCCACGGAATGCCGCTCTGACTCTGGCTTTGGCCGTTGCTGTTGCCGTTGCATTGAGCCGGTGCAGGGCGCAGCCCTGCCGTAACACCCCCAACCATGACTGCAGTCACTTGCCCGGATGCCCCGCGCTGGCGAAAGTCGAGTGGTTGACGTGATCGGCTCGGCCCGTTGCCGGCCGCACGCAAGCGAGAGAGAGAAACGCTGTGCAACGACGTGAGTTCCTGGCTTTTTCCGGTCTGGGCCTGGCGGGCCTGCTGCTGCCGCATTCCCGTGCCATCGCCGCCGAGCAACTGCTCGCCCCGGTCGACACCCTCCAGCGCAGGCGCCTGGCGGACGTGGCGCTGGCCACCGCACGCACGGCCAAGGCCAGCTACTGCGATGTGCGCATCGGCCGCTACCTCAACCAGTCGGTCATCACCCGCGAGCATCAGGTCGGCAACGTGACCAACCGCGAATCGTCCGGCGTGGGCGTGCGGGTGATCGTCAACGGGGCCTGGGGCTTCGCTGCCACCCACCAGCAGACCGAGGCCGCCGTACGCGCTGCGGTCGAGCAGGCGGCCGCGATCGCCCGCGCCAACGCCAGCATCCAGACCCGGCCGGTGCAGCTGGCGCCGACGCCGCCGGTCGGGGAGGTGCGCTGGCAGACCCCCGTCCGCAGGAACGCGATGGCGGTGCCGATCCAGGACAAGGTCGAACTGCTGCTGGCCCTCAATGCCGCCGCGCTGGATGCGGGCGCCGACTACATCAATTCCACCCTGTTCCTGGTCAACGAACAGAAGTACTTCGCCTCCAGCGATGGCTCGTTCATCGACCAGGACATCCATCGCATCTGGCTGCCGTTCACCGCCACCGCCATCGACAAGGCCAGCGGCAGGTTCCGCACCCGCGCCGGCCTGTCCTCGCCGATGGGCATGGGCTATGAGTTCCTCGATGGCGATGCGCGCGGCAAGGTGCACCTGCCCGGTGGCATCACCGCTTACCGCGATTCCTACGACCCGGTCGAGGACGCCATTGCGGCCGCCCGCCACGCGCGCGAGAAACTGAAGGCGCCGTCGGTGAAGCCCGGCAAGTACGACCTGGTGCTGGACCCGTCCAACCTGTTCCTGACCATCCACGAGAACGTCGGCCACCCGCTGGAGCTGGACCGCGTGCTCGGCTACGAAGCCAACTACGCCGGCACCAGCTTCGCCACGCTGGACAAGCGCGATGCGGGTTTCCGCTGGGGCAGCGACATCGTCACCTTCTTCGCCGACAAGACCCAGCCGGGCAGCCTCGGTGCGGTCGGCTACGACGACGAGGGCGTCAAGACCCAGCGCTGGGACCTGGTGCGCGACGGCATCCTGGTCGATTACCAGGCCACCCGCGATGAAGCCCATATCCTCGGCCGCGATGCATCGCATGGCTGCAGCTACGCCGATTCCTGGTCCAGCGTGCAGTTCCAGCGCATGGCCAATGTCTCGCTGGCGCCGGGCAAGCAGCCGCTCAGCGTCGAGGACATGATCAAGGACGTGGAGAACGGTATCTACATCCACGGCCGGGGGTCGTACTCGATCGACCAGCAGCGCTACAACGCGCAGTTCGGTGGCCAGCTGTACTACCAGATCAAGGACGGAAAGATCGCCGGCATGATCGAGGATGCGGCCTACCAGATCCGCACGCCGGAATTCTGGAATGCCTGCACGGCCATCTGCGATGAACGCGATTTCCGCCTGGGCGGTTCGTTCTTCGACGGCAAGGGCCAGCCCGGCCAGGTCTCGGCGGTCTCGCACGGTTCGTCCACCACCCGCTTCAACGGCATCAACATCATCAACACCGCGCGCAGTCTCGGCGCTTGAGCCACCCATCCTTCGACATGGAGAGCAGCCTTGCAAAGACGTGACTTCCTGGCCCTGACCGGGCTTACCGCGGGCGGGCTGATCGTGCCCTCCTTCTTCGGCAAGGTGATCGCCGCCGAGCAGCTGCAGTCCAGCCTCGACCCGGCATTGAAGAAGCGCCTGGCCGACGCGGCGCTGCAGGCGGCGCGCAGCGCCGGTGCCACCTACTGCGACGTGCGCATCGGCCGCTACCTGCGGCAGTTCGTGATCACCCGCGAGGACAAGGTGCAGAACGTGGTGAACACCGAGTCCACCGGCGTGGGCATCCGCGTGATCGTCAACGGCGCCTGGGGCTTCGCCGCCACCAACGCACTGGGTACCGCTGACGTGGCCAGGGCCGCGCAGCAGGCGGCGGCCATCGCCAAGGCCAATGCCGGCGTGCAGACCGCACCGGTGCAGCTGGCCAAGGCGCCGGGCGTGGGTGAAGTGAGCTGGCGCACGCCGATCCGCAAGAATGCGATGGAGGTGCCGATCAAGGACAAGGTCGGCCTGCTGCTGGACGTCAACGCTGCCGCAATGGGCGCTGGTGCCAGCTTCGTCAACTCGATGCTGTTCCTGGTCAACGAGCAGAAGTACTTTGCTTCCACCGATGGTTCCTATATCGACCAGGACGTGCACCGCATCTGGGCGCCGATGACGGTCACCGCCATCGACAAGAGCAGCGGCAAGTTCCGCACCCGTTCGGGCCTGTCCTCGCCGATGGGCCTGGGCTACGAGTACCTGGACGGCGCCGCCGCCGGCAAGGTGGTCAGCCCGAATGGCGTGGTCAACTACAGTTCTTCCTACGACATGAAGGAAGACGCCATCGCCGCCGCCCGGCAGGCGCAGGAAAAGCTGAAGGCCCCGTCGGTGAAGCCGGGCAAGTACGATCTGGTGCTCGATCCGTCGCATACCTGGCTGACCATCCACGAGTCGATCGGCCACCCGCTGGAACTGGACCGCGTGCTCGGCTACGAAGCCAACTACGCCGGCACCAGCTTCGCCACCCTGGACAAGCGCGAACAGCATTTCCAGTACGGCAGCGAGCTGGTCAACATCTTCGCCGACAAGACCCAGCCCGGCAGCCTCGGCGCGGTGGCATACGACGATGAAGGCGTGAAGTGCAAGCGCTGGGAGCTGATCAGCAACGGCAAGCTGGTGGACTACCAGACCATCCGCGACCAGGCCCACATCCTCGGCAAGACCGAGTCCGACGGCTGCTGCTATGCCGACTCGTGGTCCAGCGTGCAGTTCCAGCGCATGGCCAACGTGTCGATGGCACCGGGCAAGACGCCGCTGAGCGTGCCGGACCTGATCAAGGATGTGGAGAACGGCATCTACATCATCGGTGATGGTTCGTTCTCGATCGACCAGCAGCGCTACAACGCGCAGTTCGGCGGCCAGCTGTTCTACGAGATCAAGAACGGCCAGATCACCCGCATGCTGGAAGACGTGGCCTACCAGATCCGCACGCCGGAGTTCTGGAACGCCTGCACCGCCGTGGCCGACGAACGCGACTACCGCCTGGGCGGTTCGTTCTTCGACGGCAAGGGCCAGCCGGGACAGGTCTCGGCGGTCTCGCACGGCTCGTCCACCGCGCGCTTCAACGGCATCAACGTCATCAACACCGCACGCAGCCTCGGCTGACCGGTCAGGAGCCCTTACACCATGAGTATCTTCACCGAAGCCCAGGCCAAGGCCATCCTCGACAAGGTCATCGCCCTGTCCAAGGCCGACGAGTGCACCGCCGTGCTGGCCGGCGCGATCAGCGGCAACATCCGTTTCGCGCTGAACAATGTCTCCACCAGTGGCATCGTCGACAACACCGAACTGGCGGTCACCGTCGCCTTCGGCAAGCGCGTCGGCACCGCCTCGATCAACGAGTTCGACGATGCCGCGCTGGAACGCGTGGTGCGCCGTGCCGAAGACCTGGCCCGCCTGGCCCCGGAGAACCCGGAGTTCATGCCGGCCATCGGCAAGCAGAGCTACCGCGCCAGCCCCACCTTCAGCGAATCCACTGCTGCCATCGATCCGGCGTTCCGTGCCAAGGTCGCCGCCGATTCGATCGCCCCGTGCCGTGGTCACGGCCTGATCGCCGCCGGCTTCCTCGAGGACGGCCAGGGCTTCCAGGCCACCGCCAACAGCAACGGCAACTTCGCCTACCAGCGCACCACCAACTTCGATTACACCTGCACCGTGCGCACTGAAGATGGCCGCGGCTCGGGCTGGGTCGGCCGCAACCTGAAGGATGCGGCCGACTTCAAGGCCGACCAGGACATCCGCATCGCCATGCGCAAGGCCACCGAGTCGGCCGAAGCCAAGGCGCTGGAACCGGGCAAGTACACGGTGATCCTGGAGCCGGCCGCAGCGGCAGGCCTGATCAGCTTCATGATGAACTTCTTCAGTGCGCGCTCGGCCGATGAAGGCCGCAGCTTCCTGTCGAAGAAGGGTGGTGGCAACAAGCTGGGCGAGCAGGTCTACGACCCGCGCGTGACCATGATCGCCGATCCGTGGCATCCGGACGCACCGGTGCTGCCGTGGGACAACGAAGGCCTGCCGCGCGAGCGCATGGCCATCATCGAGAACGGCAAGGTCGCCAACCTGGACTACTCGCGCTTCTGGGCGCAGAAGCAGGGCAAGACCGCCAAGGCCTCGCCGGGCAACCTGCTGATGAGCGGTGGCGACAAAAGCACCGCCGAGCTGGTGCGTGGCACCCAGAAGGGCATCCTGGTCACGCGTACCTGGTACATCCGCATGGTCGATCCGCAGACGGTGCTGCTGACCGGCCTCACCCGCGACGGCACCTTCTACATCGAGAACGGCCAGATCAAGCACCCGGTGAAGAACTTCCGCTTCAACGAGTCGCCGGTGATCATGCTCAACAACATCGAAGAGCTGGGCAAGCCGGTGCGTGTGGCCGGTGATGAGTCCAGCTACGTGATGATGATCCCGCCGATGAAGCTGCGCGATTTCACCTTCACCTCGCTGTCCGACGCTGTCTGATGGATCGCCGGGCCTGCCTGCGCTGGTTGGCCGCTGCCGCTTCGGCGGCGGCGCTGCCGGCCTGGGCACAGGCAGGCCCGCGCAGTTCGCGCTACGACTTCTGGTTCACCCGCCTGCAGTACGACTCCGGTGACTGGGACGTGGACGCGCGCATGCCGTCCAACCTGATCACCTCGCTGATCGACTACACCTCGCTGCGCGTGGACCCGCAGGAGCACGTGGTGGCACTGGCCGACCCGCGCATGCTGGAAGCGCCGTTCTGCTACCTGGCCGGCCACACGCTGGTGGAGTTCAATGCCGCCGAGCGGCAGAACTTCGTGCGCTATGTGCGCAATGGCGGCTTCGTCTTCGTCGACGACTGCAACCACGATATCGACGGGCTGTTCGCCACCTCGTTCGAGGCACAGATGGGCCGCCTGTTTGGTCCCAGGGCACTGCAGAAGCTGCCCAACAGCCACCCGCTGTACCGCAGCTTCTTCCGGTTCCCCGATGGCCCGCCGGCCACCAGCTTCGAACTCAACGGCTGGGGCGACGACCTGGTGCACGACTACCTGAAGGGCATCGAGGTCGATGGCCGCCTGGGGCTGCTCTACAGCAACAAGGACTACGGCTGCGAGTGGGACTACGACTGGCGCAACAAGCGTTTCCTGGCCGAAGACAACACCCGCTTCGGCGTCAACATCGTGATGTACGCGTTGAACAATTGATAGGACCTGCACGCCCATGACCTCCCCCGACCTCGATTCCCTGTTGCCACGCCTGGATGCGCTGCGCGCCGCGCTTGCACGCGCCGTGGTGGGCCAGCATACCGTGGTCGAGCAGCTGCTGATCGGCCTGCTGGCCGGCGGTCACTGCCTGCTGGAAGGCGCGCCCGGGCTCGGCAAAACCTTGCTGGTGCGCTCGCTCGGGCAGGCGCTGGAACTGCAGTTCCGGCGCGTGCAGTTCACCCCCGACCTGATGCCCAGCGACATCCTCGGCACCGAACTGCTGGAGGAAGACCACGGCACCGGCCATCGCCATTTCCGTTTCCAGCAGGGCCCGATCTTCACCCACCTGCTGTTGGCAGACGAACTCAACCGCACCCCGCCCAAGACCCAGGCCGCACTGCTGGAAGCGATGCAGGAACGCACGGTCAGCTACGCCGGCACCACCTACGCACTGCCGGCGCCGTTCTTCGTGCTGGCCACACAGAACCCGATCGAGCAGGCGGGTACTTACCCGCTGCCGGAAGCGCAGCTGGACCGCTTCCTGCTGCACGTGCTGGTGGATTACCCCAGCGAGGACGAGGAGCGGCAGATCCTGGAACAGACCACCGGCGGCGCCACCGACGCGGTGCCGAAGGTGATGGATGCAGAGGCGGTGATCGCGCTGCAGGCCGCCGTACGCCAGGTGCATGTCAGCCCGGATGTGCTGGCCTGGATCACCCGCTTGGTGCGCGCCAGCCGCCCAGGCGAAGGCGCACCCGCCGCGATCAACCAGTGGGTGAAGTGGGGCGCGGGTCCGCGCGCCGGGCAGTCGCTGGTGCTGGCGGCAAAAGCGCGCGCATTGCTGCAGGGCCGCTTTGCCGCCACCCGCGAGGACGTGCAGGCGCTGGCCGCGCCGGTGATGCGCCATCGCCTGCTGCTGTCGTTCGCCGCCGAGGCCGAGCAGAAGCGTGCCGACGACGTGGTCGCCGCCCTGCTGCAGGCTGTGCCGTTCCCGGGTTGAGCCACGCGTGAACGCCGGTACCCCGCTGACCTTGCCACCGGAACTGCGTGCGCGCCTGCGCACGCTCCGCGTGCGGCCACGCCTGGCCAGTGGCGCCAGTGGCATCGGCCAGCACGCCAGCCGCAGCCGCGGTGCCGGCCTCGAATTCGCCCAGTACCGTGCCTACGAACCAGGCGATGAGCTGCGCCAGATCGACTGGAAGCTGTATGCACGCTCGGACCGCTTCTTCGTGCGCGAATCCGAACGCGAAAGCCCGATCACGGTCTGGCTGCTGCTTGATGCCACCGCCTCGGCCGGCCAGGCCGATCGCGCGGCACCGCAGCGCACCCGCCTGGACCACATGCGCGGTGTGGCCGCCTGCGTGGTGGAACTGGCCCTGCAGCAGGGCGACCGTTTCGGCCTGCTGGCGATCAATGGCGATGGACTGCAGTTGGTGCCCGCAGCGAACGGCGCACGCCAGCGTGATCGCGTGCACCTGCAACTGCATGCACTGCAGGCGCGTGGCGGCTGGCCTGTGGCCGATCGCCTGCGCCCGCTGTGGGAGCGCGTGCGCCCGGGCGACCTGCTGCTGGCGATCGGCGACGGTTTTGACGAGGCCGGCATTGTGCTGCTGGAACAACTGGCCAGCGCACGCCGCGAAGTGGCACTGCTGCAGATCCTCACCGCCGACGAGCGTGACTTTCCCTTCGACGCAGGCCATCGCTTCCGCGATCCGGAGACCGGCGAGGAACTGCTGGGCGATGGCGCGGCGATCCGCACCGACTACCTGCAACGCTTCGCTGACGCACGCAACGCATTGCAGTCGCGCCTGCAGGCCAGCGGCATCGCCAGTGCCGCTGGCTGGCTCGACCAGCCGCTGGACCAACCACTGCAGTCACTGTTTGGCCGCAGGGGCGGCGCATGACCCTGCTGTTCCCGTTGGGCCTGGCCGCGCTCGCTGCAGGGTTGCTGCCGCTGCTGATCCACCTCGCCCGCCGCCATCCGTACACACCGCTGGATTTCGCCGCGCTGCGCTGGCTGCGTGCACAGATCCGGCCGCGCCAGCGCATCCGCTTCGATGACTGGCCGTTGCTGCTGGTGCGCCTGCTGTTGCTTGCCGCGTTGGCCTTGCTGCTGGCACGACCTGCATTGACCGGGCCTGCGCCAGCCCCCACTGCGTGGACGGTCGTAGCCCCAGGGCTGGACGCGACCGCACTACGCGGCACCGCCGAAGCGGGCAACTGGCATTGGCTGGCGCCCGGCTTCCCGGCCATTGATGAAGTGCCACCCGCGTCCACGGCTTCCCTGCCCAGCCTGCTGCGCGAACTGGACGCACAGCTGCCTGCGGGCACCGCATTGACCGTGCACGTTCCCGATCCCCTGCCCGGCCTGGACGGCACACGCCTGCAGCTGTCGCGCGAGGTGCAGTGGCGTCCGCAGCCGATACCGGTGAGTGAGCAACCGAGTGCCGCAACGTTGCCGCGCCTGCGCGTGCACAGCGATGCTTCGGCCGCCGTCCAGCACTGGTTGAATGCACTGCAGCGCGCGTGGGGCAGGCAGGCGCCGCTCGCGCCTCTGGTGGCGGATGCGCTGCCCGAACGCGGCGAGATCGGCGTGTGGAGCCGCACTGGCGCACTGCCGGCGAACTGGCAGGCGTGGCTGCAGGACGGCGGACGTGTAGTGACTGCCGGCAAGCCTGCCGCCGAGGCCAGCATCCTGCTGCGCAACACCGAGGGCTCCCCGCTGCTGTGGCAGCAACGCATCGGCCACGGTGTCCTGCTGTCTCTGCCCGGCGACTGGGATGCCTCAGGCAACGCTGCGCTGCGCGATCCACAGTTGCCACGCGCGCTGCTGCTGGCTCTGCAGCCGCCTCCGCTGCCACGCCTCGGCGATGCCCGGGACCAGGCCCCCCGCCAGGCAGCACTGCCTGCGGCAACGCCGCCGCTGCGCAAGCTCACCCCGTGGTTGCTGCTGGCCATCGTGCTGCTGTTCGCGCTGGAACGCTGGATGGCCAGCAGTCATCGACGCAGGGGGCCCGCATGAACACCCTGCAGCTCGCCTGGCAGCACGCGCGCCGCCGCCGTGCGCTCGTCACCCTGCTGCTGGGCCTGCCGTGGGCGCTGGCCGCAACGGTGCTGGCGCTGCGCCTGGCGGGCTTCGATATCGCCTGCGTGATCGGCACCATCGGCCTGCTTGCCTGCGCAGCGCTCGCCACGGCACGCTCCCGCCAGCTGGACCCGCAGTGGTTGCAGCGCCAGCTCGATGGCAGCGGCGCCAGTGAGGACAGTGCCGACCTGCTGTTTGCCGATGCGCTTACCCTCAATCCGCTGCAGCAGCGCCAGCGCGCGCATGTGCTGGCCACGCTGGAACGCGCGATGCCGGAACTGCGTCCGCGCTGGCCGCGTGGAGCATTGGCGCTGTGCTGGATCGCAGGCCTGGCCATCGTTGCGCTGGCATTCGGCTGGCCACGTTCCAGCCCCGGCTCCGCGCCGGTCCGTGCGGCGGCGCCTGGCAGCACGGCTGCCGCGGGCCCACTGCACCTGCAGTCCACCCGCATGCGCATCGACGCGCCGGCCTATACCGGCCAGGCCACGCTCACCCAGAACGCACTGGATGCCAAGGTCGCCGCCGACAGCCGGCTGTCGTGGTCGTTGCGCTTCGATCGCGCACCGGACAAGGCATGGCTGCAGTTCCACGATGGTCGCCGGTTGCCGCTGAACGAACACGATGGCCAGTGGCAGGCACAGGATGTGGCGCGCACGCCGGTGCTGTACCGCGTGGTGAGCGAGCCGGCGTTGGCCGGAACCGACCTGCATCGTCTGGACGTGGTCGCCGACCGCGCGCCCGGCGTACGCGTGCTGGAGCCGGCCGCCAGCCTGGTGCTGGGCACGCCCGGGCAACGCCAGTGGTCGTTGCGCTTCGAGGCCACCGACGACTATGGCGTAGCCGCGCAGGCAACGCTGTCGATCACCACCACCCAGGGCAGCGGTGAGAACATCACCTTCGTGAAACGCAGCGTGACGCTTGCCGGCAGCGGCGAAGCCACCGCGCGGCGTTTCGCCCACACGCTGGATCTGGCTGCGCTGGGCGCGCAACCGGGCAACGATGTCATCGCCCAGCTGGAAGTGCGCGACAACCACGCGCCAACACCGCAGACCGGGCGCAGCAGCAGCGTGATCCTGCGCCTGCCCAGCGCCGAGGTGGCACTTGGTGCCGAACTGGAAGGCCGCATCAAGAAGACCCTGCCGGCCTATTTCCGCAGCCAGCGGCAGATCATCATCGATGCCGAAGCGCTGATCCGGCAGCGACGCAGCCTCGCCGCCGAGGACTTCGTGAAACGCAGCGATGCGATCGGTGTCGACCAGCGCATCCTGCGCCTGCGCTACGGCCAGTTCCTGGGCGAGGAGAGCGAGGGCGCACCCAAGCCACCGCCGACCAGCGACCTGCCCACCAGCGATGCGCCGGCTGCAGACAGCCACGACGACGATCACGATCACGGCCATGGCGGCGAGGCCGGAGCGCACGATGAGCATGGCCACGACCACGGCGGCAAGGCGTCCAATGCCGACGCGCCACCGGTGTTCGGCAGCGCCACCGATGTGCTGTCGGAGTACGGCCACACCCACGACCATGCCGAGGCCGCGACCCTGCTCGACCCGCAGACCCGTGCCACGCTGAAGGCCGCGCTGGACCAGATGTGGTCGGCCGAAGGCGAGCTGCGCCAGGGCCGTCCGGAGCAGGCGTTGCCGTTTGCCAACAAGGCGCTGGCTTTCATCAAGCAGGTGCAGCAGGCCGAACGCATCTATCTGGCCCGGGTCGGGCCGGAGCTGCCGCCGATCGATGAAGGGCGCCGGCTGGGTGGCGATCGCGCCGGGCTGGCCAGTCGCGAACTGCCGCTGGCCGCACGCACGCCGCCCGACCCGGCCATCATCGAAGCGTGGCAGCGCCTCGGCGATGACACCAGCGTGCCCGACCTCGACGCACTCGCCACCTGGCAGCAGCGCAACGCCGCCTACCTGCCCGATGCGCTGGACCTGGCCGCGGCCATCGAGCAGCTGCGCATCGAACCCGGTTGCCGCGACTGCCGCCAGCGCCTGCGCGCGCAGCTGTGGCGGGCGCTGCAGCGTCCATTGCCGCAGGCGATGCGGCGCAGTGCCGCCGATGCGATGGGGCAGCGGTACCTTGATGCGCTGGAGGCACAGCCATGAACGCCTCCGCTGTGAACCTGTGGATTGCGCTGGCACTCGCCCTGATCGTGGTCATCGCCAGCGTGCGCCAGCTGCGTGGCAATGCCGCGCGTCGCGGCCGCCAGTGGATCGTGATTGCGCTGCAGCTGATCGCTGCCACGCTGCTGTACTTCTGCCTGGTCCCGCCCACCGGCCAGCAACCCGCGGTCGGCCTGGTCGTGCTGGGAATCGATGCCGACAAGGCCGGCGCGCTGCCGGCCAGCGCAGGCCCGCGGCTGCTGTTGCCTGAGGCTGCCGATGTGCCTGGGGGCCAGCGCGTGCCGGACCTGGCCACGGCGCTGCGCCAGCATCCGGCTTCCACGTTGACGCTGGTCGGTGCCGGCCTGGTCGCGCGTGACCGCGACGCGGTACTGCCACGCGACGTGCGCTGGCAGCCGGTAGCTCCGACGCGCGGGTGGATCGCGCTGCAGCCACCCGCCGACACCGCGCCCGGCGCACGCTTCGACGTGCATGCACAGGCGCGCGGCGTCGCCAAGGCCAAGGCGGAACTGCTTGACCCCGCCGACAGCGTGGTCGATCGCGTGGACGTTGCCGAGGACGGTCACGTGCAGCTCAGCGGCATCGCCCGCGCCGAGGGCCGCAGCGTGTTCCAGCTGCGCCTGCTCGATGCCGGCGGTCATGTGGTGGACAGCGCGCCGGTACCGCAGCAGACCCTGCCGGCGGCACCGCTGCGCATGCTGGTGCGTGCCAGTGCGCCGGGCCCGGAGCTGAAGTACCTGCGCCGCTGGGCCGCCGATACCGGCATCCGCGTGCAGGTACAGGCCGATACCGGGGCAGGTGTCAGCGTGGGGGATGGCGCGGTCGCGCTGGATGCAGCGTCACTCGCGCGCAGCGATCTGTTGCTGCTGGACGAGCGCAGCCTGGCCGCATTGAGTGCCGGCCAGCTGGCTGCCGTGCGGCAGGCGTTGCGCGACGGCCTTGGCGTTCTGTTGCGCAGTGCAGGCGCACCTGCAGCCGGCGCGCGCCAGCGCCTGCAGGATCTGGGCCTGCCGGTGCAGGGCGATGGCGGCAGCCACGCCCTCGAACTTCCCGGCGATGGCGACAGCGCGGTCCTCGCCGCACGACGCGGCCCGCTCGCCGCCGGAACGCTGCCGACCGGCTACGGCGAGGACGCTGACCGCAGCTCGCACAATGCGCCCCTGCCCGCGCTGGAAGCACTCGCACTGCAGGCGCCAGGCAGCAACGCCCTGCTGCGGGATGGGACGGGCAAGGCCGTCGGCGGCTGGCGCGCTGCCGGCAAGGGTCGCATCGGCCTGCTGCCGATCACCGACAGCTGGCGCTGGGTGCTGGCCGGGCGCGATGATCGCCACGGTGAACTCTGGAGCAGCGTAGTCGCCACGCTGGCGCGTGCGCAGGGCAGCGGTGATGCGCTGTGGTCGCCGCAGACGCTCGGCTGGGCGGGCGAACGGCAGGCGCTGTGCGGCGTGCAGGCGCCACTGCAGGTCTTCAACGCGCGCGGAGACAGCGTGCCCCTGATCGTCGACGGCGCAACGTCGACCCTGCGCTGCGCCGGCTGGTGGCCGCGCGAGGCGGGTTGGCAGCGCCTGCAGCACGGCGACACCACGGTCTGGCGCTATGTGTTCGACCCGAAGGCCGCACCTGCACTGCACCAGCAGGCGATGATCGATGCAACCACGCGGGCGTTGTCCGTCAGCGGGCCGACGAACACGGCGATGATGCAGCCCGTGCCGGGCTCGCGCTGGCCCTGGTGGCTGGCGTTCACGGTGTGCGCTTCGCTGCTGTGGTGGCTGGAGCGGCGGCGCTGACCCGGGGTCGGATCCCTTTCGCCCGCGACAGGGCTCTGACCCCCTCCGTCATGCGTCCTTCAACGCGTGCCCGCGCGCCGGTAAACGCCGTTGAAGCGCACGTTCATGCCACCGCATTCGCTGTTGTCGGCCACGATCAGCACCTCGCCCAGCGAGTGCACGCGCACCCGGCACGTGTCCTCGACGAACTCGACATCAGCACCACGCGGCGTCGCGCGCGCTTCCACCTGGCCCATGTTCGGGCCATACGGGCGCTGTTCCGGCGTGGGGTTGGCAGAAGGCCAGTAGGCGTCGCCATCCACATGCAGTTGTCCACCCTGCACGGTGATGCGCAGGCCGTTGTCGCCGTCTTTCCAGTGGCCCACCCAGTCCTGCAGCGTTGGCACGGCCACCGGCAACGGCTGCAGCTTGCTGCGGTCCACCCAGCCGGCGCTGCCACCCACCTTGTTCGGGAAGAACGCACAGCGGTAGCGGCCAAGGTCGCGACCGGTCACCACCGTATCGCCGTTGACCACATAGCTGCGCTGGCGGCAGGCCGGTTCGCCCTTGGCGGGGCACCCGTCCATGTCGCCGAGCAGATACAGGCGCGGTGCGTCGACCACCCGCGCCAGCGCGAACCGGCTCTGTTCGGAGGGGAACGCGCCATTGCGGCACGCGCCATCACCGGCGATGCCGGCAGCAAAGGCGGACGCGGGCAGCAATGCAGCCAGCAGGCAGAACGAACGCAGGAACATGGCAGCGCTATCGGTTGAGGAACCGGCAGGATATACCGGCCTACTTCACCGGCGGTGCATCACCGGCATCCTGCTGCTGGGAGAACCGCAGCGCACGCTGCCGCTGTTCGGCACTGAGCTCAGGCGGTGGCCGGGCGATGGCGGACTGGATCTGGTCGGGGCCACCGGTGAGCTTGTTCAGGCCCCGGCCCGCCGCCAGCACGCCCTTGACCACGCCCATCATGATGTAGCCGCCGCCCATGCTGACCTGCTCCGGTGACGGTGGCTCGCTCCAGTCGCGGCTGAAGCGGTTGTCGCCGAACTTCACCGGGTTCTTGAAGCGGTACAGGTCCAGCGGCTCGTCGTCGGGCTTGAGTGCACGCACCTCGCCGAGGGTGGTGACGTTGTCCTGCGGCAGGGCGGTGGAGATCGGCGCGGTGGCTGCTGCCGGGGCATCAGCAGGGGGAACGGGTGCAGGATCGGGCACCGATACCGGCGCGGCCTGCTGCGCCTGCGCGATGCCGGCCAGCAGCATGCCGGCCAGGAGTGCTCCCTGCGTTCCACGTCGTGCCACAGCCATCCGCCCTGTTGGTTGCGTCCAGCGCCCAAGGATACGGATGCCGGCTTCAGATTTCGTTGCTGCACTGGCAGCTGTTCAGCCAGGGGAGATGCGGCGGCGCCACGGGACGCGAGCACTGAACGGTTCACGCCCTCCGTGTGCGATGTCTCACATCCTGAGACGTGGATGTGGTGCCATGTGACCCCTCGCAATCCGTCCCGGCTCCACTTTCCATGGCTTACGAACTCGCCAAGCGCACCGCCGATGCCGAGCAGAAGCTCGCCACCCGCGATGGCCTGCCCGCCCGTGACGGCGCCCTGCTCAGCGCGCGCCTGCAGCGCCGCTACCATGACCGCATCACCGGCAGCTTTGCCATTCCCGGCCGCGAGGGCCGCTATGCCCCCATTCCCGATGCGGTACCGTCGGCCCTGGCCGCGGCCCTGAAGGCACGCGGCATCGAGCAGCTCTACAGCCACCAGGCCGAGGCCTGGGAGGCCAGCCAGCGTGGTGAGCACGTGGCCATCGTCACCCCCACCGCCAGCGGCAAGTCGCTGTGCTACACCCTGCCCGTGGTCAGCGCGGCGATGCAGGACAAGGCCAAGGCGCTGTACCTGTTCCCGACCAAGGCGCTGGCACAGGACCAGGTGGCCGAGCTGCTGGAACTCAACCGTGCCGGCGATCTGGGCGTCAAGGCCTTCACCTTCGATGGCGATACCCCGGGTGATGCGCGCCAGGCGATCCGCCTGCATGGCGACATCGTGGTGTCCAACCCGGACATGCTGCACCAGGCGATCCTGCCGCATCACACCAAGTGGGCGCAGTTCTTCGAGAACCTGCGCTACATCGTCATCGACGAAGTACACACCTACCGCGGCGTGTTCGGCAGCCACGTCACCAACGTGCTGCGCCGGCTCAAGCGCATCTGCGCGTTCTACGGCGTGCAACCGCAGTTCATCCTGTGCTCGGCCACCATCGGCAATCCGCAGGCGCATGCCGAGGCGTTGATCGAGGCACCGGTCGCCGCGATCACCGAATCCGGTGCGCCCAGCGGACCGAAACAGGTACTGCTGTGGAACCCGCCGGTGATCAATCCGGACCTGGGCCTGCGCGCCTCGGCACGCTCGCAGAGCAACCGCATCGCGCGCATCGCGATCAAGTCCGGGCTGAAGACCCTGGTGTTCGCGCAGACCCGGTTGATGGTCGAAGTGCTGACCAAGTACCTGAAGGACATCTTCGACCACGACCCGCGCAAGCCGCCGCGCATCCGCGCCTACCGTGGCGGCTACCTGCCCACTGAGCGTCGCGAGACCGAGCGTGCGATGCGCGCTGGCAACATCGACGGCATCGTCAGCACGTCGGCGCTGGAACTGGGCGTGGATATCGGCAGCCTGGACGTGGTCATTCTCAATGGCTATCCCGGCAGCGTGGCCGCCACCTGGCAGCGCTTCGGCCGCGCCGGTCGCCGCCAGCAGCCCGCGCTGGGGGTGATGGTGGCCAGCTCGCAGCCGCTGGACCAGTACGTGGTGCGGCATCCGGACTTCTTCGCCGAGGCCTCGCCCGAACATGCACGCATTGCACCTGACCAGCCGCTGATCCTGTTCGACCACATCCGCTGCGCAGCCTTCGAACTGCCGTTCCGGGTTGGCGATGGCTTCGGCCCGATCGATCCGGAAGTGTTCCTGGAAGCGCTGGCCGAAACCGAAGTCATCCACCGCGAAGGCGAGCGCTGGGAATGGATCGCCGACAGCTATCCGGCCAACGCGGTGAGCCTGCGCGCGGTGGCCGACGGCAACTTCGTGGTGGTCGACCGCAGCGACGGCCGCCAGCAGATCATCGCCGAGGTCGATTATTCCGCCGCCGCACTCACCCTGTACGAAGGCGCCATCCACATGGTGCAGTCCACCCCCTACCAGGTGGAGACGCTGGACTGGGACGGCCGCAAGGCCTATGTCACCCGCACGCATGTGGATTACTACACCGACAGCATCGACTTCACCAAGCTCAAGGTGCTGGACCGTTTCGACGGTGGCGTGGCCGGCCGTGGCGATTCGCACCATGGCGAAGTGCACGTGGTGCGTCGCGTGGCCGGCTACAAGAAGATCCGCTATTACACCCACGAGAACATCGGCTATGGGCCGGTGAACCTGCCCGACCAGGAACTGCACACCACTGCGGTGTGGTGGCAGCTGCCGCAGGCGCTGCTGCTGCGCGCGTTCGCCAGCAAGCAGGATGCGCTGGATGGGTTCCTCGGCGCCGCGTATGCCCTGCACATCGTCGCCACCGTCGCGGTGATGGCCGATGCGCGCGATCTGCAGAAGTCAGTCGGCAACGGCGATGGTGCCTGGTTCGCGATCGCCGACCAGAGCGGCCGTGGCCAGCTGCGCGGCAGCGAAGGCGACCCTGGCGCGGTGGAGCTGCTGCAGGAGTTCGTGCCGACCGTTTATCTGTACGACAACTTTCCTGGCGGCGTTGGCCTGAGCGAGCCGCTGTGGCAGCGCCAGGCCGAGCTGGTGCAGCGCGCGCGCGAACTGGTGCAGCGCTGCGACTGCAAGGCCGGTTGCCCGGCCTGTGTCGGCCCGGTGCTGGCTGCACAGGAGGAAGATGAAACCTCGCCGCGCGCGCTGGCGCTGCGCGTGCTCGACCTGTTCGACGCAGAAGCCTGCCAGCACGTGCGCGACGTGGTGGTGATCACGCGCGAGCCGATGGAGCTGCTGGCACCGTGAGCCTGAGCCTGGACAAGCTGCGCCTGCTGCGGAAGCAGGCCGGCGACCCGAAAGCAGTCACGCCGGTGGCACCCGAACCGCCCCCCCCGGCGCCGGCCCCGGTAGCCGCCAACGATGCACGGCAGCCACTGGCGGAGCGCTCGGTGTTCGCCTGGGTCGAACAGGAAATCCGCCACAAGCCGACCGGCGCTGCCGCGCCTGTGACGGCCGCCGCACCGTTGCGTCGACCGGAAGTGGGCAGCCTGCACCGCCTGCTCGGCCTGCGCTCGCGTGGTGGAGCCGCACCGGCACGCGCCAGTGCCCAGGATCGCCAGCTCCCCGGCGAGGAAATCGCGCCGGGACTGTTCCTGATCGAGTCGCTGCAGCCGCAACCGATTCCCGCAGAACCGCTTTCCCTGGCTTTCGCCAGGCGCGAGCACGAGCACGTCGCCGCGCGCGACCTGCTGTTCTTCGATACCGAGACCACCGGCCTGGCCGGCGGCACTGGCACCCGCGCCTTCATGATCGGCGCCGCCGACTGGCATGTGTGCCCGCAGCGTGGCGAAGGCCTGCGCATCCGCCAGTTGCTGATGTCGACGATGGCCGCCGAGGACGCGATGCTGGCCACCTTCGCCAGCTGGCTGCAGCCCTCCACCGTGTTCTGCAGCTACAACGGCCGCAGCTACGATGCGCCGCTGCTGAAGGCGCGCTACCGGCTGGCGCGCCAGCGTTGCCCGATCAGCGCGCTGGATCACGTCGACCTGCTCTACCCGACCCGCCGCCGCTATCGCGGCACGTGGGAGAACTGCAAGCTGTCCACCATTGAGCGCCAGCTGCTGCGCGTGGTGCGCGAGGATGACCTGCCTGGCTCCGAAGCCCCGGGCGCATGGCTGCGTTTCCTGCGCGGCGGCGATGCGGTGAACCTGCGTCGGGTGGCCGACCACAACCATCAGGACGTGGTCACCCTGGCCCTGCTGCTGCAGCGACTGGTGCGCGAGGAGCAGCGCGAGCGCGAAACACTGGCGCTGGTCGGGCAGTAATGGCCAAGGGCCGCGTTGACATGCCCTGACGGTGGCAGCGGTGACACTGCCGCCACCATCCACGCCTGGAGCCCGACGATGCGCCTCAATCCGCTTGCCCTGCTCGCCATCCTGCCGCTGGCCGCCTGCAGCCACGCCGGCAGCAGCACCACCCACGATGCCGCACCGGCACCGGTGGCCGATGCCGCCCACGAATGCAGGCCGGAAGCGCTGGAAGCCTTCACCGGCAAGACCGCCGACGAGGCCACCATCAAGAAACTGG
The DNA here is from genome assembly GCF_049384825.1 of Stenotrophomonas sp. CASM106. Lineage (NCBI taxonomy): Bacteria > Pseudomonadati > Pseudomonadota > Gammaproteobacteria > Lysobacterales > Lysobacteraceae > Stenotrophomonas > Stenotrophomonas sp. CASM106. The sequence continues at coordinate 251,290 of NZ_JBMRFS010000005.1, forward strand.
TGGCCGACAGCGGTGCCCGCAACGCGCGCGTGGTCAAGCCGGGCATGGAGGTAACCATGGACTTCCGCCAGGACCGCGTGACGGTGCAGGTGGACGGTCAGAACCGGATCGAGCGCGCCAGCTGCGGTTGATCAACCCAGTGGGTGCCGGCCACTGGCCGGCACCCCACATTGCCGGCCAGCGGCCGGCACTACCAGTCAGAGTCGCTCGGCCTTGCCGCTGGCCAGTGCGCGCGCGATCACCTGCTGCGCCTGCCGCGACGCCTGCTCATGCGCGCGTGCCTGACGCTCACCCAACGCGGCCTGTTGGCTGCCCAGCGCCGCCTGGCGGCTGGCCAGTTCAGACTGCTGGCTGGCCAGACGCTGCATGGCGCGGGTGCGGCTGGCACGCGCGGTTTCGTTGTCCACTTCCTGCATCGCACGACGTGCCTCTGCAGCAGCCTCACGTGCAGCCTCACGTGCAATGGCCGCATCGTTGGTCGCGCCCCGCGCCGCCTTCGCCGCTTCTGCCGCCGCTTCGCGGTTGATGTCATGCGCGGCCACCGCGCTGCGCGCAGCCTCGGCAGCGGCCAGTGCCATGCGGCGCGCCTCCTCGCCCTGCAGGCGGCCCATCTCGCCCATCTGCCTGCCGAGTTCGCCCTGCTTGCGACCCAGCGCACTCTGTTGGCGGCCCAGTTCGCTCTGCTGGCGGCCCAGATCCGCCGCGCCGCTGTAGGCACGCTGCAGGCTCTGGATCATCATCGGGTCTCGCACCACGTAGCGCTTGTCGCCCTTGCGGAACCACAGCGCCGGGCCCTTGCCGAGCTGTCTGCGGGCCACCGTCACGTCGTCCATGCCGCCGTTGGCGAAGGTCGAATCGCCATCTACCAGCACGAAGGCCTCCGGCGGCGATTTGCCCAGGTCCAGGCGGCCGTAGGTGGTGATGGAAGTGGTGCGGGAGGTCGTGTGTTCACTGTGCATGCCGGTATCGACATCGACATCCGCATCCACGTCGACCGCCACATCCGCATCGTCCGGACCTGACAACGCCTCGACATCAGCCGGCTCGGCGGGCGGCGCGGGCGACACCGGCACGGCCGGAACGCGCGCGGACGAAGGCGGTGCGGGCGGCGCTTTCGGAGCCTTCGGCGGCGGCGGCGGCACGACCTTCGGCGCCGCAGGAGGCGCGGGCGGTGCCGGCGGCACCGGCGCTGCGACCAGCCGCATCGGCGCCACGCCCACCACCAGCACCACCGCAGTCAACGCCATCGCCAGGATGCGCGGGCAGGACCGGCGCGACTGCAGCGAGAGCAGGCGGCGCTTGAGGCTGGTGGTATCCGGTGCGGCACTGGCCACGCCCAGATGCGGCTGCGGTGCCACGCCCAGCTGCAGCAGCAGACGGCCATAGGCCTGGCGGCTGGCACCGTGCTGGCCAACCACCGCTGCATCCACCGCTTCCTCGCGCGCCTGTGCATATTCACGCACCGACAGGCGCAGCAGCGGGTGGAAGAAGAACAGGTGCTGGGCCAGTGCAGGCAGCAGGCCCCATTGCAGGTCACGCCGCTGCAGGTGCTGCAGTTCGTGGGTCAGGGCCAGGTCCAGCGCGTCGCCCTGCAGGGCGTTGTCGCCCGCCGGCAGCAGCAGCACCGGGCGGAACGGCCCGACCAGCTGCGGTGCGTCCACCTGCGTGCTCATCCACAACCGCGGCGCAGGACGCACGCCGTGCGCATCGGAGGCCAGCTGCAGGGCCTGCACCAGCGCCTCGTCCTCGCAGGGATAGGCCGCTGCCAGCAGCGCGCGGCAGCGACGCCACTCACCGAAGGTACGCAGGGCCATCAGCAGCACGCCGGACATCCACAGCGTGGCCAGTGCGACGGCCCACCATGCCACCGCCGGCACATCCGCGGCGGGCATCGGCATTGCGGCCAACAGCTGTGCCGAGGCCTCCGGGGCCAGCGGGTAGACCATGTCGGCGGCCACATCGGTCGCGCTCATCGCCACCGCCTGCGGCGCCGGCAACCAGGCCAGCTGCAACGGCTGGCTCCAGAACAGGCCGAGCACAGCCTGCAGCGAGACCAGCCACCACAGGCGGCAGCGGGTCGCCGCCGACAGCGACGGCAGCGCGCGGCATACGCCATACACCAGGGCCACCAGCAGCACGGTCTGCAGGCTGGTCCAGCCCAGCCGTTCCAACATCGGGATCAGCATCGTGGTGTCCATGGCTCAGCCCTCGTGGCGGCGCGATTGGAGTTGGGCAACCAGCGCTTCCAGTTCGGCCAGCTCGTTGTCGCTGACCTGCTGGCGCTGCGACAGGTAGGCCACGAACGGCGACACCGAGCCCTGCAGGGTGTTGTCGACGAACTGCGCCACCGCGCCCTGCAGCACGCTCTGCGGGCCACGCGTGGCCTGGTAGCGGTAGACACCGTCCTGCTGCTGGCGCTGAAGATACCCCTTCGCCCGCAGTCGCTCCATCATCGTCAGCACGGTGGAGCGGGCCAGCCCACGGGCCTCCCCGTAGCCACTGGCGACCTCGCCGACCGTGGCCGGCGCATGTTCATCGATGTACTGCAGCAGGGCCAGCTCCTGGTCCCCGATCGTCTTGCCACGCATGACACCACTCCCTTGACTACACGTGTCGCCACTGTCTGCGTGACGACAACTGTAGTCAACCCCCCGGAAGTCATGGGCCGACGAACGGTAGGCACCACCGAGCGCCTAAACCTTTGACCCGCCCGCTGCATCCGATCTGCAACGCCCCGCTGGAATTCCACATGTCCCGCCCAATGCTCCGTGCCCTGCTCATGCTCATCAGTGCACTGCCCTTCGCCGCCGTTGCTGCCAGCCAGGACCAGGACCAGGCCAACGACCAGACCCGCCGCCTGATCCGCCAGATCATGCTGGAGCAGCGCATCCCCGGATTGCAGGTCGCGGTGGTCAAGGACGGGCAGATCGTGCTGTCCGAGGCCTACGGTCTGGCCAATGTCGAGAACGGTGTGCGTGCCTCGCGCGACACCCGCTTCCCGCTCAACTCGGCCACCAAGGCATTCACCGGCGTGGCGGCTGCGCAGCTGGCGCAGGAGGGACGACTGGATCTGGACGCGCCGGCCTCGCGTTACCTGGATGATCTTCCGCCAGCGTGGAGAGACGTGCGCGTACACCAGTTGCTGGCGCATGCCTCAGGCCTTCCGGACATCCTTGATGCGAACGGACTGCTGGGCGGTGGCTCCGAAGCACAGGCGTGGACGGCGGTGACAGCGCGGCCGCTGGAAGCGGCGCCCGGGCAGCGCTTCGCCTACAACCAGACCAACTATGTCCTGCTGGCACGGATCATCGCGCAGCAATCCGGTATGTCCTACGAACGTTTCCTGGCCACACGCCAGTTCAGCAGCGCGCGCATGGCCCGCACCACCTTCGGCGACAGCTACGACCTGATTCCGGATGCGGCGACGATGTACAGCCTGGCCCCGCGTGCCACCGATGCTGTGGATGCACCGTCCCGCCTGTCGCACTGGTTCTACGACATACCGCCTTCGCTCTGGGCCGGTGGCGGCATCCTCACCACCGCCGACGACACCGCGCGCTGGCTCGTCGCACTGACCGAAGGCCGTTTGCTGCCGGAGACGGCACTGCGGCGGATGTGGAGCGCAGAGCGCCTCGCTGATGGCCGCGCCGGCCCGTGGGCGGGTGGCTGGGCGGTACTGCGCGCATCGCCCGACCTTCAGGTGGCCGGTATCGGCGGTGCGCGCTCGGCCTTCGTGGTCTATCCCGAGCGCGGCGTGGCGGTCGTGGTGCTGACCAATCTTGTCGGTGCCAATCCGCAGCAGTTCATTCCGCGCATTGCCGACTTCTATGTGCGCGATGCCTCAACGCCCCGTCACGAACGGGTCGGCCTTGCACGGCAGCAACGGGCTGTCATCGCAGGGCCATAGCGCGGCGGGAACGGCCCTGGCCACTTCGAAGTGATCCTGGTTCCAGTGCAGGAAACCGCCGTGGATGGCATTGCCATGGTCGAAGCTGCGTGCATCGGCGGCCAGTGGCTGTTCGGGGTCGGCTTCGGCCACCCAGCGCAGCACTGGCACTTTGTCCAGCACGCCGATGAAGGCGAACAGATCGCCCGCGCCCTTTTCCTGGTAGGCCGTCATGGTCGCCGCATCGGGCAATCCGGCCTGCGCCAGGATGGATGCGGTGACATCCTGCAGCGGTGCGGCTCCCTGTGCGATGTAGGCGCGCATGCCCGTGGTGGTTGCCGGGCAGCCCTGCAGCTGCACCAGATAGCCGGTGGTACCGCCACTGCCGGAGAACGACCGCATCCAATAGCGGAAACGCGGCCCGCTGCGATCAGTAACCATCAAATCCTGCTGGCCATCCTGCGCGGGAATGGAGAGCACCTGCACCTTGCTGGCGCTCTCCACGTTGCACTTCAACTGCGCCAGCACCTGCCTGGCAGGTTCGGGCAGCGTAGCGTAGCGGCCGCCGGGATGGCCGCTGCCGGAAGCCTTCGGCAATGCGGGCAGTCCGCGATCCGTGGGAAGGGTCTGCGCAGGCAGGGCCTCCGGTTTCGCGGCCGAGCTGGCAGTGGGCGCCACCGGCGCGACGCGCTCTCCAGCGGGCGCGCAGGCACTGCAGGCCAGCAGCAGCATCAATGGAACGCTCGGCGTCAACTGCGATCGGATCATCGATCAACGCCCTCCCATCGCCGGCGCGTCCTGCTGCTGTGCCGGCGCGGGCGCAGGTGCAGCCTGTTCGCGCGATTGCTGCTGCAGCTGGCGCAGGCCGGTTTCCACCGCAGTCTCGCGCACCTCCGCCGCATTGACCCCTGCGCGCAGCGCCGCAGGATCGCCCGGGCTGCCCTGCACCAGGAACAGTGTCTCGCCAGCCGCACGGCCGGCGCTGGGATTGCTGGCCACGATCTGGTCGACCCGGGTGATGCCCGCGGCCTTCGCTTCGCGCAGCATCACCAGGCTGTAGTCCTCGGCATGCTCGGCGTAGCGTCCGCCCAGGGCCTGCAGGCGCGTACTGATCTGCTGCTGCAGGGCATGATCGCGATGCTGCGGTTGACGGGGGTCATCGTTGGCCGCGAGCGGCACGTCCTGCCCCAATTCGCGCGTCTGGCCGGGTGCAACCGAGGTCAGTACGTACTGCCAGCGGTTCTGCCCAGGCGTGCCGCGCACCGTCGACACGAAGTCGTCATACTCGCCGCCACCGATGGTCTGGCAACCGGCCGAATCGGTGTTGGAATGGCTGCCACGATGGATCTTGAAGGTGTCGTTGAGGTCCTGCACGCCCTGGGTATCACGCGCATCGAACCAGCCATCGCCATTGCTGTCGCGCTCCACCCGTCCGGCGCCCGCAGTGATCGCGTCCTGCGAAGGACGCAGTGCGAACTCATCGGGATGGCCATTGCGCGGATGGGTGGTGGCGCGCATCTCGATGGTGCCCTCGCCCAGGCGCCCCAGATCCTTGACCCGGTCGCCGTTGACGTCCTCACCCTCGGTCTTGGTACGCGGCGCCACATTGCCAAAGCCCGGGCTGCGCGGCGCGGTCTTGGCATGGCCGTCGTACTGGGCGGTCGGCTCGGTCGTGGCCTGGTTGAACTCGCGCACGTGGCCGCGGCCCTGCGCATCCTTCCACAGCACCACGATGCGGTCATCGTAGACCCCACGTCCGCGCGCCTCGGTCGTGCGGTTCTCATCGCGCAACCCCAGCACCACGCGGTCCTGGGTTGCCATTGCATCGTTCGCTGCGATGTTGCCGCGCTGGGCCACGATGCTGCCATAAACGTCGTACTGCTGGGCCTGGCTCAATCCCGCTGTCTCGGCAGCATCGGGCATCTGCGGCGGGCGCGTCGCCTCGCCCAAGCGATCCAGCATCGGATTCACCGTAGCTGCATCCGCTGCGGCCACGCCCCCGTTCCGGCGCAAGCCCTCAAGCTCGGCGGCCGCACGCGCCGAGATATAGCGATCCAGCGATTCCTGCACCACTGCGCTCTGGCCGTCGTGCAGGGCCTGGAGGCGGGTGGCGGCAGCACGCGCATCGTTCCGCCGCAGCAGGGCGACGACCTCGTTGGCTGCGGCATTGATATCCATTTCGGGCATGGTCGGTCCTTGAACATGGTCGGTAAAGGATCAGCCTACCAATCGCACGGTGTGGGGCCTTTGACAGGCCGCACACCTTCGCTGCCGCCGGATCCAGGCGGGAACCGACACGACTCAGCCGCGCGGCCCACCCATCACCGGCAGGATCGCCCCGCTGATGTAGCTTGCACAGACCGGCGAGGCCAGGAACACATACGCCGGTGACAGCTCTTCAGGCTGTGCAGGCCGGCCCATGTCGCTGTCCTTTCCGAACTCGGCGACATCCCCGGCCTGCTTGTCGGCCGGGTTCAGCGGCGTCCATACCGGCCCCGGCGCCACGCAGTTGACCCGGATGCCGCGCGGCAGCAGCTGGCTGGCCAGGGCCTTGGTGAACGCATGGATCGCGCCCTTGGTGGACGAGTAGTCGATCAGCGCCTTGCTGCCGAAGAGTCCGGTTTCCGAGCCGGTGTTGATGATGCTGGCGCCCTCGCCCAGATGCGGCAGTACCGCACGCGCCATCTGGATGTAGCCGCCGATGTTGGTCTGCAGCGTCTCCTGCAGGTGCGCGTCTTCCAGATCCTCCAGCCGCTCGCAGTGCAGCTGGAACGCGGCGTTGTTGACCAGGATGTCGATGCCACCGAAGGCCTTGGCCACCTGCTTGACCGCCTTGTTGCAGAAGCGCGGGTCGCGCACGTCACCGGCGATCACCACACAGCGGCCACCTTCGCGCTCCACGTGCTGGCGGGTGATGTCGGCATCTTCGGCCTCGTCCAGGTGCAGGACCGCCACATCGGCGCCTTCGCGTGCGAACAGCACGGCCACAGCACGGCCGATGCCGGAATCACCGCCAGTGACGATCGCCCGCATGCCCTGCAGCTTGCCGCTGCCGGTGTAGTCCGGCGCGAGGAAGCGCGGCGCCAGCTCCAGTTCGTGTTCGTGCCCCGGCTTTGCCAGCTGCTGGGCCGGCATGGCCTCCGGCTGGCGGCGTGCGCCGGCCTGGGTCGCGGTCTTTTTCGTGGCCTTCTTGGCCGCGCGGGCGTCCTTGGCCTTTTCCTGATCCTGCAGGCGCCGCTGCCGGGCGGCAACGCGGGCGGCGCGGGGATCACCAGCCGCCGCCTTGCGGGTTGCGGTCTTCACCACCCGCGGGCGAGCGGGGTCGGCAGCGGTCTGGGTCGCGGTGCTGCCCTTGCGCACCTTGGGTGAGGCTTTGCGGCGGGCGGGGGTCTTTCGGGTGGTGGCCATGCAGGTCTCCTCGGGGGGGAATGGGATCGGCGGCCAGCGGCCGGCACTACCGGGCGCATGCGCCGCAGTACCGGGGGCGGCATCCGCCGCGACTGCAGTGTCTCCACCCAGGCTGTTGGCGGGGGTGAGCGCACCGTGTCCACGATGTGCACGGTGTTCATTCCGCCACCACGTGCGCCGTCGCACGCTGCACGCAACCACACCAAGGAACCCTTCCATGAAGCATGCCATCGCCACCGCCGCCGTCTGTCTCGCCCTCGCCGCCTGCAGCAGCACGCCGGTAGCCCAGGTGCAGCCGATCGACGGCGTGATTTCCGGCCAGTGCCACAGCGACAGGGTGCGTGGTGCGCTCGGCCTGGCCGCCTCCGCCGCAACCGTCGAGCGCGCGCGCGTGGACAGCGACAGCCTGCACGTGCAGGTGCTGCGCCATGACGGCCCGCGCGTGCCGCCGGCACACGAAGGCGGTGACCGCCTGACCATCGAGAAGGGCCGCACCAACAACATCACCGCGATCTATTGCGGCTGACGTCTGCGGCTGAGCCGGCGCGCCCTGCGCAGCACGCGCAGGGTGGCCTGTTCCCACTGGCGCGGCCCACGCAGGCCGGCCAGTTCCGCCAGTTCGCCGCGCTCCCAGCCGGCGAACACGCAGGGGTCGATGTAGGCCTTGCGGCACACCGCAGGGGTATTACCCAACTGGGTCGCCACCTTGCACACCACCTCACGCTGTACCTTGGCCAGCGCACGCTGGCTGGCCGGTTCGGGCAACTCGGTGGCCGCGAACGCTTGCACCGCGGCCAGGGTGCCGCCCCAGGTGCGGAAATCCTTGGCGGTGAATTCCTCGCCCATCACCTCGCGCAGGTAATCGTTGACCGCACCGGAGTCGACCGGCTGGATGGCACCGTCGTCGTCGCGATACTGGAACAACGCCTGGCCCGGCAACTGCTGCACGCCGCGCACCAGCGTGCCCAGCCGGCGGTCACCTACCGTCACTTCGTGCAGCTGCCCGGATTTGCCGCGGAAGCGCATCCGTACGCGCCCGCCGCGCAGCAGGTCGAGGTGCCGGTTGCGCAGCGTGGTCAGGCCAAAGGATCTGTTTTCCTTGGCATAGGACTCATTGCCTACCCGCACCAGGGTGTCGGCCAGCAGCGCGACCACGACCGCCAGCACCTTTTCGCGGGGGAAGCCGCTGTGCTTGAGATCGCGGCTGAGCCGGCGCCGCAGCGCGGGCAGTGCTTCACCAAAGGCGATCACCCGGTCGAACTTGCCGGCGTCGCGCACTGCGGCCCAATCGGCGTGGTAGCGATACTGCTTGCGCCCGCGGGCATCGCGGCCGGTGGCCTGCAGATGGCCATTGGCGTGGGCGCAGATCCATACGGCGGTATAGGCCGGTGGAATCGCCAGCGCGCGGATGCGCTGCAGGGTGGCGGCATCGCGCACCGCATGGCCATCGGCATCGCGGTAGCTGAAGCCCTTGCCGGCGCGGCGCCGGCTGATGCCCGGCTGGGTGTCATCGACATAGCGCAGGCCCGCAGCGCGCGCGGCCTGTCGTTCGGGGGTAGAGGGGGTCGGCATGCGCGCAGTGTCGCTGCCGCGCTGCCGCGATCCTGTCGATAACACAAGACAAACACGTGAGGATCGGTTCGCCGCTATGCTCGGGCTTTCACAATCCCTTCCGGAGTCATGATGTCGTTCCCGATTCGCGCCCGTTCGCTCTCCGCCCTGCTGCTGCCGGCCGTGCTGGCCCTGACCGCCTGCCAGGCACCGGCGCTGGATGAACAGGATTCGGCCACGGCCCATGCCCAGCAGGCTGCCGAAGCCGCCAAGGCACCGGCCGACGAAGCCGGCAAGGCCACCGAGGCACCGCCGGTCGGCACCTGCGATGCCAGCCAGGTGCAGAGCCTGGTCGGCCAGGCCTACGCCGACGCGCTGGGCAAGCAGGCGCAGGAAGATGCCGGTGCCCACCAGCTGCGCGTCATGAAGCCCAACGACGTGGCCACGATGGAATTCCTCGGCGACCGCCTGAACATCGAAGTGGACGACAAGGGCCTGGTCAGCGGCGTGCGCTGCGGCTGAGGGCGACCCCGCGCCGGCACGGGGTTGCCGGCGCGTTCTGTTGCACCTGCAACCGTGTATTGCGGCGCTGCAGCAACCTGTGATCTAGTCGAGGCATCCGGTGGCCTCACGATGCGCTCCAGGGAATGAGCGGGGACGAGTGTCGCCGCCAACCCTATACGCATCGAGGTAGAGATGGCCCCCCGCAACCGCCAAGGGCTTTACGACCCGCGCTCCGAGCGCGATGCCTGTGGATTTGGCATGGTCGCCCAGCTCGACGATCAACCTTCGCGCCTGTTGGTTGATACCGCCATCGCCGCGCTTTCGCGCATGACCCACCGTGGCGGCGTCGCCGCCGATGGCCTGACCGGCGATGGCTGTGGCCTGCTGCTGCGCCGCCCCGATGCATTCCTGAAACTGCTGGCCAGCGAAGCCGGCATCACCACCGCCGCGCGCTTCGCTGCCGGCCTGGTGTTCCTGCCGCACGACACCGAGGCCGCCGACGCCTGCCGTTCCCAGCTGCAGGCGCAGGTGGAAGCGGTCGGCTGCAAGGTCGCCGGCTGGCGCGAGGTACCCACCGATGACAGCGTCTGCGGCCAGCTGGCGCGCGATACCCTGCCGCGCATCGAACAGGTGTTCGTCGATGCCGGTGTCGGCCAGGACGATGCCGGCTTCGCGCTGGCGCTGTTCCTGGCCCGTCGCCGCAGCGAGCAGCAGCTGCGCGATCACGCTGATTTCTACGTCACCACCCTCGCCCCCGATGCGATCAGCTACAAGGGCATGGTGCTGCCGGACAAGCTCAGCCGCTTCTATCCCGACCTGCAGCGGCGCGAACTGGCCTCCAGCGCGATCGTGTTCCACCAGCGCTTCTCGACCAACACGCTGCCGCGCTGGCCGCTTGCCCACCCGTTCCGGATGCTCGCCCACAATGGCGAGATCAACACCATCGAAGGCAACCGCCGCTGGGCCCAGGCGCGCAGCAAGGTGTGGAAGACGCCGCGCTTCGACATCGCCGAATTCGACCCGGTGATCTCCATGCACGGCTCGGACTCGCAGAGCCTGGACAACATGCTGGAACTGATGGTCGCCGGTGGCATGGAGCTGATCCAGGCGCTGCGCATCCTGGTGCCGCCGGCCACCCAGTCGCTGGAGTTCAAGGACCCGGACCTGGCCGCGTTCTACGAGTTCCACGGCCTGAACAGCGAGCCGTGGGATGGCCCGGCCGGCATCGTTGCCTGCGACAGCCGCTACGCCGTCTGCACCCTCGACCGCAACGGCCTGCGCCCGGCACGCTGGATGCTGACCGCCGACCGCCACTTCCTGGTTGCCTCTGAAGCGGGCGTGTGGGAAGTGCCCACCGAGCGGGTGGTGCGCAAGGGCAAGCTCGGCCCCGGCGAAATGATCGCGATCGACCTCAAGCGCGGCGACCTGCTCGACTCCGATGCGGTCGACCGTATCAACCGCGGCCGCGCGCCCTACAAGCAGTGGCTGCAGCAGGGCGTGACCTACCTGCAGACCGAACTGATCGACCCGTCGCTGGTGGAAGAGCCGTTCGACGAAGCCACCCTGCGCAGCTACCACAAGCTGTACCAGCTCAGCAGCGAGGAAGTGGAGCAGGTGCTGCGGCCGCTGGCCGAGACCGAGCAGGAAGCCACCGGCTCGATGGGCGACGACACGCCGATGGCGGTGCTGAGCCAGCGCAGCCGCCCGCTGTACGACTATTTCCGCCAGGCCTTCGCGCAGGTCACCAACCCGCCGATCGATCCGCTGCGCGAAGACTGCGCGATGTCCCTGTCCACCCAGCTCGGCAAGGAGACCAACATCTTCCATGCCGGTCCGGAGACGGTGAACCACGTCATCCTCAATTCGCCGGTGCTCAGCCAGCGCAAGCTGCGCCAGCTGCTGAAGATGGACCAGTACGCGCAGGCCAACCGTCTGCTCGACCTGTCCTACAGCGAAGACGAGGGCCTGCGTGCCGGCATCGAGCGCATCTGCGCCGAGGCCGAACAGGCCGCGCGCGAAGGCATGGTGATGCTGCTGCTGTCCGACCGCTACCCGGTGGCCGGGCGGCCGATGGTGCATGCCCTGCTCGCCACCAGCGCCATCCACCACCACCTCTCGCGGCTGGGCCTGCGCTGCGACGTGAATCTCATCGTCGAGACCGGCACCGCGCGCGACCCGCACCACATGGCCTGCCTGCTCGGCTTCGGCGCCACGGCGGTGTATCCGTACCTGGCCTACCAGACCCTGTTCGACCTGGGCCGCCGCGGCATCCTCAAGCTCAGCAAGGGCGGTGAGCAGTCGCAGATCGGCCGCCGCTACCGCAAGGGCGTCTACAAGGGGCTGTCGAAGATCATCTCGAAGATGGGCATCTGTACCGTGGCCAGCTACCGCGGCGCGCAGCTGTTCGAGATCATCGGCCTGGAACCGGAGGTCGTCGATCTGTGCTTCCCGGATACCGCCTCGCGCATCGGTGGCGCGGGTTTCGCGCGCCTGGATGCCGACGCGCGCGAGCTGTGCGCGCAGGCGTGGGACGCGCAGCAGGACGTGGATGTCGGCGGCCTGCTGAAGTACGTGCACGGCGGCGAGTACCACATGTACAACCCGGACGTGGTCACCACCCTGCAGCGCGCGGCGCGCAGCGGCGATCCGCGTGCCTGGCAGCAGTACTGCGATGCGGTGCATGCGCGCCCGCCCTCGGCACTGCGTGACCTGCTGGAACTGGTCCCTGCCGCCACGCCCGCACCGCTCGATGAAGTGGCCCCGGCCAGCGAACTGTTCCCGCGCTTCGATACCGCGGCGATCAGCCTCGGCGCCCTGTCACCGGAAGCGCATGAAGCGCTGGCGATTGCGATGAATCGCCTGGGGGGCCGCAGCAATTCCGGCGAAGGCGGTGAAGACCCCGCACGCTATGGCACCGCCAGGCGCAGCAAGATCAAGCAGGTGGCCTCCGGGCGCTTCGGCGTGACCGCCGAGTACCTGGTCAATGCCGAGGTGCTGCAGATCAAGGTCGCGCAGGGTGCCAAGCCCGGCGAGGGTGGCCAGCTGCCCGGGCACAAGGTCAACGAACTGATCGCGCGGCTGCGCTATGCGCGCCCGGGCATCGGTCTGATTTCGCCGCCGCCGCATCACGACATCTATTCGATCGAGGACCTGGCGCAGCTGATCTACGACCTCAAGCAGGTCAACCCGACCGCGCTGGTGTCGGTGAAGCTGGTCAGCCATGCCGGCGTCGGAACGATTGCGGCGGGCGTGGTCAAGGCCGGTGCGGACCTGATCACCATCTCCGGCCATGATGGCGGCACCGGTGCCTCGCCGGTCAGCTCGATCCGCTATGCCGGCGTGCCGTGGGAGCTGGGCGTGGCCGAGGCGCACCAAGCGCTGCTCGCCAACGACCTGCGCGGCCGTACCCTGCTGCAGACCGATGGCGGCCTGAAGACCGGGCTGGACGTGGTCAAGGCCGCATTGCTGGGCGCCGACAGCTTCGGCTTCGGCACCGCGCCGATGATCGTGCTGGGCTGCAAGTACCTGCGCATCTGTCACCTCAACAACTGTGCCACCGGCGTGGCCACCCAGGACGAGCGCCTGCGCGAGAACCACTTCACCGGGCAGCCCGAGCGCGTGGAGAACTTCTTCCGGCTGCTGGCCGAAGAAGTGCGTGGCTGGCTGTCCTACCTGGGCGCGCGTTCGCTGGAAGAGATCGTCGGCCGTACCGACCTGCTGCGCCAGATCGAATCCGCGCCGCGCGACGGCGTGCGCGTGGACCTGTCGCGCCTGCTGGCCGACAGCCGCTACGAGGGCAGCCACTGCGCCGCGCAGCGCCTGTACGAATCGCCGGACAGCCTGGCCACGCAGATGGATGGCCTGCTGGCCCCGGCCATCGAGCACAAGCGCGGCGGCGAGCATCGCTTCCTGATCCACAACACCGACCGCAGCATCGGTGCCCGCCTGGCGGGTGCGGTGGCACGCGCGCACGGCAACCAGGGCATGGCCGAGGCACCGCTGGAACTGCGCTTCCGTGGCAGCGCCGGGCAGAGCTTCGGCGCCTTCAATGTCGGTGGCCTGCACCTGGAAGTGGAAGGCGAAGCCAACGATTACGTCGGCAAGGGCATGGCTGGCGGCCGGCTGGTGGTGCGGCCGCCGCGTGGCGCGCGCTTCGAGGCACGCAGCACCGCCATCATCGGCAACACCTGCCTGTACGGTGCCACCGGCGGTGAGCTGTTCGCTGCCGGCCGCGCCGGCGAGCGCTTCGCGGTGCGCAATTCCGGCGCACTGGCCGTGGTCGAAGGTGCCGGTGACCACTGCTGCGAGTACATGACCGATGGCGTGGTGCTGGTGCTGGGCAAGGTCGGGCTGAACTTCGGCGCCGGCTTCACCGGCGGCCTGGCCTACGTACTGGACGTGGACCGTGATTTCGTCGACCGCTACAACCACGAGCTGATCGACATCCATCGCGTGTCCGCCGAAGGCTTCGAGAACTACCGCCAGCACCTGCACCGCCTGATCGGCCGCCATCGCGAGCTGACCGGCAGCATCTGGGCACAGCAGATCCTGGACGAGTTCCGCGATTACATCGGCAAGTTCTGGCTGGTCAAACCCAAGGCCGCCAGCATCGAGTCGCTGACCGAAACCCTGCGACGCGCCGCGTGATGTTTTCCGGTAGTGCTGGCCGCTGGCCGGCAACGTTCCCCCTCGCATTCCAGAGCCCGCCATGAGCCGCAAGCACGCCTTCCAGTTCCTCGACCTGCCCCGCACCATGCCGCAGCGCATCCCGGTGGAACTGCGCACGTCCGGCGACTGGGGCGAGCTGTACGGAAAATTCGGCAAGGAGGACGCCCAGTACCAGGCGGGCCGCTGCCTGGACTGCGGCAACCCGTACTGCAGCTGGAAGTGCCCGGTGCACAACGCCATTCCGCAGTGGCTGCAGCTGGTGCAGGAGAACCGCATCCACGAAGCCGCCACGCTGTGCCACAGCACCAACCCGCTGCCGGAGGTGTGCGGCCGGGTCTGCCCGCAGGATCGCCTGTGCGAGGGCAGCTGCACGCTGGAAGAGTTCGGTGCGGTCACCATCGGTGCGGTGGAGAAGTACATCGTCGATACCGCGCTGGCCAGCGGCTGGCGCCCTGACCTGGGCGCGGTGCAGCCGACCGGCCGCAGCGTTGCGGTGATCGGGGCCGGTCCCGCCGGCCTGGCGTGCGCCGACCGCCTGGCCCGCGCCGGCATTGCCGCGGTGGTCTACGACCGCTACGAGCAGATCGGCGGCCTGCTGCAGTTCGGCATTCCCAGCTTCAAGCTGGACAAGGACGTGATCCACCGGCGCCGCGACGTGCTGGAGGGCATGGGCGTGCAGTTCCGCCTCGGCGTGGAGATCGGCCGCGACCTCAGCGTGCAGCAGCTGCTGGACACCCACGATGCGGTGTTCATCGGTACCGGCGCCTACCGCTACACCGATGGTGGCCTCGACGGCCAGGACCTGAAGGGCGTGCTGCCGGCGCTGCCGTTCCTGGTGCAGAACAGCCGCATCGTCGGCGGCGATGACCCGAAGGGCCGGCCGATTGCCGGCTGGGAAGACACCATCGCCCTGCCCGACCTCAACGGCAAGCGGGTGGTGGTGCTCGGTGGTGGCGATACCGGCATGGACTGCGTGCGCAGCGCGGTGCGCCTCGGCGCGGCCAAGGTCACCTGCGCCTACCGGCGCGACGAAGCCAACATGCCCGGCAGCGCTCGCGAAGTGGCCAATGCGCGCGAAGAGGGCGTGCGCTTCCTGTTCAACCGCCAGCCGCTGTCGATCGAAGCCGGCGCCGACGATGAAGTGATCGGCGTGACCGTGGTCGAAACCCGGCTGGGCGAACCCGATGCCAATGGCCGCCAGAACGCCGTGCCGATCGAAGGCAGTGAATCCCTGCTGGAAGCGGACGTGGTGATCATCGCCTTCGGCTTCTCGCCGAGCGTGCCGGCGTGGCTGGCGGACCTGGGGGTGGAAGGCCAGCCCAACGGCCGCATCGTCGCCGGGGGCAAGGACCGCCTGCCGTTCCAGACCGCGCATCCACGCCTGTTCGCCGGTGGCGACGCGGTACGCGGTGCAGACCTGGTGGTGACCGCCGTGGCCGAAGGCCGCGACGCCGCTGCCAGCATCGTCCGCCTACTGGCGCACTGAGTCCGGCAACAGCAGCTCCTCCAGCAGCGCGCGCAGTTCGCACGGCGCCACCGGCTTGGCCAGGAAATGGTCGATGCCCGCATCACGGCAGGCCTCGCGCGTGCGTTCCAGCACACTGGCAGTCAGCGCGACGATCGGCACCTGCGCACGGATGGTGCAGGTATCGCCACGGATCGCCCGTGCCAGCGCGAAGCCGTCCATGTGCGGCATATGGCAGTCGGTGATGACCAGATCAAAGGGCTGCGCCTGCCAGGCCTCCCATGCCTGCTGGCCGTCGTCGCAGGCGTGTACCTGCAGCCCCAGCTCGCGCAGGCGCTGTACCAGCAACTGCAGGTTGGTCGGATGGTCTTCAACAACCAGTGCCCGCGCCGGCGGCAGCGGCCGTTGCACGGCCGTCGTGAGCACCGGTACCACCGTCGGTGCCGCACAGGCCGCCAGCACCAGTTCCAGCCATACGGTGGTTCCCTTGCCCGGCGCGCTGCGCAGGTGCAGCTGGCCCCCCATCGATGCCGCCAGCTCGCGGCAGATCGACAGGCCCAGCCCACTGCCACCAAAGCGGCGCGTGGTCGAGGTCTCGGCCTGCTCGTAGGCAGCGAATACCGCCTGTTGCCGCTCCATGCTGATGCCCACGCCCGTATCGGTCACCTGCAGGCGCAACCGCTGCCCGCCATCGCGCTGCTGCAGCACATGGACCTGCAGCACCACGCTTCCCTGCAGAGTGAACTTGAGTGCATTACCGGCCAGGTTGAACAGGACCTGGCGCAGGCGCAGCCCATCGGCCAGCGACCACTGCTGCAGCATGGGGTCGATCTCGCTGTGCAGGTGCAGGCCGCGGCTGGCCGCGACGGGCATCAACAGCTGCTGCACCGCGCGCACCAGCGCCGCAAGGTCGGTCGGCCGCAGCTGCAGTGGCGCTGGCTGCAGGCGCTGGCTGTGCAGCACATCGTCCAGGATCTGCCGCAGCATCTGCGCGGCATCACCCACGGTGGTCAGCACCTGCCGCTGGCCCGCATCCAGGTCACTGGCAGCCAATCGCTCCAGCATGCCCAGCAGGGTACTCATCGGCGTGCGGATCTGGTGGCTCATGGTCGCCAGGAAATGGCTCTTGGCCAGCGCCGCCTGCTCGGCCGCGCGGCGCGCCTCGGCCAGCGCTACTGCACGCGCCTGTGCTTCACTGACATCCAACCAGTAGCCGCTCCACTCCACGCTGCTGTCATCGCACTGCAGCGGTCGTCCCTGTGAGCGGACCCAGCGCCAACCCTGCGCCGACCGGGTGCGGAACGTAACGTCGATGGGACCGCGCACCAGCGCGGCCGCTTCGATGCACGCCATCACCCGGCTGCGGTCGTCGGCATGCACCGCGGCCAGCAGTTGCAGATGGTCGATCCGCGCAGTCTCCACGCTTACGCCGAACAACGCCTGCACGTCACCGGCGATCTGCGCCAGGCTGTAGTGGCCGGTTGCCGAACGGCGGGCCTGGTAGACCACCGCCGGCAGGTTCGCGGTGACGTCGTGCAACCGCTGCTCCAGCACGCGGCGACGCACGCTCTCGCGATGCACGCGCCAGTAGCCGAAGGCATGCAGCAGCACGAGCGCGAGCAGGATCAGCGACGCCGGCACCAGCCAGCGCAGCGCCGAACCGGTGAGCCGCGCGCGTGGCCGGTCCGGCAGCCAGGCGCTGCGGCTCGACGCGCGACGTGCATCGCTCTCCTGCAGGAGCCGCTGGTCGAAAGCAGCGACCACCTCGGCACAGGCCGGCACGGCCGCGAGTACCAGTGCATCGCCGAAGCCTGCGGGTGCCGCGATCACCACAGCATCACCTGGCTCCGCGCGGAGCGCGGCCTCCAGTTCAGCGAGATTGGCGACCACGGCGTCGACCAGCCCGGCACGCAGCAGTGACAGCGCGTGGTCCAGCGGCGCAGGGGCCAGCAGCTGCGCCCCCGGGGCCTGCTCGGCCAGCAATGGCTCCAGCGGCAGCCGGTCCGGGCTGGCCACGCTGCGGCCACGCAGGCCCTCCAGCCCCAGCACCGCAGCGGCGCCCTCGCGCCGCACGATCACCTGCGGCACCTCCAGGTAGGCCCTGCTGGCCACCCAGCCTGCCGGCAGCTGTGCGCGCGGCCAGCCCAGCAGCACCTGGGTGCCGGCCGGCAGTGCTCCCTCGGTAAGTACCGTCGCAGGCAACGGCTTCGCATGCTGCGCCGCCTGCATGCCCAGCAGCGGCAGGTAATCCGCGGCCAGTCCCGCAACCTCGCCCTGCTGGCTGTATGACAGGGGCGGCCGGTCGGAGCGCCATGCCACCTGCAGGGGGCCCGTACAACCGGATGCAGCGGCGATACCGGGCAGCAACAGCGATGCCATGACGGCGGCGACGGCGCGGCGGCCGGCGACATTCACGGTAGACGTCCTCATTTCGCGGGCAGGAACCACGGCCGCGCAGCGGTACCGCTGCCAGCCACGCTAGCGAGGCAGGCTTCCGCCACAATGAGAAAAATTGGAAAAGCATCCGCATCGGCGAATGCCGACATACACTGCCGCTTCTACCCGTCCTACGGAGCGCTCGATGCGTATCGGCCTGGCCGCCAACCGTCTCCATCACCACGATGCGCGCGCGGCGCTGTTCCGCTGGCTGCGTGCCAGCGAGGCAGGCTTGCGCGAACTGGGGGTGTCACTGCATGCGGTCGGGCGCACCCACGATGCGATCGAACGGCAGGGATTCCTGGCCGGCTACGGCGGCCTGCACCGGTATCCCTACGGGCGCGAGGGAGGCCTGATGAAGCTGGTGGCCGAGGTGGTCGGCATGGGGCCGGAGCGGACACTGGACGGTGCGATCTACCTGATCGACCCGGTCGATCCGTCCTCGGTGTTTCCGGAAGCAACCGCGCTCAAGCGGCAGTGCGTGATCCACGGCAAGCCGTTCATTTCAACCGTGGCCACTGCACGCGACTGGATCGAGGTGGAGCGCATCCACGCCGGGCTGGCTGCCGACACCGGTGCCGACGACCTGCATGCTTTCCAGGGGCAGACGCTGGCGCTGATCGCGCATGATGCGATGAAGCCGGCGATGCTGGCCTTCGCTGACGAGTACTTCGATGTGCTGGCCCGGTTTGGCCAACGCGTTGCGACGGGCACCACCGGGCAGCGCTTGAACGAGCTGGCCTGGAGCCGGGGTTGGCCCAGCGATACGCCGTGGGTGACGCGTTACCAGAGTGGCCCGATGGGCGGCGATGCACAGATTGCCGACCGCGTGCTGGAGGGGCGCTGCCAGCGCGCGATCTTCTTCGAGGACCCGCATGTGGCACGCCAGCACGAGGCCGATATCCAGCTGCTGGAGCGCGCGGTGACGACGGTGACCGACCAGGCGGTGTGCATCACGGCGCCGCGGGTGGCGGCACGCTGGGCGGCAGCGGCGGCGTTGCGGGCGGGGTGAGGGTTTCGGCCAACGGCTGAGCCCCTCGTGGTGGGTCGTTCAAATCAGAAGCCGTGCTCTGCCGGGCGGGGTGGATTGCGCAGGGGTCGCTGCAAGTACGTCCTTGTAAGCTCGGTCGCCGCATCCATGCGGCTCACGCCCCTGCGCAACCCACCCCGCCCGGCCACGGACAGTTTCCTGTGTGCCCATCACGGAAGAAAGAAGGAAGAGCAGGAGCGGGTCGCGCGCTGCGCGCGCTTTTGTAGAGCCGAGCCATGCTCGGCTGCTGTCGATCGCGAGGGCTGGATATCCGCGCCACGCGCGTCAGCCGAGCATCGGCTCAGCTCTACAGCAGCTGGCGAAGCATCGCCTTCAGCCTGCGCCCTTCCAGCTGGAAGTAGTCGCGCTGCTCGCGCCACGCGGGGAAACGTTGTTCCACTTCGTGCCAGAACGCGGGCGAATGATTCGGCTGGATCAGGTGGCAGAGTTCATGCACCAGCACGTACTCGAACGCTTCCGGACGACCGAGCACCAGGGCCAGGTCCAGTGCCATGCTGCCGTCCGGCGCCAGCGAGCCCCACTGCGAAGACATCACCTTCAGCCGCAGGCGGCTGGGTGCACGTGGCAGGGTGGGCAGGTACTTCGGCAGCCAGCGGCCGACATCGGCGCGGGTCTGTGCTTCGTAGAACTCGCGCAGCAGGCGGCGCAGGGTGGCATCGCCGGCACGGGTCGGCCACTGCACGCAGGCGCCGTGTTCGTCGATCTCCAGCCGCGCATAGCGGCCTTCCTGCCAGCGCAGCGGCAACAGGTCGCCGCGCAGTGGCAGCACGCCGTCCTCGCCCGGCTGCAACGGGGCGGGCAGGCCCTGGCTCTGGTACTGGCGCAGCTGCAGCGCCAACCAGTCGCGGTGCTGTTCCAGGAATCGCTCGCCCATCACCAGGCTGGCCCGCGGCGGCAGCGTCAACCGTGCGCCGCGCTCGTCCACGCTCAGCTTGATCCGGCGCGCGCGCGGATCGCGCACGCGCAGCACCTCGATCTCGGCATCCTCCAGGCGCAGGCGAACGGTGTCGCGCTGCACGGTAGCGGGCGGGGTCGGGCTGATCAGGCGGCGCAGCAGACGGCTCATGCGCCCAGCATAGCGCTGCTTCGGGCCGCCGGATGACCGGCGGCCCACAGGGTGCCTGTTCAGTCAGCCTTGCTGAGCTTGAACGCTTCTTCCAGCAACAGGAACAGACGGCGGATCTCGGCGCTCTGCAGGGCGAAGCGGGCGTCGAACTCGGCGCGGCGGCCGTCTTCGTCGGCATGCTCCAGCTGGTCCAGTGCGCCGTCGAGGAACTTCAGCTTGCGCACGATCAGGTCGTCGCCGATCACGAAGGACAGGTTGTCCTCGAAGATCAGCGCCAGCTTGGTCACCTGCTTGCCGGCGTCCAGATGCTTGTCGATCTCGTCGCAGCGCAGTTCCTGGTGCTGGCACTTGACCACGGCGCCGCCTTCCACCGGATCCTTCATCTCGCACTCTTCGCCCAGGCTCAGCCCGGTCGGCAGCGGCTCGCCGGCGATCCAGCCGGTCAGGATCGAACGCGGTGCGACTTCGGCGTTCAGCGGCATCGCCGGGAAGCTGCCGAGCAGGCCGCGGATGTCGGACATGAAGTACTCGCCGGTCTTGCGGCTGGAGGTATCCACCGCCACGTAGCCGTGCTGCAGGTCGATGAAGGCATCATTGCGCGAGGACTTCACGAAGGCGCGCGGCAGCAGTTCATGCAGCAGGTCGTCCTTCATCCGCTTGCGCTCGCGGCCACCCGGGCGGCGGCCTTCCTTCTCCTCGATCTCCTCCAGCTTGCGCTCGAGCAGGTCGTTGACCACCGCCGCCGGCAGGATCTTGTCCTCGCCGCCCACGGTCAGCCACAGGTGTTCGGCGATGCGGTGGGAGAGCAGTTCCTTTTCCTCGCGGCCGAACGGCGAGATGAAGCCGCGCGAATTCATTTCCAGCGCGCCGACCGGCTTCAGCAGGGCGTGCGGCAGCAGGGTGTCGACTTCGGAAAAATCGGTGGTGGTCGGGAAACGGAAGAACGTCAGGTTGCGAAAGAACATGGAATTCCGGATGGCGAAGAGGAAGGGCGCCCGACCTTAAACGGTGGGCGTCTCGGGATCTGCGTCGGCGTCGGCCGGGGAGCCGGCCAGCCAGGCATGGGCGTCGGGCAGCGGCGCGTCGTCGCGACGGCCCAGCGCCATGAAGTCGAACAGGGTGGTGTCGGCCAGCTGCGAGGGCCGGACTTCACCCATGGCGCGCGCGATCTGCTCGATGCGGCCCGGGTGGTCCTTTTCCCATTGCTTCAGCATCAGGCCGACCTGGCGGCGCTGCAGGTTCTCCTGGCTGCCGCACAGGTTGCAGGGAATGATCGGGAACCGGCGTGCCTGCGCGTACTCGACGATGTCACTCTCGCGCACGTAGGCCAGCGGCCGGATCACCACGTGCCTGCCGTCGTCGCTGCGCAGCTTCGGCGGCATGCCCGACAGCTTGGCGTGGTGGAACAGGTTCATGAAGAACGTGGCCACCATGTCGTCGCGGTGGTGGCCCAGCGCGATCTTGGTGAAGCCGTGGGTCTCGGCGTAGTTGTACAGCGCGCCACGACGCAGGCGCGAGCACAGCGAACACATGGTCTTGCCCTCCGGGATGACCCGGCTGACCACCGAATAGGTGTCCTGCTCGATGATGTGGTACGGCACGCCCAGGCCTGCCAGGTATTCCGGCAGCACGTGCTCGGGGAAGTCCGGCTGCTTCTGGTCCAGGTTCACCGCCACCAGCTCGAACGGCACTGGCGCCTTCTTCTGCAGCTGCAGCAGCACGTCCAGCAGGGTGTAGCTGTCCTTGCCGCCGGACAGGCACACCATGACCTTGTCGCCGGCCTCGATCATGCCGAAGTCGGCAATCGCCTCGCCGACCTGGCGGCGCAGGCGCTTGGCCAGCTTGTGCTGCTCGCGCTCGGCCACGCGCGGATCGCGGGCGGCGCGCGGTGGGGGATCGGGAAGGGAAATCACGGCACTCATGGGTTCCATTCTAACGGCTCGGAGCCGCCCCGGCCGGGGATCGGGATTCCCCTCTCCCGGCGGTCATCATCGCTGTGTATGCTCGGAGGCTGTGGACACCTACAGCCCCGCCGAGATCGTCGAGCGCCTCGTCGCCCTGCGCGCCGAGCACCGCCTGCTGGATGAACAGATCACCCGCATGGCCGCCAACGGCGAGGACGAGCTGGAGTCCAAGCGCCTGAAGCGGCGCAAGCTGCAGCTGAAGGACTGCATCGCCAGGCTGGAAAGCCTGCAGATTCCCGACGAGCCGGCCTAAAGACCGTCCTGGTGGGTGCCAACCTTGGTTGGCACGGCTGGGAGGTGTGGACCAAGGTCCACACCCACCGCATGGCCGGCGCTGCCTTCAATCCTGCGGCGCAGGCTCGTCCGGGCGGGCCGCTTCCGGGCTGACCCGTTCGATGGTGTGGCGCAGCTCACGGCCCAGGATGAACTTGGCATCCTTGGCCCAGGCATCCAGGCGCTCGTCGAACAGCAGCTTGCTGTTCTCGTCCGGCCACACCAGGCGCAGTTCGCGCAGCTTCTGGATGAAGCCACGGAACAGGGACTTGTCGAAGAACTCCGGCGCGGCCGGCGCATAGAGCAGGCTCAGCCGCTGCGCGGCCTGCTGGCACAGGCTTTCCAGCTCGGCAGCGCCGAGCACGCCGGGGCCGTTCTTCACCAGCACCGAGATGGCAATGTAATAGCGCTCGAACGCCTGCTGCAGCGAATGGCCGATCGCGCGCAGGCGGAACACCTCGTCGGTCTGCCCGGTGTTGCGCGCCAGGATGCCGCCGTCGTCATCGTTGACGTTCTGCAGCAGGCCCTCGCGCACGAACACATCGATGGTCCGGTCGATGCGCTGGGCGAACTCGTCCTCGCTCCACGGCAGGAACAGCTCGGCCTGGAGGAACGGGTACACCGTACGGCCCAGCTGGACCAGGCCGGTGCGGCTCATGCGGCGGTTGTTCTGGAAGCAGCAGGCCACCCACGACGAGGCGGTGAACAGGTGCACCACGTTGTTGCGGAAGTAGCTCAGCAGCACTGCGGTGTCGCCGCTGACGCTGAGCACATCGCCCAGCGGGTGCTTGATGCGGGTGAGGACGTTGATTTCCTCGGCGTGGGCGATGATCCGCTCCGGCGAGTGCGGCGTCACCGTCACCCGGTCCGAGTAAGGCATCTCGACCAGCAGGGTCTTGCACAGTTCGATCTGCGCGATCAGGTCGGCCTCGCCCATCGCGTGCTTCGGCGTGGACAGCAGGGCCAGCGCCAGCAGGTTGATCGGGTTGACGTCGGCGGCGCCATTGATGCGCACCTGGATGCGTTCGGCCAGCGTGTCCACCGTGGTCGACAGCCAGGCCGGCTTTTCGTCCTCGGACACCGCCTCGCCCTTCCACTCCGGCGCCTTCTCGGCCAGCACGTCGTTCAGCGCGATCGGCTCGCCGAAGTTCACCACCACCTGGCCATAGTTCTGCTTGAGCACCTTGGGGATGCCCCACAGCAGCGACCAGATCGATTCCTTCTCCTTCGGCCGGCCGGACAGTTCGTCCAGGTAGCTGCCGCCTTCCATCAGCTTCTCGTAGCCGATGTAGATGGGCTGGAACAGCACCGGCTTGCGCGGCTGGCGCAGGAACGCGCGCAGCGTCATCGAGATCATGCCGCCCTTGGGCTGCAGCAGCCGGCCGGTACGCGAGCGGCCGCCTTCGACGAAGTACTCCAGCGAGTAGCCGCCGGCCACCAGCTGCGCGACGTATTCGCTGAGCACCGCCGAGTACAGCGCGTTGCCACGGATCGAGCGGCGGATGAAGAATGCACCGCCCTTGCGCAGCAGGGTGCCGACCACCGGCAGGTTCAGGTTGATGCCGGCCACGATGTGCGGCGGCACGATGCCACGGTCGTACAGCAGGTAGGACAGCAGCAGGTAGTCCATGTGGCTGCGGTGGCTGGGCACGTAGACCACTTCGTGCCCCGGCGCGGCGGCCTTGAACTTGTCCAGGTGGTGCACCAGCACGCCCGCATAGATGCGGTTCCACACGTGGCTGAGCATGAAGCTGGCCGAGCGCACTACCGGGCTGGAATAGTCCGCAGCGATTTCCCAGGCGTAGGCGTGTGCCTTCTTCCAGGCATCGGCCGGCTTCGAGTTGTCGCGCTTGGCCTGTGCGGCGATCGCTTCGCGTACCGGCTCGGCGGCCAGCACCTGGTCCACCAGCAGGCGCCGGGTCGACAGGTCGGGGCCGATCACCGATTCACGGATGCGTCGGAAGTGCGTACGCAGCACGCGCTGCAGCTTGCGCACCGTGCGCTCCGGCTCCAGGCCTTCATCCACGGTGTTGCGCAGGGAGATCGGCGGGGCGAAGCGGACGATGGTGCTGCGGCCGTTGAGCAGCACCGCCAGCAGGCGACGGAAGCGGCCGACCAGTGCCCAGTTTTCCGAGAACAGCACCGCGAACCAACCGCTCTGCTTGTCCGGGGCGCGGCCGACGAAGATCGACACCGGCACCAGGTGCACGTCCAGGTCATCGCGCACGCGGTGCGCCTGCAGGACCTTGGCCAGCGAGTCGGAGTGGGTCTTGGCGCCGCGCTGCTCGGGAATCAGCGAGTTGCTGGAGCTGCGCCGCGACAGCGCCAGGTAGGCGCGCTTGCGGCCGGTCGGGTCACCGGCCAGCGGCACCAGCGGCGACGGCAGGCCGGCCTGGCGGCAGGCCTTGTCCAGGATCAGCGCGTTGGACAGGCCGTAGTCTTCCAGCACGTACATGACCGGGCGGCCATCGTTGTACTGGCCCGGGTCTTCCGGTTCGATCTTCAGCGACAGCCACGGCTCGACCAGACGGCCGAGCAGGCGAGCCCACAGCGGGCGGCGGCCGGCCGAACGCGCGTGCGCGGGCGGCGGTACCGGGTTCGGGCCGGTACCGGTCGAGGGGGACGCCGGCACCGTATCGGCGGGCGTCGACTGGGATTCTTCGCCGGGGAACGGCAGCGGGTTCTGTTTCGACATCGGCGCCATTATGGCTTAGGCGGCGGCGTTGCCGCTTCCCCACCTTCGGCGGGGGCTTCAGCGGCTGCCGGCGACGCAGCCGCGCGGGCCGCGTCGGCCTTGCGCAGCAGCGCGTCGGTGTCGGCCAGGGTACGGGTCAGGTACCAGTGGCCCTCGCGCCGGCTCAGTGGCAGCTGCAGGCTCATCTCGCGGCCGGCCAGGTCGTAGTGCAGGCGTACCAGCGCATTGTCGCCTTCCACCGAGAGCAGCTCGCCCCGTACGCTGCGAAGCGCGTCATCCACGCCCAGCCCGTAGCTGCCAAGCACCGCCTTGAGGGTGTGGATGAACGGCGCCAGCTGCTGCAGGCTGCCCTCCATGCCAGCCGCCTGCAGGCCAGCCTCGTCATCGAAGCCGACCTTGCCGGCCGCGCCGACCAGCGCGGCGATGGTGCTGCGTGCACGGGCGCGGTCACTGATCGGCGCGCCCTGCGCCCAGACAGCAAGGGTTTCGACCAGGGCGATGTAATGGGCCTGCTGGCCGGGCGTGTAGCCCTTCTGATGGCGCAGGTACTGCACCCCGAAATTGCCCATCGACTGCGCGGCCTGGCGCACGGCGCTGGCCTGGCCGGCCAGCTGGCGGTCGAAGCTGCGCTGCAGTTCGGTGCTGGCATCGGGCTTGCGCAGCGCGGCCAGCATCGGCAGCAGCTGGTCCCCCAGCGGCAGCTCGGTCAGCGGCCACTGGCTGTGTCCCTCCGCCCAGGCCTGCTGCAGCCGCTGATACTGGCCTGGCGGTACCGACAGCTTTGCGTAGCCGACCAGATCATCTTCGGCCAGGCGCAACGCCATCGCCTGCACCGCAGCCACCGGCTCGGCCGCCGGCCTGGCCGGATCGTTCACAGACTCGCGGCATGCCGCAACGGCCAGCAGCAGCATCGCCGCCAGCCCCCATCCACGCGCAGACCTTCCTCGCACCGCCACGCTCATGCACTCGGACTCCCCGGACCGGCCCGCATCTTGCGGCCTGCGACGTGACAGCGGCAAGCCGTGCGGTCACGTTTCCAACCAAGGGGGTCAGATCCCTTCTGCCGGCAGGCAGAAGGGATCTGACCCCAGAACCACCAGCGGGATAAAAAAAGAGCCCGGATCACGGGGATCACAGGCTCTTCAAACCGGCACGGGGCCGGAGGACAGTGTTGTGGCACATGTCCGGTCCGAGGACCGGATGGCGGCGATCCTACGCTGCCCTTCAAGTTAAGGCAACACTTCACGTAATGCCATGTATGTATTTGATTTTATTGAATCAATCGTGCTGCCAGACGGATTCAATGAAATCTACGGCGTGTTTTTCGGCGATTCGGGCATAAATCCCCGGATAGCCGGCCAGCGCGCAGCCCTCGCCCCAGCTGACGATGCCGAACTGGGTCCAGCCCTCACGCAGGCGCAGCAGCAGCGGCCCGCCGGAGTCCCCCTGGCAGCTGTCGATGCCCTCGCGGCCGGCGCAGATCACCTTGCCGCGCGACAGTTCCCCGCCGTAGGCCTGCTGGCATTCATCGAATGCCACGAACGGCACCTGCACGGTCTGCAGCTGGGTCGGGTAGACCCGGCCATCGCCGATGTCGGTGTCGCCCCAGCCGATCACGGTGAATTCGCGGCCCGGCTTGAGATAACTGGCGTCGGGCCGCAGCCGCAGCGCCACCGGCTGTGCACCGTCCAGGGGGGCGTTGAGCTGGATCAGGGCCACGTCGTGCTCCAGCGAGTTGCCGCTGTTGAATGCCGGATGGACGTGGATCGCCTTGACGTTGGAGGCGCGGGGCGAGGCTTCGGTGGACAGGGCCGCGGCGTTGCCGACGACGGCGATGCCGCCCGGCGCTTCCCCCTGCATGCAGTGCGCGGCGGTCAGCACCCACGAAGGCGAGATGAGGGTGCCCCCGCAGAAGTGGCGGTCATGATCCGAATCGCCGTCGAAGATGCCCTGGATGCTGACCATGAACGGGTACTCGCCAGCCGGCGCTGCTTCACCGCCGATGATGCGCGGTGCTTCGCGCACCTGTGGCGCAGCGAAGGCGGGTACGGCGGACGCGGCCAACAACAGGCCGATGAACAAAGAGGTGCTGCGATACATATCCCTGTACTCCTCTATCAATGGTTGGAACCGGCGCGGCCGCGGTCCGTGCCGGTGCATCGATTGGGAAGCAGGAATGAAGCCTGCAGCGCGAACGCGCGCACAGTTTCGGTGCAATGCGCTGCCTGCGACAGTCGCAGGCCAACAATTGCGAACGCCATCCCGCATGGATCGGAATGGCGTTCGTGGTGCCGGCGTGACCGGCGTCAGCGGTGGGCTCAGCGTGCAGCCAGAGCCGACGCGATTTCCTGCTGGATTGCCCGCGCAGCGGCCTGCGGATCAGCCGCCAGGCGGATCGGGCGTCCGACCACGATGGCGTCGGCGCCATCGGCGAAGGCCTGGGCCACGCCAACGGTGCGCTTCTGGTCATCGCCGACCGGACCACCGGGACGGATGCCCGGACAGACGATCGAGAACCCGCTACCGGTCGCGGCACGGATCGGTGCAGCCTCCTGGCCCGAGGCGATCACGCCATCGACGCCCGCTGCCTGGGCGGCCAACGCGCGTTCGACCACCACGTCCACCGGCTCGCGGTCGACGCCCATCTGCGCCAGATCGGCGCGCCCCATCGAGGTCAGCACGGTCACCGCCAGCAGGCGCATGTCGCTGCTGTTGGCGGCCGCGCAGGCCTCCATCATCGCCGGGTGCCAGCCATGGATGGTGGCGTAGCTGACCGGCCACTGCGACAGGCCCTTGATCACCGCTGCGGCGGTCGCCGGGATGTCGAAGAACTTCAGGTCGACGAACACGCGCTTGTCGCGGCGGGCCAGCTCGTCCAGCACCTGGAAGTACTCGCCGGAGGCGAGCAGTTCCATGCCGATCTTGTAGAACGCCACGCTGTCACCAAGGCGATCGACCCAGTCCAGTGCCTGCACGCGATCAGGCACGTCCAGCGCGAAGATCAGGCGCTCATCGGCGCGCAACGGCAGCGGTGCGCGGCTCACGGGGCGTAGTCCAGGGCGGCGCGCTTGGCGTCGTGGCGGGCCTGGCGCGACTGGCTGTAGTCGTTGTTGAACTGCGCCGGCTCGAAGCCGCCGTAGGTCGGGTTCGGCAGCATCCACCAGCGCTCGCCGAACCAGTCGTGGTACTGCTGCAGCAGCGCGTCACGGCCGTCGTTGGTGTTGGCGGTCACTTCAACGAAGTCACCCAGCTGGTCGCCGAACTGCATCAGCACGCGGTACTTCTGCCCTGCCAGGCGGCGGCGGCAGTTCTTCTCGCTGCCGGCCTGCTCGCAGCCCGGCACCACTGTGCCCAGGCCAAGGAACACGCTGTCGTCGGCCACCGGCAGGCCCTGTTCGCGCAGGTTGGCCAGGGTCGCGTCCTTCAGGTGCACGGCGCGGTTGGAGATGTAGAGCAGGGTCACGCCCTTGGCATTGGCGGCCTTGGCGAAGTCGACCACGCCCGGGATCGCCTTGGCCTTCTTTTCGGCTACCCACTGGTCCCAGGTCAGTTCGTCGTATTCCTTGCCGTCGCGCACCAGGCGCGCCTGGTAGGGCGAGTTGTCCAGCACGGTCTCGTCCACGTCCAGCACCACGGCCGGCTTCAGGCCCTTGGCGTCGTTGCCGCGCTCTTCCGGCACCAGCGCATCCCAGTGGGCTTCCTTCAACGCCGCATCCAGGTGGTCGGCGGCGGCGCGGTAGGTCTGCTCGGTGATCGCCCTGTACTCCTGCGCGCGCTGCATCCACAGCACGGCGTTGAGGTTGTCGTTGGCCGTGGCATCGAGCGCGCCGTCGGCCTTGGCGGCGGCAGCGGGCGCCTGCGGGGCCGCGGCTTCGGCGGCGGGCGCCTCCACGCGCTTGCAGGCGGACAGGCCCAGCGCCGCAGTGGCGAGCAGGGTCAGGGACAGGGAAACGGGACGACGCATGGATTCACCGGCAATCAGATATACCGGCGCATTTTACCGGCAAAGCCGGCCCCGGGACGGCTATGCTTGGCGGTTGACCCGTTGCCCTTCCGGAGGCCGCCATGACCGATTCCGCCCAGACCCCTGACGTCCCCCTGCTCGACGCCGTGCAGGCCCGCCTGCTGGGCTGCCTGGTGGAGAAGGAGGCGACCACCCCGGACACCTACCCGCTGACGGTCAACGCGGCCCAATCGGCGGCCAACCAGAAGACCGCGCGCGAGCCGGTGATGAACGTGGACGCTGGCAGCGTGCAGCACGCGCTGCGCCAGCTGGAGGCGTTGGGCCTGGCCCGCCAGCACTTCTCCTCGCGCGCCGATCGCTACGAACACCGCCTGCAGGCCGCGCTGGACCTGACCCGGCAGCAGACCGTGCTGCTGGCGCTGCTGCTGCTGCGTGGGCCGCAGACGCTGGGCGAGCTGGTCACGCGCAGCGAGCGCCTGCACCGCTTCGCCGACACCGACGAAGCCCGCCATGCCATCGAGCGCCTGCAGCAGCGTGCCCTGCTGGTGGTGCTGCCGCGTGCCAGTGGCCAGCGCGAAGACCGCTACATGCACCTGCTGTGCGGCGAGGTGGATGGCGCGGCGCTGGCGGCGAAGTACGCCAGCAGCAGCGGCAGCAGCGATGCGGCCGACCCGGGCCTGGCCGAGCGCGTGGCCCAGCTGGAAGCGGCCGTGGCCGAGCTGCAGGCACAGCTGGCCGAACTGCGCGGTTGAGGCAATCTACTGGGGTCGGATCCCGCAAGGCGGGCTCTGACCCCAGTGCTATCCCGGGTTGCCGGCCAGCGGCCGGCACTACCGGATGTCCTGCCGATGCAGTGCAGACCAACGGTCGGCACCCACCATAATCAAACCTCGGCCGCGCCCGGCGTGGCATACAGCCGGCTCGGGCTGTCCACGCCCGGCAGCTGGATCACCCCGCGTTCCTGCATGCCCAGGCCCAGCAGGATCTTTCCGGACACCACATTGTCCAGGTCGGTGATGCCATACAGATCGTGCAGGCCCAGCGCTCCGCGTGCATGCGCGAACACTGCCCGCGCCGCCTCGCCGGCATAGCCCTGCCCGGCAAATTCCGAAAGCACCGCATAGCCGATATCCGGCCCCGGCAGGCCGTCACGCCGCACCAGCCCGGCGTTGCCCAGCCAGGCACCATCGGACAAGCGCTCGATGGCATACATGCCGAACCCGTTCAACGCATAGCTGTGCAGCACCCGCAGCGCGATGTACTCCCGCGCCTGCGCCTCACTGCGCACATCACGGTCGCCGATGAAGCGCAGGAAACCCGGATCGTTCAACAGCGCCAGCATCGGCTCCGCATCGCGATCAGGTTCGATCGCACGCAGGCGCAGGCGTTCACTCTCGATCGGTTGCACAGGTGGACCTCCAGCCGAAACCCCGATTCTGCCTCAACCCCGGCTGCTGCTTTTGATTTTCTTTTTCTTTTCCGTGGCTGGCGCGCACGGAAACTGTCAGAGGCCGGGTGGGTGGGCTGGGCGGGACCGTCTGCGGCATGGATGCCGCGGCCGAGCCCCCATGGATGGGTTTACGGCGTGTCCCGACCGGCCCACCCGCCCGGCCCCCACGAGTGCATTGCGAACGGCGCCAACCACGAGGGGCTGCGCCGTTCGCCGATCAGTCGAACAACGCCTCGATCGCCGCCAACCCGGCACTCGCCCGCTCCTTCTTCCGCGCCGCATCGGCCACCGGGTCCGCACCATCGCGCTGGATCTCCTCGGCCGGGATCTCATCAAAGAACCGGCTCGGCTTCAGCCGCACGTGCTCGCCAAACTTGCGCGTGAGCTTGCTGTAACTCATCCACAGCTGGATCTTGGCGCGGGTGATGCCCACGTACAGCAGGCGACGTTCTTCCTGCAGGTTGCCCTCGTCCAGGCTGACCTGGTGCGGCAGCACGCCGTCCTCGCAGCCGACGATGAACACGTACGGGAACTCCAGGCCCTTGGAGGCATGCATGGTCATCATGCGCACCTGGTTGCCGCCCTCGTCCTTGTCGCTGCGCGACAGCAGTGCCAGCTGTCCGGCCAGGTCAGCCGCAGTGGCACCGCGCGGGCCGCCCTCGAACCACTGCGCCAGTTCCTCGATGTTGTTGGCACGGCGCTGGTAACTGGCTTCTTCCTTGGCCTGCTGGCGAAGTTCGCTGAGCAGGCCGGACTCCTTGGCCACCTTGCGGATCATGTCGCCGGAACTGACCTGGCGCATCTGCGCACGCAGGTCGCGCAGGATGTCGGTGAAACGCGCCAGGCTGTTGGCCGCACGCGGCGGCAACTGCTGCAGGGCGCCGATCGCCTCGGCGGCCTGCGCCATCGGCATGTCTTTCTCCTGCGCCAGTTCGGCCAGCCTGGCCAGCGTGCCGGCACCGACATCGCGCTTGGGTGACTGCACCGCACGCATGAACGCGGTGTCGTCGTCCGGGTTCACCAGCAGGCGCAGCCAGGCCAGCGTGTCCTTCACTTCCTGGCGCTCCAGGAACATCGTGCCGCCGGTCAGGTGATAGGGAATGCGCAGCAGCTGCAGCGCTTTTTCCAGCGGGCGCGACTGGAAGTTGCCGCGGAACAGGATGCAGAAGTCGCTCCACGGCACGTTGCGCGACTGCGCCACGAAGGCAATCTCCGCAGCGACCTTCTCTGCTTCGTGTTCGCTGTTGCGGCATTCCCACACGCGGATGCGCTCGCCGTCAGCCTGGTCGCTCCACAGCTTCTTCAGGTGCTCGTGCGGGTTGTTGGCGATCAGCGCATTGGCCGCACGCAGCACGCGGTTGGAGCAGCGGTAGTTCTGCTCCAGCTTGATGATTTCCAGCGCGGGGTAATCACGCCCCATCTGCTGCAGGTTTTCCGGGTTGGCGCCGCGCCAGGCGTAGATCGACTGGTCATCGTCGCCGACGCAGGTGAAGTTGCCCTTCTCGCCGGCCAGCTGCTTGAGCAGCCGGTACTGCGCGTCGTTGGTGTCCTGGCATTCGTCCACCAGCAGGTAGCCGATGCGCTCGCGCCAGGCCAGCGCGATCTCCGGGTTCTCTTCCAGGATCTGCACCGGCAGGCGGATCAGGTCGTCGAAGTCGACCGCATTGAACGCGGTCAGCCGCAGCTGGTAGCGCTCGTAGACGCTGGCCGCTTCCTTCTCGCGGTTGCTGCGCGCGGCGGCCATCGCCTGTTCGGGCGACAGGCCAGCGTTCTTCGCGCGCGACACCAGGTTCTTCATGTCCTCGATGTCATCGGGCTTGGCGCCGTACATCAGGTCCTTGATCTGCGCGGCGGCATCATCGGCATCGAAGATCGAGAAACCGCGCTTCAGGCCCACGGCGGCATGTTCGATCTGCAGGAACTTCAGGCCCAGCGCATGGAAGGTACAGATGGTCACCTCGTCGGCGTCCTGCTCGCGCAGGCGCTTGGCCACGCGCTCGCGCATTTCCTTGGCCGACTTGTTGGTGAAGGTGATCGCAGCGATGCGGCGGGCCGGGTAGCGGCCACAGCCGATCAGGTGGGCAATCTTCTCCACGATCACGCGCGTCTTGCCGCTGCCGGCGCCGGCGAGCACCAGCAACGGGCCTTCGACGTGCAGGACCGCGGCAGCTTGGGGAGGATTCAGACCGTGCATGGGGACAGGATTGTAGCGGGGTGCCGGCAGCCCCACCTGACTTGCATGGCGCCCGCCCGTAAGGTATTGAATCGGCACCGGAACACAGGAGCGTGGTCCATGTCCCCGACTGTCATCGCCCGTCCGCTTGCGGCCGCCCTGCTCGGCCTGCTGGCCCAGCCTGCGGCCGGGTCCGGCCCGCCGCCGCGCACGGATGCCTATGAAGCGATCGTGCTGCAGTCGCACGAGTTCCTCATCTACCATCCGGACCTGCGCTTCCGTGGGCTCGGCATGCAGGCCCGCGAACGGGGCCGCCACGAAGAAGCCCGCATCGACTTCCGCAATGCCGCGCGCTACGGCGACAAGCTGTCACAGGCAGCGCTGGCCGACATGCTCTGGAACGGGCAAGGCGGCCCGGCTGACCGCGCCCTGGGCTACGCGTGGATGGACCTGGCGGCCGAGCGCGGCACCGAGTGGCTGGTGGTGCAGCGCGAACGCTTCTGGGAGGCGCTGTCCGCCGACGAACGCGAGCGCGCGGTGCGCGAGGGCCGCGCGCTGTACGCCGAGTTCGGTGACCCCGCCGCCACACCGCGGCTGGAACGCGAACTGCGCGCCGGCAGCATGCAGCAGACCGGCAGCCGCGCCGGCTGGAGCGGCGCCATGCGCAGCCAGGGCCGCGGCGATGCCGGGCCGCGCGTGCTGCAACCGGAGAAGCACCAGCTGGCCCGTTACTGGGATCCGGTGGCCTACCGGCAATGGCAGGACGAGGCGTTGGCGAAGTCGGGGCGATGACGTTGGTTTTTTTCCATGGCCATGGCCAGGAGGGCCATCATGAAGGCGAAACACGCTCCACTCTGCCTGTTGCTGCTTCTGTCGACGGCCACTGCCGTCGCCGCAAAGGAATGCCCGGTTGAGGCCCCGCGACGGATTCCGCCCACCGTCCTGACCGGAGGGTTTTTCGATTCGCACCCGGACCTCTTCTGGCGAAGCATGGCCCAACGGGCCGAACAGGATAAACAGCCCGCCAGGGCCCTGGTCTACTACAAACGCTCGGCACGCTACGCCGACAAGTTCTCCCAGGCAATGGTGGCAAGGCTGTACCAGGAGGGTATCGGCACTGCGCCGGACCCGGTGATGGCCTACATCTGGATGGACCTGGCCGCCGAGCGCATGTACCACGACTTCCTGGTCCTGCGGGAACACTACTGGGCACGCCTTGATCCGCTGCAGCAGGCACAGGCGATCGAGCGCGGCCAACAGGTATACGCCGACTATGGCGACCGCGTAGCCAAGCCCCGCATGGAACGGGCGCTCAGCGACGGGCGCCGGCAGATCACCGGCAGCCGCGTCGGCTACGTGAGCTCGGCCCTGGTCGTCGTGCAGCGCCGCGGCGACGAGCAGGGCATCGCAACGCCAGGCAACATCGTCTACGACAACGACTACTGGAAGGCCGCCGACTACTGGTGCCTGCAGGACAACTACTGGCGGCCAGCGCTTGCGCCCAGCATCGAGATCGGTGCGCCGCAGCAGATCCGCGACGGCGGGCCGGGGGGCGACTAGAATTGGCCGATGGCCAAGCTCTACTTCTACTACTCGGCGATGAACGCCGGCAAGACCACTACCCTGCTGCAGAGCGCACACAACTACCGCGAGCGCGGCATGCGGGTGGCGATCCTGACCCCACGCCTGGACGACCGCGCCGGCGCCGGTGTGGTCGCCTCGCGGATCGGCCTGCGCGCCGATGGCATGGCCTTCGACCGTGACACCGACCTGCAGCGCTGGGTGGAGCAGGATCTGGCGGCCAACGGCCCGATGGGCTGCGTGCTGGTGGACGAGGCGCAGTTCCTGACCCGGGCCCAGGTCTGGCAGCTCAGCGAGGTAGTCGACCAGCTGCGCATTCCGGTGCTGTGCTACGGCCTGCGTACCGACTTCCGCGGGGAGCTGTTCGAAGGCAGCCAGTACCTGCTGGCCTGGGCCGACGAGATGCAGGAGATCAAGACCATCTGCCACAGCGGCAAGAAGGCGACCATGACCGTGCGCGTGGACGAGCATGGCCACGCCGTGCAGGATGGCCCGCAGGTGGAGATCGGTGGCAACGAGCGCTACGTGTCGGTCAGCCGTGCGGAGTTCAAGAAGATCACCCGCGGCGAAGGGCGGATCGATCCGGCGCAGGCACCCCTGCCGCTGTAAGGGGTGTTCTTTTGCAGGGTTTGCAGCCCTGCACCTGCAGAGACAACAGCAACGGCAACAGCGGGCATTCCGTGGGATGGCGGGGCGGTGTCGGAGTGCGGGGGCGCTGCAAGTACGTCCCTGTAAGCTTGGCAGCCGCATCCATGCGGCTGACACCCCGCACTCCGACACCGCCCCACCTCTGACAGTTGGCCGCGGCTGTTGGTAGGTGTCGACCTTGGTCGACACATCTGTCAGATATCGAATGAAATTCCGGGGTCAGATCCGTTTTCCTTCGTAAAACGGATCTGACCCCATGAGCAATTCCGACAGATCGCGGAGGTCTGTCGAAGGCGGGGTGGGTCCGGTGGCGGGAGTGTCCGCGGCAAGGATGCCGCGGCCAAGCCCCCATGGACGGGTTTACGGCGTCTCCCGCCACCGGACCCACCCCGCCTACCCTCAGGAAACCAGCTTCTGCTTCGGCTGTTGCTGTTGCTCTGGCCTCTGCAGGTGCAGGGCTGCAAGCCCTGCAAACCCAACCCCCTCTTAGTACAGCGTGCGCTCCGGCGCACCCGCCGGCGGCGGGGTGTACTGGTACAGCCAGGTTTCCGTAAGCGTCTTGCCGCCACTGCGCAGGAACAGGCGGATGTCGATCTGCTCGGTACTGCCTTCCGGCGGCACCAGGTCGAACATCGCGCGATAGCCGTTGATCTCGCGCAGCGGGCGCGCCGACACGATCTCGACCCGGCCACGGCTGGCTTCCACCACCGCCTCGACCTCACCCTTGTCGATCAGGCTGGCCAGCTCGCCCCCTTCGAAGTCCACCGCGAAGCGCCAGCTGAAGTACTCGCGCTTCTTGCCGACCACACCGCCCAGGCCGGTGCGGCTGGCCACGCAGTGCGCCAGCGGCGGGCGCGCCGGCGGTTCGGCGCCCCAGTACAGGCGGTAGCCGACCAGCAGCTCCTGGCCCGGCTGCGGCTTATCCTTCGGGTTCCAGAACGCCACGATGTTGTCGAACGTCTCGTCCACGGTGGGAATCTCCACCAGCTGCACCGAGCCCTCGCCCCATTCGCCCTTCGGCTCCACCCACAGGCACGGGCGCTTCTCGTAGAACACGCCGTCGTCCTGGTAATGGTCGAAGTTGCGGTCGCGCTGCAGCAGGCCGAAGCCGCGCGGGTTGCGGTCCACGAACATGTTGAAGCGCAGGTTGCGCGGGTTCAGCAGCGGCCGCCAGATCCATTCGCCAGCGCCGGTCCACAGCGACAGGCCATCGGTATCGTGGATCTCCGGGCGCCAGTCCCATGCCATGCGGCGGTCGTTCTCGCCCACCTGGTACATGCTGGTGCACGGTGCGATGCCGAGCCGCTCGATCGGCTTGCGCGGGTACAGCGCGCTGTCGATGTCCATCAGCAGCACGTCGCCATTGGTGATCGCGAAGCGATAGGCGCCAGCCACGCTGGGTGAATCCAGCAGGCCGTAGACCACGATCGTGTCCGAATCAGCCGATGGCTGTTCCAGGTAGTAGGCGATGAAATCCGGGAATTCCTCCGGCTTGCCCATCCCGGTGTCGATCGCCAGGCCGCGCGCGGACTGGCCGTACTGGCCTTCCTTGCCGACCGCGCGGAAGTAGCTGGCGCCGAGGAAGGCGGCGAAGTCGCGGTCAGTGTCCTTGCGGGTGTTCAGGCGGAAGCCGGCGAAGCCGAGGTCGGCCGGCAGCTCGCCATCCTTGATGCCGCTCTTGCCGTAGTTGAACGCCGCGCCGTCA
Source organism: Stenotrophomonas sp. CASM106 (assembly GCF_049384825.1). Lineage (NCBI taxonomy): Bacteria > Pseudomonadati > Pseudomonadota > Gammaproteobacteria > Lysobacterales > Lysobacteraceae > Stenotrophomonas > Stenotrophomonas sp. CASM106. The sequence goes on from NZ_JBMRFS010000005.1 coordinate 287,778, forward strand.
TAGGCCAGCTCCTGCGCCTTGCCGTCGACCACGTCGAACATGCGCACCGGCGAATGGAAGTACAGGCCCAGGTGGAAGAACTTGGCCTGGAACTTGCCGGGCTGGTCGGCCCACAGCGCATGGTCCTGGCGGTAGCCGATCGACTGGTACTGGTCCCAGTCCAGTCCTTCCAGACGGCCCGGCAGCACCCGCTTGTGGCTCTTGTAGGGCGCCTGCGCCAGCGCGCGCGCCTGGCCCTTCAGGGTAGCGAAGTCGAACGGTTGCGGCTGGCCGAGGCGGCGCAGGCCCATCTGGCCGCTCCTGCTGGCCGCGCACGCGGGCAGGGACGGCAGGCCGAATGCAGCCAGGGCGAGGGAGGCATTGCGGATGAAGTCGCGTCGTTGCATGCAGGCGCGTCAGGCACAGGGAGGAAGGTCGGCCATCATAGGCAGACAAACGTTAACGGGCAGCGGAGACGCGCCCTGCCCGTTCAGCTGCCGCTGGCTGCCGGCTCAGCGCTGGCAGTGGCTGCACCAGACGCTGGCGCGCTGGCCGATGGTGGCGTGCTTCAGCGCGCGGCCACAGTTCGGGCAGGGCAGCCCGTCACGGCCGTACACCAGCAGTTCCTGTTCGAAGTAGCCCGGCGCGCCATCGGGGCTGATGAAATCGCGCAGGGTGGTGCCGCCACGGGTGATGGCATAGCCCAGGATCTCCTTCACCGCGTCGGCCAGCCGCTGGTAGCGTTCGCGCGAGATCTTCCCAGCCTCGCGCAGCGGACTGATGCCGGCCTTGAACAGGCTCTCGGCGGCGTAGATGTTGCCCACGCCCACCACCACCGCCTGGTCCATCAGGAAGGTCTTCACCGGCGCACTACGGCCACGGCTGCGCGCAAACAGGTAGTCGCCGTCGAATCCCTCGTCCAGTGGCTCCGGGCCCAGCCCCTGCAGCAGCGGGTGGATCTCACCGGCGGGCTGCCAGAGCAGGCTGCCGAATCGGCGCGGGTCGTTGAAGCGCAGCAGGCGGCCGTTGTCCAGACTGATATCCACATGGTCGTGGGCGCGCAGCGGTGTGTCACCGGGCAGCACGCGCAGGCTGCCGGACATGCCCAGGTGCAGCACCGCGCTGCCGATGGCGGTATCCAGCAGCAGGTACTTGGCGCGGCGGCGGATGTCCTCGATGCGCTGCCCCGGCAGCAGCTCGGCCACTTCCGGTGGAATCGGCCAGCGCAGGTCGGCGCGGCGCAGGATCACGCCATGCACGCGGCGGCCCTGCAGGTGCGGCGCCAGGCCGCGGCGGGTGGTTTCGACTTCGGGCAGTTCAGGCATGCAGGGATTCTATCCCCGCTCTGCGGCCGGCGCCTGGCCGTCGATGCCGGGGAATGATGCCCGGCATCGACCGGTGTCAGGCGCCCTGGCCGGCGCGCACAGGCTCCGCCGGAACCGGTGCCGCAGCGGCGGGACGGTCCGGGAACAGCGACGGCAGCGTTTCCACGAACCGGGCCAGGCACTGGTCGCTGTAGCGCTCGGCCGTCTGCTTGACCAACGCATAGTCGTCGGCCTGCCAGGCTTCCAGGGGTGCGGCCACCGGTGCGTCGACCTGGCACTGCACGCCTTCGCCACCGACCAGGCGCAACAGCTTGCGGGTATACGGGAAGCCGACGTGCTGGGTCTGGCGCAGCTCGTACTGGGTATCGGCATCGCCCAGTTCCTTGTAGATCAGGGTGAAGCCATCGGCGGTGATCTGCACCGGCCGTACCTCTGCCGGCACAGCGCCCGGATGCGCGGTGAAGTACTCGGCCAGGCGCATGCGCACCTGGTCCTGCAGGTAACCGAAGGCCGGGTTCGGAACGGTCTCCACCCGGGTTCCCTTCAGCTGGTCCTTCTTGAACGAGCTGCCGCCGAGCGTGCCGGAAAACAATGACACGGCAACCTGCGCGGCCACCAGCTTGCCGGTGGTGGAACGCTGCACCAGGCGCAGCGTCTTGTCGCCGACTGGCTGGCCATCCGCGCCCATCTGCAGCTTTACGCTCACCGGCACCCGGCTTTCCCAGGCAGGCAGCTCCGCCACGGCGGCGGCAACGCCGGCATCAGCGGCGGGAACGTCTGCAGCCGTCGCCGTGTCGGACGGGGCGGTCGGGGGTGGCTCATTGGCCAGCACAGGCGAGGCGATGACGAGGCTGCCGAGCAGCGCGGCTGCCAGCAGGGGTGGGTTCGATTTCATGGGGGATCCTTGGGTCGTGTCGGGCCAGTGCAGGCGATTCCGTTCGGCATCGATCATCGCAATGGCACCGCACTCCCTTCCATGTCCTTCCCCCTACCGCGATCCATCGCGGTCGACATGCCAGATCGCCTTACCCGTGCGGATCGACCGGTACCCGGGATCGCGTCGAACCCACCATCGGCAGCACGCCGGGAATCTTTAGCGCGGAGGCGCCGCCAGTTCGCGCGCATCCAGGAAACCATCACCGTTGGCATCCTGCTTGTGGAAGCGCTGCACGATCACCTGCCGCTGCTGCTCGCGGCTGATCGCCCTGCCCTTGCCACCGGGCAGCTCCTCGGCCGTCAGCACACCATCACCGTTGCGGTCCATGCGGTCGAAGGCATACAGCATCCACTGCACGTACTCGGCCTCGCTGACCCTGCCGTCGCCATCGCTGTCCATCCGCTGCAGATAGCTGGCGGTGTCGGTGACCTGGGCCAGCGCCGCGCCCGGCAGCAGCGCCACCAGCAGAAGCCCGTACCCTGCCCTCACGCGCCCACCAGGCTGTAGCCCTTCAAGCGTGCGGCGTAGGCCTGCAACGCCGCGATACCGCTTTCCTCGGCCTCGCGGCACCACGCCTGCAACTGGTGCAGGCGCTCGGCGGCGTCGTGGCCTCGGGCTTCCAGCAACGCCGCCAGCCGCGCGCGGTACTCGACCAGGGTGCGGATGCGCGGGCGCTGTGCCACCCATGCGCTGAGCTGGGCACGGCTGTCCGGCTTCAGCCAGCGACCATCGTTGACCAGTCCACGGCGCAGCCGGCGCGGCAGCAGGCGGCGCAGCTTGGCTCCGGCCTGGGCGGCTTCCTCGCGCAGGGCCGGCATGAACACATTGCGCTGGTAGTCGGTCATCGCCTGGAAGCGGTGCGACAGCAGCGCCTTAAGGGTCTCGGCATCGGGCACGGCGATGTTCGGGCGTACGTCCATGGCCGGTGCCACCCGCAGCACCTTGGCCAGGCGCAGCGCCTGCAGCAGGCGGATCGCACTCCAGCCGATGTCGAATTCCCAGCGCCGCATCGCGAAGCGCGCCGAGCTGGGGAAGGCATGATGATTGTTGTGCAGCTCCTCGCCACCGATCCAGAACCCCCACGGCGTGAGATTGGTGGAGGTATCGGCAGACTCGTAGTTGCGGTAGCCCCACCAGTGGCCCAGGCCGTTGACCACGCCGGCCGCCCAGAACGGGATCCATGCCATCTGGATCGCCCACAGGGCCACGCCGGGCAGGCCGAACAGCACGCTGTTGATCACCAGCAGCAGCACCGGGCCCAGCGTGGCGTGCGGGGTATACAGGTGGCGCTCGATCGCATCGTCCGGGGTACCGCGCCCGTACTGTTCGATGTCCGCGCGCATGCCGCGTGCCTCCCGGTACAGCTCCACGCCGTGCCAGAACACCCTGCCGATGCCGCGGGTGACCGGGCTGTGCGGGTCGTCCTCGGTCTCCACCTTGGCGTGGTGCTTGCGATGGATGGCCACCCACTCGCGGGTGATCATCGAGGTGGTCAGCCACAGCCAGAAACGGAACACGTGAGCCAGCGCCGGGTGGAAATCGACCCCGCGATGGGCCTGGCTGCGGTGCAGGTACAGGGTCACCGAGAAGATGGTGATCTGGGTGAAGACCAGGAGCACTGCCAGCATGGCCCACCACCCCAGGCCGAGCACACCACCGGTCAACAGGGACATCAGGGCATCAGGCATGACGGCTCTCCGGATCGACGCGGGGATGGCAGACATGATGGCCGCTTGCGTTGCAAACTGCATCCCTGCGGCGATGTATCGCATCGCCATCCGTGGCACCGTTCACAGTTGGGGACCTGAGTTGTCGAGCCTTGATCCACGCGCCAGCGCCATGACCGCCGCCCCGCCCGTCGCGGAGCTGCCCCCCTTGATCGAACTGGACCGCGCCACCGTGGTGCGCGGCCAGGTGAAGGTGCTGCACGGGCTCAGCCTGCGCATCGCGCAGGGCCAGCACACCGCCCTGCTCGGCCCCAACGGCTGCGGCAAATCCACCTTCATCAAGCTGATCACCCGCGAACTGTATCCACTGGCGCAGGGCGACGGCACGGTGGCGGTGAAGGTGCTGGGCCAGAACCGCTGGCAGGTGGACCGGCTGCGCTCGCAGCTGGGCATCGTCACCGGCGACCTCAGCAGCAACTTGGCCGACATGCCCGGCCTGACCGTGGAACAGGCGGTGCTGTCCGGCTTCTTCGCCAGCTACGTGGTGCCGGCCTTCCGCGAAGTGACCGCCGACATGCGTGCACGCGTCGGTGAAACGCTGGCGATGACCGGCGCCCTGACGCTGCGCGAGCGCGCCTATGCCGAGCTGTCGGCCGGCGAGACCCGCCGCGTGCTGATCGCCCGCGCGCTGGTCAATCGACCGCAGGCACTGCTGCTGGACGAACCCTCCACCGGGCTGGACCTGGTCGCCCGCGAGCAGCTGGTGGCGACCATGCGGGTGCTGGCGCAGCAGGGCATCACCCTGGTGCTGGTGACCCACCACATCGAAGAGATCATTCCGGAGATCGAGCGCGTGGTGCTGCTGCGCGATGGTCGCGTACTGGCCGACGGCACCCGCGCCGAGCTGCTGCGCAACGAACCGCTGTCGTCGGTGTTCGGCGGCGCGATCACCGTATGCGAGCAGGAAGGCCGGCTGACCGCGTACGCGGGGTGATCGACATGCCACTGCAGAGCCGAGCCGATGCTCGGCTGCTCCTGATCACGGCAAACAGCAGCCGGGCATCGGCTCGGCTCTACAGGATGCAATGCAGCGGGCCGGATATCCCGGCCCGCCACCGCCGTGCTCAGAACCGCAACGCCAGCGCGCGCGACTCGATCGGTGCCATCCGGCTCTGGTCCTGCAGCTGCAGGTCGCGCAGTTCGTACGGCGCACCGAAACCGGCCGGCAATGCGGCCTGGTCGAACGGCAGCACCAGCTGGCCTGCACCGGGGCCATCGAACCACGCCGCCGCATGTGCCTGCGCGACCGGCTTCAACTGGCCATCGCGGGCCGTGGCGTACAGCGTGCCGCGTGCTTCGTAGCGGCCAGCGGCGGCCACCTGCAGCGGCAGTGCCACCTGGCGGCTGGACGGGTCCGGTGCCGCCTGGCCACTGAAGCGCGCGGTCGGCCGTGCCACCGCGAAAGCCACCTTGCCGTCGCGCAGCACGCCATCGGCCTGGGCGAACACCTGCAGTTCCCACAGCCCCTGCACGCTGCCGAGATCGGCGGGGATGCGCACCTGCGCGCGCAGGCTGCCGTCGGTGGTGCGCAGCAGGCGCTGCGGCCAGCTGCGGCCATCCGGTGCGACCAGCAGGGCTTCACCGCCCAGGCCGCCACGGCGCGATGCCAGCTGCGCGGTGGTGGCGCCGTCTTCCAGCAGGCGTGCCTGCAGCTGCACGTTGCCACCAGCCAGCACCTGCGCCTGGTTGGCCTGCACTTCCAGCCGCAGCGGGCTGTTCGGCTCAAGCACCTGCACCACATAGCGGCCCTGCGCCTGCGTGCTCTGCAGCGTGTACGCACCGGCCGAACTGGTCGCGCCGGTGCGCAGCATGCTGCTGCCATCACTCACCGGCATGCCGGCATCCTGCAGCGCGCGCGCATCGACACTGCGGGCCACGCTGCTGCGGCCGGCCGGGTCGCGCACCTGCAGGGTGTTGGCAGGCAGCGCGCGGGCACCTGCGGCCGGGCTCAGCTGGATCACCGCATCGGGCGCCGTCAGCGGCAGGTCCAGGCCGCGTTGCAGCTGCGTGCCATCGACCTGCTGCCAGTAGCTGCGGCTGACCGAGGCATACGGCGTGGCCGCCTGCAGCGGTTGTGCCGGGTCCAGCGCCCAGGCAAAGGACAGCGGCGCGTGCTCGCTTTCATCGGCGGGCAGCGGCGCGGCCACCAGTGCGGCAGGCACCTGATCGCCCGCGCGGGCGGCCTGCAGCGGCTGCGCGGCCTGCGCTGCGGAAAGGGACAGCACGGCCAGCAAAGCACTGGCCAGCAGGGTGGAATGGTTCGTCATGGTCATCTCCCTCACTGGTTCAGGTCGTTGCGCAGCAGGGTGCCGAGGCCGAAGCACTCGCGCCGGCTCTGGTTGTGGCTGAGTGGTTCGGCGCCCTGGGTGCGTGCCTTGTCGGTGAACCAGGTGGTGCCGGCAGCCTTCTGGCTGCTGCACTCCAGGAAGCCATCGGAGCAGGACGACAGCCAGTTCTGGGTGAACTCCAGGCCGACATTGGCGGCGTAGCCACCGCAGTAACTGTTGCTGTCCCACACCGCCGATTCCACATCGCTGCCGACCACCGCACGGAACGGTTTGGGCAGCGCCGGGCGACCGGCCGTGCCGTACAGGTTCTGCGCGTTGTAGGTGGCCATGCTTGCCACCTGCTGCTGGCGTACCGCGTCGTTCTTGTAGCCCAGCAGCCAGCCCAGCGACGTTTCGAAGGTATTGCCGTTGAGCACTGCATCGGCCAGCGGTGTACCGGCCGAGGACGGAGCCAGCGCATTGACCTTGCGCACCGTGCGGATGATCTTCGGATAGCGGCTGTCGTAGGTCGGGTTGGACAGGATCCAGCGCATCACATTGCCGCCGTTGGAGTGGGTGATCACCACCAGCTGGGTGATGCCACGGCTGTCGATGAAGCCGGTCAGCTGGTTGGCCAGGCAACCGGCCGCTTCCGGTTTCCACATGTACTGGGTGAAGTCACAGTTGATGACGACGTAGTTGCTGCTGTTCGGCAGGCCCTGGCGCACGGTGTCGATGATCGCCGGCTGCCAGTAGTCCTGGGTGGCATTGGTCTGCGCGCCGGTGCCATGCACGAAGGCCACGCCGACCACGTCGGCGGCCTGCGCCGGGGCGGTTGCCAGCCCGAGGAGCAGGGCCAGGACGGTACTTCCTGTTGCGGTGCTGCGCATCGCTTCTCTCCCTCTGTCAGTGGATCCCCCCGACCCGGCTGGAACTGGACGGCCTCTCGACCACCGTTGTGTCGATGCTCGCGGCGCAGGCGCGTGAAAGTCCGTGCGCTGCGCCCGGATTCAGGAGACTGACGACACTCGATGACGTTTTTCATACTGTCCCGATGACCATGCCGGGTCTGGCCGTATGACCGATGGCCACTGCGGTGTCGCATACGGGCTGCGATCATGACGCGATGTTTTTCCTCTGGAGCCGTCCATGTCGCTGATTTCCCACACCGCCCGCCCACTGCTCGGTCTCACCGTTGTCGCGGTCCTGGCTGGCTGCGCAGCCACCGCCAGCAAGCCGACCGCCGTCGAAGCCAACATCACCACCAAGGCGGTGGGCTATCTGGACACGAGCGCGGTTCCGGCCAGCCTGGACCTGGTGCCGGCACCACCGGCGGCCGGTTCGGCCGCCCTCGCCCTGGACGAACAGGTCAGCCGTGAAGCCCGCGCGCTGCGTGGCAGCCCGCGCTTCGCCCAGGCCGGCGTCGATGCGGAACTCGGCTTCCCCGAAGGCGCCAACCACTTCTCCTGCGCCGCCGACATCGACGTCGATGCAGTGAAGACCCCGGCGCTGTACCGACTGCTGGAGCGCAGCCGGATCGACGCCAGCGCCGCCACCAAGGCGGCCAAGAACCACTACCAGCGCCCGCGCCCGTTCATGGTCAACGGTGAGCCGACCTGCTCGCCGAAGGACGAGGACGGCCTGCGCAAGAACGGTTCCTATCCGTCCGGCCACACCTCGATCGGCTGGGCCTGGGCCCTGATCCTGTCGGAGATCGCGCCGGACCGCGCCGATGCCATCCAGGCCCGCGGCCGCAACTACGGCGAGAGCCGCCTGGTGTGCAACGTGCACTGGCAGAGCGACATCCTCGAAGGCCGCTTCATGGGCGCGGCCGCCGTGGCCCGCCTGCATGACAACGCTGCCTTCAACAAGGACCTGCTGGCCGCACGCAAGGAGATCGAGGCGGCGCGCAAGGCCGGTCGGCACTCCAGCCGCGACTGCGCCACCGAGAATGCGGTGTTGAAGATCCGCCCGCAGAGCGCGCTGTAAGTGATGGTCCGGGGTCAGAGCCCTTCCCTGCGGAAAGGGATCTGACCCCGGCGCGGAATGCCGACCCCATCGGGGTCGGATCCCTTTCCGCAGGGAAGGGCTCTGACCCCGCACAGCAGAAGGGCCGGCATTGCGCCGGCCCTTCTGCATTGCATCAACGCAACCACCGCATCAGAACTTCGCGGTGAACTCCACGCCCCAGGTACGCGGCTCGTTGAGGAAGCCGGTCAGGTTGTTGAAGTCGATCGCGCCGACCACGCGGGTCTGGTTGGTCAGGTTGCGACCGAACACCGCCACGTCGTACTGGCCGTAATCCCAGTTGTAGCCCAGGCGCAGGCCGCCTTCCAGCGAACTGCGGCCGCGGAATTCCGGCGACTCGTAGATGAAGAAGTTCACCGCACTGCGGTAGGCCCAGTCGGTGTAGGCGTACAGCTCGCTGCCATCGCTGAGCGGGAAGCCCACGCGCAGGGTCGCGTTGTGGATCCACTTCGGCGCCTGCGGCAGCGGGTTGCCGTTCACCAGCGCATAGGTCTGGCCGTTGATCACCGTGGTCGGGTCGGTGATGGTGCAGCCACCGCCGCAGATCGCCACCGCCAGGTTCTTGTCCTTGATCTCGGTGTCATTGTAGCTGCTGCCGAAGGTCAGCAGGACGTTGTCGGCCAGGTAGGCCTCCAGGTCCAGCTCGACGCCCTGGCCGATGGTCTTGTCGGCGTTGAGCAGGGTGGCGGTGTTGTTGCTGCCGCCCACCGCGATCAGCTGCTGGCCATCGACGTTGTAGCGGAACACGCTCAGGCCCAGGCGCGCGCGGCGCTCGAACAGGTCGGCCTTGATGCCGGCCTCGTACGAGATCACCTTCTCCGAATCGGCCTGCGACAGGCCTGGCGCGAAGGCCAGGCGGCCCTGGATCGACGGCGCGCGGAAGCCCTTGGCCACGCGGGCATAGGCGTTGATGTCGTCGGTCAGCTTGTAGACGCCGCTGAGGTCCCAGCTGACGTCGTTGACGTCGGTGTTGGCCAGGTACGGGCCACTGACCGGGGTGCCGAACGGAACGGCCTGCAGCACGCTGGCGCTGAAGTCCTTCTTGTCCTGGGTGTAGCGCACGCCGGCACGCAGCTTGAAGCGGTCGGTGACATCGAAGTCACCCGAGGCGAACACCGCCCAGGCCTTGTTGCGCTGGTTCTGCACCACGTGGCCGGTCTGCGGATTGCCCGGGGCCAGCGAGTCGTAGTTGAAGTTGTTGATGGTCACGTCTTCATCGAAGTAGAAGACGCCGGCCTGCCAGTCGAAGCGGCCCCACTCGTTGGACTCGATGCGGACTTCCTGCGTCCACTGGCGGTGATGCGGCAGGCCGTCAGCCGACTCCGACGAGAACGGAATCAGGCCGGGGCCGTAGTTGCCGGCGCCAAGGAACGCCGCGCCGTAGCCACCGTCGATGTCACCCCGGTTGAGCGATTCGGCGGTTTCGTAGCCGGTGATCGAGTGCAGCGTCACCGAGCCGAGGTTCCACTGCAGGCGCGCGCTGCCACCCCAGGTCTTCAGGTCGGAGAAGTTGACGCCGTCGTTGGCCACCTTGTCGCGGTCGAAGTTCTCGACCAGCGAGTTGCCACCCTTCTCGATGATGTTGGCGCGGAACAGGCGGGCGGTGCCATTGAGCTTGCGCTTGTGCAGGTTGAACAGCGCTTCGAAGTCATCGCCTTCGTACAGGAACTGCACGCGGCCGGCGGCTTCGTCATAGCCTTCGAAGCCACTGTTGGGAGCGCCGACGCGGGTGTTGTCGACCCAGTCATCGCGGCGCTGGTAGATCGCCGAGACGCGTGCCGACCAGCGATCGGTCAGCGGGCCGCCGTAGGCGCCCTGTACGTTCCAGCTGTTGTAGCTGCCGTAGCCGACGCGGATGTAGCCATCGGCATCCTGCGACGGACGCGCCGAATCGAACTTGACCACGCCGGCCGGGGTGTTGCGGCCGAACAGCGTGCCCTGCGGACCACGCAGCACTTCCACGTTGGCCAGGTCGAACAGCGGGAAGCCCTTCAGCAGCGGGCTTTCCTGCACCACGTCGTCGTACACCAGCGAAACCGGCTGCGACGCATTGAGGTCGAAGTCGGTGTTGCCCAGGCCGCGGATGTAGAAGCGCGGGAAGGCACGACCGTAGGACGACTCGATGTTGAGGCTGGGCACGCGTGCGGCCAGGAAACGGATGTCATCGCCGGCCGAACCGAGCACATCCAGCTTCTCGCCCTGGATCGCGGAGAGCGCGACCGGCACGTCCTTGGCGTTCTCGACACGGCGCTGCGCGGTCACCTGCAGGGCGTCGAGGGCAACCGGATCCTTGGCAGCGGGGGTTTCCTGGGCGGCTGCTACCAGCGGCAGCAGGGCGGAAAGAGCGGCAACGAGGGGGCGCGCGACCGGAAATCGGCCACGGGAAGTGCGGGTCGGGGACATGGCGGTAGGCTGTGTTTGGAGGGGTGGTAAAACGGCGCTACCAGATAATTGTTGCAATACAGCACCTACGCCGCAAATGCCCGCCGTTCATGGCCCCGTCGCCGGCACCCCCGGGCGCTCGCTAGACTCGGGGTTTCCACGCGACGGACCCGCCGCCATGACCCAGTGGTACTTCCATGCCTCCGCCCAGGCCGAGCGCATCGGCCCGCTTGATGACGGGGCCGCACGCCGCTACGCGCAGGCCAATCCACGCGCCCTGGCATGGTGCCAGGGCATGAGTGGGTGGACGCCGATCGCCGAGGTGGCCGAGCTGCAGGCTCCAGCCCCGGGCATGCCCAACACACCGCCGCCGGTCCCGGTCCCCGCCGGCGCCGGCGGCCGCGCCGACGACATCGAGTTCCGCATCGTCGGCCATGAAATGCAGTTCGTGGAGATCGAGCTCGACCCCGGCGAGAGCGCCATCGCCGAGGCCGGCGCCTTGATGTTCAAGGACGCCACGGTGCAGATGGACACGGTGTTTGGCGCTGCCAACGGTGACCAGGGCGGCTTCATGGGCAAGGTGATGGCCGCCGGCCGCCGTGTGCTGACCGGCGAGAGCCTGTTCGCCACCGTCTACACCCAGAGCGGGCATGGCAAGGGCGAGGTCGCCTTCGCCGCGCCCTACCCCGGCACGGTGCTGGCGATGAAACTGGACCAGCACGGCGGCCGCCTGATCTGCCAGAAGGACAGCTTCCTGGCCGGCGCGCGCGGCGTGCAGATCGGCGTGCAGTTCCAGCGCAGGATCATGACCGGCCTGTTCGGCGGCGAGGGCTTCATCATGCAGAAGCTGGAAGGCGACGGCTGGGTGTTCATCCACGCCGGCGGCTGCGTGATCGAGCGCGAGCTGGCCGCCGGCGAGCGCCTGGACGTGGATACCGGCTGCGTGGTGGCCTATCACTCCAGCGTGGACATGGACGTGCGCCGGGTGGCCGGCATCAAGAGCATGCTGTTCGGCGGCGAAGGCGTGTTCCTGGCCACGCTGACCGGCCCCGGCAAGGTCTGGCTGCAGTCGCTGCCGTTCTCGCGCCTGGCCGGCCGCATGTGGATGGCCGCACCGCAGGGCGGCGGCCAGAGCCGCGGCGAAGGCTCGGTGCTGGGCGGCCTGGGCCGGATGCTGGATGGTGACAACCGGTTCTGACCCACTCATTTGCTAGGTGCCAACCTTGGTTGGCACATTCCTTCAGCGCGCGACCAGGCATTTGTGCGGACCAAGGTCCGCACCCACCAGAAGCGATTCACGTTTTTTTGCTGAATAGGGAGTTCCCCCCACCCTGCCCGCCCCGCCACGGCTTCGGTATGCTGGCGCCCTTTCCTGAATCCAGCGCCGCGAGCGCACTGCCGATGAGCCTGTTCCGCCCCCGCATGCTGCTGTCCGTCGCCCTGATCGGCCTGCTGGCCGGCTGCGGTGGCGACCCGGTCCGCCCCACGCCGCCGCCGGCGCCGACCGTGGTGCCGCAGGCCAAGCCGATCAGGATCGGCATCGCCCTCGGTGGCGGCGCGGCCAAGGGCTTCGCGCACATCGGCGTGATCAAGATGCTGGAAGCCAACGGCTTCGAGCCGGCCGTGGTCTCCGGCACCAGCGCCGGCAGCGTGGTCGGTGCGCTGTATGCCAGCGGCATGGACGCCTTCCAGATGCAGAGCAAGGCAGTCGCGCTGGACGAAGCCAGCATCCGCGACGTACGCCTGTTCTCCGGTGGCCTGGTGCAGGGCCAGAAGCTGCAGGACTACGTCAACGAGCAGGTCGCCAACCGTCCCGCCGAGCGCCTGAAGAAACCGTTCGCCGCCGTTGCCACCCAGCTGGAAACGGGCGAGCGCGCGATCTTCGTGCGCGGCAACGTCGGCCAGGCGGTGCGCGCGTCGAGCAGCATCCCCGGTGTGTTCGAGCCGGTGAAGATCGGCGGCCGCAATTACATCGACGGCGGCGTGGTCAGCCCGGTGCCGGTGGATGCCGCGCGCCAGCTCGGCGCCGACTTCGTGATCGCCGTGGACATCTCCAGCAAGGCCAGCGGCAAGGCACCGACGGACATGCTGGGCATCGTCAACCAGTCCATCTCGATCATGGGCCAGCGCCTGGGCGAGCAGGAGCTGGCGCGCGCCGACATCGTCATCCGTCCGAAGGTACTGGACATCGGCGCCGCCGATTTCAGCCAGCGCGGCACCGCGATCCTGGAAGGCGAGAAGGCCGCAATGGCGGCCATGCCGCAGATCCGCGCGAAGATCCAGCAGTTGCAGCGCGCGCGCGCCGCCGCAGCGGCACCCGCGCCGGTGGCCGCACCAAAGTGCGAGGAAGCCTCGCGCCTGGGCAAGCTGATGGGCCGCAAGGACAAGTGCTGATCCATTGATGCCAGGCCACCGGGCACGCCTGGTGGCTGCTCAGGGCTCCAGCTGCGACAACGGCAACGCCTGGAAACCCTTCACCGTTCGCAGCACGAAGCTGGAATTGGCATCGGCCACGCCGCCGGCGTTGAGCAGCCGGTCCAGCAGGAAGTGCGAGAAGTGCTCCAGGTCGCGCACGTAGACGTGCAGCAGGTAGTCCATGTCGCCGGTCAGCGCATGGCAGGCCACCACCTCGTCCCACGCTTGCACGCTGTCCACGAAGTGGCCGATGGCGGCCTGGTCATGCTTTTCCAGCTGCACGCGCACGAAGGCCTGCAGGCCCAGGCGCAGCTGGCGTGGTTCCAGCCGCGCGCCATAGCCGACGATCACGCCCTCGCTTTCCAGCCGCTGCAGGCGGCGCAGGCAGGCCGAGGGCGAGAGGTTCACCCGTGTCGCCAGCTCGGCGTTGGTGGCGCGCCCATCCCGCTGGATTTCAGCCAGTAGACGTATATCCGTGCGATCGAACTGGACTTCTCCGGCCATTGTTGCCCCGCAACATGGTGAGTACGCAAGGATATTGCGCCAACAAGGCCAATCGACGCAACTTTTGCAACCCTGTTGCGCGCGCCCTGCCCTAGCATCGTGGGTATCCCGTCAAGGAGTGCCCCATGGACCTCGCCCAGCCCCGCCGCGTCGAACACCAGCAGACCGACAAGGGCTACGTGCCGGTGTATACCACCGCGCTCGTCGAGCAGCCGTGGGACACCTACAGCGCCGATGACCACGCCACCTGGAGCACGCTGTACCAGCGCCAGCGCGAACTGCTGGTCGGCCGCGCCTGCCAGGAGTTCCTGGACGCGCAGGACGAGATGGGCATGAGCGCACACATGATTCCGCGCTTCGACCAGCTCAACGAAGTACTGGGCGCCGCCACCGGCTGGGCCCTGGTCGGCGTTGAAGGCCTGCTGCCGGAACTGGATTTCTTCGACCACCTGGCCAACCGCCGTTTCCCGGTGACCTGGTGGATCCGTCGCCCGGACCAGATCGACTACATCGCCGAACCGGACCTGTTCCACGACCTGTTTGGCCACGTGCCGCTGCTGATGAACCCGGTGTTCGCCGACTACATGGAGGCGTACGGCCGTGGCGGCGTCAAGGCCCACGCGATCGGCCCGGATGCACTGCAGAACCTGACCCGCCTGTACTGGTACACGGTGGAATTCGGCCTGATCGATACGCCCGACGGCCTGCGCATCTACGGCGCCGGCATCGTGTCGTCGAAGGGCGAGTCGCTGTACTCGCTGGAGTCGCCCGCGCCCAACCGCATCGGTTTCGACCTGCAGCGGATCATGCGCACCAAGTACCGCATCGACACCTTCCAGAAGACCTACTTCGTCATCGACAGCTTCGAACAGCTGATGCAGGCGACGTCGCCGGATTTCACCCCGATCTACGCGGCACTGGCCGACCAGGCGCATCTGCCGGCCGGCGAGGTGCAGGGCGATGACCGCGTGTTCCAGAAGGGCACGGGTGAAGGCTGGGCCGACGGCGGCGACGTGTAAGCGCGTAACGCACACCGCTTCGCAGTGGAAACGGCGCACCCTGGTGCGCCGTTTTCGTTGTTGCCTGCACCGTTCTGTCGCGACGGCGCAGGCGAGGGCAGGACACTCAGCCGTCCACGGCCCGGCAGGAACCGCGCACCATCAGTTGCGGATGCACGCTGGCCGCAGCCGGCGCCTCCGGTACGTCGGTCTGCACCAGCATCGCGGCAGCCATGCGGCCGATGTCGGAGACGTGGCGGCGTACCGACGTCAGCGGCGGCCACAGCCGCGACGCCAGCGGGCTGTCGTCGTAGCTGACGATCGACAACTGCTGCGGCACCGCGATGCCCGCACGCAATGCCACCTGGTAGACGCCCGCGGCGATTTCGTCGTTGCCGGTGAAGATCGCACTGGGGCGTTGTCCGCCCATCAGCAGGCGTTCGGCGGCATGCACGCCGGACTCGAAGGTGTCGCCCGCTTCCAGCACGCGCTCGCCCGGCAGGGTCACGCCGACCTGGGCCAGCCGATCAAGGAAGCCGTGGGTCCGCTCGCGGGCAGCGCGCCGGTCACCGGGACCGGCAATCACCGCGATGTCGCGGTGGCCGAGCGAGAGCAGGTAGCCCGCAGCCGCCGCCGCACCATCGCGATCGTGGGTGACCACCGCCTGCACGTCTTCTTCCGACGCATGCGCGTTGATGCGGATGTAGCGGCAGTCGATCGCGTCGAGCATCTGCGCCAGCGCCATCGATTCGGAGGCGCGCGGGCCGAGGATCACGCCATGCAGTTTCTGCTGCTGCACGAAACGGCGCACGCCGTCCGCACAGTCCGGATCCTGGCTGTTGCACGGGTGCACCACCAGCTCATAGCCGGTGCCGCGCAGCGCTTCCAGCGCGCCGTGCTGCAGGTCGACAATGCATTGGGCGCCGGGGTCGTCATACACCAGGCCGATCAGGAAGGAGCGGCGGAACGCGAGTCCGCGCGCCAGCGGGTCGGGCACGTAACCGACCTCGCGCATCAACGCCTCGACCTTGTCGCGGGTGTCTTTGCGCACCAGCGGCGAGTTGTTGATGATTCTTGAAACCGTTTTCTTGGAAACTCCCGACAGTCGTGCGATGTCGTTGATCGTGGCAGCCTTGCCTTTCGATGCCGGCAACGCGGCATCGCTCATATTTCGCACTGACATGTATAGAACCAGGTAAGTCGGAGAATTCTAGCCTTGCACCCGTCGGATGCGAAGTTGCGGAACGTCGCAGCGGATCTGAATCGCGTCGTGTTCGACACGTTTTGCTTCGCGAGGTTCCCTTGTGATCGCTCTAGTGCCTCTGCATCTGAACCGTTCTTCTGCGCGTGTTCACCCTGAATGCGGACGCGACGCGCGCGAACGCCAACATTCCCTTAACCATGCTCCGCTACAGTCAGGTGCATGGACCTGCAGACCTCTCCGTTTCCGCCGTTCCGTGGCCGCGACCGGTTGATCGCTGCAGTCGACGCGGCGGTGACCGCCGGTGATGCCGGGCGCATCACCGCCGACCTGCAGCTGGCGCTGCAGGAAGCCATAACCGACAGCCGCATCGAATTGCCCGAATGCGTGCATCGGCCGGTCAGTGATCATTACGCGCGACGTCCGCTGTACCACAGCCGCGAACACGGCTACAGCGTGATCGCCATGAGCTGGGGCCCAGGGCAGGGCACGCCGCTGCACGACCACGATGCCATGTGGTGTGTGGAGGGAGTGTGGTTGGGCGAACTGGAGATCACCCGTTACGAGCTGCTGGAGCGCGCCGGCGAGCGCTGGCGTTTCCACCGCCACGCCACGCTGCGCGGAGGCTGCGGCAGTGCCGGCAGCCTGATCCCGCCGCACGAGTACCACACCCTGCGCAACGCCAGCGACGACGCATTGGCGATTTCTGTGCACGTGTACGAGTCGCAGATGGAGCGCTCGGCGGTGTTCGACC
Organism: Stenotrophomonas sp. CASM106; assembly: GCF_049384825.1. Lineage (NCBI taxonomy): Bacteria > Pseudomonadati > Pseudomonadota > Gammaproteobacteria > Lysobacterales > Lysobacteraceae > Stenotrophomonas > Stenotrophomonas sp. CASM106. The sequence continues at coordinate 304,295 of NZ_JBMRFS010000005.1, forward strand.
CGCTCGGTGGCGACTGGTACCAGCGCCGCATCCAGGCGCTGCAGGCCGACCCGGCCTGACCGGGGCAGGGCGGGGCGACGCTGCCAGCACCTTCGTGAGCCACGTGGCATCATGCGCCGCTGCGCTGCCGTACCCGGCGGCGATCCGCGATGCCCCGTCGGGCAAGGAGCAAGACCATGTCCAGCGCTGATCCGCGCCTGCGCGCGCTGTTGAAGCTGGCACCGGTGATCCCGGTGTACACCCCCGAAGATGTGAATGAAGCGGTCGACGTCGCCCAGGCACTGTTCCGCGGCGGCCTGCCGGTAATCGAGGTGACGCTGCGCACGCCGCAAGCGCTGGATGCGATCAAGGCGATGGTGGAGGCCGTGCCGGACGCGGTGATCGGTGCCGGCACCGTACTCGACGCCGCGCAGATGCAGGCAGCAAAGCAGGCCGGCGCGCGCTTCGCGGTGTCCCCCGGTGCCACGCCGGCGTTGTATGCGGCCGCGCGTGATGCCGACCTGCCGTACCTGCCCGGTGCCGCCACCGCCTCGGACCTGATCCTGGGCCTGGAGCATGGCCAGGACACCTTCAAGTTCTTCCCGGCGGTACAGACCGGCGGCGCCGCGCTACTGGCCGCCTGGCACGGTCCGTTCGCCGATGTGCGCTTCTGCCCGACCGGCGGCATCAGTGCGCAGACCGCACCGCAGTTCCTGCACCTGCCCAACGTGCTGTGCGTGGGCGGTTCGTGGCTGACCACCCCGGCACTGCTGCAGACCCGCGACTGGGAGGCGATCGAACGCCTGGCCCGCGAGGCGTCCGTGCTGGCCAGCTGAACCTGCTCGGCGAATCTTCAAAGGTTTGATCGTGATCAAAGCGCCGGCCTCGTGCCGGCGTCATTCTGTGGGCAAGCGCACTACGGAGATCCGAACATGAATTCGACCATGAAGGCCGCTGTCGTGCGTGAGTTCGGCAAGCCACTGGTGATCGAGGAAGTCTCGGTACCACGCCCGGGGGCGGGCGAGGTACTGGTCAGGATCGAGGCCTGTGGCGTCTGCCACACCGACCTGCACGCCGCCGAGGGCGACTGGCCGGTGAAACCGAACCCGCCGTTCATCCCCGGCCACGAGGGCGTGGGGCACGTCGTGGCCGTGGGAGGCGGGGTAGGGCACGTCAAGGAAGGCGACAGGGTCGGCATCCCCTGGTTGTACTCGGCGTGTGGCCATTGCGAACACTGCCTGGGTGGCTGGGAAACGCTGTGCGAGACACAGCGCAATACCGGTTACTCGGTCAACGGCGGCTTCGCCGAGTACGCACTGGCCGATGCCAACTATGTCGGCCTGCTTCCGAAGGACGTGGGCTTCGTCGAGATCGCACCGGTGCTGTGCGCCGGCGTGACCGTCTACAAGGGCCTGAAGGTCACCGACACCAAGCCCGGCGACTGGGTGGCGATTTCCGGCATCGGTGGCCTGGGCCACATGGCGGTGCAGTACGCCCGTGCGATGGGCCTGAACGTGGCTGCGGTGGACGTGGACGACAACAAGCTGGCATTGGCCCGGCAGCTCGGCGCGCAGATCACCGTGAACGCGCGTACCACCGATCCGGCCGCCTTCCTCAGGAAGGAGATCGGCGGCGCGCACGGCGCCCTGGTCACGGCGGTCTCACCGAAGGCGTTCGAGCAGGCGCTGGGCATGGTCCGCCGTGGCGGCACCGTCTCGCTCAACGGCCTGCCGCCCGGTAATTTCCCGCTGGACATCTTCGGCATGGTGCTCAACGGCATCACCGTGCGCGGCTCGATCGTCGGCACCCGGCTGGACCTGCAGGAGTCGCTGCAGTTCGCCGCCGAAGGCAAGGTCGCGGCCACGGTCAGCACCGACCGCCTGGAGAACATCAACGACGTGTTCGCGCGCATGCACGCGGGCACCATTGAGGGCCGCGTGGTACTCGACTTCGCTGCCTGACCGCCCGTGCATGGCCGCCGTCGCTCCGTCCCCCTCTCCCACGGACGCGGCGGCCATGCCGATTCATCGGTAGTGCCGGCCGCTGGCCGACAAACCCCAGGCGGTTCGGTAGTGCCGGCCGCTGGCCGGCAACGCGGGCACTCTGTGGCCGCCGTACAATGCGCGCATGCCCGGCCTGCTCAAGACCCTGTTCCTGTCCATCGTCGCCCTGATCGGCGGCGTCCTGTCGCTTGCGCTGGTCAGCAGCGTCGCCAGCTGGCTGCCCCCGTTGCTGGGCCTGTCGCCGGACAACAACAGCGTGCAGCTGGGCTGGGACCTCACCTTCAGCGTTCTTGGTGGCATCGCGGGCGTTTCCTTTGCCACCTATTACGCCCCCTGCTGGCCGCGTTCGCATGGCTTCTCGATCTGGTCGCTGATCGCGCTGGGCTGTGGCTACGCGATGTGGACGGCCGGCACTACCGCTTCAGCGACGGCAGCGTCTGCTTCAACTGCGTGATGCCCTGCCATGGGTCACTCTTCAGGCGTTGCGCCCTCGCCAGCGCCTTGCCCATGGGAAAGGCGTCGGCAGCACTGATACGCGCCAGTTCCTCCCAGCGCAGCGGCACTGCCACACCGGCGGAATCGCGCGCGCGCAGCGACCACGAGCACACGCTGGTGGCTCCTCGGGTGTTGCGCAACCAGTCGATGAAGATGACGCCACTGCGCTTGGCCTTGCTCATCGTCGCCACATAGCGATCAGGTTGCTCCTTTGCCATTGCCTGCGCAAAGGCCTCGCAGAACGCCTTCGCCTCGTCCCAGCCAGCCTTGGGCTGCAGTGGTACCACCACATGCAGCCCCTTGCCGCCAGACAGCCGCACGAAGCTCTCCAGGCCCACCTGCTGCAGACGATCACGCACATCACGTGCACCCGATTTCACCTGTGCCCAGCTGACGCCGTTGCCAGGATCGAGATCGAATACCAGTCGATCCGGATGCTCGGTGTCTGCTACGGTCGCACCCCACGGATGCAGCTCCAGCGTGTTCATCTGCACCAGCTGCAGCAGGCCCCGTGCGTCGTCGATATAGACATAGTCCTCGCGGCCGCTCTTCTGCTGCAGGGGCACCGCGTGCACCGCGTCGCCCAGGCCGGGGCCATGATGCTTCTGGAAGAAACAGGCCTTGCCCACCCCATCGGGGCAGCGCAGCAATGACAGCGGCCGTCCGGCAATTTCGGGCAGGATCCAGCGCGCCATGCGCCGGTAATAGTCGGCCACGTCGCCTTTGCCCAGTCCCTGCCTGGGAAACACCACCCGCTCCGGATGCGTGATCTGGACCTCACCCCCGGCTTCAGCAACTGCTGTTGCGTTGCTCATTCCCAGGTCCTCCTTCTGCTTGTCGCTGCGCAGCCGCTTGAAACTGGCCTGGCGCAGCAGGCCTTCCTTGCCCCAGCCACGGAACGCCACTTCCGCCACCGTCACCGGCTTCACCCAGCGCACGCTGGCGGCGCGGAACGGCACATGCGCCGGAAGCTGCAGCACGGGCGTCTTTACTGCCAGTGGCTGCAATGCCTTGAGCAGCGCGCGCAGGTTCTCGTCGTCGAAGCCGGTACCGACGCGGCCCACATAGCGCAGACCCTCCTTGTCCGGCGTTGCCAGCAACAATGATCCGAAACCCACCCGCGAGCCCCTGGGGGCCGTGTAGCCGACAATCACGAACTCGTCGGTGTCTTCGTGCTTCACCTTCACCCAGCTGCGTGCGCGGGCGTTCACGTACGGCGCGTCCACCTGCTTGCTGACGATGCCTTCGAATCCCGCCTGGCCACTGGCATCGAACACCTGTGGACCCTGGTCGATCACGTGTTCGCTGAAGGCCAGGATGCCGGGCACGGGTCCGATGAGATCCTTCAGCAGCGCTTTGCGTTCCAGCAATGGCGCACGACTGATGTCCGCGTTGGCCACACCCGGAAGATCGAACACGATGTAGCGCAGCGGTTGCTTCGAGCTTCCATCGATCACGCGCTGCAACGCTGCGAAATCGCTGCGCCCTTCCTTGTCCAGCACCACCAGCTCACCGTCCAGGCGCGCATCGCGCACCGGCAGCGCCTGCACAGCCTGCACGACCTCGGGGAAGTCATCGGTCCAATCCAGGCCATTGCGGGAGCGGAGCTTCACCTCGCCGTCGTGCAGATCGGCCAGCAGGCGATAGCCGTCCCACTTGATCTCGTGCAGCCAACGCGCGCCGTCCGGCGCGCTGTCGCGATGATCGGTCAATTGCGGCTTGAACCCATGCGGGTAGGGCGCGTCACGTGCACCGTCCAGTTTCAGCGCGCGCGCATGCCAGCGTGCATCGGCCTTGCGGGTAGCCGTGCGTGCGGCGGGCACAACACGCCCTGCCTTCCCCTCAGTGCGCTTCATCACGGTGGATGCGCGCTTGGGCACGTGCGCATCCAGCAGATCGTCTGCTTCGGCATCGCGCGCCTGCTCGTCGTCGCGCTTGATCAGCAGCCACTGCACCTGGCGTCCCTTCATTGCCGTGCGCACCAGCTTCCAGCCACCGGCCAGGCGTTGTCCATGCAGTACGAAGTCGATCTTTCCAGCTGCCAGCGCCTGCAGTGGATCGCCTTCGCAGGCCCAGGTGCCCTGATCGAACACCTCCACGTGCCCCGCGCCGTAGTGGCCTTCGGGAATGTCGCCCTCGAAGCCAGCGTAGGACAACGGGTGATCTTCCACTTCCACGGCCAGCCGCTTCTCGCCGACGCGAAGCGAAGGACCTTTCGGCACTGCCCAGCTCTTCAGCACGCCGTCCATCTCAAGGCGGAAGTCATAGTGGCGCGAACTGGCATGGTGCAGCTGGATGACGAAGGTTGGCCGCCGCTGCGGATCACCGCGTGCGGGTGTGTCGTCAGGCTCCGGCGTCTGCCCTGTGCCTCCGCCAAGCCGGCGCTTGCGCCGGTACTGGTGCAGCGACATGGTTCAACCTGCCTTGCGCCGTGGTGCGGCCTTCTTTGCAGCCTTCTTCGTTGTCTTCTTTGCGGCCTTCTTCACCGTCGACTTTGTAGCTGCCTTGCGCGTTGCGGCCTTCTTCGCCGGCGTGCGTTTGTTCGCATCCAGGCTCTTCTGCAGCAACGCCATGAAGTCGACAACGTTCGTTGTCGCATCCTCGTGTGGTGCGGGCTCATCTTCCACCCGCGTGGTACCGCCCTTGGACTTGATGCGCTTGTTCAGCACCTGCTGCAGGCGCTCGCGGAATTCATCGTGGTAGTGCGATGGGTCCCAATCGCCGGACATCGACTCGATCAACTGCTCGGCCATCGCCGTTTCCTTGCTGGTGATGCGGTAGTCGGACAGCTTGCCGGCAGGCAGCTTGTAGTCCTCGGGATCCACCAGTTCCTGCGGATAGCGCAGGATCATCAGCACCAGCGCGTCCGCATGCGGCATCACCGCACACAGGTACTCGCGCGTGCGCACCACCACCCGGGCAATGCCTACCTTGCCGGTACTGCGCAGCGTTTCGCGCAGGAGCACGTAGCCCTTTTCGGCCTTCTTGCCGGGCACCAGCAGGTACGGCTTCTCGTAGTAGCGCGGGTCGATCTGCGCTGCGTCCACGAAGGATTCCACCTCCACCGCTTCGTGGCTTTCCGGCGCCGCCGAGCGGATGTCGCCTTCCTCCAGCACGACATAACTGCCCTTGTCGTACTCATAGGCTTTCACGATGTCCTTCCAGGGCACTTCCTCGCCGGTGTCGGCGTTGACCCTTTCGAAACGGATCGGCTTGCGATCGCGCGAGTCGAGCATGCGGAACTGCAGGTCAACCTTGCGTTCGCCGGACATCAGCGACACCGGCACATTGAGCAGTCCGAAGGACAGCGTACCGGTCCAGATCGGGCGGGCCATGGACGCACCTTTGATGGGGCAGGGCACCCAGCTTCGGATGGGCGGTGTAAACCACCCGTGTCGATACCGTGCACGTGGGTTCCACGCAGGTGCGGTAGTGTCGGCCGGCCAGCAGAGCTCGCGGCCTGAAGTGTCCTGGGGTTGCCGGCCAGCGGCCGGCACTACTGCAGCAACGGCCTCACCGCCGCCGCCGGAATATGGTCCAGCGCGCGCCAGGCGTCCTCCACCACCGGCCGCGCCTGCGACCAGCCCAGCCGCGACTGCCCGCGCATCTGTTCCCAGTGCTCGGCCAATTCCTCGCAGGTATCGGCAGCGTCGCCGCGCGGCCAGTCGGCAGCATGGGTTGTCAACGCGAAGGCATAGACCGGGCACAGGTCACGCCAGTTGCGATGACTTTGCCCGCGACGTTCCTCGTAGTCACTGAGCATGTACTGCAGATAGTCCTGGGCCACCGCCTGCGGATCCTCATGGCGGCGCGTGCGGCGCTGCGCGGTACGTTGGCCGAGCGGATCGAGCAGGGCGTTGAACACGGACGGTGCGGGTCGTTCAAGACGGGGCATGGCCGGCTCCTGCAGCGGGGGCGGGTGGGCAGGAATACGCGCGGTGCCGTTACCAGCGGGTGAGCGAGATGTTCATGACGCCAGGTTCGCGGCGGCTTTACCTGCGTCGCGGTGTAGTGGGAACCCCAAGCGCAGGTAGCCAGACCATGAGCCGAGAGACCTCCCGCGACCCGCTGCGCGCAAACCACCCGCCCATTCCGGGCGAGCAGCGCGGCAAACGCGATGCCGACAACGCCGACTACCGTGGCACCGGCGCACCGTTCTTCGATGCCGAGCACGGGAGCGACCATCTGCCGGTGAAGCACGAGGCTGAACAGGCAGCGCAGGACCGCAAGGATGGCGGTGACCGCCATCGCGGTGGCCAGGAAAGCCCGCTCAAGCGCCGCGAACGCAAGCAGCGCGCCAGCGACAACCAGGACGAAGCGCTGGAGGAGACCTTCCCGGCCAGCGACCCGACATCGCCGTTCGTGCCAGCCAAGGCCCCCGACTGACGGGTAGTGCCGGCCGCTGGCCGGCAACCTCCTGACCTCCTGCACGGCGCGATGCCGGCCAGCGGCCGGCACTACCCCTTCAACGCCACGACCATTGCAGGCCGACGTTGGCCCGCCGTCCCGGTCCCGGTTCGTAGAAGCGCCCGTTGCCATCGTTGACGATCACCGAGCCTATGTAGGCCTGGTCCAGCACGTTCTCCATCCGGGCGAAGGCGCGCAGCTCGCCACCCGGCAGGGCCCAGCGACGGCCGCCTTCCAGATGCAGCAGGGCGAAGCCGGGCGCGCGTTCGGTCGCCACGTCGTTGACTACGGTATCACTGCCGGCGGAGGCCTCCAGCGCCCACTGCCACTGGCCGGGCGACCATTGCAGCCGGGCAAAGGCCTGCTGGCGCGGTACCCCGGGCAGGCGGCTGCCGGCGGCAACCAGGGTGTTGGAGGTGAGGTACGGCGAACGCGCCTGCGCCTGCAGCCAGGTCCACGCCAGCTGCAGCTCCAGCTGCTCGGCCAGCGGCTGGCGATACTGCAGTTCCACACCCTGGCGGCGGGTGCGGCCGATGTTGCGATACGTGCTGCGACCGCCGATGTTGCTTGCAACTGCCAGCTCATCGTCGGTATCTGCACGGAACAGGCTGACATCGAGCCGAGTTCCATCCTGTGCGTGCCACTTGCTGCCTAGCTCCAGGCTGCGGCTGCGGGCGGCCGCCAGATCCAGCGCCAGACCCGCCTGACCATCGGCGCGATACCCCAGCTCGTTGACGGTGGGGGTCTCGAATCCACGCCCCACGGCGGCATGCAGGCGCCACTGCGGGCTGGCCTCGAAGCTGACGCCTGCCACCGGCGTGGTCGCCTGGTAGCGCCGGTGGCCACTGTCATCCGGGTTGCGGGGGGTGAAGTAGCGATCGTCCGAGTCGAAACGCACCGCGCTGTGGCGCACCCCGGCCAGCAGCGACCAGCGCGGACTCCATTGCCACCAGGCCTGGGCGAACTGGTCCACGTTCTGCACGGTATCGATCTGGTCACGGCGCAGGCGCCCGCGCACCCCGAGGGCGCTGCCCACGAAGTTCTCGTAGCCGGTGCGGTGCTGGCGCTGGCGGTCGGCGCTGAGCCCGGCCACCAGGTCCAGCGGCCGGCCGGCGAGGTCGCCGTGCCAGCCCCAGCGCGCGTCCAGCCCGCCATACCCGCCCTGCAGATCGATCACGCCGCCGGCATGCAGCGGGCTGTTGGTCTGGGGTGCCGGCGGAATCGGCAGGTATTGGGTCACCGTGCGTTGGCCGGCATAGCCCATCAATTGCCAGCGCTCTGCCCCGGTCTCCCGGGTCCAGCGCAGGCCAGCCTGCTGCTGGCGCACCGATTTGCGGGTGTTGTACTGGTGCGCGACTGCCGTGGCCTGGCGCGGATCAGCCGCCACCTGGGCACGGCTCAGGCCCAGCGGATCCTGCGCATCGGGGGCATCCAGCGCATTGAGCAGCAGCTCCAGCCGCCCACCGCTTAGATCACCACCAATGCGTGCGTTGAGCGATTCGCGGCGCGCACGGCTGTGGTCCCGCCAGCCATCGGTGCGGAAGTGGTTGGCCGCGATGTTGTAGTCCAGCGCTGGGCCGGCACCCTTGAGCTGTGCGCCGACACTGAGCGTGTTGTCGGCGCCGGCATTCACGCGCAACCGCCACGGGTCACCGGCCTGGCCCTGCGCGCTCCAGACCTGCAGCACGCCGCCGGAGGAATTGCCGTACAGCGCCGAGAACGGCCCGCGCAGCACCTCGATGCGCTCGGCGCCCAACAGGCTGGCATGCGACAGCTGGCCCTGGCCGTCAGGCATGGTGGCCGGCACGCCGTCGATCAGCACCCGCACCCCGCGCACGCCGAAGGTCGAGCGTGCGCCGAAGCCACGAATCGACAGCTGCGTGTCCTGGGCGAAGTTCTGCCGGTCACGTGCCAGCAGTCCGGGGACCCCGGCCAAGGCCTCAGACAGCTGCGCACCGGTGCCCGCGCGGCTGGCGTCGATCCAGACCGTGTCCTGGCTGGCCGGCAGCGCGAACGGATCGATGCCCGGCACCCGGGCGGCCTGTACCTGCACCGCAGGCAGGGCGGTGGGCGCAGGCTCGGCCACCGCCGTCCAAGGCGACAGCAGCAGGGCGGACAGCGGCAGGCAACGGCGTCGTGCGGCGGGATTCATGATTCAGGTTGATGGATCGGGCGGCAACGCACGCCATGGTACGGGGCCGCGGATGACGATGGCGGCGGCCAGCCCCGGCAGGCTTTGTTACGATGGGATGTTTCCGGCCGAAAAGCCGCGGACCGCGTAGCGCACTTCCTCCCCCTTTCCGTCTACCGAACGAGTACCGCCGTGTCCTTCTTTGCAAACGTGGAACTGGTCCCAGTCGACCCGATCCTGGGCCTGACCGAGGCGTACAACGCCGACAGCCGCCCGACCAAGGTCAACCTGGGTGTGGGCATCTACTACGACGAGAGCGGCCGCATTCCGCTGCTGCGCGCCGTCAAGCAGATCGAGCAGCAGCTCGCCGCTGAAGCCAAACCGCGCGGCTACCTGCCGATCGATGGCCTGCCGGCGTACACGCAGGCGACGCGTGAGCTGGTGTTCGGCAAGGATTCGCCGCTGCTGGCCGCCGGCCGCGTGACCACCGCGCAGACCGTTGGTGGCAGCGGTGCGCTGCGCGTCGGCGCCGACGTGCTGAAGAAGCTGCTGCCGCACGCCACCGTTGCGCTGAGCAACCCGAGCTGGGAAAACCACCGTGCGGTGTTCAGCGCCGCCGGTTTCGAGGTGCTGGATTACACCTACTTCGACCCGGGCACCCATGGCGTCGATTTCGACGGCATGCTGGCCGACCTGGGCAAGCTGGAAGCCGGCACCGTGGTGCTGCTGCACGCCTGCTGCCACAACCCCACCGGCGCTGACCTCACGGTCACCCAGTGGAAGCAGGTCGCGCAACTGCTGAAGGACAAGCAGCTGTTCCCCTTCATCGACATGGCCTACCAGGGCTTCGACAAGGGCATCGAGCAGGACGGCGCAGCGGTGCGCATCATCGCCGAAGCCGGCATCGACAGCTTCATCGTCGCCAACTCGTACTCCAAGTCGTTCTCGCTGTATGGCGAGCGCGTGGGTGCGCTGTCGATGGTGGCGCCGACCGCCGCTGACGCCAAGGCCGTGCAATCGCAGGTCAAGCGCGTGATCCGCACCATCTACTCCAGCCCATCCACCCACGGCGCTGCACTGGTGGCCGGCGTGCTGACCAACCCGGAACTGCGTGCGATGTGGGAGCAGGAGCTGACCGAGATGCGCGAGCGCATCCACGCCCTGCGCCACGGCCTGGTCGAGAAGCTGGCCGCTGCCGGTGCACCGCAGTTCGGTTTCATCAACGAGCAGGCCGGCATGTTCTCCTACTCCGGCCTGAGCCGTGAGCAGGTCGAGCGCCTGCGCGACGAGTTCGGCATCTACGCCGTCGGCACCGGCCGTATCTGCGTGGCCGCGCTGAACCAGAACAACCTGGAATACGTCGCCAAGGCCGTGGCCACCGTCGCCAAGGGCTGAAGCAACGCTCCAGTAGCTTGAGGACAAAGGCGCCGAAAGGCGCCTTTGTTTTTTGCTTTTGCTCTTGCCTTTGCCATCCCCACCGCGCTCGCGGCGAACCCTGAAGCGCGTGGGAGGGGGAGGTGATGCAGGACCGTTGGCGCCATGGATGGCGCCATCGAGCTTACATGGACGTACTTGCAGCGTGTCCTGCATCGCCTCCCCCTTCCACGCGCCTCGACAAAAGGAAGGCGCCACAAGCGCAACGCATCTGGAAACGATTACGGCTTCCCGCGCTCACGCACGCCCCCGCCAGACGGGCGACAATAGGTGTTTTCCCGCTGCCGAGACCTGCCCGCTCATGTCCCGTACTTCGTTGACCCGCTTCCTGATCCAGGAACAGCACGCCGGCCGCATCAATGCCGACCTGCGCCAGCTGATCGCGGTCGTCGCCCGCGCCTGCACCAGCATCTCCATCGCCGTCAGCAAGGGCGCCCTCGGTGGCGTGCTCGGCGACGCCGGTACCGGCAACGTGCAGGGTGAAGCGCAGAAGAAGCTCGACGTCATCAGCAACGAGATCCTGCTCGAAGCCAACGCCTGGGGTGGCCACCTCGCCGCCTGCGCCTCGGAGGAAATGGACCACAGCCAGCCGGTGCCGGACATCTATCCCCGCGGTGATTTCCTGCTGCTGTTCGATCCCCTCGATGGCAGCTCCAACATCGACGTCAACGTCTCCGTCGGCACCATCTTCTCCGTGCTGCGCTGCCCGACCAATGTCGAGCTGCCGGGCGACGACGCCTTCCTGCAGCCGGGCAGCAAGCAGATCGCCGCCGGCTACTGCATCTACGGGCCCAGCACCCAGCTGGTGCTGACCGTCGGCCATGGCACCCACGCCTTCACCCTGGACCGCGAGAAGGGCGAGTTCGTGCTGACCACCGAGAACATGCAGATCCCGGCGGCCACCCAGGAATTCGCGATCAACATGTCCAACCAGCGCCACTGGGAAGCGCCGATGCAGGCCTACGTCGGCGACCTGCTGGCGGGCAAGGAAGGCGTACGCGGCAAGAACTTCAACATGCGCTGGATCGCCAGCATGGTGGCCGACGTGCATCGCATCCTTACCCGCGGCGGCATCTTCATCTACCCGTGGGACAAGAAGGACCCGTCCAAGGCCGGCAAGCTGCGCCTGATGTACGAAGCCAACCCGATGGGCCTGCTGGTCGAGCAGGCCGGCGGTGCCGCCTGGACCGGCCGCGAGCGCATCCTCGACATCCAGCCCGACCAGCTGCACCAGCGCGTGCCGGTGTTCCTCGGTTCGCGCGAGGAAGTGGCCGAGGCCGTGCGCTACCACCACGCACACGACGACGCACAGGGCTGACAACCGATCGCCTGACAGCGGTCATGGCAGATCGATGACATGACCGTGGGGTGACACCGAGGGCGGCAAACGGCACCATCAAGCCGTTGCCGCCTAAGGAACGCACGCATGCACGAGCAGGGCCCGGTCGATTTCATCGAAGTCATCCACAACGCCGTCCCCAGCGAGGTCTGCGCGGCGATCGTCGAGCGCATGCGTGCCACGCGTGGCCTGCTGCCCGGTGCGGTGGGCAGTGGCGTGTTCCCGGAACTCAAGCACAGCAAGGATCTGCGCATCAGCGGCCTGGACGGCTGGCAGGATGTTGATCAGCAGCTGCAGATTGCGGTGTTCAACGGCCTGCTGACTTATCTACGCCGTTATCCACAGGCGTTGATCGCCCCACTGATGTTGCAGATCCAGGACAGCAACGGCCAACTGCGACGCCTGTCTGCCGAGGACTTCCCCGACATGCCGCAGCAGCAGCTGGCCGACCTGGCCCGCACCTGCCTGCGCCCGGGTGCGATCAACCTGCAGTGGTATGCGGCGGGCGAGGGCGGCTACCCGTACTGGCACTGCGAGCTGTACCCGAAGGATGCGCAGGCCGAGACACTGCACCGGCATGTGCTGTGGACGCTGTACCTCAACGACGACTTTGACGAAGGTGAAACCGAGTTCCTGTTCCAGGGCCGCAAGATCGCGCCGCGTACCGGCAGCCTGCTGATCGCCCCGACGGCGTTCACCCACACCCATCGTGGCAACCGGCCGCAGGGTGGCGACAAGTTCATCGCGACGAGTTGGATCCTGTTCCAGAGTGCGCAGAAGTTGTTTGGGGGGTAATGCCGAGCTGCTCGTCGGCCGCGTATGTAGAGTCGAGCCATGCTCGACTGATGGACTCAGAACAACGAGCCCTGCGGCGACTCCTTCTTCGGCGGCAGCGGCTTCTGGAAACGGCTGCAATCCAGCTTCGGCCAATGGCTGTTCTGTGCATTGAAGCCCAGACGCTTGCGTGCCAGCTTGAAGCGGTTGTTCAACAGATCGGCATACACGCCCTGGCCACGCATACGCGTGCCGAACTGGCTGTCGTAGTCCTTGCCACCGCGCAGCTGCTGGATGGTGCTCATCACGTGCGCAGCGCGATCGGGATGGTGCGTATCCAGCCAGTCGCGGAACAGCGGTGCCACTTCCAGCGGCAGGCGCAGCAGCACGTAACCGGCGGTGCTCGCACCTGCGCCGTGCGCAGCCTCCAGCACGGCTTCCAGCTCGCTGTCGTTGATCCAGGGAATCACCGGCGCCACCATCACACCGACCGGAATGCCGGCGTCATGCAGGCGCTTCATCGCGCGCAGCCGTGCATGTGGCGCTGATGCACGCGGTTCCAGCTTCGCGGAAAGATGCGGGTCCAGCGAGGTCACCGAGAAGTGCACGCTGACCAGGTTCTCCGCGGCCAGCGGCGCGAGCAGATCGATGTCGCGCTCGACCAGTGCGTTCTTGGTGATCAGCGAGAACGGATGCCGGGTCTCCAGCATCACTTCAATCAGCTGGCGGGTCAGCTTGAACTTGCGTTCGATCGGCTGGTACGCATCGGTGTTGATGCCCAGTGCGATCGGCTGCGGCACATAGCCCGGTTTCGACAGTTCCTTGCGCAGCAGCTGCGGCGCATTGGTCTTGGCGAACAGCTTGGTCTCGAAGTCCAGCCCCGGCGACAGGTTCAGATAGGCATGCGAAGGGCGGGCGAAGCAGTACGAGCAGCCGTGCTCGCAACCGCGGTAGGGATTCACCGATTGACTGAAGCCGACGTCGGGCGAGTTGTTGCGGGTGATGATGCTGCGCGCGGTTTCGGCGCGTACTTCGGTGCGCAGGCGCGGGGCGAGGAACTCTTCGCTTTCGTCGACCGCCCAGCCGTCGTCCACCGTCTCGCTGACGGTGCTTTCAAAGCGCCCGGCAAGGTGGGACGTGGAACCTCGGCCCTTGATCGCAATACCCATTGCGGCAGGGTACGTCGTGGCCGTCTCAATGGCTGCGACGGCCGCCTGAAGGGTTCAGGGCGAGGCTGAGCCGAGCATGGACTCGGCTCTACAGTTGATGCAGAGACCTTGTGGAGCCGAGCCTACGCTCGGCTGCAATGCATCAGAGCAGCGCCAGGTACCCGCGCACGGTGGCATCCAGCCCGTCATACAGTGCCTCGCCGATCAGCGCATGACCGATCGACACCTCCAGCACCTCCGGCACGTGGGCCAGGAAGTCGCGCAGGTTGTCCTGCGACAGGTCGTGGCCAGCATTGACACCCAGGCCGACGGCCTGCGCTCGTCGGGCAGCAGTGGCGAACAGCGCCAGCATCGCATCGGCATCGCCCGCCGCATGCGCCTCTGCATAGGGCCCGGTATACAGCTCGATGCGGTCCGCCCCCACCTCGGCTGCCTGCTCCAGCAATGGGTTGCCCGCGTCAACAAACAGGCTGACCCGACACCCCATGGCCTTCAGCGCAGCCACCAGCGGACGCAGGCGCTCGGCATCGCGTTCGAAGTCGAAACCGTGGTCGGAGGTGATCTGGCCATCATCATCGGGGACCAGGGTGGCCTGCGCCGGACGGGTCTGTTCGCACAGCGGCAGCAGCCCCGGGTAGCCCTCGCGCGGCGGCGCGAACGGATTGCCTTCGATGTTGAATTCAACGCCACGCGCGCGGGTCAGCGTGGACAGGGCCAGCACGTCCTCGGCGGTGATATGCCGGCGGTCCGGCCGCGGATGCACGGTGATGCCATGCGCGCCGGCATCCAGGCAGGCCTGGGCGGCGCGCACCACGTCCGGTTCGGCGCCGCCGCGCGAATTGCGCAGGACGGCGATCTTGTTGACGTTGACGCTGAGCTGGGTCATGGAACGGGACTACTTGGAAAGAGGGGACGGGTCGTGGTCGTTGTGGTCGTCAGTGCGGCGGACCTGGGCCTGTTCGCGCAGGCGGCGCAGCTCCTCGGCATCGATCAGCGTGGCCGGGTCGCGCTGCAGGTCACCGAAGCGGGCCACGTAGCGGCCGCGCACCCAGGCCAGCAGGAAGCCGAGCGCCGCCAGCAGGCACAGGGTCATCAACCCCGCGCTCGGGGTCTTCAGGGCGAAGGCAAAGCAGCTCAGCGCCAGCAGCAGGTACAACCAGTACATAGTCGGGCTCCCCGGATGATCGCCGCAGTGTAGCGCTGCGTCAGAGCAGCGGCGAGGCCAGCCGGGCGAAGGCCTCGGGCAGGCGGTGCAGCCACAGCGAGCGGCCGGCCTGGTCGTGCACCCGCGTGGAACGGTCGAATTCGCCCTGCAGCAGTTCGGCCAGTGCAGCGACGCGGTCACGGTCGCTGATCATCATCGACAGTTCGAAGTTCAGCCGGAAGCTGCGGTGGTCGAAGTTGGCGCTGCCGACGATGCAGACATCGTCGTCGGCGATGAACGCCTTGGTATGCAGCATGCGCGGGCCGTACTCGTAGATCTTCACGCCCGCGTGCAGCAGTTCGTCGAAGTAGGACCGTGCGGCCTGGGTGACGAACCAGGAGTCGCTCATCTTCGGCACCAGCAGGCGCACGTCCAGGCCGCCCAGCGCGGCCGAGGTCAGCGCCATCCTCGCTGCTTCACCGGGCACGAAGTAGGGCGTCACCAGCCACACGCGCTCGTGTGCTTCCTGGATCGCCGCCACGTGCAGGCGGTGGATGGTCTCCCAGCCCGAGTCGGGCCCGGACACCAGCACTTGGGCGCTGATCGATCCATCCGCACGCAGCGGCATGTCGGCCGGCCACAGGCGGGCGATGTCGAAACGCGAGTGGTCCTGGCCACTGGCATAGAGCCAGTCCTCGGCGAACACCAGCTGCAGGCTGCGCACCACGTGGCCGCGGATACGCATGTGCAGGTCGCGGTAAGCGTCGGGCCTGCGGCTCTCGTCTTCCTCGTCAGTGATGTTGATGCCGCCGGTGAAGGCGAGGCGACCGTCGACGATCACCAGCTTGCGGTGGGTGCGCAGGTTCAGCCACGGGCGCTTGAACGGCTTCAGCAGCTGTCGCGGATGGAACCAGATCGCTTCGCCGCCGGCGTCCAGCAGTGGCTGCAGGAAGCGCCGGGGCAGGGCGGAAGAGCCCACCGCATCCAGCAGCAGGCGCACCTGCACACCGGCCTGCGCACGTTCGACCAGGGCATCGCGCAGTGCGGTGCCGGCATGGTCGGGGTTGAAGATGTAGTACTCCAGGTGCACGTGGTCGCGCGCCTGCGCGATCGCGTCGTGCAGCGCGGCATAGGTGGCTGCGCCGTCGACCAGCCAGGTCACCTCGGTGGCACTGCTGGGCGCCAGTCCGGTGGTGGCCTGGGCAACCTTGGCCAGCTCGGTGCAGTCCGAATCGGGCGGGCAGACATCGCTGTAGTGCTCCATGCCCGAGCGTGCACGGCCACGACGCAGCCGTTGCCGCTTCACCTTCTGCGGCCCCAGCAGGTAGTAGATGAAGAGCCCGAGGTAGGGCAGCAGTGCCAGCGAAAGGATCCAGCTCAGCGTGGCCACCGGCTCGCGCTTCTGCAGCATGATCCAGCCCGCCAGCGCGAACAGGTAGAGCAGGTAGGCCACCGCCAGGATCGTGCCGAGGTGGGCGATGCCGTCGAGCCAATGGCGCAGGGAGTCGAAGAGGGCGAGCATCCGCCGATCATAGCGGCGCCTGCTGCCGGATGGGGTCGGATGGGCTCAGATCCCTTTCCTCAGGAAAAGGGATCTGACCCCAACCCGTGCGCCACGACGAGAACACAAAAAAACGCCCCTGTTTCCAGGGGCGTCTGCAGTCGCGTCATGACTGTTGTATTGCGGTGTAGCGTTTACTGCTGCACAAATCCGATCTTCTTCATCTGAGCATTCTTCGCGGCGGCCAGAACCTTGGCCATCACGTCGTACTCGGAATCCGGGCTGGCGTCGATGCGCAGTTCCGGCTGGTTGGTCGGGTCACGCTGGACCTCCTGCTCCATCCGCTGCTGCAGCTCGCTGGTATTGATCGGGCTGTTGTTCCACGAGACCTGGTTGCTGGCGTCGATCTTCAGTTCGATCGGCGGCGGCGGTTCGACCAGCTGCGGCGGTGGGTTGAGCACGCGCTGCGGCAGGTCCACGGCGATCGGGTACGTCATGATCGGCGCGGTCACGATGAAGATGATCAGCAGAACCAGCATCACGTCCACGAGGGGCGTGACGTTGATGTCTGCCATGGGGCCCTTGCCACCACCACTACTGAATGCCATGGCTTATTGCCCCTTTTCTTTGGTCGCAACGAAGCCGACGTCCAGCATGCCCTGTTCCTGCGCGACCTTGGTCAGGTCGTTGATGACGCGCATCTTGGTGGTGCGGTCACCACGCAGGTTCAGCGGCGGCTGCGGGGTCTGCTGTGCGGCGGTCGCCAAGCGGGACTCGAGAGTCTGCTTGTTGATTTCTTCGTCGTTCCAGTAGATCGAGCCGTCTTCCTTGACTGCCAGCGTGATCGGGTTCGGACGCTTTTCAGCATCTTCCGGCTTCTGGATCAGGTTGGCTTCCGGCAGATCCACCTTGACCTTGTGGGACATCAGGGGCGCCGTGATGATGAAGATGATCAGCAGCACCAGCATCACGTCCACGAGGGGCGTAACGTTGATGTCGGCCATGGGGCCGCCGCTGTTACCACTACTGAAAGCCATAACGGGCTCCGTCTAGATCTTGGTGACTACTTACTTCGTCGCTGGGTGACGCGCGCCGCAATTAGCGGACGCGCGAACCGGTGGCGAAGAAGTCGTGCAGGTCGTGCGCGAAGGTATCGAACTTGCTGATGGTCGCGCTGTTGATCTTGCTGAAGAAGTTGAAGGCGAACACGGCCGGGATTGCGACGAACAGACCGATCGCGGTCATGATCAGCGCTTCACCCACCGGGCCGGCAACGGCGTCGATCGAAGCGGAGCCGGTGGCACCGATCTTGATCAGCGCGCCGTAGATGCCCCACACGGTACCCAGCAGACCGACGAACGGAGCGGTCGCGCCGACGGTGGCCAGCAGCGTCATGCCCGACTGCAGCTTGTTGCTTTCGCGGGTGACGGCCTGGCGCAGAGCGCGGTCGACGAACTCCGAACGGCTCAGGTTCTCACCGACGCCGCCGGTAGCACCGCCTTCAGCGCGCTGGTGGTGAGCAGCGGCCTGGGCAGCGTCCAGGGCGATCTTCGAGAACGGCTCCGAAGCCGGCTGCTCTTCCATCGCACGGATGGCGTCCTGCGCGTTCGGGGTGTCCCAGAACAGGCTGACGACGCGGTCAGCGGCGCTCTTCAGGCGGGTGGCACGGAAGATGTTGATGACGGTCCAGTACCAGGACATGGCCGACATGGCGATCAGGGTCAGCAGCACGACCCAGGAAACCGCGAAATCACCCGGCTTGGTGGTCATTTCGTGGATCAGGTGCTCGAAGCCCATCTGCGACAGGGCGTTGGACGGATTGCCCCCGGCAGCAGCGGCGATGAAAATTTCCTGCAGCATGACGCTTACCTTTGTTGTGTGTGGTGATAAAGGGTGTAGCTAAGCTAAACAATCGAACCGGGAGCGGGGGTGGCCGGAGGGCCACCCGGTCGCATCAGTTCAGCGCAAAGTTGACCGGGACGCGAACGCGACCTGCCGCCTTCTTACCGACAGATTCAGCGGCGTTGAAGCGCCACTTGCGAGCTGCTTCCATCGCAGCACGGTCCAGGTCGCGGTTACGGCTGGACTTTTCCACCGTGACATTGGTGACGTTGCCGTTGGCATCGACATCAATGATCAGGATCACTTCGCCCTGGATACCCGCGCGGAAGGCGGCCGGCGGATAGCGCGGCGGATTCATGGCCTTCGACGAGATGTCCACGCTGGCCTCGATCGAGGTCGGCGGAGCCGGCGGCGACGGGGGCGACGGCGGGGTGACGATATCGTTCGGGCGCGGCTCCGGCACGTCCACGACCGGCGCCTGCGGCGGCGGCGGTACGGGCGACGGCTTCGGCGGCGACAGATTCTTCACCGGCGGTGGCGGAGTATCCTGCGGCGGCGGCGGCGGCGGCGGCGGTGGGGGCGGCGGCGGCGCGTCGACGATGGTCACCATGACGTTGCGCTCCTTCTCCGCGACGGCCTTGGGAGCCACGGCGGGAATGAGGAGCATCATGAAGGCGGCCAGATGCAGGGCAATTACAAACGCGATGCCGACGATGCGAGGCCAGCTCAGCCCCTTGTCATCGGGTTGTTCGTACCGGTGAACGACTAGTTGTTCCGTCATGCGCCAAGAGCTCAATAGTGGGGCCGGAATCCCGGGGGCGGGATCCCTGATCAGCGGTGCATGACACCGCAGGAACCTCCAAGCTTATACCAATCCTGAGCGCCTGCGCATCAACTGAGCAGGCATTCAGGCGTTATTCCTACTTACTTCAGGTTGATGATTTTTTTGGCATCCGCCTGGTTCTTCACGCCCTTCGCCAGCGCCTGCTGGGCGGCCTGCTTGGCCTCGGGGACGCGACCTTCGGCATGCAGGACGCGTGCCAGGTTCAGGTAGGTCTCACCGTCCTTGGAGAGCGGGGCAGCCTTCTGCCACGCATCGATCGCCTGCGGCACCTGGTCGGAGTAGTAGTAGGACTGGGCCAGCGCCAGGTAGACCTGGTAGTCCGGCTTCAGGATGCCCTTCTGCAACCCTTCGTTGATGACCGCGATGACGTCCTTTTCCTTGTTCTCGGTGTTGGCATAGATCGAGTACAGCTGCTTGTACTCGCGCTCTTCGGTGAGCTGGCCGCTGCTGCGCAGCTTGTCCATCACCGCGGCGGCCTTCGGCATCTGGTCAGCCTGCATGTACATGTTGGCCAGATTCAGCTGGGCCTTCTTGTCCGTCGGGTTCTTGGCCGCCAGCGCTTCTGCGGCCTGCACGGCCTCACCGGTCTGGCCGGCTTCGGACAGGGCCGCCATCAGCAGCTGGTTCCAGTTGTCCTTCGGTTCGGCGGCGCCGGCGATGGCCTGCTTCAGCACCGGGATCGCTTCCTGGTAGCGCTCCAGCTGGTACAGCGCCTGGCCCTTGGCGATCAGCTCTTCCGGCTTGGTCGACTTGCTCTCTGCGAAGTACTTGTCCAGGGTGGCCAGGCCTTCGGCGGTCTTGTCTTCCTGCAGCTGCAGCTGGCCCAGCATCAGCATCGACTGGAAGTGGCCGTTGTTGTCCAGGCCGTTGAACTGGATCACCTGCTTCAGGTACGCGATGGCGCCCGGCACGTCGTCGGTCTGGTAGGCGGCCTGCGAGGCCAGCTGCGCGGCCAGCGACTTGTCGTACTCGTTGGAAGCGCTGTCGGCCAGGATCGCGTCAGCCTGTTCGCGCGTCTCCGGGAACTTTTCCTTGTTGTAGCTGTCGATCATTTTCTGCAGCTTGCTGCCCATCTTGGCCGAGGCCTTGGCGGTCGGCTCCTGGCGGGTCGCATTCGGGTACAGCGGTTCGGCCTTGGCCTGCTTGCTGCTACCGCCGCGGCTGCCACGGTCGGAGGAACGCGAGGACTGCGCAAAGGCATCGGTGACCACGGCGCCGGTCAGGGCGGTCGCGACGAGGACGGAAAGCACAGCTTTGTGGTTACGGAAAATCATCGTTCACCTCGATCGAACCGCCGGATAGCGGCAAAGTCGGACTGTCAGAAAAATCTGAGCCGCCAAACGTATCAGAAACAGATGGCGTGAGAAATCGTTTTATGTGCTGCAATACAGCATAGAACTGCGCACTCATCCGCACTTTGGCCGCAGCCCGGCCGCCTGCGCCTGCTGGTAGACCGGCGTCAGGCCCGGTGCATCACGTCGCAGCTCCTGGATCCGGTTGGCCGGATCGGGGTGGGTGGACAGCCATTGCGGGCTGCGACCGCCGCTGGCGGCCATCATGTTCTGCCACAGGTCCACGGCCTGGGCCGGGTTGAATCCAGCCTGCGCCATCAGCCGCTGGCCAATCACGTCTGCCTCGCTTTCCTGCGTGCGCGAACCCGGCAGCAGGAAGGCCGCCTGCGCGCCCATCCCACCCAGCTGGTTGACCGTGCTGGCGGCGCCATCGCCATAGGCGGCACCGGCCAGCGCGCCCAGCACGGCCAGGCCGGTCTGCGCGCCCATCTGCCGGGTGATGCGTTCTTCGTGGTGACGCGCGATGACATGGCCGATCTCATGGCCGATCACGGCAGCCAACTGGTCCTGGTTCTTGGCGACGGTGAAAATGCCGGTGTTCACGCCCACTTTTCCGCCGGGCAGGGCAAAGGCGTTCGGTTCCTTGTCGACGAACACGGCGGTCTCCCACCGTACGCCACGGTACTGAGGCGGCAACTGCGCGACCAACGCGTTGACCACGCACTGCACGTAGCCGTTCTGGCGGCCATCGGTGCTGATCTTCTCTTTCTGCTTGGTCTCGGCAAACGCCTGCGCGCCGAGCTGGTCAAGCTGTGCCTGCGATACGCCGCCCACCATCTGCCGTCTTCCGGTTGGCGAGGTGGTGGTCGCACAGGCACTGACCACGGTGGTGATGACTAGAGCCAGCAGCAGTTGTTTCATGGGTCCGCCCCCGTGTTCATGTGCGCAGTGTGTAGCGTACCTGCTTAATCTTTCGTCAAGCGGGCACGGCGTTACGTTGACCCCAGGAACACCATTGCGGCGAGCGCCACCGCGTTGTTCAGCGCATGCGCCGTGATCGCCGCCCACAGGGTGCCGGTGCGGCGGTACAGCCAGCAGAAGGCGGCACCCATGCCGCCGTAGACCAGCCACAGCTGCGCCATGCCCAGCAGCGAGTTCTTGCTGACACCGGGCACTTCATGGACCAGGGCGAACGCCAGGCTGCTGAGGATGAGGCCCAGCCAGGGGCGGCCGGCCTGCCACAGGCGCCCGAACAGGACACGACGGAACAGCAGCTCTTCGTAGGCGGGGGCGAGGACGACCGCAAACAGCACCAGGAACAACGGGAAGCGCGCGATCGCGCTCTGCATCAGTTCCACGTTGGTCGGCACCGGCTCGATGCCGAACTGCTTGGAAAGGAAGGCGACGCCGTTGCTGCCAACCACGATCAGCGTGGCCACCAGCAGGGTCCAGCCCCAGGTGGAAGGACGCTGCAGCGCCTGTCGCGAGGCCAGGCGTTCGCCGGCGTTCGCCGGGCGCCGCCAGAAGTACAGCAGCAGCGCGGCACCACCGGTGGCGATCAGGGCCATCAGGATCTGGGCCAGGGCCCCGGGCTGGCCCACTGCCGCGCCGGCGCTGTCAGGTGTGAGTGCACCGCCATTGGCCGCGACGTTGGCGCGGCTGACCACGATCGCACGGTAGAAGCCCCAGAACAGTCCGGTGACCATGCTCAGGCCGACCAGGGTGACGGCGGCGATGCCCAGGTCGATGAAGAAACCTGCCAACGGTGCCACGGCGCGCGGCGGGGTAGACGGCGGCGGAACCGGAGGCGGAGCGGCGGAGACCGGGGCGGATGCGGACATCAGGTACCTGCGTTCAAGGGACGAAGGCCGGTGCAGCTCCCCGCGCACCGGCCAGGTCCCGATTGTGTCAGATATCCAGGTTGGCGACCTTCAGCGCATTGTCTTCGATGAAGTCACGACGCGGTTCGACCACATCGCCCATCAGGGTGCTGAAGATCTGGTCGGCAGCGACCGCATCCTCGATGCGCACCTGCAGCAGGCGACGGGTCTCCGGGTTCACCGTGGTATCCCACAACTGCTCCGGATTCATTTCACCCAGACCCTTGAATCGCTGGATCTGGCGGCCGCGCTTGGCCTCCTCGAGCAGCCAGTTCTGCGCCTTCGCGAAGCTGTCGACTTCGATCGACTTGGCGCCGCGGGAAATCGTTGCACCTTCGCGCACCAGCCCGTGCAGCAGCTTGGAGGCCTGGTGGATCGCGCGCAGTTCGCCACTTTCGAACGCCGACAGCGGCAGCACCTGGATGTGCTCCTCGCCCATGTGGCGACGGGTCACCAGCACGGCGGCGGGGCGCTCCTCGTTGGCCTCCTGCAGTTCCAGGCTGAAACGCGGGCTGCCCAGGCTGCCCTGGTTGAGGCGCTTGGCCAGCGCATCCAGGCCTTCGCCTTCGCCCGCATTGCGCAGGCTGTCCATGTCCATCGGCACGAAATCGACCAGCGCTTCGAGCAGGTTGCGGTCATAGCGGTGGGCATTGCGTTCGATGGAATCGAGCGCGGCGGCATAGGCCAGCAGCAGCTTTTCCAGCGCCAGGCCTTCGATGCCCGGTTCGCCGGTGGCCGGCACCAGCGCGGCGTTTTCCACCGCACTGCTGGCCAGGTAACTGTCCAGCGCCGGGTCGTCCTTCAGGTACAGCTCCTGCTTGCCCTGCTTGATCTTGTACAGCGGCGGCAGGCCGATGTAGACGTAACCGCGCTCGATCAGCTCCGGCATCTGACGGTAGAAGAAGGTCAGCAGCAGGGTGCGGATGTGGGCGCCGTCGACGTCGGCGTCGGTCATGATGATGATCTTGTGGTACCGCAGCTTGTCCGGGTTGTACTCGTCACGGCCGATGCCGGTGCCCAAGGCCGTGATCAGCGTACCCACCTGGTCGGAGGACAGCATGCGGTCGAAGCGTGCGCGTTCCACGTTGAGGATCTTGCCGCGCAGCGGCAGCACCGCCTGGTTCTTGCGGTTGCGGCCCTGCTTGGCCGAGCCACCTGCCGAGTCACCCTCGACGATGAACAGTTCGGACAGCGCCGGGTCCTTTTCCTGGCAGTCGGCCAGCTTGCCCGGCAGGCCGGCGATATCCAGCGCGCCCTTGCGGCGCGTCAGGTCGCGGGCCTTGCGCGCCGCTTCGCGTGCACGCGCAGCGTCGACGATCTTGCCGGCGATCGCCTTGGCTTCGTTCGGGTTTTCCTGCAGGAACTCTTCCAGGCGCGCGCCGAAGGCGTTTTCCACCGCCGGGCGCACGTCGGAGCTGACCAGTTTTTCCTTGGTCTGGCTGGAGAAGCTCGGGTCCGGCACCTTCACCGACAGCACCGCGATCATGCCTTCGCGCATGTCATCGCCGGTCAGGTTGATCTTGGCCTGCTTGGCGATGCCGTTCTGCTCGATGTAGTTGTTGAGCACGCGGGTCAGCGCACCGCGGAAGCCGGCAAGGTGGGTGCCGCCGTCCTTCTGCGGAATGTTGTTGGTGAAGCAGTACATCGTCTCCTGGTAGGAGTCGGTCCACTGCAACGCCACATCCACGACGATGCCGTTGTGCTCGCCGGTGACCGAGATGACGTTCGGGTGCAGCGGGGTCTTCAGCTGGGCCAGATGCTCCACGAAGCTGCGGATGCCGCCTTCGTAGTGGAAGTCATCACGGCGGCCATCGCCACGTTCGTCGGCAAGGACGATCTTGACGCCGGAGTTCAGGAACGACAGCTCGCGCAGGCGGCGAGCCAGGATGTCGTAGTGGAATTCCACGTTGTCGTGGAAGGCGACCGTCGACGGCCAGAAGCGCACGGTGGTGCCGCGCTTGGTGGTGGTTTCCAGCTTGGCCAGCGCGGTCACGGCGGCGCCGTTGCTGAATTCCTGCTGGTAGTGGAAGCCGTTCTGGAACACGTCCACCAGCAGCTTCTGCGACAGCGCGTTGACCACGCTGACGCCGACGCCGTGCAGGCCGCCGGACACCTTGTAGCTGTTGTCGTCGAACTTGCCGCCTGCGTGCAGGACGGTCATCACCACTTCGGCGGCCGACACTTCGCGACCGAGCTTGGCGCTCATCTGCTCGTGCTTGCCGGTCGGAATGCCGCGACCGTTGTCGGACACCGAGACGGAGCCGTCGGCGTGGATCGTCACCGCGACATGGTCGGCGTGGCCGGCCAGCGCTTCGTCGATCGAGTTGTCGACGACCTCGAACACCATGTGGTGCAGACCGGTGCCGTCATGCACGTCGCCGATGTACATGCCGGGACGCTTGCGGACAGCCTCCAGGCCTTCCAGGGCGGTAATGCTGTTGGCGTCGTAATTGCCGTTGTTTGCCGGGGTGTTCTGTTCGTCGCTCATTGCGCTTGCCGTAGGCTCCGCAGGTCGGCCACCGCTTGGAGCGATGTGCCGAGAATGAAAGGATTCCAACCCGAATTATACCAGCCGGGGTCGAGCGGCCCTGGTGTGCCCACTATGGCACAGCCACGATCTGTGCATGTTCCACGTGGAACCGGGCGATGTGGGTCAGTTCCTGCAGCGCCGCCGGCGTTTCGGTGGCGGTGATGAAGATCTGCGCCGGCCCACCGAGCAGACGCTGCAGAACCCGCGCCTGGTGGGTGCGATCCAGCTCCGAGGCCAGATCGTCCAATGCGATCACCGGCCATTCGCCGCGCTGTTCCGCGTAGTCCTCGGCCTGCGCCAGCAGGCAGGCCAATGCCGTCAGCTTGGCCTGGCCGCGGGACAGCGCATCGCGACCCGGAATGCTGTGGAAATCCACGCTCCAGTCTGCCCGGTGCGGACCGACCGAGGTGTATCCGGCCTGGCGGTCACGTTCCCGGGCCAGAAGCAGCGCATCGGCCAGAGGGAGCTCGTGCCGACGCCAGCCCGGGCTGAGTTCCAGTGCCTGGATGCCGAGCTGCGGGGCCAGGCTGGAAGCCAGCGCCACGGTGCGCTGCTGCAGACGCTCCAGGTAGTGCTGCCGACGGCTGGTCAACGGTTCGCCGGCTTCAGCCAGTTCGTGATCCCAGGTATCCAGCATCCGCGACGGGCCACCTTGCTTGAGCAGGGCATTGCGCTGTTTCAGTGCCCGCGAATACCGGCGCCACAGGGACAGGAAATCAGGTTCCACGTGGAACAAGCCCCAATCGAGGAATCGGCGGCGGGGTTCACCACCACCGCTGACCAACGCATGGCTGCCTGGCTCGAATGTGACTACCGCAAGCGCTGCGCACAGATTGCCGAGCTGGGCCACGTCTTCGCCGTCCAGGCGCCCCTTCCAATCCTGGCCACTGTGCCGCAGGCCGGCCTTTCGGCGGTGCGGCGGGTGATTGGCACGTTGTTCGTCCCATTCCACGAAGATTTCCAGCGCTTCCTGGCCCTGGCGCACCAATCCATCGCGGACACGACCACGGAAGCTGCGCCCATAGGCCATCAGGTGCAGGGCCTCGAGCACGCTGGTCTTGCCGGCACCGTTGTCGCCGGTCAGCAGGTTCAATCCCGGCTGGGGCGACAGCTCCACCGCATTGAAGCGACGCAGTTGGTGCAGGGCGAGGCGGCGGATAAGCATGGGGCGCGAAAGACCATCCGCACGGGGCGGCAGAGGGGCAGGGAATCCATCAGCTTACTGCATCGGTCAAGCCGGACGTGCCCGGCCAGCTATCCGGCCAGCTATGGAGCAGTTACCGCAGGTCTGCCTGCGCCCTGACCGCTGGTTCCACGTGGCGCTGTTTCCTCATCCCAGCAGATGCGGGTCTCGGCAAGCCCGGAAATCCTTCGATTCTGCGAAGGGTAGCGGGGGTGTGAGCCTTGGATTTCGCCGATTTCAGGCGATGCCGTGGACAGCGCTTGCCTCGTCGCCGACGAGTACCAGCGGATGAACCTGCAGATTCCTTGAAATCTACGGTCCCATGCCCTGGGCGGTTCCACAGATTTCAAAGAAATCAGACCGATCGTTCCACGCTGTCCACAGCTGCCCTGTATGACTTATACACAAGGTATGGGCAATCTGTGGATAAAAAAGCCCTTTTGCCATGCCTTCGAAACTATCCACAGGTTCCCCCCCAGGCTGGGAGGCCGATATACAGGGGGTTTCAGGTGCATAAATTTCTTTTAAATCAGTCAGATAAGGTGTTTTTCCACGAGATCTGGCTCTACCATCACCACCATGCTTTAGATTTATACCCAGATTTAGAAGCTAGGCTTGCCCCAATCTGCATCGAATCTTCCCTGTGGACAGCGGCGTTTGCAGAGGGAAGTCCATCGCGCCGCGATGCAGGATCATCGGTCCCTGTCTGGCCGGATCTGGGGACAGGCGACGAGTATCGGATCCTGCACCTGGACTTTCGATCAATCGCGACTCGTCATTGCTACGATCCAGCGATCCTGTTTTCAACGATCGAGACGAACATCCCGGAAAGGCAACGGATTTCAACCGAGCCCATCGACGGAAGTGACGTCGTCCGGAGAACTGCGTCTTCTCGATGCTCCACGTGGAACCTGCAAAAAAAACGCCCGGGAAGATCCCGGGCGTCGTTCGGTTCCACGTGGAACAGCAGCTGTCAGAGACGCAGCGGCATCACCACGTGGCGCGACTTCTCGCTGCTGGATTCACGCACCAGTGCCGAGGAGTTGGAATCGCGCAGCTGGATGATGACTTCCTCATCGCGCAGGGCGGAGAGGGCATCCAGCAGGTAGTTCACGTTGAAGCCAATGGCCAGATCGCTGACCGTGGTATCGGCTTCGATCTCTTCCTGGGCTTCTTCCTGTTCCGGGTTGTGCGCGCTGATCTTCAGGTTGCCCGGCGAGACTTCCACGCGGATGCCGCGGTACTTCTCGTTGGACAGGATCGCGGCGCGCTGAAGCGAGGCGCGCAGCGCTTCGCGATCAACCTTCACTTCACGGTCGGCACCGATCGGAATCACCGCTTCGTAGTCCGGGAAGCGGCCGTCGATCAGCTTGGAGGTAAAGGTGACATCGTCGCGCTTGACGCGCACGTGGCTGCGGCCGACTTCCAGCTCGATCTCGCGATCGCCGCTTTCCAGCAGTCGCTGCAGTTCGGTCACACCCTTGCGCGGCACGATGATCTGGCGCTTGGACCCGCTGGGCTTGGCCAGATCGGTTTCACACAGCGCCAGGCGGTGGCCGTCGGTGGCAACGGTACGCAGGGCATCGCCGCGCAGGTCGAACAGCAGGCCGTTGAGGTAGTAGCGCACGTCCTGCTGGGCCATCGCGAACGCGGTGCGCTCGATCAGCTCCTTCAGGGTCGCCTCACCGATGGCCACGCGCTCGGTGGCTTCGACTTCATCCACCGACGGGAAGTCGTTCGAAGGCAGCGTGGCCAGGGTGAAACGGCTGCGACCGGCCTGCACGGTGATCTTGTCTCCGGTCTGCGAGACGGTGATCCGGCTGCCGTCGGGCAGGGCGCGGATGATCTCGAACAGCTTGCGGGCGGGAATGGTGGTTTCGCCGTCCTGGGCATCTTCAACCGCGATCCGCGACACCATCTCCACTTCCAGGTCGGTACCGGTCAGCGACAGCTGGCCGTTCTGCACCTGGACCAGGAAATTGGCCAGAACCGGAAGGGTCTGGCGGCGTTCGACCACGTTGACGACCTGTGCCAACGGCTTGAGAAAGGCTTCGCGCTGCAGTGTGAAACGCATGTGGTTCCGTGCCCCTATGCTTTAAAAAATGTGGAATAAATCAAAAGCTTGGTGGTGCTGGTAGAGACAGAATCGCTGGAAAACAATGCTAAGTCTTTGTAATTAAAGGTATTTTAGACCTCGAAACCCTCTGTATTACCGACCCCCAAGGGGTGGGGAAAGCTGTGGATAAATCTGGCGCGATTTCAAACGGCATTTTTATCCACAACGTGTCCCGCGCTTGCTACCGGATTCTGCACCGTTTTGTGCGATGACGCCTCATCGGCATCCGTGCATCATTCGCTCAGCTTCCGGATCAGCTTGTCCCAGTCTTCGCGGAGCTTGCCGTCGGTCTCCATCAGGGTCCGGATCTGGCGGCAGGCATGCAGCACCGTGGTGTGATCGCGACCGGCAAAGGCGTCGCCGATCTCGGGCAGGCTGTGCTCGGTCAGTTCCTTGGTCAGGGCCATGGCGACCTGGCGGGGACGGGCCAGCGAGCGGGTCCGACGCTTCGACAGCAGATCCTTGATCTGCAGGCCGTAGTAGTCGGCAACGGTTTTCTGGATGTTGGGAATGCTGATCGCCTGCTGCTGGGCGCGCAGCAGGTCGCGCAGGGTTTCCTGGGCGAATTCGGTGGTGATCGCGCGGCCGGTGAAGTTGGCGCGGGCGGTCAGGGTATTCAGCGCGCCCTCGAGGTCGCGCACGTTGGAGCGCATCTTCTTGGCGATCAGGAACGCAACATCATCGGGAATCTCGGCACCGCGTTCGCGCGCCTTGGCCAGCACGATCGCGGCGCGGGTCTCGAAGTCCGGCGGTTCGATCGCGACCGACAGGCCCCAGGCAAGCCGCGACTTCAGGCGCGCTTCCAGGCCCTCGACTTCGCGCGGATAGCGGTCGCAGGTCAGGATGATCTGCTGCTTGCCATCGAACAACGCGTTGAAGGTGTGGAAGAACTCTTCCTGGGTGCGGTCCTTGCCGGCGAAGAACTGGATGTCATCGATCAGCAGCGCATCCACCTGCTGAAACTGGCGCTTGAACTGATCCATGGTCTTTTCCTGCAGGGCCCGGATCATCGCGCTGAAGAACTGTTCCGAACGCAGGTACAACACCTTTGCACCTGGATTGGCCTGGCGCATGGCGTTGCCGGCGGCGAACATCAGGTGGGTCTTGCCCAGGCCCGTGCCTCCGTACAGCAGCAGCGGGTTGTGCGCCCGGTCGCCCGGTTTCTGCGCTGCCTGGAAGGCGGCGGCCAGGCCCAGCTGGTTGCTGCGGCCTTCGACGAAGTTGGCGAACGTGTAGTGGCTGTCCAGATTGCCGGCGAAGGGCACCTGCGGTTCGCTGGACACATGCGCCGACGGCGTGGAAACCGGCGCGTTCTGCGCCTCCACAGGGCGCGGGCGCGAGCCGATTTCAAGAAAAACGTCGCTGAAACCGGCGAAATGCGCCAGCAGCTCGCGGATCCGGGCCAGGTACAGCTCGCGGACCTGGTCGACGATGAAGGCATTCGGTGCATACAGCACCAGGCTGTCCACGCGCAGATCGGCCTGCAGCGGCTTCAACCAGGTATGAACGTCTTCCGGCGGGAACTCCGCTTCGAGGCGCTCGAGACTACGGGACCAGGCATCCATCAGCAATAATCGTCCGGTGGCCGGGGCATGGACGCGACAAGGCGCCCAAACACAGGCCGGAAAGGGGGGAAATGGATGGCTCAGACTACCACCGAGCGCCCGCCTTCGGAATGCTTGTCCCCTACTTATTCACAAAAACATCCACAGCTATTGCACAGCCCGGTG
This sequence comes from Stenotrophomonas sp. CASM106, assembly GCF_049384825.1. NCBI lineage: Bacteria > Pseudomonadati > Pseudomonadota > Gammaproteobacteria > Lysobacterales > Lysobacteraceae > Stenotrophomonas > Stenotrophomonas sp. CASM106. The sequence goes on from NZ_JBMRFS010000005.1 coordinate 334,088, forward strand.
AATTCGCGTAGCTGCCAGGGGTTGACGCGGGGTAGGGTACCTCTCTAGAATTTCCGGTTCTTTCCGTCCCATTCATACGAGAGGCCCCCAATGGCCACGAAGCGCACCTACCAGCCCAGCAACCTCAAGCGTAAGCGCGACCACGGCTTCCGTGCCCGTATGAAGACCGCTGACGGCCGCAAGATCCTGTCGCGTCGCCGCGCCAAGGGCCGCAAAGTCCTGAGCGCCTGATTGCCATGCCGCACCCCGCGGCAGACGCAATCCCTTCGACAGTGAATACTGCAGACCCGCGCAAGCGATTCCCTCGCTCTGCGCGGGTTCGCACGCGTGCCGAATATTCAACGGTCTTCAACGGCGCCCGCCGTGTGTCCGATCCGCTGATGACCCTGCACTGGCTGCCGGCTGACCGGCCGGCCAGGCTGGGTCTGGCGGTTTCCCGCAAGGTTGATCCGAACGCCGTGGGGCGTAACCGGATCAAGCGCGTCCTGCGCGACATCCTGCGTCAGACACGTACCGAAATCCAGCCAGGCGACTTCGTCGTCGTGGCGCGTAGTGCTGCGCGTTCCGCCAGCAACGACGAGATCCGCCAGGCCTTCCTGCGCCTGCTGCGTCGCCTGCGTGCATTGCCCGCGCCGGGCGTGGACGGCACAATGCCGCCGCCTGATGGCATCGCAACTCCTTCTTTGACCGAGCCGGCATCGCGTCCCGGCCCCGCCGAGCCTGTCCGCTGATGAACCAGACCCGCGTATTCCTCATTTTTGCCTGGCTGATGGTGGCCGTGCTGCTGTGGATGGAGTGGAGCCGTGAAAAGGCTGCTCCGACCCCGGCACCGACGACCACGTCGGCCCCGGCTGCTGCACAGAGTGTTCCGGGCGCGACCCCGGGCAGCATCCCCAGCGCGCAGGTCCCGGGTGCGCCGGGCCAGGCCGCTGTGCAGGCCCAGGCCAGCGCCACCCCGGCCAGCCAGCGCGTGACCGTCACCACCGACGTGCTGCGCCTGGTGCTGGACGGCGGCCGTGTGCTCGATGCCGAGCTGCTGCAGTTCCCGCAGACCAAGGACGAAGGCAGCCCGCCGGTTCGCCTGCTGACCGAAGACCCCGCGCATCCGTACAGCGCGATCAGCGGCTGGGCCAGCGAAGACAAGAACACCCCGGTTCCCGGCGCTGACGGCTTCAAGCTGGTCGGTGATACCAAGGACTTCGTGCTGGCCAAGGGCCAGAACGAACTGCAGATCCCGTTCGTGTGGACCGCCGACAACGGCGTGACCATCAAGCGCACCCTGACCGTCTCGCGCAACGAGTACGCCGTGCGCTTCAAGGACGAAGTCAGCAACGCCGGCGCCGCACCGTGGAACGGCTACGTCTACCGCACCCTGGACCGCACCCCGACCATCCTGTCGCGGAGCATGACCAACCCGGATTCGTTCAGCTTCAACGGCGCCACCTGGTACGACAACGACAAGAAGTACCAGCGTCGTGCGTTCAAGGATTACCTGGACGACGGCGCACTGAACCAGAACATCACCGGCGGCTGGCTGGCGATGCTGCAGCACCACTTCTTCACCGCCTGGATCCCGCAGAAGGACCAGACCGCGCACTACGTGCTGTCGCAGGTGGCCGGTCGTGACCTGATTGAAGCGCGTGGCCCGGCCTTCACCGTGGCCCCGGGCCAGTCCACCAGCACCGAGGCCCGCCTGTGGGTCGGCCCGAAGCTGGTCAACCTGATCGCCAAGGAAGACGTGCCGGGCCTGGACCGCGTGGTCGACTACAGCCGCTTCTCGATGATGGCGGTGATCGGCCAGGGCCTGTTCTGGGTGCTGAACCAGGTGCACAAGCTGGTCGGCAACTGGGGCTGGGCGATCGTCGGCCTGGTGGTGCTGCTGAAGCTGGTGCTGTACCCGCTGTCGGCGACCCAGTACAAGAGCGGTGCCAAGATGCGCCGCTTCCAGCCGCGCATCGCGCAGCTGAAGGAACGCTATGGCGATGACCGCCAGAAGTTCCAGACCGCGATGATGGAACTGTACAAGAAGGAAAAGATCAATCCGATGGGCGGCTGCCTGCCGATCCTCATCCAGATGCCGATCTTCTTCGCTCTGTACTGGGTGCTGGTGGAATCGGTCGAACTGCGCCAGGCGCCCTGGTTCGGCTGGATCCAGGACCTGACCGCACGCGACCCGTACTTCATCCTGCCGGTCATCAACGTGGCAGTGATGTGGTTCACCCAGAAGCTGACCCCGGCACCGGGCATGGACCCGATGCAGCAGAAGATGATGCAGTTCATGCCGCTGGTGTTCGGCGTCATGATGGCCTTCATGCCGTCCGGCCTGGTCCTGTACTGGGTGGTCAACGGTGGCCTGGGCCTGCTGCAGCAGTGGTGGATGACCAAGCGCCATGGCGGCGAGCCGGTTGCGGCCACCACCGCTCCGGCCCCGGTCAAGAAGAAGTAATCGGTAGAGCCGGCCGCTGGCCGGCTGACCCCAGCAAAAGCCCGCCGCAAGGCGGGCTTTTCGCATGCGGCGGTAGAATCGCCGGCACACCGTTCCTCCCACCTTCGAGTCCGCCATGCCGCGTGCGTCGTCGTTCCGCCTGTTCCTGCCCTCGCTGTTGTTGACCCTGGTTGTTGCCGGCTGCGGCGACAAGGACGCGAAGGCGCCGGCGACCACCGTCACCCAGCCAAGCGCGCAGGCCGCGGCCGCCGCCGATCCGGCCGCCGCGCCGTTGCTGGCGGCGCTGCAGAAGCAGCTCGACGGCTACCGCCGGATCATCGTGCTGCTGGCAGACGAGGAACAGCAATCGGCCGCCGACCGCGGCACCTCCACGCGTGTGGGCCAGCAGCTGTTCCACGATGGCCTGGAACAGCGCACGGCGATCGCCGCGCAGTTCGACACCCTGCTGCGCGGCTCCAGCCCGCAGCGCTTCGCCACCCTCGGCACCGTGCTGGACTACATCGAGTCGGCGCCGGAACTGTTCGACGCCGACCGCCTGGCCTTCCGCGAAGTGCTGCGTGATCTGCATGAGCGGGTCGGCACTGATTCGTCGCTGCCGGCGGTCAAGCTGCACCAGCGCATCGGCGAGGACCTGGAGGCACTCGACGAGATCGAGCGAAACTACAACCAGGAACTGACCCGCATCTTCAGCCGCTTCGAGCGCACCCGTGCCATCGAGCTGAAGCGTGAGAAGTGGGACGACTACATCGCCCACCTGCACAAGGACTACAGCCGCGAAGCGATCCTGCGCGACTACGGCGTGATCGAGCCCTACCCGATGTCGATGAAGGACAGCGACCGCGAGATCTTCGGCCGCGACCTGCCGGCCAAGACCGTGGTGCTGACCTTCGACGATGGCCCGCACAAGGCCTATACCGATGAAGTGGTGGCCATCCTCAAGCGCTACGACGTGCCGGGTGTGTTCTTTGAAGTGGGCCGCAACCTTGGCAAGGTCGAGGCCGATGGCAAGGTCAGCCTCGGCCCGATGGCGAAGATCAGCCGCAACCTGATGGAAGAGGGCTATGCGGTCGGCAACCACAGCCTGACCCACGCCCAGCTGTCGCGCACCACCGGTGACGCGCTGCGCCAGCAGGTGCTCGACACCGACACGCTGCTGAAGGATGTCGACAGCAAGCGCGCGCCGCTGTTCCGTTTCCCGTATGGCGCGCGCAATGCCGAAGGCCTGCAGCTGCTCAACGAGGCCGGGCTGAAGTCGATCATGTGGAACATCGACTCGATGGACTGGGCCGACCCGGTACCGGAATCGATCGTGCAGCGCGTGCTAGACCAGGTGAACAAGGAACAGCGCGGCATCATCCTGTTCCACGACATCCACGATCGTGCGGTGAAGGCGCTGCCGCAGATCCTCGACCGGCTGATCGCCGATGGTTACCAGTTCGCCGGCTGGAACGGCCGTGACTTCACTGTCGCCCGTGCGCGCAAGGGTGAAGCCGGTGCCGCCACGGTCACCACCGGCTACGAGAAGTCCTGGGCGATCGTGGTCGGCATCGACAACTATGCCAAGTGGCCGAAGCTGGAGTACGCCAGCCACGACGCGCAGGCGGTGGCCGATACCCTGACCGGGCAGTTCGGCTTCCCGTCCTCGCAGGTGATCGTGCTGAAGAACGAGCAGGCGACCCGCAACAACATCCTCGCGGCCTTCCACGATCGCCTGGCAGATGACCGCACCGGCAAGAACGACCGCGTGTTCGTGTTCTTCGCCGGCCATGGCGCGACCCGCCAGCTCGCTTCCGGGCGCGACCTGGGCTACATCATTCCGGTCGATTCGGACCCGAAGGAATTCGCCACCGACGCCATCGCGATGACCGACATCCAGAACATTGCCGAGAGCATGCAGGCCAAGCATGTGATGTTCGTGATGGATGCCTGCTACAGCGGCCTGGGCCTGACCCGCGGTGGGCCGTCGTCGTCGTCGTTCCTGCGCGAGAACGCGCGTCGCAGCGCGCGGCAGATGCTGACCGCCGGTGGTGCCGACCAGCAGGTGGCCGATGCTGGCCCGAACGGCCATTCGGTGTTCACCTGGGTGCTGTTGCAGGCGCTGGCCGGCAAGGGCGACCTCAACGGCGACGGCCTGATCACCGGTACCGAGCTGGCCGCCTACGTGGCGCCGGCCGTATCGGCGGTCTCGCACCAGACCCCGGCCTTCGGCAGCCTGCCCGGTTCGCAGGGCGGCGAGTTCGTGTTCCAGGTGCCGGACAGCCAGGAATTCCTCAACGCCGATACGCGCCAGCTGACCGCCGATGCGATCGCGCTGAACAACAAGGTGGACGCGGCCAGCGAGGCCAAGGGCAGCCAGGCGCCGGTGACGGTGGCCGACCTGCAGGGTGGCAAGGCCAAGCTGGTGGTGCCCACCGCTGGCCCGGCGTCCGACCGCCAGCGCGCGCAGCAGGCCAACGACCGCGGCCTGCAGCTGTACCGCGAGAAGCAGTACGACGAGGCAGCCGCGCAGTTCGCCGAAGCGCTGAAGCTGCGTCCTGATTTCGCCCAGGCCGCCAACAACCTCGGCTTCGTCTACTACCGCCAGCAGCGCTATGCAGAAGCCGCGCGCTGGCTGGAGAACACGCTGAAGATCGACCCGTCGCGCGCGGTGGCCCATCTGAACCTGGGCGATGCCTACTTCAACGCCGGCGACAAGGCCAAGGCGAAGCAGGCCTACACCACCTACCTGGCGCTGCAGCCGCAGGGCAGTGGCGCGGCCCAGGCGCGCGCGCAGCTGGAGAAGCTCTGAGCCATGAACGACGCGATCCGCACCGACACCATCGTGGCCATCGCCAGCGCCCCCGGCGCCGGCGGTGTCGGCCTGTTGCGCCTGTCCGGTCCGCGCGCTGCGGCGATTGCCAATGCGCTGGGGGCGCCTGCACTGCGCCCGCGCCACGCGCACTACGCGCGCCTGCGTGATGCCGACGGCGAGGTCATCGACGATGGCATCGTGCTGTGGTTCCCGGCACCGAACAGTTTCACCGGCGAAGAGGTGGTGGAACTGCAGGGCCATGGCAGCCCGGTGCTGCTGCAGCAGCTGGTCGCGCGCTGCATCGCGCTCGGTGCGCGCCAGGCGCGGCCGGGTGAGTTCAGCGAACGGGCGTTCCTCAACGGCAAGCTGGACCTGGCCCAGGCCGAGGCCATCGCCGACCTGATCGCTGCGGGCGACAACCGTGCCGCACGCGCGGCGCGTCGTTCACTGGATGGCGTGTTCTCGCGCCGCATCGATGCGGTGGTCGAGCAGCTGGTGCTGCTGCGCATCCACGTGGAAGCGGCCATCGACTTCGCCGACGAACCGCTGGATACCCTCGGTGGCGCGCAGGTACGGCGTGGGCTGGAACAGGCGCGCAGCGATCTGGCCATTCTGCGCCGCGATGCCGAACGCGGCCGTCGCCTGCGCGATGGCCTGCACGCGGTGCTGATCGGTCCGCCCAATGCCGGCAAGAGTTCACTGCTCAACGCGCTGGCCGGCAGCGAACGCGCCATCGTCACCGACATCGCCGGCACCACCCGCGACACCCTGCGCGAAACCATCCGCCTGGATGGCCTGGAGCTGACCCTGGTCGACACCGCCGGCCTGCGCGACGGCGGTGACGCCATCGAACGCGAAGGCATGCGCCGCGCCCACGTGGAAATCGAGCGCACCGACCTGGCGCTGATCGTGCTGGATGCGCGCGATCCGGCGGCCGGTGAAGCGGCGCTGGGCGAGGCCGTGGCGGCGGTACCGCACAAGCTCTACATCCACAACAAGTCGGATCTGCTGGCGGCGCTGCCGTCGCTGGATGATCCGGATCGGGTGTTCGTTTCGGCCGCCACCGGCGCCGGGCTCGACGATCTGCATGCGCGCCTGCGTTCGATAGCTTCGGCCGGTGCCGGTGAGCAGGTGGACGGCGAGTTCTCCGCGCGTACGCGCCACGTGGATGCGATTGAACGCGCGCAGGAACATGCGCAGCGCGCCGATGGCGAGCTGGCGCACGAGCACCTGGAGCTGGCCGCCGAGGAACTGCGGCTGGCCCACGATGCGCTGGGTGAGATCACCGGGCAGATGAGTGCCGATGATCTGCTGGGGAGGATCTTCTCCAGTTTCTGCATTGGCAAGTAACACGGGGTCAGATCCCCAAAGGGGCTCTGACCCTGCACGGTTCCGCCACGGGGTCGGAGCCCCTGCGGGGATCCGACCCCAGGTCCCCCACCTGTCACATTGCCGCCGCATACTGACGCCCATCACATACCGCTTGGGGAAGTCGCAGTGAAGTCGTGGGGTTGTGCGTTGCTGTTGTCGCTGGCCGTGGCACCATCGGTGGCCATGAGTGCTGAATCCTCCACCCCGGCCGTGCCCAAGGTGTCGGTCTACGGCCATCGCGGGGCAAGCGCACTGCTGCCCGAGCACACCCTGGCCTCGTATGCGCAGGCCATCGCCGATGGCGCCGACTACATCGAACCGGACCTGGTGATGACCAGGGACGGCGTGATGGTGGCCCGCCACGAGAACGAGATCGGCGGCACCACCGACGTCGCCTCGCATCCGGAGTTCGCCAGCCGCCGCACCCGCAAGGTGATCGATGGGCAGCAGGTCGAGGGCTGGTTCACCGAGGACTTCACCCTGGCCGAGCTGAAGACCCTGTACGCCCGTGAGCGCCTGCCGGAACTGCGCAGCACCGCCTACGACGGCCAGTTCCGCATCGCCAGCCTGGACGAGATCCTGGCCTTCCTGGTGCAGCAGGCCGGGCGCGCCAACCGTGGCATCGGCCTCGTGCCGGAGATCAAGCACCCGACCTATTTCCAGTCCATCGGCCTGCCGATGGAAGACAAGCTGCTGGCCGCGCTGCGTGGCAACGCGTACACCAATGTCGGCCCGGTCACGATCCAGTCGTTCGAGACCGCCAACCTGCGCTACCTGCATGGCAAGATCGGCCGGGGCAGCAACATCCGCCTGCTGCAGCTGCTGTGGAAGGGCGATACCCAGCCGGCCGACATCGCCAAGGCCGGCGGCACGCTGACCTACGCACAGATGATGACCCCGGCCGGGCTGAAGGACATCGCCGGCTACGCCGATGGCATCGGCCCCGAGCTGCGTTCGATCATTCCGCTGGATGCGAAGGGTGCGCTGGGCACGCCGACCGCGCTGGTACGTGATGCGCATGCGGCCGGCCTGATGGTGATTCCGTACACTTTCCGCCCGGAGAACCATTTCCAGCCCAGCAACCTGCGCAAGGGCGCCGACAACGCGCGCAACGTCGAAGGCTCGATCGCTGAGATGCGCGCCTACCTGGCGACCGGCATCGATGCGTTCTTCACCGATGATCCCGCGCTCGGCCGGCAGGCGGTGGACGGGATGGGCGCGGCGGGGAACTGAGCGATCAACGCGCCGGGCATGGCCCGGCGCTACCCGGGGGCCGGTGTGCTCTGGTAGGTGCCAACCTTGGTTGGCACGCAACAACCGCGCCGACCAAGGTCGGCCACTACCGGTTCATGAGGTTGCCGGCCAGTGGCCGGCACTACCGTTACCTCAACCGCGCGGCTCGTCCGGGCGGCGGAACGGGATCACCACGTAGTCCTGGCCCTCGCGCGGCTGCCACAACACCGGTACGCGCTGCGGAGACGGCGGCTCCAGCTCGTCGTCGGCCAGCGGCTCTGCCTCGTCTTCTTCGTCTTCCCAGCTGTAGCGCTGGCGCGGCGGCAGCGGATCGGCGTTGCGGAACAGCAGCGCGGCGATGATGCCGGCGAAGGCGCCGCCCATGTGCGACTGCCAGGACACGCCATCGGCATGCGGCAGGATGGTCATCAGCATGCCGCCATAGAACAGCATGCCGATCAGGCCGGTGGCGATTGCCGCACGGTCGCGGCGCAGCAGGCCGAGGCTGGCCAGCAGGAACATCAGGCCATGGGTCACGCCACTGGCACCCAGGTGCACGCTGCCCGGATTGCCCAGCATCCACGCGCCGAGGCCCGAACCCAGCCACAGCAGGGGCAGGGCGCGCACGGTGGCTTTGGGATACACACTGCCGGCCAGGGTGCCGAGGATCAGGATGGCGATGCTGTTGGCGGCGATGTGCTCGACCGAGGCATGCAGCATCGGGCCGCCGATCAGGCCGAGCAGGCCCTTGGCTTCCAGTGGCGCAACCGCCCACGGTCGCCAGTCGAACGTGCCCTGCAGGGCGAACACGGCCACCAGCACCAGCACGGCCGCCAGGCTGACATTGAACGCCCGCAGGATGCGCGAGCGGTCATTGCGGGGGGCCGGCACGTCGCCGGCGGGCAGGGGCGTGTTGTTGTCCATACCTCAGCAATGGCGGTGGCTGGCGCGAAACCAAGGCCACTGTTGCGGGAGAGTGGGTGCGGCCGGCGGGACAATCCCGCCGGCCGCGTCTTCCCACCGCCCAGGCTCAGGCGTGGCCCGAGCCTTCCTTCGGCGGGTACTTCAGGCTCAGCACCACGGTGGCGGCGATGATCACCGCGACCACGCCCAGCGACACCGGGGTCGGGATCTTGAACAGGTCGATGATCATCATCTTGATGCCGATGAAGGCCAACACCAGCGCCAGGCCGTACGGCAGCAGGTGGAAGCGGTCGGCCATGCCGGCCAGCAGGAAGAACATCGCACGCAGGCCCAGCACCGCGAACACGTTGGAGGTGAGCACGATGAACGGGTCGGTGGTGATCGCGAAGATCGCCGGGATGCTGTCCACGGCGAAGATCACGTCGGTGACCGCGATCAGGATCAGCACCGCGAACAGCGGGGTGAACCAGCGCACGCCATCGCGCTTCACGCTCAGCGCATTGCCGGCGTAGTCCGGCAGCAGGCGCAGGTGCTTGCGTATCCAGCGCAGGGCGGGGTTGGTTTCCAGATCCGGTTCCTGGCCGGCGGCGAACCACATCTTCCAGCCGGTGAACAGCAGGAAGGCACCGAACACGTAGAGCAGCCAATGGAACTGGCTGATCAGCACGCTGCCGGCGAAGATCATGATCGTACGCAGCACGATCGCACCCAGGATGCCGATGATCAGCACCTTCTGGCGCTGCTCCTCCGGTACTGCGAAGTAGCTCATGATCATCAGGAACACAAAGATGTTGTCGACCGCCAGCGCCTTCTCGACCAGGTAGCCGGTCAGGAATTCGAGGCCGACCTTGTTGGCCACCACCTGGCCGGCGGTCTCATTCAGGTAGTACCAGAGGCCGGCGTTGAACAACAGGGCCAGCGCGACCCAGCCGATCGACCACCACAGGGCTTCCTTGAAGGTGACCTTGTGCGGTCCACCATGGCGCATCAACACGAGGTCGACCAGCAGGGCGATGACCACCACCGCTGCGAAGCCGCCCCACAACCACACGTTACCGATCGTCTGCATTGGGAATGTCCGTTGGAAAGATGAATGCCAGGCCGGACGGCGAGGATCTGCAACGGAGGATCGGGAGGGGGATCCAGGGACAGAGCTTCGCCAGTACGGCGAAGGTCTCGCTCGCAGTTCCAGTCGGCTGGAACTGCCGTTGCACCGGAGCCTGCGGGCTCGAAATGACGGCGACAACGTCTGGGAGCTACTCCCCTTCTGGCGCCGATTCTGCCGTCTGGCTGGGCCGCCGTCAAATGGGGGACGAGGGGTCGGATCCCCGTAGGGGCTCTGACCCCATTCCCGAGCCCGTTCCGGCCTGGTGGGTGCCAACCTTGGTTGGCACGCCGGCGGGGGTCAGAGCCCCTTCGGGGATCTGACCCCGGCGCCCGGTTTACAATGGGTGGATGAATACCCCCCTTCCGATTGTCCGCCTCAAGAATGCGTGGCGCTCCAGCCACCCGTGGATCTTCCAGAAACTGGTCGAGAAGCCGACCGTCCGGCCCAAGCCCGGTTCCATCGTCGACGTGGTCGGCATTGATGGCGAGTTCATTGGCCGCGGGTTCTACAACGGGCATTCGCGCATTGCCGTGCGCATCCTTGAGACCGACCAGAACGTGCCGGTGGATGCCGGCTGGTTCTCGCGCAAGATTGCCCAGGCGGTGTCACTGCGCCGTGAGGTGCTCAAGCTCGACGCGGTCTCCGACGCCTGGCGCGTGGTGCACAGCGAAGGCGACGGCCTGTCCGGCCTGGTGGTGGATCGCTACGGCGACCTGGTGGTGGTCGAATTCTTCGCCGCCGGCATGTTCCGCCACCGCGAGTGGATCTACGACGCCCTGCGCGAGCAGTTCCCGGGTTGCCGCTTCCACAGCTTCGCCGATGAGCACGTGCAGAAACAGGAAAGCTTCGATTTCCACGGCAATACCACCACCGAGGCGTCGGTGATCACCGAGTACGGCATCAAGTTCCGCGCCGACCCGGCCGGTGCGCACAAGACCGGCTTCTTCGCCGACCAGCGCGAGAACCGCGAGTGGCTGAGCCAGCAGGTGGAAGGCAAGCGCGTGCTGGACCTGTGCTGCAACACCGGCGGTTTTGCGGTGTACGCGGCGGCGCGAGGCGCCTCGGAAGTGGTCGGCATCGACATCGATGAAGACGTCATCCAGATCGCCAAGGGCAATTCGCGCCTGAACAACGTGCGCCCGAAGTTCGTCCAGTCCGACATCTTCCCGTGGCTGCGTGATGCGGCCAATCGTGGCGAGCAGTACGACGTGGTGATCCTGGACCCGGCGAAGATGACCCGCGACCGCGACCAGGTCATCACTGCGCTGAAGAAGTACCTGGACATGAACAAGCTGGCGCTGGGCGTGGTCAAGCCGGGCGGCCTGTTCGCCACGTTCTCCTGCACCGGCCTGGTGGCCGAGGACCAGTTCCTCGACATGCTGCGCCGCGCGGCGTATTTCTCCGGCCGCACGATCCAGATCCTGAAGGTGGCCGGCGCCGGTCCGGACCACCCGTTCATGGCCCACGTGCAGGAATCGCGTTACCTGAAGGCCGTGTTCTGCCGCGTGGTCGACTGACCGCGTCACTGCCGATCTCTGTAGAGCCGAGCCCACGCTCGGATGATCTGTCTGGCAGCCGAGCATGGGCTCGGCTCTACAAAAAGGCCGGGTGCAGCGCTATGGTCGGGCTCTTCCCATTGCCGGTGAGAGCCCATGCCATCGTTGCGCCACCTGTCCGTCGTGCTCGCCGTGGCGCTGTGCGCGCCGCTGTCGGCTCATGCCATCGAGTTCAGCGCCGAGGAACTGGCCCGTGCCAAGGCGCTGCAGCAGCGCCTGGTCACGCTCGACAGCCATCTGGATACGCCGGCAAATTTCGGCCGGACCGGCTTCGACATCGAGCAGCGCCACGACCGCAACGCGCTTTCGCAGGTGGACTACCCGCGCATGGTCGAAGGTGCGCTCGATGGCGGTTTCTGGGCGATCTACACCGACCAGGGCGATCGCAGCGCAGCGGCCCACCTGGCCGAGCGTGACCACGGCCTGCAGCGACTGCTGGAAATCCGCGAGATGCTGGCGGCCAATCCCGCGCGCTTCGCGCTGGCACTGACCGCCGATGATGCGGCGCGGATCAAGGCCGCCGGCAAGCGCGTGGTCTGCATCAGCATGGAAAATGCCAGCCCGCTGGTGGAAGACCCGAGCCTGCTCTCGTTCTACCACCGCGCCGGCCTGCGGCTGCTCAGCACCGTGCACTTCGCCAACAACGAGTTCGCCGATTCGGCCACCGATCCCAAGGGCGCGGAGTGGAAGGGCCTGAGTCCGGCCGGCAAGGAGCTGGTGCGGCAGGCAGTGAAGCTGGGCATCGTGATCGACCAGTCGCATGCCTCGGACGCGGTGTTCGACGACCTGCTGGCGATGATGCCGGTGCCCTTCGTGCTGTCGCACAGCTCGGCCAAGGCGGTGTACGACCACCCGCGCAATCTTGATGACGCGCGGCTGCGCAAGCTGGCCAAGGCCGGCGGCGTGATCCAGGTGAACGCCTATGGCGGCTACCTGATCGACACGGCGAAGACGCCCGAGCGCAAGCAGGCCGAAGAAGCGCTGAGCAAGCAGCTGGGCGGCTGGGAAGGCATGGGCATCGAGCAGGGTGTTGCCCTGCTGAAGGCCGAGCAGGCACTGGACCACGAGCACCCGGTGCGCCATGCCAGCCTCGACGACTTCTTCGCCCACTTCGAGCACATCCTCAAGGTGGTCGGCCCCGAGCACGTGGGTATCGGCCTGGACTGGGATGGCGGCGGCGGCCTGAGTGACCTGCCCGATGTCAGCCAGCTGCCGAAGATCACCGCCTGGCTGCTGCGCAAGGGCTATACCGAGCAGCAGATTGCCGGCATCTGGGGCGGCAACCTGCTGCGGGTGATGCGCCAGGCGCAGGACTACGCGGCAAAGCAGGGCGGTTGACCGCCCTGTGGTAGTGCCGGCCGCTGGCCGGCATTGCCCGTATCAACAGGATGAGAGGTGCCGGCCCGCGGCCGGCACTACCGGTGATCGGTCTATTTCGCGATCAGCGCATGGCGTCGGCTGTACAGCAGGTACAGCACCAGGCCGGCCACGTTCCACAACAGGAAGTACAGCTGGGTGGTGTGCGGCAGGCTGATGAACAGGTAGATGCAACCCAGTGCGGCCAGCGGGCCAACCACGAAGGCCAGCGGCGTGCGGAACGTGCGCGCGCGGTCCGGCTCGCGCAGGCGCAGCACCACCAGGCAGACGCCCACTGCAGTGAACGCGGCCAGGGTACCGGCATTGGCCAGCGCGGCGATCTCGTCCAGGCGGGCCACGCCGGCCAGCGCCGACACCACCACCGCAGTGAACAGCGTGGTCGCCACCGGCGTGCCGGTACGCGCGTTGACCTTGGACAGGCCACGCGGCAGCAGGCCGTCGCGGCTCATCACGAAGAAGATGCGGCTCTGGCCGTACAGGAAGGCCAGCAGCACGGTCGGCAGCGCGATGATCGCAATCACGCCGATCACCATCGCCGCTGTCGGATGGCCCAGCTGGCGCATGATCAGCGCCAGCGGCTCGGCGCTGTGCCCGAACACGGCGTAGCTCATCGCACCCACTGCGGCCAGCGCCACCAGCACGTAGACAATGGTGCAGCCGATCATCGAACCGATGATGCCGATCGACAGGTCACGGCCCGGGTTCTTGGTCTCCTCCGCAGCAGTGGAGATCGCATCGAAGCCGTAGAAGGCGAAGAAGATGATCGCCGCTGCCGCCATCACGCCGTGCTCGACGCCATCGGGGCCCATCGACTTGGCAAAGCCATACGGCATGAACGGCTGCAGGTTGGCGCTGTCGAACGCAGGCAGGGCCACGGCCACGAAGATCGCCAGCGCGATCAGCTTGAACACCACCAGGATGGCATTGAGCGTGGCGCTTTCCTTGGTCCCGGCCATCAGCATGCCGGCCACCAGCCAGGTGATGATGATCGCCGGCAGGTTGATCATGCCGCCTTCCACGTGCGGGCCGGCTGCCAGCCAGGCCGGCAGGTGCACGTTCCAGCCGAACTGGGTGTGGACCCATTCGAGGAAGCCGACGAAGTAGCCGGACCAGCCCACCGCCACCGTACTCACCACCAGCGAGTACTCCAGGATCAGGCTCCAGCCCACCACCCAGGCGAACACCTCGCCCAGCGCACTGTAGCTGTAGGTGTAGGCGCTGCCGGCGGCCGGCATCATCGTCGACAGCTCGGCATAGGACAGCGCCGCACAGGCGCAGACCGCACCGGCGATGGCGAAGGAGATCAGCACGGCCGGGCCGGCCAGGTTGGCACCGACGCCGATCAGCGTGTAGATGCCGGTGCCGACGATGGCACCGATGCCCAGTGCGATCAGGTGCGGCCAGCTGAGCGTCGGGATCAGACGCCTGCCGGCTTCGTGGACGGTGACGGAATCTAGGGACTTGCGCCGGAACAGGGACATGCAGGCCTCGGAAGGGGTGACTAAGAACGACAAGTTCCCGAGTGTGACCGAACGCAGCGCAGCATTACCACTGACGGGGGTCATGCATGGCGGGGCGCGCGCTGCACCCCAGCCACGCTGCCGGAATCGGCACAATCCGGCGGTAGCCACCGGTGTGCGTTCGTCCCGGCCGCTGCTACGACTCGATGTTGGCCATGCCGCTGACCGAGTAGCGGTCACCGGCCGCGGCATGCAGCGGGAAGGCCGCATCCAGTGCGTCCAGCGTGGCCGCGTCCAGTTCCACCTGCAGCGCAGCGAGGTTCTCGTCCAGCCGTGCCCGCCGCGTCGTGCCCGGGATCGGCACGATGTGCTCGCCGCGCGACAGCACCCAGGCCAGCGCCAGCTGCGAGGCGGCGATGCCGCGCTCGGCGGCCAGCGCCTGCACGGTATCCACCAGTGCCAGGTTGCGCTGGAAGTTTTCGCCTTCGAAGCGGGGCGAGGTGCGCCGGTAATCGTCGGCGTCGAAGTCGTCCGGGCTGCGGATGGCGCCGGTCAGGAAGCCACGGCCCAGCGGCGAATACGGCACGAAGCCGATGCCCAGCTCCGCCGTGGTGGCCAGCACTCCGTTCTGCTCCGGCTCGCGCGACCACAGCGAGTACTCGCTCTGCACCGCCGTGATCGGGTGCACCGCATGGGCGCGGCGGAGGGTGGCCGCCGAGGCCTCGGACAGGCCCAGCCAGCGCACCTTGCCCTGTTCCACCAGGCGTGCCATGGCACCCACGGTGTCCTCGATCGGCACGGTCGGGTCGACGCGGTGCTGGTAGTACAGGTCGATGTGGTCCACGCCCAGGCGGCGCAGGCTGGCCTCGCAGGCGGCCTGCACATAGTCCGGGTGGCCGTTGATCTGCCGCGCCTTCGGGTCAGCCGGGTCCAGGCCGATGCCGAACTTGCTGGCCAGGAACACTTGGTTGCGGCGGCCGGCAATCGCGCGACCGACCAGCACCTCGTTGGTGTGCGGGCCATACACATCGGCGGTGTCGAGCAGGGTCACGCCACGGTCCAGCGCGTGCCGGATGACGGCAATGCCGTCATCGTCACTGCCGCGGCCGCCGTAGTACGCGCTCATGCCCATGCACCCCAGGCCGAGGGCGGACACGGTGGGGCCGGCGGGGCCGAGAGTACGGGTCTTCATGTGGATCTCCTTGGGGAAGGCGCCACGTCTGGATGGGCAGTGGCGAGGGGCACAGCATCCTCCACGCCATCATGTGGATAAACTGCGTGTCACCGGACTTACCTTGAAGGCTGCCTTCACAATGGATGCCTCCGTCCCGCTCACTGCTGTGGTCGCTTTCGTCCACGTGGCCGAGCACGCCAGCTTTACCCGCGCCGCCGATGCCCTGGGTGTGTCGACCTCGGCGCTGTCGCAGAGCGTGCGCGCGCTGGAAGCGCGGATGGGCGTGCGGCTGCTGCAGCGGACCACGCGGCGGGTCAACCTGACCGAGCACGGCGCGCGTTTCCTGCAGCGCGTGCGCGGCGGCCTGGACCAGATCGACCAGGCATTTGCCGAACTGGACAGCGCGCGCTCGGTGCCTGCCGGGCGGCTGCGCGTGACCCTGCCGCGCATCGTCGCCGATCGCATGGTGCTGCCGCGGCTGCCCGACTTCCTTGCGCGTTACCCGCAGGTGCAGGTGGAACTGTGCGTCGACCCCGCGCTGACCGATCTGGTGGCCGAGGGCTTCGACGCCGGCATCCGCCTGGGCGAATCACTCGCACAGGGCATGATCGCGGTGCCGGTCGGGCCACCCGAGCGGCAGGTGGTGGTAGCCACGCCGGCCTATTTCGAACGCCATGGCGTGCCGCAGACCCCGCATGACCTGCAGGGCCACGCCTGCATCGTGCACCGGCTGGCCAACGGCCGGCTGATGCCCTGGGAGTTCAGCCGCGACGGCCACGACCTGGACGTGCAAGTGAGCGGGCGGCTGGTGTTCAACGATGCCGGCGTCGCCCATGGTGCCGTGCTGGCGGGTCTGGGAATGGCCCAAGGCTTCGCCTCGTTAATGGCCGACGACATCAACGCTGGGCGACTGCAGAGCGTGCTGCAGGACTGGCAGCCGCCATTCCCCGGCTTCCACCTGTACTACCCCGCGCGTGAGCAGATGGCGCCCAAGCTGCGGGTGTTCATCGACCACCTGCGCGCGGAGATGCACGACCGGTAGATGCCAACCTTGGTTGGCATGCTTCAATCGACCACGCGCGCCGCTACGCCTCCCGGCCAATGGCAGCCATCCTCCTGCCACGCCTGGCTGTCATCGTGGAAGGTGGTGCGACGGCCATCACGGGCGCGTTCGTAGCTCAGATCCAGTACCAGCGCGCCCTGCGTGCTCAGCAGGTAGCGGCCGTTGAGGCGCCCGTCGAAGCGCTCTTCCCACACGCTGTCGAACTGGTACGGGCGATCCTCGGCCAGCACCGTGGTCTCCATCGAGATCCGGTGCAGGGGCAGGCGCTCGCGCTGGCCGGCGTAACGCACGTCGGCCCGGCCGTCTTCCAGCCAGCGCCATTCCAGGTGGATGTTGTCGTTGCGACCGCCCGTCAGGCAGCGATGGTCCTGCACGGTGCCGGCAGAGGCGGCACCGGCCAGCAGCAGGGTCATGCCGAGCAGTGGCAGCCGCCCGTTCATCCGTTCAGCCCCAGGCGGATGCCGAACCCCACCAGGAACAGGCCGGCCACGCGGCGCAGCGCATCGCTGATCCGCGGGTGCTGGATCAACCGGCGGCGGGCCAGGTTGCCCACGCCGATCAGCATCGAGCAGTAGGCGATGCTGACCACCAGGATGATGCCGGCCAGCGCGGCGAAGGTGGCGATGCCCTGGTGCGCCTTCGGATCGATGAACAACGGCAGGAAGGCCATGTAGAACAGGATCGCCTTCGGGTTGAGCAGGCTGACCAGGATCGCCTGCTGGAAGTAGCGGCCGGGTTGCATGCGGATCGGGCCGGCGTCGCCGCCCTCGTGCTTGGGCGTGCGCAGCAGGCTGATGCCGACCCACACCAGGTAGGCCGCGCCGAGGTACTGCACGGCGTGGAATACCAGAGGATTGGCCTTCAGCAGTGCGGCCACGCCGGCCAGCGCCAGCCACATCAGGATCTGGTCGCCGACCAGCAGGCCGGCCAGTGCGGTGTAGCCGCCGCGCACGCCGCCACGGCCGGTGGCAGTCAGCAGCGTGAAGGTACCGGGACCGGGCAGGGCGAGAAACACCAGCACGGCGACCAGAAACGTCCACAGGTCCTGGATGCCCATCCACGGCATGGCGGTGCTCTTCTGTTACGGGGGGCCGCCATTGTCGGCCAGCGCTGCGGCGGGCGACAGGGGGCCGGTGGGGCCAACCGGCATCCCGGACAGCAGCGGTTGCAGGTGCTGGCGCAGCTGCGCGTGCAGCTGCCGCACGGCGGGTGAGAACTGCTTGCGATGCGGGCACACCAGCTGCAGCGGGATGCTGCTGCCAACGCCGTCCAGCAGCACCTGCAGGCGCCCGGCCTGCACATCCTCGCGCAGGTCCAGCCAGGACTTGTAGGTGATGCCTTCGCCGGCCACGGCCCAGCGCCGCACCACGTCGGCGTCGTCGCAGACCAGCGGGCCGCGTACCGGAACCACGCTGCGGCGCCCGTCCACCTCGAACGACCAGCGATCGTAGGCGCGGCCATTGAGTTGATAGACCAGGCAGTCGTGCTCGCGCAGATCCTCCAGGCGCGTGGGCGGGCCACGCCGCTGCAGGTAGCCGGGTGAGGCGGCCAGCACGCGCCGGTTGCCTTCCAGCAGGGGCAGGGCTACGTAGTTGGCGTCATCGAAGTGGCCGATGCGGATGGCCACGTCGACCGGTTCGCGGAACACGTCGGCGACCTCGTCGGACAGGCGCAGGTGCAGGCGCGGCCGCGGGTGCGCGGCGCGGAACGCGCTCAGCCAGGGCAGCAGCAGGTTGCGGCCGAAGTCCGACGGCGCCGACAGCTGCAGCGTGCCGTGCAGCTCGGTGTCCTCGCCCTGCACGCGGGCCTGGCCTTCGCGCAGGGTGGCCAGCACCTCCTGCGCATACGGCAGGTAGAGCGCGCCCTCGCCGGTCAGGCGCAGGCTGCGGGTCGTGCGCACGAACAGGCGCAGGTCCAGCTCGCGCTCCAGCCGTGCCACCGCCGCAGCGACCTGCCCGGGCAGCAGGTCGGCCTCGCGGGCGGCCTGCGAGAAGCTGCCCAGCGCGGCAGTGCGGACGAACAGCTGCAGATCGTCGAAGCGGATCATCTTCATCGCCAGAGTGAAAGTGCTGCCCGATTCTGCGCCTTTCCGAGGGAGCGCGCGCGGCGCAACCTGTCGCCTCCTTCCCCACTGGACCGCTGCCATGCGCGCCATTGCCTATACCCACGCCGGCCTGCCGATCGATGATGCCCTGGCCCTGATCGACATCGAACTGGAGCTGCCGCAGCCCGGCCCCCGCGACCTGCGCGTGGCGGTACGCGCGGTGGCGGTGAACCCGGTCGACACCAAGGTCCGCCGCGGCGTGGCCACCGATGGCCCGCGCGTACTGGGCTGGGATGCGGTCGGCATCGTCGACGCGGTGGGCAGCGAGGTGACCCTGTTCCAGCCCGGCGACGCGGTCTACTACGCCGGCGTCATCGACCGCCCGGGCAGCAATGCCGAGTACCAGCTGGTGGACGAGCGCAGCGTCGGGCGCAAGCCGGCCAGCCTCGATGATGCCGCCGCCGCGGCGCTGCCATTGACTGCAATCACCGCCTGGGAGCTGCTGTTCGACCGCCTGCGCATCCCCGAGGGTGGTGGCGAGGGCCAGACCCTGCTGGTGATCGGTGCTGCCGGTGGTGTCGGTTCGATCCTGGTGCAGCTGGCGCGGAAGCTGACCAGGCTGACCGTGATCGGCACCGCCTCGCGTCCGGATACCCAGGACTGGGCATACGCAATGGGCGCGCACCACGTGATCGACCACCGCCTGCCGCTGGCCGAGGGACTGGCGCGGCTCGGCATCAGCGAAGTGCAGCATGTGGCCAGCCTGACCCACTCCGACCAGTACTACGCGCAGATCGTGGAACTGCTGGCGCCGCAGGGCCAGCTGGGGCTGATCGATGATCCTGGCCAGGTGGACGTGATGGCGCTCAAGCGCAAGGCGTTGTCACTGCACTGGGAGTCGATGTTCACCCGGCCGCTGTACCGCACCGCCGACATGCAGCGCCAGCACGACCTGCTGAACCGTGTGGCCGAGCTGATCGACACGGGCGTGCTGCAGACCACGCTGGGCGAGCACTTCGGGCGCATCGACGCGGCCAACCTGCGGCGCGCCCACGCGCTGCTGGAGAGCCACCGCGCCAAGGGCAAGATCGTGCTGGAAGGCTGGTAAGGCCGGATCGTTCCCGCACCCTTGGGGTCAGATCCCTTTGCCCCGGGAAAGGGATCCGACCCCTGCCTCAGGCCACGCCGTTGTCGACGTGTTCGGCGAAACCGGGCTGCTGGCGCAGGCGCTCGAACCAGGCGCCCACGTGTGCCAGCGCCGGCTTGTGGCCCGGTGTGCTGCGCCAGCGCTGGGTCGACAGCCCGAGCACGATGTCGGCGAGGGTGAAGGTGTTGCCAGCGGCGTAGCCGCCAGCGGCCAACTGGGCATCAAGCACGCCCATCAAGCCGTTCCACTGGACCAGGCTGGCCTCGGCGCGGGCATCGTCCGGGTAGTCCGGATGCTGGCGCACGCGCGCCATGAACACGTGCCGCCAGGCACTGTTGAGGTCGCTGGCCTGCCAGTCCATCCATTGTTCGACCCGCGCACGATCCTGTGCCGCGCGGGGCAGCAGGTCATCACGGCCAGCGCGTACGGCCAGGTAGCGGCAGATGCTGTTGGATTCCCACAGCACGAAGCCGCCATCGCGCAGCACCGGCACCTGCCGGTTCGGGTTCAGTGTGGCCAGCAGGTCCGTCGGCGGCGCTGGCTCGTGGTGAAGTGGCAGGTCGAGGCCGGCGCACAGCCACAGCACCTTGCGCACGTTGATGGAGGTGGGTTTTCCGTACAGAGCGAGCATGGGGGCTTCCGGGGCAGACCGACCCAGCCTAGCGCAGCG
Source organism: Stenotrophomonas sp. CASM106 (assembly GCF_049384825.1). Lineage (NCBI taxonomy): Bacteria > Pseudomonadati > Pseudomonadota > Gammaproteobacteria > Lysobacterales > Lysobacteraceae > Stenotrophomonas > Stenotrophomonas sp. CASM106. Next base: position 354,452 of record NZ_JBMRFS010000005.1, read on the forward strand.
GGGCTAAACTGATCGCATGAATATCGAAGTCCTCATGATCCTGGCAGTGGTCCTGCTGCTGGCGACCCTGGTCGCGCTGGTGCTGCTGTGGCGTCGCAGTGCTGGCGGTGCACCCTCCGACGAACTGCAGCGGCTGCTGGACAGCGAACGCGAACAGCATCGCCTCGCCCTGGTCGATGCCGGCCAGCTGCGCGGCCGCCTCGATGCGCTGAGCGCTGAACTGGAGAACGAACGGAGCCGCAGCCAGCAGCACGCACAGGCCGTCACTACGCTGACCGCCCGGGTGGAGCGCGAAGCAGCGCTGTCGGCCAGTCGCGAAGCACAGCTGGCCGAACGTGAAGCGGCCCTGGCGCAGGCGCGCGCTGCCGTTGCGGAGACCAGCAGCGAGCTGCAGCAGGTGCAGCAGCGCTACCAGCAGTTGCACGGTGAACATGCCCGCGCGGTGGCCAATCTGCAGCACTCCGAACGGGCCAGTGCCGAACTGCGCAGCTATCTTGATACCGCCAAGGAAAAGCTGTCGGGCGCCTTCGCCGAACTGGCGGGCAAGGTGTTCGACGAACGCGGACAGCAGTTCGAGAAGAACGTGCGGCAGGCGACAGTGCAGTCACGCGCGGACATCGAGGGGCTGCTCAAGCCGTTCGCCGACAAGCTGGGCGATTTCCGCACCCGCGTCGATACGCTGTATGGCGAGGAAGCGCGGCAACGCGCCAGCCTGCTGGGTGCGGTGGGCGAACTGAAGACGCTCAACCAGGACATGGCGGCGCAGGCATCGGCGCTGACGAATGCGCTGAAGGGCAATGCCAAGGTCCGCGGCGACTGGGGCGAGCTGATGCTCGACAACGTACTGCGCGGATCGGGGCTGGAAGAGGGCGTGCACTACCAGCGGCAGAAGCATGCCGTGGATGACGAAGGTGCGCGCCTGCGACCGGACGTGGTGGTGCAGTTCCCCGACGAACGCAGCGTGGTGATCGACAGCAAGGTGAACCTGATCGCCTGGCAGGAAGCCATGAATGCCACTACCCCGGAGCAGTCGGAAGACGCGTTGCGCAGGCACGCGGTTGCGCTGCGCCAGCACGTTAAGGACCTGGGCGAGAAGAATTATCCGAAGGCGTTGGGCAGCGAGACGCTGGACATCACCATCGCCTTCGTTCCCATCGAGGGTGCCTTGTCAGCCGCACTGGGCGCCGATGGCAGCCTGCAGGCGTTCGCCTTCGACAACCGCGTGGTGTTCGCCTCGCCCAACACCCTGATGGCGCTGCTGCGCGTGGCCGAGCGCCTGTGGACGCGCGACAAGGTGCAGAAGCAGGCGCTGAAGATCAGCGAGGCCGGCGGTCTGGTGCTGGACGCCCTGACCGGGTTCCTGCAGGACTTCACCGCCATGGGCAAGAAGCTGGACGATGCCGGCAAGGCCTACGCCGATGCGCGCAATCGCCTGATCGATTCGCCGCAGTCGGCCATCAGCCGCGCCCGTCGGCTTGCCGAACTGGGCAGCAAGGCCAAGCGCGCGCTGCCACCGGAGCTGACCCCGGACCCGATGCAGCAGCTGGGCGCGCCGGAGGACGACGAGGACGGCAATGCGGGTTGACACGTCCCGTGCACCTGCGCCTGGCTATGCTGGGCACCCTGAGTCCGTGGCGGGTATCGACATGCGCTTGCGCTCCTGTGCCGTTCTTGTCCTGGCTGCGTTGCTGGCTGCGTGCAGCAGCACGCCCCCGGTCGCCGACACGACTACGGCCGCTCCTGCGCCGGAAGCCAGCGAGGCCTACCGCGAAGCACGTGACGTCGACTGCCAGGCCGCTGGCGGCACGCTGCAGCGGCTCGGCCGCCTGCAGCGCGAGCAGTGCGTGATTCCCTATGCCGACGCCGGCAAGGCCTGCAGCCGTAAGAGCGACTGCACGGGCCAGTGCCTGGCCGGAGCCGAGGTGGCCGCCGGCAGTGCCGCCACCGGTACCTGCCAGCGTGATGTGCGCCAGAACTTCGGGTGCCGCCAGCGCATCGATGATGGCAAGGCGCAGGGCACGATCTGCGTGGACTGAATCCTGCCTGTAGAGCCGAGCCCACGCTCGGCTGCCATACCATCAGCCGAGCATGGGCTCGGCTCTACAACAGCGCGCGCGGCGCTATGCTGGTGGACCATTCCCCGCCGTAGCCGGAGCCCCCGCGTGAGCACCCCGATCCAGGACATTCCCCTCACCACCATCGACGGCCAGCCGTCCTCGCTTGCCGACTACCAGGGCAAGGTGCTGCTGCTGGTCAACGTCGCCTCCAAGTGCGGCCTGACCCCGCAGTACGAAGGCCTGCAGGCGCTGTATGCGGAAAAGCACGCGCAGGGCCTGGAAGTGCTGGGCTTCCCCGCCAACAACTTCCTTGGCCAGGAGCCGGGCAGCGAGGCCGAGATCCAGCAGTTCTGCCAGCTCACCTACGATGTCAGTTTCCCGATGTTCTCCAAGATCAGCGTGGCTGGCGAGGACACCCACCCGCTGTACCAGCAGCTGACCGCCGCGCAGCCGCAGTCGATCGGCGAAGGCCCGCTGCGTGAGCGCCTGGCCAGCAAGGAGATCCCGATCCATCCGGCACCGGCGGTGCTGTGGAACTTCGAGAAGTTCCTGGTCGGCCGTGATGGCAAGGTCGTCGCACGCTTTGCCCCGGACGTGGCCGCCGATGACGCGCGCCTGCGCGAGGCCATCGAGGCCGCGCTGGCGGCCTGAGCACGGCGTGCCAACCCAGGGTTGGCACCCACCGGAAAAGAAAAACCCCGCCGAGGCGGGGTTTTTCATGCACCGTCGCGCGGCCTCAGTGGGTCCACTGCGGCATCGGCATCGCATCGACCGGGATCGGCGAATTGGCATCGTCATGGCCGCGGTCGCGCTTGCTGCGCAGATCGTTCTCGATCTGGTAGTTGCGACGCTGCATCCAGGCATCGCGGACCAGGGCGTATTCGTCCACTGCGGTGTCGCGCAGATCGTCGATCGCCAGCAGCTGTGCGCGGGTGTCGACCAGCTGCAGGCCCTGCAGGCCGATGCGGATCTTGTCTTCCTCGACGCGCCGGATCGGCGACAACGGGATGTCACCGGCCAGGCCGAACACGTCGCGTACGGTACGCGGGCCGAAGAACGGCAGTTCCACGTAGCGCGAACGACGCCAGCCCCAGGCACCCAGGGTCTGGCCGAAGTCTTCATTGCGACGCGGCACCATCGCCTTGCTGGCTGGATCGAACAGGCCACCGATGCCCAGCGTGCTGTTCATCAGGAAGCGGCCGAGGCTGTCCCACGCATCGGCACCACGGCCCTGCAGCAACTGGTTGGTGATGGTCACCGGCGCACGCAGGTTGCTGAAGAAGTTGCTGACGCCGGTGCGCGCGAAGCGCGGCACCACATGGGTATAGGCGGTGGCCAGCGGGCGCGCCACGCCGCGGTCGACCGCATTGTTGAAGGTGTGCACCTTGCGGTTGAACGGTTCCCACGGATCGTAGGCCGCCGCGTTGCCGGTGTTACCGGTACCACCATAGAGGGCGTCGAAATCATCGTCGCCGGCGGCGGCGGTGGACGCTGCGGCCTTCGGTGGGCTGGCCTCTGCGCCCTGCGGCGCAGCCGTCGGCGCTGAAGCGGTGGGCGCGGCAGGGTTGGCCACGGAGGCGACCGGAGCAGCGTCGACCCCGCCGGTATCGGCCGTTGCGGCCGGAGCAGCGGGGCCGGGCGCAACCACGGTGCTGGCGACCGGTGCATCGCTGCGCGCGGGCTTGCCGGCACAGGCGGTCAGGGCGGTGGCCAGGAGGATCAGGGGGAAAGTGCGTACGACGTTCATGTCAGCTCGCAGCAGAAGTAGCGTTGAAATCCAGGTCGGGCGACAGCCGGTAGGCTGCGCTCAGCTCGTTGAAGCCGGCGGGCGCGCCGGAAATGGCCAGCGCATGGCCCGCCTTGCGTGCACGGGCCGCCAGCTCGGCCAGCAGCGCCAGGCCGGCGCTGTCCACGCGCTCGACCTCACCCAGCTCCAGCCGCGCCAGCTTGGCCGGCAGGGCCTGCAGCTGCGGCCACAGTGCGATCACCGCGGCACGGTCAAGCACCCCGCGCAGGCGCAGGGTGTCGCCTTCCAGCAGCGCAAGTGCGTTACTTGCCATTGCCGGCGGGCCCGGCCTGCATGCTGCCGCTGTGCAGCTCGCTGGCCACCTGCTTGATGCCCTTCTGGCGCAGCGGGGTATCGAACTGGTTGCGGAAGGTCTGCACGTAGGAGATGCCTTCGATGTTGACGTCGAAGATCTTCCACTGGCCGTTCACGTTGCGCATCCAGTATTCGACCGGGGTCGGTTCGTTGCCGGCGCGCACCAGTTCGGTGCTCACGCGCACACCACGGTTGCCCGGCAGCGGGCTTTCACCCTTCAGGCGGAAGCTCGGCTTGCCCTGGATGTTGAGCAGGGTCGAACCGTAGCGCTGCATCAGGCTGTCGGCCATGGCATCGGCGAACAGCTTGATGTCGGCATCCGAGGCGCCACGGGCGTGCGGGCCCAGCACCAGGCGCGCGGCATAGTCGCGATCGAAGGTGCGGTTCAGTTCGCTGTCGATGTAGCTGCGCAGGCTGGCCGGGTTGCTGCTGAACTCGCTGCGGCGCTGCTGCAGGGTGGTGAGGATGCGCGTGCTGGCATCGATCACCACCTTGCCGGCCTGGCCCTGCGCCGCGGCAGCGGCGGGGGCGGGAGCGGTGGCCTGGGCCTGGGCCTGGGCGAGGAATGGAGTAGCCGCCAGCAGCGCCGAGGCGAGCAGGGCCGGGATCAGTTTCATCTTCATGGTTGCGGTTCCGTTGCAGGCGCCTGCGCGCCATCGTTGGGCTTCTGGCCTGCGCCGCCACCGGCGCCGCCACTGAACATGTACTTGCCGACCAGCTGGATCAGGTCCACCGCCGGCTGGGTGAAGACGATCTCGTCACCGGCCTTGAGCACGTCCGGGTCACCGCCCGGCTGCAGACCGATATAGCTCTCGCCGAGCAAACCACTGGTGAAGATGCCGGCCGAGGTGTCCGCCGGCAGGTCCTTGACCTTGCTGTCCATGCGCAGGGTCACGATGGATTCGAACTTCACCGGATCCAGGTCGATCGAGGCGACCTGGCCGACGGTGACGCCGCCGATCTTCACCGGCGCCTGCTTGCGCAGCTGGCCGACCTGGGAGAAACGCGCCTTCAGCTCGTAGCCCTGGCTGCCCCAGCTCCAGCGCTGGTTGGTCGAGGCCACGGCCAGCACCATCAGCGAGGCCAGGGCCAGCAGCAGGAAGGCGCCGACGGAGAATTCGAGTCTGGGACCGCGGATGGCCATGTGGATTACCTGATCGAGTCGTGGTGGCCGCGCGCGCCTGCGCACCGCCTGTGGAGGGGTTAGGTGAACAACATTGCCGACAGCACGAAGTTGAACATCAGTACCAGCAGCGAGGCGTTGACCACCGCACGGGTGGTCGCCACCGAGGTGCCCTCGATGGTCGGCTCGGCGTGGAAACCAACGTAGGCGGCGACCAGCGCGGCGGTGCCGCCGAAGATCGCCGACTTCAGCATCGCCACGCCGAAGTCATCCCAGAAATCGACGCTGTTGCGCAGCGCCGACCAGAACACGCCATTGTCCAGGCCCAGCACGTGTACCGCTTCGAAGTAGCTGGCACTGATCGCCAGCGAACAGAAGATGCCGGTCAGCAGGGGCACGGTCAGCACCGCCGCCCAGAAGCGCGGCGCCACGGCCTTGGCCACCGGGTCGATCGCCATCAGCTCCAGTGCCTTGATCTGGTCGGTGGCGCGCATCAGGCCCAGTTCGGCGGCGATCGAGCTGCCGGCGCGGCCGATGAACAGCAGCGCGGTCAGCACCGGCGCCAGTTCGCGGTACAGCGACAGGCCGAGCAGGGTCGACAGCGCGTCGGCCGCACCGAAGGTGGTCAGCGTGCGGTAGCCCTGCAGCGTCAGCACCAGGCCGACGAAGGCGCCACCGACGGCGATGATCGGCAGCGAGCGCGCGCCGATCTTGTAGATCTCGCGGGTCAGTTCGGCCAGGAAATCACGGGTCGGCAGCGAACCACGCAGCACGGTCAGCGAGAACAGGCCGGCGCGGCCGAGCGAGCGGGTGGCTTGGACGAACGGCATCAGGCGACCCTCGCGCGCGGTGCGGCATCGAACGGGATGGGGCCATCAGGCTGGCCGTGCAGGAACTGCCGCAGCAACGGGTCCTGGCTGGACTGCAGCGCCTCGGGCGTGCCCTGGAACACGATGCCGCCATTGGCGATGGCGATCACCTGGTCGCAGATCGGCAGGGTCTCGTGCACGTGGTGGCTGACGATGATGCTGGTCAGGCCCAGGCTGTGGTTGAGGCGCTGGATCAGGCTCATGATCACGCCGGAGGCGATCGGGTCCAGCCCGGTCAGTGGCTCGTCGTAGATCATCAGCGGCGGGTCCAGCGCCAGCGCACGGGCCAGCGCGACGCGGCGCGCCATGCCACCGGACAGCTCGCGCGGCCAGGCATCGGCAGCGGCCAGCAGGCCCACCGCATGCAGCTTCATTTCCACAAGGCGGCGCAGCACGGCGGTCGGCAGACGGGTATGCGTGCGCAGCGGCAGCGCGACGTTTTCGGCCACAGTGAGGTCGGTCAGCAGGCCGTTGCCCTGCAGCAGTACCCCCACACTCTTGCGCATTTCCAGCAGCGCGCCGCTGTCCTGCGGAATCGGCTTGCCGAACAGGGTGACCTCGCCAGCCACCGGGCGCAGTTCGCCGGTCAGTGCCGCCAGCAGGGTCGACTTGCCGCTGCCGGACGGACCCAGCACGGCCGTGATGCTGCCCTTGGGCACCTGCAGCGACACGTCGCGCAGGATCGTGCGCCCGCTCCGGTCGATGCGGACGTTGGATAACTGCACCAGACTGGAGGTGGAAGCCGACATGGGCACCATTAACGTTTTTTAGACATCGAAGGATCGGGCCCGTCGGCTGAACATAAGCAGACTGGACGGTCCAGTATTGTGGCACGGCAAGACCCTTGCCAGGCCGGGATAATCGGCCGGCAGCCCGGAACAATCCGTACCGGCGATGGGCCGGCCATTGAATACTGCCTGCCGTGCTGCACACTGTGCATGATGAGTGACCCGGGCAGCGATTTCCGCCTCTACCATTCCAACTCCCTGGACGTGCTGGCCGCGCTGCTGGCGCGCAACGTGCGTGCGCCGGTTGCGGGTCAGCCGCTGCTGGCGCCGGAGGTGGTGCTGATTCCGCAGGTGGCGATGCGGCGTTGGCTGCAAGCAACACTCGCTGCCGAATATGGCGTGGCCGCCAATCTTGAGTTCCTGACCCCGGGCGAGTTCGTTGCCCGTGCACTCAACGCCAATGTGCCCGGCGAACGCGACGACCTGGACGCGGCCGGCCTGCACTGGAAGGTGTACCAGGCACTGCGCGACCCGGCGTTGCTGGCGCAGCCACCGATGCGCGCGCTGCAGTCCTATCTTGCCGGTAGCGATGCATTGAAGCCGTGGGCGTTGGCCGGTGAACTGGCGTCGGTGTTCGAGAAGTACCAGGCCTGGCGCCGCGACTGGCTGCTGCGCTGGGAGGCCGGCGCCGACCCGGCCGACCCGCAGGCCATCCTCTGGCGCAGCATCGCCGCTGGCCACGACTACCGCGCGCGCCGCATCCAGGCTTACCTGGACCGCTTCGAGGGCGCCGGCCAGCAATTGCCGCAGGGCCTGCCACCACGCATGTCCGCGTTCGCGACGCTCAACATCTCGCCCGATGTGCTGCGGGTGATGGCCACCCAGGCGCGGGTGGGCGAGCTGCACTTCTATATGCCCACGCCGGTGCAGTCGTACTGGGGTGACCTGCAGACGCTGGCCGAGCGCCTGCGCAGCGGCGCGCCCGATCCCTTCGGTGAAGCGGCCGGTGAGAACCGCCTGCTGGAAGCCTGGGGCGCGGCCGGGCGCGATTTCATGGCGGTGCTGGGCGGCTACGAGGTGGTGCACCCGGCCGGCGAGATCGCCGCCTATTCCGATCCGGAGGACGACACCCGGCCGACGCTGGCCGAAGGTGGACTGTCCGACAGCCTGCTGCATCGCCTGCAGCGCGATCTGTTCCACCGCCGTGCGCTGCCCTCGGGCGAGCTGCGCGACGGGCTGCGCAGCGACGATCCCAGCCTGCAGGTGCACGCCTGCCATACCCGCCTGCGCGAACTGCAGGTGCTGCACGACCAGCTGCGCAGCCTGCTGCAGGACCCGCGCTTCGACCCGCCGCTGCAGGCGCGGGAGATCGCCGTGCTTGCACCGGACATCGACCCCTATGTGCCTTATCTGGAAGCAGTGTTCGGCGGCCGTGGGGGCGAGGACGAGCACATTCCCTATGCGCTGGCCGACAGCAGTCCGCTCGCCGGCGAGCCACTGGCCGACGTGTTCGTGCACCTGCTGGGCCTGCCGGTCTCGCGTTTCGGCCTGAACGAAGTGCTGGACCTGCTGGCCAGCGCGCCGCTGGCCGAAGCGGCCGGGCTGGAGGCGGTGGACTTTGATCGCCTGCATGGCTGGCTGCAGCAGGCTGGCGCACGCTGGGGCCTGGATGCGAAGCACCGCAACCAGCACCAGGCCCCGGCCGACGACGCCTACACCTGGCAGTTCGCGCTGGATCGCCTGGTGCTCGGTCATGCCACCGGCAGCGAGGCCGACCTGGCCGGTGTTGCCCCGTGGATCGAGCTGGAGGGCGGCGCATTGGAAGCCCTGGACCGGCTGCTGCGCCTGTTGCGCGTGTTGGCGGTCTACCAGCGCCGCCTCGGCGAACTGCTGACGCCGGCGCAGTGGCGGCAACGCCTGCTGTCGCTGCTGGACGCGCTGCTGCCGACTGCGCCCAGTTCGCCCAACAGCCAGCGTGCCCTGGAGCGCCTGCGCAAGCTGCTCAACCAGTTCGCCGATGATGCCGCCAAGGCCGGCTTCACGGACGGGGTGCCGCCGGAGGTCGTGCGCGCGCACTTCGCCGGGGCACTGGGCGAGGCCGATACGCGCGCGCCGCTGCTGACCGGTGGCATCAGCTTTGGCCGCATGGTGCCGATGCGCCTGCTGCCGTTCCGGGTGATCTGCGTGCTCGGTCTCAATGATGGCGATTTCCCGCGCCGTGACCCGGCTGCCGGTCTCAACCAGCTCACTGCCGAGCTGGACACGCCGCGCCGCCGGCCCGGCGACCGCTCCACCCGCGAAGACGACCGCTTCCTGTTCCTGCAGCTGTTCGCCGCCGCGCAGGAGGTGTTCTACCTGAGCTACCTCGGTGCCGATCCGCGCGATGGCAGCGCGCGTGAGCCGTCGGTGCTGGTCAGTGAACTGATCGATGCCGCCGCTGCGTATCACCTCGATCCGCCTGCGGCGGTCCGCGACTTCACCGTGCGCCACGCACTGCAGCCGTTCTCTCCGGCGGCGTTCGGTGACGGTGATCCACGCCGCTTCAGCTATCGCCGCCAATGGCATCCGGCCGCCGGTCGCCTCACCGGCGCGCGCGGAGGCCTGCAGCCGTGGTTCGATGCCGCGTTGCCGCCGCTCGACGATGCGGTGGAAGACGACGTTGCACTCGATACCCTGCGCCGCTTCCTGTGCGATCCGGCCGGGCAGTTCCTGGCGCAGTCGCTGGGCCTGCGCCTGGCCGACGATGTCGAGGAGGTCGATGACCTGGAACCGCTGGTGCTGTCCTCGCGCGGGCCGGAAAGGCGCAGCGTGCAGGCGGCGGTGGTACGCGCCACGCTCAGTGGCGATACCGAGCCATTGTATCCGCGGCTGCGCGCGCGTGGCCTGCTGCCGTCGGGCCCCCTGGGTGAGCGCCAGTTCGAGGTGGAGCAGTTGAAGACCCGCCCGTATGCCAGTGCATTGCTGGGCTGGATGCAGGGCGAGCCGCTGGAAAGCCGCCGCTATGAAGTGGAGATCGATGGCGTGCGCCTGCATGGCCGTGTGGCCGATCGACACCCCGACGGGCTGGTGCGCCTGCGCGCTGGCACCCTCAATGGCACTGCGGTGATCCGCCAGGGCCTGGATTGGCTGCTGGCCAACGCTGCCGGCGATGCCCTGCCGCTGGTGCAGTTCCATGATGGCGGCGACGCCGGTCCCGGCCCGCATGTACTGCCGGCACTGAGTGCTCCTGCTGCACGCGCGGCATTGCGCGCATTGCTGCAGTTGCGCCAACGCGGACTGCGTGAACCGCTGCGCTTTGCCCCCTACACCGGCTGGGTGCTGTACAACGCGCCGGCCGAAAAGCAGCGCAGCGAAGGCTGGAAGCAGTGGCACGGCAGCGACCGCAGTTGGGGTGAATCCAGCAGCGACGCCTGGCAGCTGCTGCTGCGCGGTGCCGATCCATTTGCCACCGACGCCGGCTATGCCGATCTGCTGCGCAACAGCCAGGTGGTCTTCAGCGCGGTGCGCGAAGGCCGCACCCTTGGCGCCGATGCACGCCAGGAGGGCAGCGCATGAGCACCGCCATCGTCGATGAGGACTCCCAGCGCATGGCGGGCGATCCCTATCTGGCCCTGCCGCTGGATGGTATCCGCCTGATCGAGGCCAGCGCCGGTACCGGCAAGACCTTCACCCTGGCCACGCTGTTCACCCGCCTGGTGGTGGAGCAGGGCCTGCGCATCGGCCAGATCCTGGCGGTGACCTTCACCGATGCCGCCACCCAGGAACTGCGCAAGCGCATCCGCGAGCGCCTGTCGCTGGCCGCGCGCCTGGTCGATCTGGAACCGGCCGAGGGCGAAGCACCGGACACGAGGCTGACCCGCCAGGTGCTGCAGCGCCATCTGCAGGGGGGGACCGAGAGCGCCGCCGCACTGAAGCGCCGCCTGCAGGTGGCCGCCGATGAGATCGACCTGGCGTCGATCTTCACCATCCACGGCTTCTGCACCCGCGTGCTGCGCGAGCATGCGCTGGAGAGCGGCCATACCTTCGATCCGCCGGAACTACTGGCCAGCGACCGTGAGCTGTTGGAGGAACTGGCGGCCGATCTGTGGCGGGTGCATGCCAACGACGCGGCCACGCTGGAGCCGCTGACCTGGCTGTGGTCCAACCCGGACGCGCTGGCCACCGATCTGCGCGCGTTGCTGGCTGCGCCGCCTCTGCACCCGTTGCCGCGGCCGGTGGCGCTGGCCGATCCACAGCCGGCTTTGCAGGCCGCCGCCACCGAACTGCAGCAGGCGCTGCGCGGGCATGGCGAGCAGTTCTTCATCGACCTCTGCGATGCCGTCGACAACAAGTGGATCAACGGGGTGTCCTACAAGCTGGGTTGGCTGCACTCGCTGGGCCGGCAGCTGCTGGCCTGGGCCGAGCGCGGCGACCCGCGCGAGCTGCTGGCCAGCGAGCGCCTGCCGGCACTGCTGCCGGAGGTGCTAACCGACAAGACCAACAAGAAGTTCCCCGACCGCACGCCGTCGTCGCCAGTGCAGGTGCCATTGGCGCGCTATGTCGCGCTGCTGGCCGAACGCGATGCCTGGCTGCGTGGTACTGCGCTGAATTTCCTGCACGCGCTTCGCGCCGAAGCCATGCAGCGCCTGCAGGCGCTGAAGCGCACGCGCCGGGTGCAGACCTATGACGATCTGATCGATGGCGTGGCACTGGCCCTGGAAGGCCCGCAGCGGCTGCCGCTGGTAAGGCAGCTGCGCGCGCAGTACCGCATCGCGCTGGTCGATGAGTTCCAGGACACCGATGATCGCCAGTGGAACATCTTCCACACCGTGTTCGGCGATTCGCCGGAGGTGCGCGAACTCGGCCTGGCACCGGCGCTGTTCCTGATCGGCGATCCCAAGCAGGCGATCTACGGGTTCCGCGGCGGCGACATCCACACCTACCTGAAGGCCAAGCAGGTGGCGCAGCAGGCGCCGGTGCTGGACCAGAACTTCCGCTCGCGACCGTCAGTGCTGCGCGCGTTGCAGGCGCTGTACGACAACGGGGGTGAGGACGCCTTCCTCGAGCGTGACATCCAGTTCGAGCCGGTGCGTCCCGGTGGCGTGCGCACCGATGAGGACTATCTGCACGACGGCCACGCCGCCAAGGCACTCACCCTGCGCGTGCTGCGCAGCGGGGGTGACAAGGCGATGAGTGCCGATGCCTCGCGTGAGGCAGCGACCCAGGCCTGCGTGGCTGCGATCCACCAGGCCCTGGTCGAGGCGCGTGCGGGCAAAGCGGTGTTGCGTGGGCGCCCGGTGCAGCCTGGTGATATCGCGGTGCTGGTGCGCTCGCATCGCGAGGCGACGCTGGTGCAGCGCGCGCTGGCTGCGGTGGGCATACCCGCAGTGGCGGCGGGCAAGCAGAGCCTGTTCGCCACCAGTGAGGCACGTGATCTGCGCGCGCTGCTGCTGGCGCTGCTGCAACCGGCAGACGAAGGCCGCCTGCGTGCAGCGCTGGCCACGGTGTTGCTGGGCCAGCGGGCCAGTGCGATCGCGGCGATGGAGCGCGAGGGCGACCTGCAGCGCGGGTTCCAGGCGCAGCTGCTGCACTGGCGCGAGCGCTGGCAGCGCGGTGGTCCGTTCGCGGTGATCGCCGATGTCTGTGCCGCGCACGGCGAACGCCTGCTGGCGCTGATCGACGGCGAGCGCCGCCTGACCAACTACCTGCAACTGGGCGAACTGCTGCAGGAAGCCTCGGCGCAGGCGCTGGGCATGCATGGCCTGCTGGACTGGCTGCAGGGGCAGATGGCCAGCGCCGACCAGGATGACGAGCAGCAGTTGCTGCGCCTGGAATCGGATGCACGCCGCGTGCAGATCATCACCCTGCACAAGAGCAAGGGCCTGGAGTATCCGCTGGTGTTCCTGCCCTTCGTCGGCATCGACGGCGGCGCACCGAACACCGCCTCGCACTGCACCGTGCACGTCGATGGCCAGCGCCAGCTGCACTGGAAGCTGGACAGGGACGAGGCCTGGGAAGCGGCCAGCACACAGCGCGAGCGTGAGCAGCGGGCCGAGGATGCGCGCCTGCTGTATGTGGGACTGACCCGCGCCGAGCATGCGCTGTGGATCGCCGTGGGTGATCTGGCCGGGCTTGGCAAGACGCGCCTGGCGCCGCTGCTGGGCGACCTGCAGGCGCTGCGCGCGCACGCCGACGTGCACATCGATGACAGTGAGACAGTGGCCGCGCTGCCGCAGCTGGCGGCCGAAGTGGAAGGGGATCTTCCGGCAGTGCGTGCACTGACCCGGCGCGTGCCGCACGACTGGTGGGTATACAGCTTCACCCAGCTGGCGCATGCCGACGCGGGCGCTGGCAGTGATATTGAAGCCGCCGCCACCGAGCTGCCGGCGCCCGCCGCCGACGAACCCGCGGGCCCGGAACTGCCGCTGGAGCCCGCGCTGCCGGAACCCGCCGCCGTCGAAGACAGCCCGCCGGTCGACCCGCGCTTCATGGGCAGCCGCTTCGGCAACGTGCTGCACGAGGCGATGGAGAACGTCGACTTCGCTGCGTGGGGGGGCTGGCAGCCGGGCCTGGAAGCGCCCGAGGGCCAGGCCGAGGTGCTGCGCAAGGCGCTGCACGATGAAGGCTATGCCGACGTCGACCTGGACGATGGCGTGGCGGTGCTGGTGCCGTTGGTCGGCCACACGCTCACCGTGCCACTGCCCGAGGGCGGTGCGCTGCACAGCCTGGGCGAAGGCGAGCGGCGCGCGGAAATCGACTTCCATTTCGCCATCGAACCGACCACGGTACCGGCGCTGTTGCAGCTGCTGCATGCACATGGGGTTTCCAGTGCGCGTCGCGGCTTCGGCCAGCGCCGCCGCCTGGAAGGGCTGATGACCGGCATGATCGACCTGACCTACGTGCGCGACGGGCGCTGGTACGTGCTCGACTACAAATCCAACCGGCTGCCCGGCTACAGTCCGGACCTGCTGGCCATTGCCATGCGCCACAGCGAGTACGACCTGCAGGCGCTGATCTATACCGTGGCCCTGCATCGCTGGCTGCGCTTCCGTCTGGGCGCGGCCTACGATTACGAGCGCGACATGGGGGGCATCCGCTACCTGTTCTGCCGCGGCCTGGATGCTGCCGGCAACGGCGTGCATGTGGACCGCTTCCCGTTCGCGCTGGTGGATGCACTCGACGCACTGTTCGCAGGTGGCGAACAGGCCCAGGCCGAACTGGCCGCACGTGCCCGTGGGGCCAGCGCATGAGCCTGCTGAAGGAACTGCACCAGAAGGGCCTGCTGCGCACCCTCGATCACGCGTTGGCGACCAGCCTGCAGCGGTTGCGCGACGACACGCCGGACAGTGTGGCGCTGGTGGCCGCGCTGGCCTCGCTGGCGGTGTCGCAGGGCCATGCCGGGTTTGATCCGGCACAACCGCAGCGGTTGCTGGACGGCGTGCCCGAATGGCCTGCCGCGCAGGACTGGCTGGCGCAGCTGCGCGCATCGCCCTGGGTAGCGACGCCGGAGCAGGCCGATGCCATCGCCGAGGATGCGCCGCTGGTGCTGGAGAACGGCCTGCTCTACCTGCGCCGCTATCGCGAGTACGAGCGGCAGTTGGCGGCCGGGCTGCAGCGCATCGGCCGGCATCCGCTGCCGGCACCGGACATGGCCGCGCTGGCACCGTTGTTCGCGCAGCTGTTCCCGCAGGCACTGGGCAGCGAGGATCACCAGGCACGCGCCGCCGGCGTGACCCTGCGCCATCCGCTGGCGCTGGTCACCGGCGGTCCCGGCACCGGCAAGACCACCACCATCGCGCGGCTGTTGCTGCTGCTGGCCGCACAGGCCCGGCACGCTGGCCAGCCGCTGCCCGAGGTGGCGCTGGCCGCGCCCACCGGGCGCGCCGCCGAACGCATGGCCGAGAGCCTGCGGCTGGCCGTGCAGCGCCTGCAGGAGCACGGCGTGGACCCGGCGCTGTGCGCGGCACTGCCCAGTTCCGGCACCACCCTGCATCGCCTGCTCGGCGTGATCCCGGATTCGCCGCGCTTCCGCCACCACGCCGACAATCCGCTGCCGGTGGACGTGGTGGTGGTCGACGAAGCCTCGATGATCGATCTGCCGATGATGGCCAAGCTGGTCGATGCGATCGCCAGCGGCACGCGGCTGATCCTGCTCGGCGATCCCGACCAGCTGCCGTCGGTGGAGGCCGGCGACGTACTCAGTGCGATCCTGCGTGCCAGCGGTGATGGCATCGGCACCCGCGCCGATGACGCGCAGGCGCTGCGTGGATTGCTGGCGCCGTCCACGCTGCAGCCCCAGGCCGAACCGAACACCTTCGCCGGCCGCCGCGTGCAGCTGCAACGAGGGTACCGGCAGAGCGATGCACTGGTGCTGGCCCCGTTGGCAGATGCCGTGCGCGAGGGTGACGCCGGCGCCGCCCTGCAGCTGCTGCGCGGCGGTGAACTGGCCGGCGTGCATTTCCACGAAGGCGAGGCCGATCCATTGCGCGGCCAGCGCGAGCACCTGCTGGGCCACTGGCGTGCACTGGCCGACGCGGCCGATCCAGCGCTTGCCCTGCAGCAGGCCGGGCGCCTGCGCGTGCTGACCGCGCTGCGCGAAGGCCCGCAGGGCGCGCGTGGCCTCAACAGCCGCATCGAACAGCTGCTGGCCGGCAACACCCCGGGCTACTTCCAGGGCCGCCTGCTGCTGGTCACCGAGAACAGCTACCGGCACCGCCTGTTCAACGGCGATATCGGCATCTGCCTGCGCGACAGCAGCGGCGCGATGGTGGCCTGGTTCCCCGGCGACAGCGTCGAGCAGCCGCGCGCCTTCCACCCGGCCGCACTGCCCGCGCACGAAAGCGCCTTTGCGATGACCGTGCACAAGGCACAGGGCTCGGAGTTCGATGAAGTGTGGTTGCAGCTGCCACGCCAGGACAGCCGTGTGCTGTCGCGCGAACTGGTCTACACCGGCCTGACCCGCGCCCGCCAGGTGCTGCATGTGGCGGGCAGCGCAGAGGTGCTGCAGGCCGCATTGAAACGCCACGCCAGCCGGTTGGGTGGCCTGGCCTGGCGGCTGGGTGCGGAAGCGGTGGCCGAAGCACCGGCGCGCATCGAACAGCCTACCGTGCAGGGCACCTTGTTCTGAACCGGGGTCGGATCCCGTTCCCACCGGGAACGGGCTCTGACCCCTTCACCTGATCGCCAGGCAGAAGCAGTCGAGCATGGCTCGACTCTACAAAAGCGTAGTTCGATCATTCCGACGTTCATCCACGCATGGCGTGGATCTACCGTGTCGACCAAGGTCGACACCCACCAGAGCAGAACGCCGTGCCGACAGATCACAGGAAACTGTCGAAGGCGGGGTGGGTCCGGTTGAGGGGGTGTGAGCGGCATGGATGCCGCGACCAAGCCCCCATGGATGGGTTTACGGCGTCCCCCTCAACCGGACCTACCCCGCCATCCCACGGAATGCCAGCCTTTGACGTTGCCGTTGAAGTTGATTCGGCAAGTGCAGGGCGCAGCCCTGCCGCCACACCTATTCCGCGATCAACACCAGCCCATCCGGGAACACGATTGCCGCTTCATCGGCACTCACATCGAAGAAGCCCACGCCGTGCTTCTCGGCCAGGTCCTGCACGCGCCCGTGCGCACGTTCGGCTACCGAATAGGAAAACGCGCCGTAGATCACCTGCTGGCCGATGCTGTACTCGGTCACCTCGGCACGGTCGTCATCGTCGTTGCTCAGCGGCCCGTTCAGTGGCGGGAAGTCCTGCGCCATCTCCGCGAACCACGCCTGCAGCGCCGGGCTGCTGACCGCCGGGTCGTCATACTCGTGGCGCTCGTTCCACTGCGTCTGCTTTTCGAACCAGGCGATGAAAGCTGCCGCCTCGCGTGGTGCGGCGCTGGCCTCGAACACCATCATGTCGTAACTCATTGGAGCTTCCTGTGCAGAGCAGGGGTCAGAGCCTTCGCCCGCAGCGAAGGATCCGACCCCGGCAACGGGGTCTGTGGACGCACAGGGTATCGCGCTACGGCTGTTCGGCTGCACTCATGGCCAGGCCCGGCGCCAGCGCCTTCGCCTCCGGGAACAGCGCGAAGCGCAGGCCGATCAGGCCCATCAGCGCCTCGTCGCGTGCCTTGCAGGCGGCTACGCTGCCGACCCGTCCCAGCGAGGTATCCAGCCGCTCGCGCAATGCGTCGGCCGCCACCATCGGCTTGCGTGCGGCAATCTGCCGCCGGTAGTGCGCGGCGATCTCCTCAAGAATGTGCTCGACCGCTTCGCGGCTGCGCTCGGGCAGTTCCAGCCGCGCGCGGCGCAGCTGCAGGATGTTCAGGCCAATGCGCGCTTCGTTGAGCATATCCACCGAGGCGATGTCGCTGCCCTCCGGGGTTGCCGCCAGGCGCGGCGCGAGCAGGCCCAGCAGGTCGAGCATGCGTGCGGCGAAGCGCTGGCGGTCCTGCTGGCCGCGCCCTTCGGCGGCCTCGGCCAGCGTAGTCCAGCCCTGCCGCACCAGCCGGCGCGCGGTCCACTCGGCACCCACCGAACGGAACAGGCGGGTCATCACCACCGCAAAGCCAATGCCGATGAACATCGCGATCGACGAGTTGAGGAAGGTCTGGATGTTGGCGCTGTAGGTGTTCTGCAGGCTCAACAGCGCGGCCAGGTTCACCGTCAGCGGCAGTGCGAACAGCGCGCTCTTGGGGTGGTGCAGCATCAGCCCCAGCGGCAGGAACGCCACCGCCAGCACCAGCGCCAGCAGGCCGAAGTCGTGCACGGCCGGGAACACGCCGAACAGGTACACGCCTGCCACCACCGAGGCGACCATGGCCCACACCAGGAACGACACCATGCTCGGTGCCGGGTCGTCCTGCGCGGCGAAGAACGCCGCGGTCACCGCGGCCATCATCGCGCCGTTGCCACCGCCCTCCCAACCCAGCGCGATCCACAGCACGCAGTAGCTCATCAGTGCCACGCCGGCACTGAGCGCGGAGAACAGCGCCATGCCGTAGTCGACGTGCTTGTCGGCGGCCACGCGTTCGGTACGGATGCGGTAATGCGCGCGGTCCAGCGGCGCGGTGCCGTGGTCGATGGCGTGCTGCAGGGTGCGGCAGTCCTGCCACAGGTCCACCAGTTCCTCCAGGCGCAGCAGCAGGCTGGCCAGCTGCAGATGCTGCAGGTCGCGGTCCACCTGCGGCTTCAGCGCGCTGATGCGCGCGCGCAGGCGGGCGTATTCACTGGCGTTGGTCGGGCCATCCAGCCAATCGTGGATGTCATCGACCAGCGCCGGCAGCCCTTCGGGCAGGGCCTGGCCGTCGCTGCGCAGCGCACTCAGGCGATCGGCAATCGAGGACAGCACTGGCAACAGCAGCAGCATGCGCTCACGCAGGCGCTCCATCGACACCGCAGACCCGGCATGGCGCGGATCATCGCGGCGCAGGAATTCGATCAGTGCCTCGAACTGCACCAGGTCGGCGGCCAGCCGGTTGCGCGGCGCGTGCGCGCGTCCACGTTCAAGGATCTGCCGGCACCACTGCGCGGCGTCCTCCATCCAGTTGCCGATGCGCGCGCGCAGCATCGGGCGTACCGAGGCCGGGAACAGCAGCGAAGCGGCCAGCACCGCCACGACCGTGCCGAGGATGATCTCCTCGCTGCGTGCCACCACCGTGTCGAAGATGGTCTCCGGCGAAGTCACCGCAGGGAAACCGATGAAGGCGGTGGTGTAGCCGGCCAGCAGGAACGCGTAGCCGCGCGGGCCGCGGTTGAGCAGGGCCATGAACAGGCAGCCGGCCAGCCAGATCGACATGGCCGCGCTCAGCACCAGCGGCGTCTCCACCAGCGCCGGCAGCACCAGCAGGGTGGCCAGGCCGGCCACCAAGGTGCCGACGATGCGGTACACGCCCTTGGCCCGGGTCGGGCCCAGCAGCGGCTGGCTGACGATGTACACCGTGCCCATCGCCCAGTACGGGCGCGACAGGTTGCCGGCCATGGCGATGTACAGCGCGGCCACTGCGGCCAGGTAGGTCTTGATCGAGAACAGCCAGGCCTGGCGGTCGGTCAGCGCGTTCATGGTTTACTTCGCTGCGGTCGAGGCGTTGGGCGCGGTGGCGCTTGCCTGCCAGCCACCGCCCAGCACCAGGAACAGGTGGATCTGGTCGCGCGAGACCTGCGCTTCGGCGGCCGCCAGGGTGGCATCGCTGGTGGCCAGGCTGCGGTCGGCATCCAGGCTGGACAGGTACGGCGTGCGGCCGCCCTGGTACAGCCGGCGGTTCTGCTCGGCGGCCAATGCGGCCTGTTCCTGCGCAGTGCGCAGCGACTGCAGCCGGCGCAGGTCCTGCGCATAGCGGTCCAGCGCGGTCTGGGTCTCGCGCAGCGCCTGCAGCACGGTGTGGTCGAACTCGGCCAGCGCGGCATCGGCGCCCGCCTCGGCGGCGTGGATGCGTGCGTGCGTGCCGGAGGACGGCAGCGTCCACGAGATCAGCGGGCCGATCGACCACTGCTGGGTCATCGGCGTGCCGAAGTCTTCCAGCAGGCCGGCGGCACCCACCGAGGCACCCAGGCGGATGTCCGGGTACAGCTCGGCGGTGGCCACGCCGATCCGCGCGGTGGCCGAGGCCAGCTTGCGTTCGGCCTGGCGCACGTCCGGACGGCGCTGCAGCAGCGCACGCCCATCACCGACCGGCAGCGGCTGCGCCAGGCTGGGCGCGTGCGCGCAGTCGATCACGCCGGCCGGCAGCTGGCCCGGGGTCTGCCCGAGCAGGGCGGCCAGCGAATAGGCGGCCGCCGAACGCTGCGCGCGCAGCGGCGGCAGCGCGGCTTCCAGCAGCGCGACCTGGGCATTGGCGCGGGCCAGTTCCGGCGGCGTGCCACGGCCAGCCGCGATCAGGCGCTCGGTGACCGTACGGCTGCGTTGCTGCAGCTGCAGCGAATGTTCGGCCACGTGCAGCTCGTGGTTGGCGTGGCAGATTTCCAGATAGCTGTCGGCCACCTGCGCGACCACGCTGACCTGGGCCAGGTCGCGCGCGGCAGCAACGGACTGCTCGTCGGCACGCGCTGCCTCGGCGCCGCGCTTGAGCTTGCCGAACAGGTCGAACTGGTAGCTGACCGCGAACTTGCCATCGGCCAGGTTGATCACCGGCAGCTCGTGCTCCTGCAGGAACGATTCGGCCGACAGCTGCGCGCGGCTGACCCCGGCCTCGGCCTCGTACTCGAAGCCACCGGCGTCCAGCGCCTGCTCGTACACCGCCGCGGCACGGCGCAGGTGTGCATCGGCGGCCTTCAGCTCGACGTTGTCACGCAGCGCCTGCGTGATCAGGCCGTCCAGCACCGGGTCGTTGTACAGCGACCACCAGCGGTCGGGCAGCGCCTGGTTGGCGGCCACCTGCGGGTTCTGCGTATCGATGAAGGCCGCATTGGCCTGCGGGCGCTTGAAGGCCGAGCCTTCCGGCAGGGCGTAATCCGGGCCGACGGTCTTGCAGGCCGCCAGGCTGGCCAGCGCAACGATCAGGCCGAGACGGGGCAGGGCGGCGTTCACAGGCCCGCCTGTGTCGGCGCAGTGCCGGCCTTGTCGTTGTGCGGATGGCGGCCGGTGTCCACGGTCACCGTGGCGGTACGGCCGGCGATCAGTTCCACGCCCTTGGGTACTTCGTCGATGGCGATGCGCACCGGAATGCGTTGTGCCAGCCGCACCCAGTCGAAGGCCGGGGTCACGTTCGGCAGCAGGGTGCTGCCGTTGCTGCGGTAGCGGTCTTCGATGCCGGCGGCGATGCTCTCCACATGGCCACGCAGCGGGGCCGACTCGCCCATCAGGCGGATGTCCACGCGCTGCCCCGGGGCCACGCCGCGCAGGCGGGTTTCCTCGAAGTAGCCATCGATGCGGAACGAGCCGGTATCCAGCAGCGCCAGCACCGGCTTGCCGGCTACCACGTAGTCGCCCACGCGCAGGGTGCGGTCGTTGACCCGGCCATCGGCCGGTGCGCGCACTTCGGTGCGGCCCAGGTTGAGCTCGGCCAGGTCGACCGCCGCCTGTGCGGTGGCCAGCGCAGCCTGTGCGGCCTGCAGCTTGGCGCGGCGCACTTCGGCGTCCTCGGCGGCGACCAGGTCCTGCAGGCTGCGGTCACGGCCGATCTCGCGGCGCAGCTGCGCCACCGATGCCTGGCGCTCGGCCAGGTTGGCGCGGGCCTGCTCCAGCGCGATGCGGTAGCGGGCACGGTCGACCACGAACAGCAGGTCACCCTTCTTCACCGCCTGGTTGTCGGCCACCTGCACCGTTTCCACCAGCCCGGACACGTCCGGCGCCACCTGCACCACGTCGGCGCCGACATGGGCATCGCGGGTCCACGGCTCATCCATGTAATAGACCCACAGCTGGCGCAGCACCAGCAGGGCGATGATCACGGCTGCGCTGGTGAGCAGCACCGGCAGGGTCTTCTTCACGATCTTGTTCACGATTGCATCCAACGCAGGAGGTGGAACAGCAGGCCAAGCACGATCCCGTACAGGGCCAGGTTGAACAGCGCCGGGTGCCATACGTGGCGATAGGCGCCGGCACGCTGCAGCAGCGCGTGCAGGCCGCTGTTGACCAGGTAGGCCAACAACATCAGCCCGAGCAGGGTCGGGACGAACACTCCGTGGAGACTGAATTCACCGGGCATCGGTAGGGGCGGGGGCGAGGTGGGGGAGGGGAGGAACAACGAAACAACAGCAACGGGTAAAAGCCGCTGGCGTGTGCACGGCAGCGGCGGTATTCGGGGGCAGCGGTCTTACGTGATGCGGTCGGCGGCCTCGGCCAGCAGGCGCCATGCCTTCAGCACGGCGTGCAGTTCATCCATGGAAAGCTCGCCGAACACGTCCTGGCGCAGGCCGATCAACTGGTCTTCCAGCTCGCTGACCAGCGCATGGCCCGCGTCGGTCAGCCACAGCAGGTTGGCGCGGCGGTCGCTGGCGTCGCTCTCGCGGCGGACCAGGTCGCTGGCGCACAGCTTGTCCAGCAGGCGCACCAGGGAAGGACCCTCCATGCCCAGCTGCTGGGCCAGCGCCACCTGGCGGATGCCACCGCCGGAGCGGCCGATCATCAGCAGGGGCATGGTGCAGGCGGTGGAGATGCCGTAGCTGCCGAGCCGGCTGTCGGCCAGGCGCTGCCACTGCCGCCCTGCGTACAGCAGGCCGGAGCTGAGCTGCATCTGCAGCACGGTGCGCTCGTCGAGGGGTCGGTCCATAAGAGATAGATAGGATACTACTAATTTCATTCCTATCAATAGGTTTTTCTGAATGGGGGTGTAGTGGGGAAAGCGTTGCGCCTGCCTGGTGTCGGGTGGGGCAGCGGGGGCCGGACGGTGCAGGACACGCCGCAAGTACGTCCCTGTAGGCTCGGCCGCGGCATCCATGCCGCGGACGGTCCTGCCCCGCCCGGCCCCCGCTGCCCTCCCATCACCCCGCGAGCGCGGTGGGTTGGCTCTTTAAAGGCAGGAGCAGTGCGGACCAACGGCCCGCACCCACCGCAGCAGCGGCCCGCGGTGCTTCCGAAGCCATGAATCCCCGCTTTTGCCCCCGCTTTCGGGCGGTCCGGCCGCGCCCGCAGGAAACCGTCGGAGAGGGGGAGGGGCAGGCCGGGCAGGACCGTCCACGGCATGGATGCCGTGGCCGAGCCTACAGGGACGTACTTGCGGCGTGTCCTGCCCGGCCTGCCCCTCCCCCCTCTCGCTCAGCAGCAACGAGGCGCCGGAAGAACCCCCCGATGAACCGTCCCAACAGGACGACCCACCCCCCGGTCGGGTACGATGCTCGCCCCCCGTTCGGGACGCTGTACGCAATGAGCAAGAACAACGAAAAGGCCGCCCCGCAGGGCGACGTGACCCAGGACCAGGCCGAGGATGCCGTGCGCACCCTGCTGCGCTGGGCCGGTGAGGACCCGTCCCGCGAAGGCCTGCTGGATACCCCCCGCCGTGTCGCCGAAGCCTATGGCGACTGGTTCAGCGGTTACCGCGACGACCCGCGCGCCTACATGGAGCGGACCTTCGAGGAAGTGGCCGGCTACGACGAACTGATCGTCCTGCGTGACATCGAGTACGAAAGCCACTGCGAGCACCACATGGCGCCGATCATCGGCCGCGTCCACGTCGGCTACCTGCCGGCCGGCAAGGTGGTGGGCATCAGCAAGCTGGCCCGCGTCGTCGAAGCCTACGCCCGCCGTTTCCAGGTGCAGGAGAAGATGACCGCGCAGATCGCCCAGTGCATCCAGGATGTGCTGCAGCCGATCGGCGTCGGTGTGGTCGTCGAAGGTGCCCACGAATGCATGACCACCCGCGGCATCCACAAGCGCGGCGTCAGCATGGTCACCTCGAAGATGCTGGGCAGCTTCCGCGACGACGCGCGTACCCGCGCCGAGTTCCTGCGCTTCATCGAAGTGGGCGGCAAGCGCTGAGCCGCTTGACCGCACTGCGCCGGCCTCTGCGGGCCGGCATGCCCACGGCTGCCCGCGCGGCCGCCGCGGGCGGCTGCTCGTCCCCGCCAGCCCTCATGACTCCTTTCGCTGCATGAAGCACCGCGAACGCATCTCCCGTTACCGCCATCTGCGCGAACAGCCCCAGTGGAAGCTGCTTGCCGCCGACCACGCCCCGGAAATCATCGGCCTGCTGCAGGGGCTGCTGATGGACGGCGAGCGCACGCTGCCGTCGTCGGTGCTCAACGAGCGCCTGCAGCGTGCGCTGGACCAGCTCAACGGCGACGAACTGTCGCGTGAGCTGCCGCGTACCGCGCAGGCCTACATCGCGCACTGGCTGGCCCAGGGCTGGCTGGAACGCCGCCTGCCCGAAGGCGCCGACCAGGAGCAGTACGAGCTGTCGACTGCGGCACTGCAGGCCATCCGCTTCGCCGATGGTCTTGAGCAGGCCCGCGTGGCCGCCACCGAAAGCCGCCTGGCGCTGGTCATCGAACAGCTCTCGCAGTTGGCCGCGCAGACCGAATCGGATCCGGACGCACGCCTGTCGGCACTGCGCGACGAGCGCGACCGCATCGACGCCGAGATCGCCCGCGTCGGCGCCGGCCGCGTGGTCGCGCTGGATGGCAAGCGCGCGCTGGAGCGTGCGCGCCAGATCATCGGCCTGGCCGACGAGCTGACCGAGGATTTCCGTCGCGTGCGTGACGATTTCGAGCAGCTCAACCGCGACTTCCGCGAACGCATCATCGACGACGAGGGCGAGCGCGGCGATGTGCTGTCGCAGCTGTTCGAAGGCGTGGATGTGATCGGCGAGAGCGATGCCGGTCGCAGCTTCCAGGCCTTCTGGCGCCTGCTCAACGACGCCGAACAGAGCGCCCAGCTCGATGCCGCGCTGGAAGCGGTGCTGGCGCGTGGCTTCGCCCGCCGCCTGGACCGTAACGAACGCAACTTCCTGCGCGGCTTCACCAGCACCATGCTCGAGCGCGGTGGCCAGGTGCACGACGTGCTGCAGAATTTCGCGCGCAGCCTGCGTGGCTTCGTGCAGAGCCGTGGCTATCTGGAACAGCGCCGCCTCAACCAGCTGCTGAAGCAGGCGCAGTCCGAAGCGCTGGCCCTGCGCGACGAATTCCCCGCACAACGCGGCATCGGCCGCGACCTGCAGCTGACCACCAGCCGCCTGCGCTCGTGGTCGCAGTGGAAGCTGCACGATCCGCGCAGCGCCCAGGTCGATGGCAACGTCGAGTACAACGACGCCGCAGCCATCAGCCTGGAGAGCGTCGGTGATCTGGTCGCTTCGTCTGAAATCGACTTCCGCACCCTGCGCCGCGACCTGCACGACCTGCTCGATGCACAGCCGCGGCTCAGCATCGCCCAGGCACTGTCGCAGCGCGAAGCACCGCAGGGTCTTGGCAGCGTCATCGGCTACCTGTCGCTGGGCACCCGCTTCGGCAACGTGATCGCTGGTGAGCAGGAGCTTGCCGAATGGCGTGGTGGCGACGGCCAGGTCCGTCGCGCCCGCATCCCGCTGGTTTGGTTCACCCAGGAGAGACGCCATGAGCTGGCATGAAGATCCCATCGACGCACCGCAGGCCGACGTGGCGGAAGACGCCTACGAAGCCGAACCGGTGGCGGCCGTGGCGCAGCCCCGCCGTGGCAATGACGTGTATTATCTCGGCGACACCGGGCGCCTGCCGCTGGATGCACGCCGCGCGCTGTGCCAGCTGCTGATCGGCCCCAGCATCGACCAGTTGCGCCACGCCAAGCTGTGGCCGGCACTGATCCGCAGCGAGGCGGCCATCCGCTCCTCGCTGGCGGACCTGTTCCTGGAACTGGTGCTCGACCGTGACAGCGGCGTGGCCTTCACCCGCCAGGCCGACACCGAAGACGTTGATGCGCCGGTGTTGCTGCGCACCTCGCCGCTGACCTTCATCGACTCGGTGCTGCTGCTGTACCTGCGCCAGCAGCTGGCCGAGGCCGATGCGCGCGGCAACCGCGCGGTGGTCGCCGACGCCGAGATGGCCGAAGCGCTGGCCATCTACGAGAAGAACCTGTCCACCGACCGCGCCGGCTTCAATCGCCGCGTCGCTTCGGCGGTGCAGAAGATGAAGGACAACCACATCCTGACCCGCCTCAGCGGCCAGGAAGACCGCCACGAAGTCTCGCCGGCGCTGAAGCTGCTGTTCTCCGCCGAAGACGTATCCCAGCTTTCGGCGGTCTACCGCCAGCTGCGTGAAACCCCGGCCGCCGAGGCCTGAGAGACCCGACCATCGCATGGCTATCTCCAAGCACACTCCCGCCCTGTTCAACGAAGGCCTGCCGGACCCGCGCCTGCAGCAGTTCCGCATGCGTCGCCTGCAGGTACACAACTGGGGCACGTTCAACGGACTGACCGAAGTACCGATCGCCGAGCGTGGCTTCCTGTTCGTCGGCCGTTCCGGCTCGGGCAAGTCGACCCTGCTCGATGCCATGTCCGCGCTGCTGACGCCGCCGGCCATCGTCGATTTCAACGCCGCCGCGCGTGAAGCCGAGCGAAGTGGCCGCGACCGCAACCTGGTGTCCTACGTGCGTGGCGCGTGGGCCGACCAGCAGGACAGCGGCACCGGCGAAATCGCCACCCAGTACCTTCGCAAGGGCGCGACCTGGACTGCGCTGGTGCTGGAGTACCGCGCCGGCGATGGCCGCGTGGTCAGCCTGGTGCGCCTGCTGTGGATCTCCGGCAACGGCACCTCGGCCGGCGATGTGCGCAAGCACTACATGATCGCCGAGCGTCCGTTCGACATCGCCAAGGATCTTGGCGGCTTTGACCTGGACCTGCGCAAGCTCAAGCAGAAGCTGCCTGACCTGCACCACTTCGACACCTTCTCCGGCTACGCCGAGCGCTTCCGCGACCTGCTCGGCATCGACAACGAGATGGCGCTGCGCCTGCTGCACAAGACGCAGTCGGCGAAGAACCTGGGCGACCTCAACGTCTTCCTGCGCGACTTCATGCTCGACACGCCGAAGACCTTCGACGCCGCCGAGCGCCTGGTCAGCGACTTCGCCGAACTCGATGGCGCGCACCAGGCCGTTGTCACCGCCCGCCGCCAGGTGGAGACCCTGCTGCCGGCACGCGCCTACTACAACGACCTGAAGGAAATGCACCGCCGGCGCGGCGACGACGAAGCCCTCAAGCTTGGCGTCGACAGCTTCCGTGAAAGCCGCCGCCAGGCGCTGATCGAGGCGCGCCTGCGCGAGATGGACGTGCGTGACCGTGGCCTGCTCGGGGAAGAAGCCCAGCGCCGTGCCGCACTGGACAACCACACCGAGCGCCTGGCCGAACTGGAACTGCAGCGTCGCCAGCAGGGCGGTGAGCGCATCGAGGAACTGGAACGCGAGCAGGGCCGCGCCGAAGCCGAGCGTGACCGCCGCCAAGCCAAGCGCGAGCAGGCAAGCCTGGCCGCGCAGCAGCTGGGGGCTGAACTTCCGGACGACGCACACGGCTTCGCCGAGCTGGTCGAGCGTGCGCAGAACGAACTGCAGGACCGCCAGCGTGCCTCTTCGGCGCTGGACGATGCGATCAGCGATCGCCTGGGTGGCAAGCGCGATGACGAGCGCCGTTTCGGCGAAGTCCGTGCGGAACTCGAAGCGATGCAGCGCACGCCCTCCAACATCCCTGCGCCGATGCAGAAGCTGCGCGCGCGCCTGGCCGAGGAAACCGGCATTGCCGAGGCGGCGCTGCCGTTTGTCGGCGAGCTGATCCAGGTCCGCTCGGAAGAGCAGGGCTGGCAGGGTGCCATCGAGCGTGTGCTGGGTGGCTTCGCGCTGTCGCTGCTGGTCGATGACAAGCACTACAACGACGTCGCCGAGTGGGTGAATCGCACTCACCTGGGCATGCGCTTCACCTACTACCGTGTGCGCCGCAACGATGATGCGTTCGCGCGCGAGCCGTCGGCGAAGTCGCTGCTGCACAAGCTGGAGCTGCGCGAGCACGTATTCGAAAGCTGGCTGCGCCGTGAGCTCGGCAAGCGCTTCGACTACGAGTGCGTGGATGCCAAGCAGCTGCGCAACGTCGACCGCGGCATCACCCGAGAAGGCCAGGTCAAGCATCCCGGCGACCGCTTCGAGAAGGACGACCGCAGTGCGGTGGGCGACCGCCGTCGCTGGATCCTCGGCTTCAACAACCACGACAAGGTGGGCGCCTTCGAGCGCGAAGCCCAGGAACTGGCCAAGCGCATCGCCAGCTGCGAGACCGACATCGCGCGCCTGCGTGGGCAGCGTGACCGCGACAACGAGCGCCGGCTGGCCTGCCACGAGCTGGTCAGCATCAGCTGGAACGAGATCGACATCGCCGCCCCGCAGCAGCGCCTGACCGATATCGAGGCCACCCTGCGCGACCTGCGCGAAGGCAATGCCGACCTGGCCAAGCTGGCCAAGCAGATCGACGCCGTGCGCGCCGACATCGAGCAGGCCCGCCGCACCTATGAAGACGTCCGCGTCGAGCGCGGCCAGCTGGTCAAGGAACGCGATCGCCTCGACCGCGCTCGCCAGCAGAGCCGTGCGCTGGTGCTGCCGAGCCTGGCCCAGGAGCAGGAAGCCGGGCTCGCCGAGCGCCTGCAGGAGCAGGGCCCGCTCAGCCTGGAAACGCTGGAGGCGCACATGCGCCAGGTCAGCAACGCGCTGAACGAGCAGCTGTCGACCTCGCAGCAGGACCTCAACCGCATCGAGAACCAGCTGATCGGTTGCTTCCGTCGCTTCATCCAGCAGTGGCCGGAGGAATCGGGCGACTTCACCGTATCGGTGGCCTCGGCCGAGGATTTCCTTGCCCGCCTCGAGCGCCTGGAGCGCGACGGCCTGCCGCAGCACGAAGAGCGCTTCTTCGATCTGCTGCAGAACCAGAGCAAGAACAACCTGCTGGCCCTGCAGCGCCACAGCGCCGAGGCCCGCAAGTCGATTGGCCAGCGCCTGGACGAAGTGAACGCCAGCCTGGAGCAGGTGCCGTTCAACCGTGGCACGCTGCTGACCATCGAACTGAGCGACCGCCGCCTGCCGGAAGTCGGCGAGTTCCACCTGCAGCTGCGCGAGGTGCTGGCGCAGCAGCAGACCGAGCAGCGCGAGCTGGCCGAATCGCAGTTCACCGTGCTGCGCCAGCTGGTCAACCGCCTGGGTTCGCAGGAAGGCGAGGACAAGCGCTGGCGCGAGCTGGTGCTGGACGTACGCATGCACGTGGAGTTCATCGGCGTCGAGCTGGATGCGGAAACGCGCCAGCAGGTCGAGATCTACCGTAGTGGCGCGGGCAAGTCCGGTGGCCAGCGCCAGAAACTGGCCACCACCTGCCTGGCTGCGGCACTGCGCTACCAGCTCGGCGGCGCCGACAGCCAGCTGCCCAGCTACGCCGCCGTCGTGCTCGACGAAGCCTTCGACAAGGCCGACAACGAGTTCACCGCGCTGGCGATGAACATCTTCGACAACTTCGGTTTCCAGATGGTGGTCGCCACCCCGCTGAAGTCGGTGATGACGCTGGAGCCGTTCATCGGTGGCGCCTGCTTCGTCGAGATCAGCGGCCGCCACGACTCCGGCGTGCTGCTGATCGAGTACGACGAAGAAGGCAAGCGCCTGAAGCTGCCCGAGCGCAGCCGCCAGCAGGCCAACGAACCGGAAGAAGCCGAAGCCTGACCCGGTCGATTGAATGGGGGTGCCGGCCCGCGGCCGGCACTACCCATGGGCGGGGTTCATGACCCGATCGGATGGGGATGCCGGCCAGCGGCCGGCATTGCCCATGGGCGGGGTTCATGACCCGGTAGTGCCGGCCGCTGGCCGGCAACCGCATTCACGCACCGCGGAAGGTATCCCACGCCATCCGCGCGATCAGTACCACCACCAGCCCCACGAACAACTTGCGGATGAACGGCGTGCCGCCCTTCAACGCCAGGCGCGTGCCCACCACCGAGCCGATGATGTTGGCCGCCGCCATCGGCAGCGCGAACAGCCACAGGATGTTGCCGGTCGGTACGAAGAACGAGATTGCCGCCACATTGGTCGCCAGGTTCACCACCTTCGACGCCGCTGACGCACGCAGGAAATCCAGGCCGAAGAAGCGCACGAACAGGAAGATCAGGAAGCTGCCGGTGCCCGGCCCGAAGAAGCCGTCGTAGAAGCCGATCGCCGCACCGATCGCCAGCGCGATCGCCAGTTCGCGGCGGCCGATCTCCTGCGGCCGGTGCAACGCGCCGAAGTCCTTCTTCCACAACGTGTAGGCCAGCATCGCGATCAGCAGCACCAGCACCAGTGGGCGCACCGCGTCCTTGGGCAGCAGGCTCACCGCGGTGGCCCCGGCGAAGGAGAAGATGAAGGCGGTACCGGCCGCGAACAGTACCGGCTTCCACGGGAAGCGCACGTTGCGCGCATAGCGCCAGGCGGCCGCACCGGTACCGAACATCGAACTGAACTTGTTGGTACCGAACAGCATCGCCGGCGTCTGCTGCGGCAGCACCGTGAACAGGCCGGGCAGCTGCACCAGGCCACCGCCACCGACAGCGGCATCCACAAGGCCGGCGATGAAGGCGATCACCACCAGCCACCACAACTCAGGGGGAACCAGTTCCAGCACGGCGATCAATCAAGGAGGGGGCGCGACAGCATACGCCTGTCCTGCTCCGGGCGACTGCGGCCCCGCGTGGATCAATCCCGGCAACCCGGCGACAATGCCGGCATGAGCCGAAAACCCGCCGATCCCTGCCCCTGTGGCCTTCCCGCCGACTATGCCGCCTGCTGTGGCCGTTTCCATGCCGGTGAAGCCGCGCCTGATGCAGAGCACCTGATGCGTTCGCGCTACAGCGCCTATGTGCGTGGCCTGGCTGACTACCTGCGCCAGTCCTGGCATCCGGACACGCGTCCGGCCGAGCTGTCGCTGGACGATGCCCCCGGCCAGCGCACCCATTGGCTGGGCCTGACCGTGCACGAGCACACCGTCACTGGCGCTGACAGCGCCGAAGTCCGCTTCACCGCGCGCTACCGCATCGGCGGCGGCAGCGCGGTGAGGATGACCGAGCACAGCCGCTTCCAACGCATCGACGGCCGCTGGTACTACCTCGACGCGGTCTGAGCACTACGCGCTGTGCGCTGCCAGAACGCGCTGGCCGCCGTGCGCGCGCACCTGGTTGCGGCCCCCGTCCTTGGCCACATACAGGGCCTGGTCGGCGGCCTTGACCACGGCCATCGGCCGCGGATCCACGCGGCTGTCGGCCAGCCCGATGCTCACCGTCACCTGTACCACCTGGCCGCTGCCACCGCGTCCCCGCCGCTGGCGGCCGGCTTCGTCGTCACGGCTGCGGGTGCTGCGGTCGCGAAGCTGCATGCGGGTGTCCTCGATGCTCTGCCGCAATGCTTCCACGGCATCGACACAGGCTGCCGCCGGCCGGTCCAGGAACACCACCGCGAACTCCTCGCCGCCATAGCGGAACGCACGGCCACCGTCGCCCACCCGCGCCAGCCGCGACGCCACCAGGCGCAGCACATCGTCGCCGGTGTCGTGACCATGGGTGTCGTTGAATGACTTGAAGTGGTCAACGTCCACCATCGCGATGCTGTAGGTA
Source organism: Stenotrophomonas sp. CASM106 (assembly GCF_049384825.1). Lineage (NCBI taxonomy): Bacteria > Pseudomonadati > Pseudomonadota > Gammaproteobacteria > Lysobacterales > Lysobacteraceae > Stenotrophomonas > Stenotrophomonas sp. CASM106. Next base: position 385,298 of record NZ_JBMRFS010000005.1, read on the forward strand.
CCGCGTGCCCGCTGCAGGGTCTCGTTGAACGCCCGTCGCCCCGGCAGGCCGGTCAGCTCATCGCGGAAGGCCATGTGGAAGGATTCCTGCAGCATCGCGCCCAGCATCAGCAGCAGGGCGGCACTGCTCAGCGCCGGCAGCAGCACCGGCTGCAGGAAGATCCGCGGCAGCATCCACCACAGGCACAGCAGGGCCAGCAGCATTGCCGTGTGCAGTGGCCGCGGATGCCGCCAGGCCTGCCAGCCCAATGCTGCGGTCGCCAGCAGGAACAGCAGCGCCGGCAACTGCGCCAACGCGTTCCAGTTGGCGGGAATCCAGGCCCAGTGACGGTTCGACAGCAGATCGTGCATGCCCTGCGGCTGCTGTGCCGCCAGCAGCAGGAAGATCATCAGCGCCGCGCCGCACACTACGCCGCGCAGCAGCAGGTCCTGGCGTCGGCGGCCGCGTTCCGGCCATAGTGCCAGTCCGGCGAACAGCAGCGGCACCCACGCCGAGATCGCGTGGAAGCGCAGCGGGGTCAGGGCGTCGACATGGCCGCTGCGCAGGTAGCCACCGACGTCCCAGTGCAGCAGGGCGAATACCACCGCCACCAGCAGCAGCAGGCACAACGTGCGCATCTGGTGGTAGAGCAGGGCCAGGCCTGCACCGAGACAGGCCAGCAGCCAGGGCAGGATGCGCTGCGCCGGGCTGGCGACATCCTCGGTGCCCAGCGCCATCCACAGCACCAGGACGACCAGCACGGCGGGCAGCACGAACAGGTAATGCGCAGGCTGGCGGAGCGGATGCAGGGGCACGCGGTAAGTCCAGTGCGGTGACGATGCGGCCGCAACATTGCCGTTAGCGGCGTCCCCACGCGCTTCTTGAATGCGCGTGCCCGCTGTCATGTGAACGTGGTGATGTGGTGCCATGACGTTGCGCTCACCGTCCTGCGCCGATGCTTCCGGCATGGACAGCGTACCCACCGCCGTCGCTGCCCCGCAGCGCGATCTCGCCCGCCGCTTTGCACAGGTGCGGGCGCGCAGCCTGCAGCTGGCCGCGCCGCTCAGTGCCGAGGACGCCATGCTGCAGAGCATGGCCGACGCCAGTCCCAGCAAGTGGCACCTGGCCCATACCACCTGGTTTTTCGAACGCTTCGTGCTGGCCGGTTTCGCCACCACGCCCGCGCATGACCCGGCCTGGGACTATCTGTTCAACAGCTATTACAAGAGCATCGGCCCGGCGCATGCGCGGCCGCAGCGCGGGCTGCTGTCGCGGCCCTCGCTGCAGCAGGTGCGCGACTACCGGCAACAGGTCGACATGCAGGTGCAGTCACGGCTGGCAGCCGGTGACCTCGACGCGCAGGCGCTGCACCACCTGCAGTTGGGTCTGCAGCACGAACAACAGCACCAGGAACTGCTGTTGACCGACATCAAGCATGCGTTCTGGTGCAATCCACTGCAGCCACCGTATCGCGACGACCTGCGGCCCGTTGCCAGCATCGCCGCGACGCAGGGCTGGATCGAATCGCCCGAACGCATCGTCACCGTCGGTGCTGCGGCATGGCCCCGGCACGCCGCCTTCGCCTACGACAACGAATCGCCGCCGCACCGCGTGCTGCTGCCCGCGCATGCCCTGGCCGAGCGTCCCGTCAGCAATGCCGAGTACCGCACCTTCATCGAGGCAGGGGGGTACCGCGAACCGCGCTGGTGGCTCAGCGAAGGCTGGGCGCTGCGAGAAGCCGAAGGCTGGCAGCACCCCCTGTACTGGGATGATGCCCTGCAGCGCGAGTACACCCTGGGTGGTTGGCGCGAGCTGGACCCGCACGCGCCGGTCTGCCACCTCAGTTACTACGAGGCCGATGCCTGCGCCCGCTGGGCCGGTGCGCGCCTGCCCAGCGAGTTCGAGTGGGAAGCGGCCGCCGCGTCGCAGCCCCTGCGCGGTCATTTCGCCGATGACGATCACCTGCACCCGCAGGCAGCCGGGGGCAGTGGGCTGCGGCAGCTGTTCGGTGATGTCTGGGAATGGACCGCCAGCGCCTATGGTGCCTACCCGGGCTTCCGCTCTTTTGACGGCAACCTCGGCGAATACAACGGCAAGTTCATGTGCGGGCAATGGGTGCTGCGCGGCGGCAGCTGTGCCACGCCCCGTGGCCATGTGCGCGCCAGCTACCGCAATTTCTTCATGCCGCCGGCGCGCTGGCAGTTCTCCGGACTGCGCCTGGCCAGGGACCTCATATGAGCACGGTGCATGACGCGCTGCAGGCGCTGACCGACCTGACCCCCAGCCGCCAGCAGATCCTGGCCGATGCGCTGGCCGGTCTGTCATGCGCATCGCGGCAGCTGCCTTCCAAGTACTTCTACGATGCCCGCGGCTCGCGTCTGTTTGAACAGATCACCCAGACCCGCGAGTACTACCCCACGCGCACCGAGCTGGCGCTGCTGGCCCGGGTGCTGCCCGATATCGCGCGCGTGGTCGGCCCGCGCCTGCATGTGGTCGAGCTGGGCAGCGGCAGTGGCCGCAAGACCGCGTTGCTGCTGGCCGCGCTGCAGGATCCGGTGGCCTATACGCCGATCGAGATCTCGCGGGCCGCACTGCTGTCCAGCATCGACCACCTGGCGCCGGCGCTGCCCGAGGTCGAGATGCTGCCGGTCTGCGCGGACTTCACCCGCGCCGTCGCCGTGCCCATGCCCGAACGCGAACCCGCGCGACGGCTGCTGTTCTTCCCCGGTTCCACATTGGGCAATTTCGCCGAAGCGGAGGCCGTCGCCCTGCTGCGGGCGATGCGCCAGACGATGGGCCGCGACGGCCTGGCCCTGATCGGCATCGACCTGCACAAGGACACGGCGCTGATCGAAGCGGCCTACAACGATGCGCAGGGCGTCACTGCGGCATTCACCCTCAATCTGCTGGCCCGCCTCAACCGCGAGATCGGAAGCGATTTCGATCTCGATGGATTCCGCCACCGCGCCCGTTACAGCACCGCGCGGCTGCGCATCGAAACCGACCTGGTCAGCCAGTGGCCGCAGGACGTCCACCTCGGTGGCCGCACCTTCCACTTTGCTGCCGGTGAACCCATCCGCGTCGAGTACAGCCACAAGTACACCGATGACAGCTTCGAGGCGCTGTTGCAGCAGGCGGGCCTGCAGGTCGCACAGCGTTGGGATGCCGAAAGTCCCGCCTATGGCCTGCGCCTGCTGCGCGCTGCCTAGGGGGGTGCAGCAGGCGCCCCTTCAGGTTCAGCCGCACTGCTGCCCCTAAGATGGCCGTGCAACGGCAACACGGAGGACGCCATGCCCATTCTGACCACGCTCGGCCTGGCGGCCGCCCTCGCGTCGACCCCGACGCTGCCTGCGGCCCCTGCCGCCAGCAACGATCCGGTGTTCAGCCGCTGCCTGGCGGGCCTGCAGGCCACCGCCGCAACCCAGGGCATCGGCGCCGACCGTTTCAACGAGATCACCACCGGACTCACGCCGGACCCGAGCGTGCTCGGACTGCTGGACGCACAGCCGGAATTCACCACGCCGATCTGGGATTACCTGGCCGCGCTGGTCGACCGCCAGCGCGTCGATGATGGCCGCACCCTGCTGCAGCAACATCGCGATCTGCTCGATCGCGTCTCCGCGCAGTATGGCGTCGACCCGGCCACCATCGTCGCGGTCTGGGGGGTGGAGAGCGACTATGGCCGCGTCTTCGGCAAGCGCCCGCTGCTGCAGTCGCTGGCCACGCTGTCCTGCGCCGGCCGCCGCCAGGCCTTCTTCCGCGGCGAACTGCTGGCGCTGCTCAAGCTGATCGACCGCGGCGACCTGCAGGCCCAGGGGCTCACCGGTTCCTGGGCCGGTGCCTTCGGGCATACGCAGTTCATGCCCAGCACCTACACACGTATCGCGGTCGATGGTGATGGCGATGGCCGCCGCGATCTGGTCGGCAGCATTCCCGACGCGCTGGCGTCCACCGCCAACTACCTCAAGCGTGCGGGTTGGCGCAGTGGCGAACCGTGGGGCATGGAGGTCCGTGTTCCCCCCGGTTTCAATGCCAGCCAGGCGGGCCGCACCCAACGTAGAGCCCTCGCCGATTGGCGCGTGCAGGGCGTGACCGCGCTGGATGGCAGCGCGCTGGTGCCGCCCAATCTGCCGGCCGACGCGCGCGCCGCCCTGCTGCTGCCGGCCGGCATCAAGGGCCCGGCGCTGCTGGTGTTCCGCAACTACGATGCGATCTACAGCTACAACGCCGCCGAAAGCTATGCACTGGCCATCGCCACGCTGGCCGACCAGCTGCGTGGCGGCACCGGCCTGGCCACCGCCTGGCCGACCGATGATCCTGGCATCGGCCGCGATGAACGCCGCCAGCTGCAGACCCTGCTGCTGGCCCGCGGCCACGACATCGGCAGCGCGGACGGCATGATCGGCACCGCCACGCGCCGCGCGATCCAGGTCGAGCAGCAGCGCCTGGGCTGGGCCAATGCGGATGGGCGCGCCGGCCAGCGCATCCTGCGCGCGTTGCAGCAGGAGGCAGCCGCAGGGGCGCCTGCCACCCGCTAGACCTTGCCGATCACAGGCTGGCCGCGACATCATCGCCGCGGTCTTCAAGGAGCGTCATAGCATGCAGTCGAACCCGGACATCAGCACCGGCCTGTACCACGGGCTCGAGGCCTGGCAGATACGCACGCCCAGCGCCACCGCGGCCATCAGCGTGTTCGGTGGACAGCTGCTGTCGTTCATCCCGGAGGGGCAGCCGGACCTGCTGTGGCTGTCGCCGAAACGGGCCGGGCTGCCCACGCCGATCCGGGGTGGCGTTCCAGTGTGCTGGCCGTGGTTCGGTCGCCAGGGCCAGAGTGATGACGTGCCGGCACACGGCCTGGTACGCACCGCGCGCTGGGAGCTGCTGCAGGCCCGCCAGGACGATGACGGTGAACTGGAGCTGCAGCTGGCGCCCCTGTCGATTGCCGAGTGTGGCCTGCGCCTGCAGATGCAGCTGCGCATCGGTCGCCAGTTGCGCCAGCAGTTGACCACCGAGAACACCGGCCCGTCCCCGATGACCTTCACCCAGGCCCTGCACAGCTACTTCCGGGTGGGCGATGCCCGTCGTGTCGAGGTTGATGGCCTCGATGGCCTGCACTATCTGGACAAGTACGAGGATTACACGCAGCTGCGCCGGCAGCAGGGGCCCTGGTCGCTGCGTGACCCGCGCGATCCGGGGCGCAGCGACCGCATCTATACCGGTGCCGGTGGCCACTACGTGCTTCGCGATCCCGTCCTGCAGCGGCGGATCGAGATCCGCAGCGAAGGCAGCCAGACCCTGGTGGCGTGGAATCCGGGCGCGGAGGCGGCGGCGAAGATGGCCGATGTCGGCGACGGTTGGCACGATTACGTGTGCCTGGAAGTAGCCAATGCCGGGCCGGAGCAGATTGCCCTTGCACCCGGCGCGCGCCACCAGCTGGTGCAGGTACTGGCCAGTGAACCGCTGCAGGCCGTGGCGGGGTGTTCGGAGTAACCATGGGATCGACAGGAATGGATGGCATGCAGGACGCACAGTGGTGGTACGCCAACAGCAAGCAGAGCGAAGGGCCGGTGGACCTGGCCGGGCTGCGCCGTCTGCAGCAGGACGGCACGGTAACCGCCCGTACGCTGATGTGGCGGGAAGGAATGGCATCGTGGCGGCCGCTGGCCGAGCTGGATCCTTCGGTGGCGCCGATGGATCCGACCCCGCCGTCGATTGAACCGGCGCAGGCCGTCAGCGCCAGCGGCGCATCGACCGCTGATCCGTCCGACCCCTATCGTGCGCCGGCAGCTTCGCCGGTGGCCGCGACCGCGCCGCAGCTGGAAGGCGACATCGCCTTGTACGCCGCCGTGGTCGGCGGCAACTTCCCGATCTATCGACAGCGCTGGCGGCTCGACCAGGGCATTGCCGACGGCAACGGCAACGGCAACGGCACCTGGCACTGGCCGGCGTTCCTGATCGGCGTGATCTGGATGGTGTACCGCAGGATGTACCGGCTGGCGGCGATCTGGGCCGGCGTGCTGGTGTTCTTCAGCATCGCCGAGGCGTTGCTGGGCGTTCCGGAAGGCGTGTCGACGGTCATCACCCTCGTCATCAACATCACCGCCGCGGTGTATGCCAACCGCTGGTACCTGGCGCATTGCCAGCGTGAGATCGCCCGCGCGCGCGCGTTGGTGGGAGATGACGGGGCGCGCCTGCGCAGCGAGCTGGCCAGACGGGGTGACACCAATGCACTGGCAGCGGCGGTGGTGGCCATCGCCGTCGTTGCGGTGATGCTGGTGGGGCAGGCGCTGGCAGGCTGAGGCCGGGAAGGCTTCAGATCCGGCGGTGGCTGCCGCTACCGCGGGATCATCCTGGGCAAGGAATCGCCAACATGAATCATCTGGATACTCCGCCGGTTTCCCCGGCGGATGACAATCCCTATCTTGCGCCCGCCACAGAGGTGGACGACGCGCCCCCTCCGTCCGACGCGGACTACCTGAACCTCCTCGTCGGCCCCAACGCGGCGCTCTATCGCCAGCGCTGGCACCTGGGCAGCCCGGTGCCGAAGCCGCCGCGACCGTGGCACTGGCCCGCCTTCCTGGTGCCGACGTACTGGCTGCTGCACCGGAAGATGTACCTGGCAGCCATCCTCTTCGAGCTGGTCCTGATCGGCATCGCGCTGCTGGCGGCCCGCGCCAACCCGCTGCTCACGGTGGCGTTGCTGGCGGTGCCTCGGTTCGCCATCGCGGTGACCGCCAATACCCTGTACCTGCGCTACTGCACGCGACTGCTGGGCAAAGTGAAGGCTGCCCACGCCGGGCAGCACAACCGCATCCGTGCCGAACTGCAGCGTCGTGGCGGCACCTGCGTGTGGGCGGTGGTGATCGGCATGGCGGCCAACGCGGTGATCAATACCGTCGCCCGCATGGCGGCCTGATCATGCCGGCCTGATAGGGTTGCTCAGGCCGCTGTCCGTGCCCGCAACACCAGCAGGCACAGTGCACCGGCCAGCAGTCCCCAGAACGCCGAACCGATCCCGGCCAGGGAGACCCCCGAGGCGGTGACCAGGAAGGTGACGAGTGCAGCCTCGCGGTCACGCTCCACCGCCAGGGCGCTGGCCAGGCTGTTGCCGATGGTGCCGAACAGCGCGATACCGGCCACGCAGGCCACCAGCTCCCTGGGGAAGGCCGCGAACAGTGCGGCCACCGTGGCGCCGAACAGCCCGATGACAATGTAGAAGGCGCCGGCCGCCATCGCTGCGGTGTAGCGGCGCGCCGGATCCTCGTGCGCATCGCGGCCCATGCAGATGGCGGCGGTGATCGCCGCCAGGTTCAGTGCATACGCACCGAACGGCGCCAGCAGCGTATTGACTACACCGATCCAGCCGATCAACGGCGACACCGGGGCGTCATAGCCGGACGCGCGCATCACCGCCACACCGGGAATGTTCTGCGAGGCCATGGTGACCACGAACAGGGGCAGGGCAATGCCGGCCACGGCCGTCCACGACAGCGAGGGCGTCACCCACTGCGGGATCGCCAGTTGCAGATGCACCTGCTGGGCGTGCAGCAGGCCACGGCTCGCGGCGACGGCGATGCCGACCAGCAACGTGGCGATCACCGCATAGCGCGGGAACAGCCGGCGCCCGGCCAGCCAGGTGGCGAACATTGCCAGCGCGAGCACCAGCTGGGTGTTCATGGCGACGAACACATCCAGCCCGAAGCGCAGCAGCACACCGGCCAGCATGCCGGCGGCCAGCGCCATCGGTACCCGTTGCATCAGTCGCGCGAAGACCCCCGAGAAACCCGCAAGCAGGCCCAGCACGGCGGCCAGCAGGAATGCGCCCGTGGCCTCGGAGAGCGAAGCACCGCCGGCACCCACCACCAGCATCGCTGCACCCGGGGTCGACCACGCTGTCACCACCGGCACCCGATAGCGCAGCGACAGGCCAATGCAGGTCACGCCCATGCCCAGCCCCAGCGCCCACATCCAGGAGGCGATCTGCGCCTGGTCGGCACCGATGGCCTGTGCCGCCTGGAACACGATCACGGCCGAGCTGGCGAAGCCCACCAGTACCGTAATGAAGCCAGCGACGATTGCCGGCATCGAAAGATCGCGCCACCACGCGCGCCGCACCTGCATGCTCATTGTCCTGTCTCCACTGTGCATCCCTGCATTGATAAGGGTTGCGGCGTTGACCGCGCAACGCGCGGGCAACGCCGCAGTGATCTTCGAGCGTACGTCATGCGTGATGGCGCGGTGCTTCTGTCATCACGCTGCAAAAAAGCCTTGACGAAATCCGCAGGATCTCTAGAATTCGCTCCCTTGCTGCAGCGCATCGCTTCCCCGGAAACGACACGCGAACAGCGACGCCACCACCGACGTACGAGTTGATCGAACGAAGGTGTTGACGGACTCGAAAAGTCCGGCATAATAGGCGGCTCGCGACGACGAAAGGCCCTCGGGTCCAACGACGAAGCAGCATCGGCAACAACGTCCACTCCGGTGAGACGGCCTTGAAAAAAGGTGTTGACGAAGCGGAAAAGCCGGCTATAATGGGCGGCTCGCTACGAAGGAAACTTCGCAGCACACGGGAACGGCGCTGAGGCCACTTCCCCGGATCTTTGAAAGTATGCGCAGGTATCTTGTGAAGGCGCCTGCAGGAAGGATGATTGTCCATCTTGCAGACGTTTGATCAAGCAACTATTATTTGTTTTAAAGCAAGCGATACGTTGCCAGAATCAATCATCTGCAGCTTTAAATTTTGATCTTCGGATCATGTAGTTTTAAGTGAAGAGTTTGATCCTGGCTCAGAGTGAACGCTGGCGGTAGGCCTA